>NZ_CAUEQY010000014.1 GCF_959020145.1 uncultured Bifidobacterium sp. | reverse complement strand
GGTTCAAATCCATGCCCCGCTACTGATGAAAGCTAGGAATTGCAACAATTCCTAGCTTTTTTGTTTTCCGTCAAATCTCACCAAAACCAATTTCCGGACAAAATCTGGACAAAACCCGACAAAAACCGGGTATATCAGCCGAGTTCATCAATCGCATGTGCCGAAAGTATGGAGAAAATGCGCCGGATCCGCCAATCGCATGTGCCGAAAGCGAAGATTGCCGCTCAAGGCTGAAAATCCAACGTTCTCCAAGGTTGCACGCGCTACGTTGACCTCGCCAACCACATATCACCAGATATAAGGAGAACAAGGCAATGCATTATATGAATCAAGCGAACGCGCACAACGCGACGCAGGACACCACAATGCAAGACAGCGCAACGCACGATACGGCAACAAAGGCAACGCAGGACACCGCGCCGCTGAAAGGCATCACCGTGATTGACTGGACGCAGGTGCAGTCCGGCCCGTCGTGCACGCAGATGCTCGCATGGATGGGCGCCGACGTCATCAAGGTGGAGAAGGTGCAGGGCGGAGATCCGACACGTAATGAAATGAACGACGTGGATGGCTCGTACTCCCTGTACTTCCTTCAGCTCAATGCCAACAAGAAATCCATCACGCTGAACATGAGAGATCCGGAAGGCAAGAAAATCCTCGCCGAACTCCTGAAGAAAGCCGACGTGTTCGTAGAGAATATCGGCCCGGGAGACGTGGAAAAGCTTGGTTTCGGATGGAATGACGTACATGCGATCAATCCGCGTCTGATCATGGCGTCGCTGAAGGGCTTCAACAAGGGCAGCCGGTTCGAGCATGTCAAGGCGTTCGAGCCGGTCGCGCAGTCCGCGGGCGGTGCCGCTTCCACCACCGGCTGGTATGACGGCGAGCGCAATGTGCCCACGCAGTCCGGCGCCGCATTGGGCGATTCCAACAGCGGAATGCATCTGCTGATCGCCATTCTTTCGGCGCTGTTGCAGCGCGAGCATACCGGTGAGGGTTGCTATGTGTACCAGTCGATGCAGAATGCGGTGCTGAACTTGTGCCGTGTCAAGCTGCGCGACCAGTTGATTCTCGACCGTTTGGGCAAGCTTTCCTACTATGACTGCTACCCGAATTATGAGTGGGGCAAGCAAGGCAAAGCCATTCCGCGCGCAGCGAATGCGGAGGGTGGTTTGGTGCTTGGCTGGTGCTACCGCGCGAAAGGCTGGGAGCATGACCCGAACGCTTACGTATATATAGTGGTTCAACAGTCCAAGAAGGGCTTCGAGAATTTCTGCCATGCGATGGGATTCGAGGATTGGCTGACCGACCCGCGTTTCAATACCGCCAATGCGCGTGACGAGCATAAAACCGAGGTGTACCAGCGTGTTGAGGCGTACACCATGCAGTTCGACAAGTACACGCTGACCAAGGAATTGGGTGCGAAGGGCGTGCCGGTCGGCCCGGTGTTGGATTGGTATGAGTTGGAGAACGATCCTGATTTGAATGGGGATGGCACGATTGTGACCATTGACCAGCAGGATGCGCGCGGCGATTTCAAGACGATCGGCATGCCGTTTACGATGAGTAATTTCGTGCCGGATTACCAGCGTGCGCCGAAGCTGGGCGAGCATAACCGTGAGATTCTGCATGCGTTGGGATATGACGACGATCAGATCGCTTCGCTGCGTGATTCCGGTGTGATCGGCGGTAACGATGGTGTGCAGGCTGATTTGAAGTAACGCACGTTAGCGCGCACTGGCGCACGAATAAGGGCGGATCACAAGATTCGCCCTTATTTGTTATGCGTCACATCCATTGCAGTCCACGCCCCGCACTTCCGCACACAATCACATGTCTTACGTCTTACGGTTTACCGTCACAAAAAGCGCATGCAGTAACGGAACGTTGGAATTTCAACGTTCCGTTACTATATGCGCTTCGTGAGCTACAGTGAGGATACTGAATCAGCCCACGCAGAAGGGGACGAGCCAGATCCACAGCAGACAGGTGGCCGCGAATGCCACCGTGGCGACGGCCGTGGTCGAGGCGCCTTCTTTTACATAAATGTTGTAACGGCTGGAAATAATGATGCCTGAGAACGCCGGCGGCAACGCGACCGCCATCACCAGCATCGAAATCTTGTTCATGTCACCGCCCATGCCACACAACAGCGCCACGCCAAGGAACACTGCAGGCGTCAGAATCAGGCGGAAGAACGTGTTCCAGATGGTTTCCCAACCGAGCGAGAATTTCACCGTGGAAAGCGCGAGGCCCGCGGAAAGCACGGCCACACCGGAATTCGCTTTGGCGATCAGATCGAAGGTCGGCGCCACCTGGCTTGGCACATGAATGCCCACCAACACTAGGAAAATGGCCAATAACGACGCCCAGCAGATCGGTTGCTTCAGTGCGTCGAGCAACGCCTGCAGATTGCCGTTGCGGTTCTTTCCCGTATTCGACGTGCCATGCACCATAAGTTCGGCGGTTTTGTCGGTTGCGGCATCTCGTGCCGGGTCAAGCGTGATATCGCCTTTTGCATTGGCCTTTGCATTGACCGCGTTTTCGGCCTGTACGCTAAGCTTCGCTCGGTCTTTGGCCTGGCCGAGGTTGATCAGATACATGCCGATCGGAATGGTCACCACGTTGACCACGATGGAAATAATGGCTATGACGAGATTCGTGCTGACGGTGTTGCCGTAAATCGGATCAAGCACAGCGAATCCAAGGAAACCAATCGTCGGAGATCCTGCGATCAGAGCACAGACGGCCGCCTCCTGAATGCTGCGGTGGAACAGCAACCGGCACAGATAATAGCTCACCATAAACATGACGATGACGCCGATGAAACTGATGGCGGTCAATGTTGCGTCTTTCGCAAGCATTGCACGGGTCGATTTGATGATGGACACAAATAACGCCGCAGGAAGCGCGATATTCAACACAAGTTTATTAAGTCCCTGCCGCTGATCGTCATCAAAATAACTGAATTTTCCACAAATATACCCTAATGCCATAATGACAATAATTGGCACGATGTCGTCAACAAGTATGTTTATCACTGTCGTTCTTTCTTTATATTTTTTCTATCTGCAATCTTCTGCAATATTGTTTGATTGCTGATATTGCTGATATTGCAGATACGTTGATCGGATCATTGGTTTTCAGGCAGAAAAAGTGGGCGCACGCATTCCACCGTTCGCACGCCCACATGTCATACCGACAGCCGATGCGCTACATGCGAGCGCCGGTCGCGTAGTCGTACATGGTGACTTCGGAATCAACGAGGGCTCCGACCACCGGCTTCGGATTCAACGCTCCGATATTGCCGGATTCCTTGCCCGCATACTGCGCGATCTGCACATGCACGAAGCTTGGCTTGCCTGATTCGACCGCCTCGCCGACCATGCGTTCGACTTCTTCCGGAGTGGTGGCATAGTAACCTTTACCCCCGAACGCTTCGAGGACCTTCTCGTAATGCGCGTTGTAGGTAAGCGTCAGCGGCGACGGGTCACCGTCCGCTCCAAGGTTTTCGAAGTCGCCGCGGTAGATACCGCCGTTGTTGAGCACCACGAAGGTGATGGGCAGCTGGTAGCGGCAGGCCACCTCCACTTCCATACCATCGAAGCCGAATGCGGAATCGCCGCCGATGTACAGCACTTTCTTGCCAGTGGAAAGCGCCGCGCCAATCGCATAGCCGGTGCCGCAGCCCATCACACCCCACGTGCCGCAGTCCAAACGATGGCGCGGTTCGAGCATGTCGATGATGTTGCGGCAATCATCGAGCGAATTGGCTCCCTCATTGGTGAGAATGAGATCTTCATGGTGTTTGTTGTACACCTTTTTGATGGCTCCCAAGGCGTTGAAATGGCTCATGGGCAGCTGATCGGATTGTTCGCGGGTTTCAAATTTCGCCACGTTTTTCGCGCTGGCTTCCTTCAGCATGTTCAGCCAGGTTTCGTCAGCTTTGAACGGGTATTCTTCCAGAGATCCGTTGAGCAGCGTCATGGCGGAACGAATATCCCCCACGATTGGTACATCGATACTGCGCGTGTTTTCGATTTCTTCCGGATTGATGTCGATTTGGATGAATTTCACATGTTCGTTCCACGTTTTGCCCTGGCCGAACGACAGCATCCAGTTGAGTCGCGCGCCGACCAGCAATACCACGTCGGCGTTGCGTAGCGCGGTGGAACGGCAGCTTGCCGTGCTGTGTGGGTCGGTATCGGGCACTACGCCTTTGGCCATGGACATTGGCTGGAATGGAATATCCGTTTTCTTGACGAATTCGCGGATTTCCTCTTCGGCGCGGGCGATTGCGGCGCCTTTGCCGATCACCATGAGCGGACGTTCGGCCTGCTGCAGCAATGCGAGCGCCGCGTCGATGGATTCGCGTGCCGGCACCACGGCGGGGGCCGGGTCGGTTGCCGTCCACATCAGGCGGTCGGCTTCGCTTTGGCTCAGGGTCTGTGCCACGGTGTCATCGGGGAAATCGATGTACACCGCGCCTGGGCGTCCTGAAGAGGCGATATGCATGGCACGGGCCACCGCGAGCGGAATATCTTCGATGCGGTCGATGCGCAGCGAAGCCTTGCAGAACTGCTTGGCGTAGTTCATCTGGTCGAGGCCTTCGTATTCGCCTTCCTCAAGGTCGACCACATGGCGGGTTGAGGAGCCGCCGATCATGATGACCGGATAGCCGTTCACCGTGGCTTCCAGCAGTGCCGGTAGACCGTTGAGGAATCCCGGAGCGGATACCGTCAACGTGACAGCCGGCCGACCGGTGATGAATCCGTCGGCCGCGGCCGCGTTCACAGCGTCCTCCTCATGGCGCATGCCCACGAATCGCATACCCATGCCCTGCGCGATGCGCGCGAAATCGGTGACGGGAATGCCGACCACGCCATACATGTTTCGTATGCCGTTGGCCATCAGCACCCGCGCCAGATAATGCGGCGCATCGGTAACCTTCCGATCATCGGCTCCCTGCCGTTCGGCATCCGCACGCATGCTCGCGACCATCGTTTCATCTGCATGTTCTTCTGTCATCGCAACCTCCATTCGTATCGACGACGCCATGATTGTAGATACGTGAAAATGGGAGTTCGTCAGCAGAAAAATATGTTCGTCTGCGGCTTAATTTCAACGTTTTCAGCATGATATAGCCGTATTCTCACGCACATGCGGAATATATTGCAGCTGAAATATCGCAACTCTCATCGAGAAGCATCACCTCCGCGAGACGACATCATCGCCGCATATCATCGTCGCCGTACCGCATACAGCATGAACGCCCCGCAGCACATCACGGCAGCCGCCAAACCCAACACCAGCCCCATCGGACTTCCTGTCTGCGGCATTTCCTGCTCGGGGGCATAAAGGTTGTCGACATTGAACGTCAGCAGGCTATCCTCACGTTCCACCACATCGTTCAGCACCATCATTTTCTGCGCGGTGACGGCCTCATCCAATCCCACGGACTGGTATCCGACCTTGATATTGACCTCGCCGGCACCCGTTGCATGCCAATACACGGTGGTTCCCTCCAGTTCGGCCCAGCCGACTGCCGTGGGCTCGTCGTCCTCGTCGAACACGGCCGGACCTTCGATCGTCGCCGTGAATACGCCCTCGATCGGCTGTCCACTCGAATCCAGCAACTGCACGAACAGGCTTCCGGACCGCAATCCCTGCCGATCATCACGCGTCACCCTCGAAGAAACCGGCAGCTTGTTCGCGGCCTCCTCCCAAAGCTCGTTGACCTTGCTTTCCAGCCCGTCCATCACCGAGAAGAGGTATTGCTCATGCCTGACCTACACCTTTTGGTCGTCATAGTTGCGGTGCACCAGCACGCCGATCGCCGCATACGTGAGCACCGGTTCCCCGTCATGTTGATATTCGGACAGCAGCCATGCGAGGCGCCGCGCCGCTTCCGTATTTTCCACGGTGGTGGTTTCGGTGACCTTATAGTCGGTCATGCTTTCGATTTGCCGGCAATAATAGAATTTGCCCGATCTCGATTCCGCGTTCACCCCGATCACATACGGTTTTCCATCGAGAAAATAGTTGTAATGCTTGCCGTTCGCGCGCAGCAGCTGTTCGGCGGCCAGCGCGGCCGGGCAGGTCATTCCCACGATTATGATGCAGGCCGCCAATACCGCGGCCAGAATCGCAAGCGTATGTCGTTTCATCGCATTCATCGCATCGTCCTTTCGATATGCACATCGTTGTTGTCGTAATTCAACAGGCTTGCATACTTGCGATTGCCACATGGCCTTTTTCAAGGGTTGTGGTCGGAGGACGTTCTTTTTGCCGTTTTTGTGGACAACTTCGCTTGTCAGCAAACGTAACTTATCCACAAAAAACGTTTTACCAATCGTAGGTAAACAAGTTATCCACAAAGGGTGGAAATCGCTGGTCGGAAGATAGTTCACCCAAATCCACCTTTTCTCCTCTATAATCGGCGGTATGGCAGAAGAAGATAAGAGCGCGGAACCGCGCACCACCGCAACCAAGCAACCAGCCGTCAAGAAGACGACCGCCAAAAGCGCGGCCGCCAAAACGGCATCGGCAACGTCTCAGACGCCTAGCAAGCGCACCGCCGCAGCCAAAAAGTCCACGGCATCCACCGCTCGCAAGCGCACCACCAAAGCGAAGGCCGCCGCACCGCAAACGGTCGGCGAAGCCCCAGCCCCCGTCATCGAACGCACCAGCCCCGAACAGTTCGGCCGCGTGAACGTGCTCGACATCACCCCGAACGTTGAGAACGGCCTGTTCCCGGCACGCGTGGAGCTCGGCGAAGCATTCAACGTCACCGCCCAAGTGTTCATCGAAGGCCGCACCAAGGCAGGAGCGACCGTGTCCGTGCGTAACGCACGCGGCCGCGAGGTTGAACGTTTCGCCATGACCTGCACCAATCCGGGCCTCGACCGCTGGGAAGCCATGGTCAAGATCGGCGAACACAGCGATCTGAAGCCGTGGGATGCCGATTATGCCGCCGTCAAGCGTCAGCTGGGCGAATGGCAGATCGTGGTCGAAGGCTGGGAAGACACCTACCAGTCTTGGCTGCACGACGCCGCCATCAAGGTTGAAGTGAATGACGACGTGGAGAATGCGCTGGAATCCGGCGCACAGCTGCTCGCACGTTGGGCTGACGCGAAGGATTCCAAGCTTTCCGCAGCCGACAAGAAGGTGCTGCGCGACGCCGCCAAGACCATGGAAAACAAGTCGCTGAGCGCCGAAGAGCGTCTCGCCGCAGTCCAGAGCAGCGACATCGAGCAGCTGCACGAAACCAACCCGTTGCGCGACGGCCTGTCCGAGTCGAATCCGCAGCGTTTCCGTGTGGAACGCCCGAAGTCCAGCTTCGCCTCCTGGTATCAGTTCTTCCCACGTTCCGAAGGAGCCTACTACGGTGAAGACGGCAAGATCGTTCCCGGCAACCTCAAGACGTCGATCGCCGGCTTGGAACGCGCCGCAGCCGAAGGCTTCAACATTGTGTATTTGCCGCCGATCTTCCCGATTGGCGTGACCAACCGCAAGGGACGCAACAATTCCCTGGTAGCCGGCCCGAACGATCCGGGCTCCCCGTTCGGCATCGGCTCCGAACTGGGTGGCCACGACACCGTTGACCCGCAGCTTGGCACCATGGACGATTTCAAGGCATTCTGCGAGCGCGCCCACGAGCTGGGCTTGGAAATCGCGCTTGATTTCGCTTTGCAGTGCTCGCCTGACCATCCGTGGGTCAAGGCGCATCCGAACTGGTTCCGCACCAAGCCGGACGGCACCATCGCATTCGCAGAGAATCCACCGAAGAAGTATCAGGACATTTACCCGATCGACTTCAATGCCGACATGGAAGGCATCGAAAAGGAAGTCGAACGCATTATGGATCTGTGGGTCAAGGCGGGTGTGACGATCTTCCGCGTTGACAATCCTCACACCAAGCCGGTGCGTTTCTGGCAGGATGTGATTGCCGCCGTTACGAAGAAGCATCCGGAAGTGCTGTTCCTTGCCGAGGCGTTCACCCGCCCGGGCATGATGCGCGCGCTGAGCTATGTGGGCTTCACGCAGTCGCACTGCTACTTCCCGTGGCGTAACACCAAGGAAGAGCTCGAAGAGTACCTCGAAGAGACCAACGGCAATGGCGGCTTCTACCAGCACAACACGTTCTGGCCCACCACTCCGGATATTCTCACCGCCTACGTGCGCGACAACGGCATTGCCGGCCATGCGGTGCGTGCGGTGCTCGCCGCTATGGGCAGCCCGAGCTGGGGTATTTACAACGGCTACGAGCTGATCGAAAACAAGCAGCGTCCGGGCTTCGAAGAGCAGATCGACAACGAGAAGTACGAAGTCAAGGTGCGCGATTGGGACAGCACCGAAAAGTACGGCATCGCCGAACTGCTGACCTCGCTCAACAAGATCCGTGACACTCACCCGGCTTGCCGCAGCTACCACAACCTGCACATTCTGCCGAGCGACGACGCGGGCGTGATCGCATTCCTGCGTCAGACTCCGGCCGAACTGACCGGTACCGGCAAGGCAGATACGATGATCGTGATCGTGAACCTCGACGGACACAACGCGCACCAGTCCATTGTGCACATCGAGCTTGGCGACTTCGGTTTCGCCACCGACAAGCCGCTCAAGGTGCATGATGAGCTGACCGGCCGCGACTTCGAATGGGGTTACGACAACTACGTTTCGCTCGCCCCTTGGGCCGACGTGGCACACGTGCTCACCGTAGTCGAAGACTGATTGAGTCTCAATCGATCTGATTAATCTCGGTCAGCTCGACTAGAAATTCGTTTCGATTCATACCACAATACCGGTTCCACTTCGGTGGAAAGCGGTATTGTGGTTACTGATAATGCAAACTGCCCAATCTCAAGGAGAAATGACATGGCAGAAACCTTCAACGTCGTGGTGGAAATTCCGCGCGGCTCCAAGAACAAGTACGAAGTGGACCACGAGACCGGCCGCGTGTTCCTGGACCGCACCCTGTTCACTTCCATGGGTTACCCGGATGACTATGGCTACATCGACGGCACCCTGGGCGAGGATGGCGATCCGCTCGACGCGCTCGTCATGATCCCGAACTCCGTGTTCCCGGGCTGCGTGGTGGAATGCCGCGCCGTCGGCCTGTACCACATGGTCGACGAGGCTGGCGGAGATGACAAGGTGCTGTGCGTGCCGGCTGATGTACGTTTCGACGACATCAAGGATGTCGAAGACGTTTCCGAGTACCACAAGGCTGAAATCAAGCACTTCTTCGAGCAGTACAAGGCTCTGGAGCCGGGCAAGGAAGTGCTGCCGGGCGATTACTGGACCGGTGCCGCCAAGGCCGAGGAAGAAATCGTGGCCGCCCGCAAGCGCCTCGAAGAATCCGAGAAGTGATTTCCACGCCTTTCTAGATAGCTTTAGGTAGCAATCCGAGGAAAGCCCGTTGACGTACGCACTCGCACACGTCAACGGGCTTTTGCATACCTTCCAACGTCCAGATTCCGCCAGTCACTGGAAGAATCCTCCCGCAAACCAGCCCCTCAGCGGGCAAAAACCTCCACTCACTGGAACAATCACCCCACTAACACGGCTTCCAGCGGACAAATTCCCCCAGTCACTGGAAGAAAATGCCCGCAAATCAACTTCTCAGCGGGCAGATTCCTCCACCGATTGGAGGAAAACGGACAAAACCATACCCTCCAAGTGTCCAGATTTCTCCAGCGAGTGGAAGAAACAGCCCGCAGACGGGATACACTCATACTGCACGCGCATATTCGCCGGGGCCGCTATAGTGGAACACGTAATTCACGGCATGCGAACAGTATTCGCAGAATTCAAAGCCCGCTGGCTGGCGCGGCAGTTCTATGTCGGTACCCCTAGGCGTAGGCGGACGTGAGACTCCGTCGAGGCCCATCCCGTGGGAAACCGGCGGGATGAACCTATATACCAGCTATGTTGATTCAAACATTACTTATTGCCGTTTCCGTATCGATGGACACATTCGCCGTTTCCATCGGCAAAGGTCTCACCGTCAAAAAACTACGCGGCCTCGACGCGTTCAAAACCGCCCTCTGGTTCGGCGGATTTCAGGCGCTTTTCCCACTGCTCGGCTATTTCGCCGCCTCCACGTTCAGCAAATACGTGACCGCCGTCGACCATTGGATCATTTTCGGCCTGCTCGCCCTCATCGGCGGCAACATGGTGCGTGAAGCATTCGAAGAGGATGAAGAGAACGCCAAGGAAACCGCTGATTTCGATTGGAAGCACATGCTTCCGCTCGCCGTGGCCTGCAGCATCGACGCATTCGCCGTCGGCGTCAGTTTCGCATTCATGTCGTTGAACATTTGGATTTCAGTGATCATCATCGGCATCACCACCGGCCTGTTCTCCGCAGCCGGTCTGTATATCGGTCGCGCGTTCGGCTCGCGCTGGCAGAAGCCCGCACAGATCGCAGGTGGCGTCGTACTTATTCTGATCGGCATGAAAGTATTGCTGGAACATCTCGGATTCCTCGCATAATAATCGCAAATCAGATATACAAATAAATATACAAACTTACAGTAAAAGCCCGTAATCGCACACGATTATGGGCTTTTACATTACCGCTTACCGCAAATACTTGCGATTATTTTCCTGCGCTTTCGCGTTTTCTCGCGATTGCAGGAATCACACTATTAGAACATGACGGTCGCGTACGATGCGATACCGACCACAATTCCGGAAATCATAACCGGCAGCAGCGCAATGCCGATCCACGGATTCTTGGATTGCGGATCGGGATCGGCATCACGATTCCACCAATACGAACACGCGTCAAGCGCGATAATCAGCAACAACGCCACAATCACCGCAACAGCCCACGCCGTCGTCGAGCCATAATCGGTGGAAGCCGCGTTTTCGCCGGAACGAATCGGCAGCAGCGTCGATAGGAAGCACCAGCCCGCGCTGCCAATCATGGCAACGCCTTCCACAACATTGTGCGACAGCGAACGAATCAGATGCGTACGGTTCTCACGCGCCATCTGACGCCCGAACGAAACCACAATCAGCAGGATCAGCAGACCGCCGACGCCGGCGATCCAGCCTTCCTGCATCCAAAACGTGTCTTCGTCACCCAAACCGGCAGGGAAAATCGCACGTCCGAGCATCATCGTCGTGGCACACACCACGGAAAGCAAGCCCGCAATCACGGAAATCGCATGCCCCGCAACACCATCGCGGAACGGGTTGAACACGGCAAGCAGCGCAATCATCGCCACGGAAGCCACAACCGTGAACGACACGATTGCGGGCTCTTCCGCATTCCCATAGGAAATGCCGGGAATCAGAGCAAGCACAACCAGCACCACATATGCGGCGATTTGGACGGCAAACACCTTGCCGAACGAGGCTTTCTGAGCCGACTTGACGGCAACTTTTTCAGAGGCGGTCATTTCGTCCCCTTTTCATGATTTTCCATAATGTGGTCATTACGTATGCGATACCATTAAATGTAGCCGCAAGTGTCCACATAGTTCAGATAAAATTAATGAAACGCCGACAACACACAACAAGAGTACAATCGCGGCAACGATACAAAACCAGTACAAGAGACAAAGGGAGCTAACGTGACGGATCTGACGCTTATGACGTTCGCTAGCGACCCAGCTACCGTGCTTCCTTCTCTGGCGCTGCTTTCCCACCGCGTACGCGTGCTACCAATGGACGCGGCAAGTCTGGTGAAAATGCCGGAAAACACCATTCTTTTTCTGGATGCGCGAGATGATCTGGCCACGGCGAAAACATTGTGCCGCCTGATTCATGCATCCGGACTGTCCACGCCGATCGTGCTCGTCCTCACCGAGGGTGGCTTCACCGTGGTCAATTCGCAGTGGGGCATCGCCGACGTGGTGGTGGCGTCCGCTTCCCCGGCCGAAGTTGAGGGGCGTCTTCGCTTGGTATCCGAGCGCGGCAACTCGCCGGTCAATGCGGTTTCCGGTTCCGGAGAATCGGGCGTGCAGAACGAAGACGGCATGATCCACTCCGGAGACCTGGTGGTGGACACCAACGGCTATACGGCAAGTCTGCATGGGCATCCGATCGACTTGGCATACAAGGAGTTCGAGCTTCTCAAGTACCTCGTGCAGCATCCGGGACGCGTGTTCACCCGCGCGCAGCTGCTGCAGGAAGTGTGGGGCTATGACTATTACGGCGGCACCCGCACCGTCGACGTGCATATCCGTCGTCTTCGCGCCAAGCTGGGCGGCGAATACGAGCATGTGATCGGTACCGTGCGCAATGTCGGCTATCGTTTTGATCCTCCGGAAGAAGAGGAAGGCGAGGCGGCGGCCAAGGACGCCGCAGCCCACAACGCTTCGAGCGAAAACTGATTGTCGCACTATTCGCATTGCTGGCATTGCCTGCGATTTGCGATGCTTGCGATTGCCACGATACTTGCGATCTGACTGTCGGCTATCTCACTTTCGTACGCGCGATTGCATATTCATGCGACGGTAGACTGGTGCCATGCCCCGGGAATCGAAACAAGCGCGACTGTCACGCATGCATCAGGAATACGCCGTATTGTGCGAGGAGATTCCGCATCCGAAATGCGCGCTGAATTTTTCAAACCCGTTTGAGCTGCTGGTGGCGACCGTGCTAAGCGCGCAAACCACCGACAAACGCGTGAATATGGTCACACCGGAATTATTCGGCGAATATCCGGGACCGGCCGCACTTGCGAGCGCCAATCCCGAACACGTGGAAAGCATCATTCATTCCATCGGATTTCATCATACGAAGGCAAAGAACATCATCGGACTTTCTTACGCATTGTGCGAACGGTTCGACGGCGAGGTGCCGCAAACCATGGATGCTTTGACAAGTCTGCCCGGGGTCGGGCGCAAAACCGCGAACGTGGTGCTTGGCAATGCTTTTGGCGTGCCGGGATTCCCTGTCGACACGCATGTGATCCGTGTGACCGGGCGGCTGCGCTGGCGTTCGGACTGGGCGAGCGGCTCCCCCGACCCCAAAGCCATCGAACGAGAGATCACCGCCTGCTTCCCGCCCGAAGAGTGGACGGACCTGTCTCACAGGCTGATATTGCATGGTCGTGCCATATGCCATGCGCGCAAGCCCGACTGCCTCAACTGCCCCCTTAACGACACCTGTCCGAGCGCATTCGCAGCGTAACGCGCATGCCCGCTGTAGCCTGTGCCAACTAGACTCAGCACCATGGAAGACACCATGGAAGAAGAAAACGGGCGGGAAGCCAAGCTGAAAGCCGAAATCACGCGATGGCTGATCTTTTTCGGCGTCGCCATCATGCTCAGCGTCATGACCTGGCTGGGCTGGTCGCTGACGAACCGCAAAAATCCGATTACCTCCTTCACCACGCTCGTTTCCGACTCCTCCGTGGCCATCGGCATTCAGGGCAGCGCGCCGGAATCGCTCGACATCCGCACCGAACAGGGCACCGCGCTGGAGCAGGCGCTGCTCGAAAACGTGTACGAAACCCTGGTGTCACGCAGCGAAACCAACAAACTGCAGCCGTCAATCGCGAAATCATGGCAGATTTCCGACGACGGACTGACCTACACGTTCACGCTCAACAGCAACATGACCTTCGCCAACGGCCATAAACTCGACTCGTCCGACGTGGTCTGGTCGCTGCAAAACGTCATCAACAACAATTACGTGGGATCCGACCAACTTGGTAGTCTCAAGGAAATCACCAATCCCGACGAAAAAACGGTGGTCATCACCCTCAATCAGCCGAATCCGTGCCTGCTGCGCGCGTTGAGCGGGCGTGCCGGCATTGTTTACGATGAGGAAAGCACGGCGAATTACGGCAAGAAAGCCGTGGGATCGGGACCGTTCACCGTGGAAGCCTCGTCGAAAACACAGATCGTGCTGCAGCGCAACGACTCGTATTGGGGCACCAAAGCCGCCGCATCGCAAATAACGCTGTATTACTACGCTTCCGAAGATTCGCTGGTCAGCGCCATGGAAGCCAAGAAAATCAGCATGGCATTGCCGTTGAGCGCGTCTGCCGCCGATGAGCTCAACCAGCAAAGCGGCATCAACTCCGACAGCGGCATCAGCTTCGACAAAGTGATGCTCGCCTTCAATAACGGCACCGAAAGCCCGTTCTCCGACGAGCAGATCCGCAAAATGACGAGATACGCCATCGACGCGCAGACCATCGCCAAAGACGCTCCGGACGCCTATTCGTCGCTCGGAGGCCCGATAAGCCCGCTGGAAGACGGGTATGAGGATCTGAGCGAACTGTTCCCCTACAATCTTGAGCAGGGCCAGCAGATGCGCAGCTATTTCGGCGCATACTATATCGCCGATATCGATCTGCTGGTGCCCAAGGAATATGAGCAGATCGGCAACACCGTGAAATCGGCGATCGAACAGCTCAATATCGGCGTCAATCTGGAAGTGCTCGATTCCGCGGCGCAAGTCACGGAACGCATGAACGCGGGCACCTACAATATCGCGCTCACCACCATGAGCGGCGAAAACGATGCGAGCGTATTCACCGACGGCCAAAGCGTGTTCCATTATGAGAACGGCGATGTGCAGCAGGCATATGCGGACGCGATGGCGGCCACCAATGATGACGATTATCAGGCACGCATGCGCACGTATGCACGCGCCGTCAGCGAAAACGCGGCAAGCGACTGGCTGTACACGCGCAAGAATTTCATGGCGGTAAGCGACCAATTGCAGGGATATCCGAAAAATCTGACCGACCGTCTGCTGCCGTTGAGCAGAGTGAAGTTGCAGTGATTTTCCCGCGATTGTCAATCAATCGCCGAACACTGCGGACAATCCGTGTGTTGCGCTGATTTTCTTGCGATTTCGGCATTCGGCTGCAGTTCCGTAAGTTGTCACATTCGCTTTCTAGACTAGCGTTTATGACTGAAAGCCAAGATAATACCATCAACGCGAACCTCACGCCGCTGCCCGACAAGGTCGGCGTGGACGGTCTCGAAGACAAGTGGCGCGAAGTCTGGGACGAAAGCGAAGTCTACAAGTTCCAGGGCACCCGCGACCGCAAGGCCGTGTATTCCATCGACACCCCGCCGCCCACCGTTTCCGGCCACCTGCACGTGGGCCACGTGTTCTCGTACACGCATACCGATGTGATCGCGCGATTCAAGCGCATGAACGGCTACGACGTGTTCTACCCGATGGGCTGGGACGACAACGGCCTGCCAACCGAACGCCGTGTGCAGAACTATTACGGCGTGCGTGTGGACACCTCCCTCAAGTACGATCCTGATTTCGTGCCGCCGTTCGAAGGCACCGATGGCAAGAAGATCGACGCCAAGGATCAGGTTCCGATCTCCCGTAAGAACTTCATCGAACTGTGCGAGAAGCTCACCGCCCAGGATGAGAAGCAGTTCGAGGCGCTGTGGCGTTCCCTCGGCCTGTCCATCGACTGGACGCAGACCTACCACACCATCGGCGAGCACCCGCAGCGCGTGGCCCAGAAGGCGTTCCTGCGCAATCTGGCCCGCGGCGAAGCGTATCAGAAAGACGCTCCGGGCCTGTGGGATGTGACCTTCCAGACCGCAGTGGCCCAGGCCGAGCTGGAATCCCGCGAATATCCGGGCTTCTACCACAAGGTGGCGTTCCGCTTCGAAGACGGCACTCCGATCTACATCGAAACCACCCGTCCGGAACTGCTGGCAGCCTGCGGCGCACTGATCGCGCACCCGGATGACGAGCGTTACAAGCCGTATTTCGGCCAGTACGTCTACTCCCCGCTGTTCCACGTGAAGGTGCCGATTCTGGCGCACAAGGCCGCGGAAATGGACAAGGGCGCAGGTATCGCCATGTGCTGTACGTTCGGTGACGTGACCGACGTTGAGTGGTGGCGTGATCTGAACCTGCCGCTGCGTTCCATCATCCAGCGCAACGGACGCATCGTGATGGACACCCCGGACTGGATCGAAGACGAGGAAGGCAAGCGCGTCTTCCAGGAAACCGCCGGCAAGACGACATTCTCCGCACGCAAGATCATCGTCGACGCACTGCGCGAATCCGGCGATCTTGACGGCGAACCGACTCCGACCAAGCGTATGACGAACTTCTACGAGAAGGGTGACAAGCCGCTCGAAATCGTCACTTCCCGCCAGTGGTACCTCAAGAACGGCGGCACCGATCAGAAGCTGAACGCCGAACTGATCGAACGCGGTCGCGAACTGAACTTCCATCCTGATTTCATGCGCGTGCGTTACGAAAACTGGGTGAACGGCCTGAATGGCGATTGGCTGATCTCCCGTCAGCGCTTCTTCGGCGTGCCGTTCCCGCTGTGGTATCCGGTGAAGGAAGATGGCACCGCCGATTACGATCATCCGATCGTGCCGAGCGAGGACCGCTTGCCGATCGATCCGACCGACGATGTGCCGGAAGGCTACAGCGAGGACCAGCGCGACGTGCCCGGTGGCTTCACCGCCGAACCTGACATCATGGATACGTGGGCGACCTCGTCGCTCACCCCGCAGATCGTGACCCGCTGGGAAGAGCCAGGCGAAGAGAACCAGGCGATTTTCAACGCCACCTTCCCGATGGATCTGCGTCCGCAGGGTCAGGACATCATCCGCACCTGGCTGTTCTCCACCGTGGATCGCGCGCATCTCGAGAACAAGTGTCTGCCGTGGGCCAATGCCACCCTGTCTGGATGGATTCTTGATCCGGATCACAAGAAGATGTCGAAGTCCAAGGGCAACGTAGTTGTGCCAGACAAGCCGATCAAGCAGTTCGGCGCCGACGCGGTGCGTTATTGGGCCGCTGCGGCACGTTTGGGCCTGGATGCCACCTACGACGAAGGCCAGATGAAGATCGGCCGCCGTTTGGCCATCAAGCTGCTCAACGCCACCAAGTTCGCACTGGCCATCGGCCGTGAGGATGAGAACCACCATGTGGGCGCTCCGGCAACCGCAAGCTGGAACCCTGCCGACGTGACCGAGCCGCTGGACCGCGCAGCCATGGCCAAGATGGCCCTCGTAGTGCGCGAAGCCACCGAAAGCCTCAACAACTACGAGCATTCCAAGGCTTTGGAAGTCATCGAAAACTACTTCTGGCAGTTCTGCGACGATTACATCGAGCTGGTCAAGAACCGTGCATACGGCACCGCAGACTCCACCGGCCATGTGCCGAGCGAGAAGGCCGTGAAGTCCGCTCGCACCGCGCTGGGACTGGGCTTGGATGCCTTCGCACGCCTGCTGGCACCGTACCTGCCGTACGCCACCGAAGAAGTGTGGAGCTGGATGCATGAGGGCGAAGGCTCCGTGCACCACGCCGCATGGCCGAAGGCTGAAACGTACGATGCGGCCGCAGCAGCCGTCTCCCCGGAGCTGCTCACCCATGCCGGTGAAGCTCTGGCCGCGCTGCGTGGCATCAAGTCGAAGGCCAAGGTTTCGATGAAGACCCCGATCCTTTCCGTGCAGCTGGGCGTTTCCGATGAAGCGCGCGAATCCATCGAAAGCGCATTGGGCGATATCGCCGAGGCCGGTCGCGTGGTCGGACGCATCTCCTTCATGGGAGCGGCCGCCGCACTGAAGGCCGTCAAGGAAACCGCCGAAGCAGCCAAGGAAGCCGTCAAGGAGGCCAAGGCTGATGCCGAAGCCGCCATCGACGTGATTGTGGCCGACAGCGAACTTGGAGAGCCGCCGGCTAAAAAGCCGAAGAACTAATGGCAACTGTAGGTGAAACCGGCAGCCTTCGTGGCAAAGCCGTTCACTTCACCTACAGACAGTCCACAGGACTGTCTGCTTAACGGCTCAGCCGGCTAAAAAAGCCTAAGAGGGGATCTTCCACGATTGGAAGGCCCCCTCTTTGTGTATCTGGATCCTATGTTTATACATTTTTATAAAACGGGAACTGCAAGCAGATATTGAGATTGCGCGGCCTTAGCAGGCTGCGATTGCACAGGCATATCCGGATACAGCTTCTGCAAAGCCTGCTGCAATATTTCGGCAGCGGCCGCAATTTCAACGGTCTCGTCAATCAAATCGCTATTATCAGGCACAATCAACGTGCGATTTCCGGAACCAGCAATGCCGTATGCTGCAATCGGCAACGCACTTGTCATCAACATTTCGGAAGATGCGGTTTTTCCTGTTGTTCCAGTATTTTCAGATGCGGAATCTACCGAATCGCCATCGCTGGATTTCTTTGATTCCACTCCCCCGACTTTCGCAACGTTCTTCGACGTGGTATCGGCAGCCGCGCCAAATGACGATCGCAGGCCACCCGCGTAGCTCATCACATCATCCATGCTGATGGCGTTCTTGTCGTCCACCAAGCTGGCCGCAGTACCGTCGGAAGCGTTCTGCTGATTGGCCGCATCCGCCTGCGCGCGTTCCTCCTTGCGTTGGGCCTTGATACGCGCCCGCTCGGCACGGCCCGCAAGCGACGTCTCCGAAGCCGAGGCAAGTCCCATAGACCCCTTCAACGTAACTTCCGAACCATCGACAGTATCGTCGGAACTGGTCGAATCATCACCTGCATCAAGCTGATCCGCAAAATGAAGCACGATCTGGTGGAACGCACTGGCCTGACCCGTGTGCTCGCTCGCATCCGCCAACGCCTGCATCGCATCGTCAACCTTGCTTGAAGCCGACTTCAACTTCTCATTGCCGTCAATGCTGTTGCGCACATCCGCAATCGCCTGAGATTCCAAGTTTTGCGCCGAACCTGCGGAAGCCTCCAATTCCTTAAGCCGAGCGGTGTACGCGTCGGTGAAATCCATGGAATACGGAATCATCGCCGAAGAAAGCTGCGACTGGCCGGCACTGTAATCCTTGGCGCCACGCTGCTGCTCCTCGCCCGCACGCTTGTTGAGTTCCGCCACCAAACCGGATGTGCCACGCTGTTCGATGGTGCGAATCACCTCGTTCACCGCGTCGGCGGCACCCGTATGTCGGTATGCGGCGCTCACATCGTTGACCGCGTTGGCCAGATCGACCACGGACTGCGCCACCGCAGTATCGCCATTCAGTTCGGCCGCGGTGCCGAGAATGGCGGTAAGTTGCGTGGTATCGCCAATCGATCCGGAAAGATGCGTCGTATACGAGCCGACGTACGCGTCGATATACCCGTTGAACGCCTGCTCATGTTCCTGCTCACGCTGGGCGATGGTCGTTTCGGCAAGCTCCTTTTCATGATCGCGCAGTTGTTCGAGCTGCGCGATGAGCTCATGGTTGCGTTGCGATCCGACATTCGTCAAACCATCCACCAATGTGGATGCGCGATCGGTCAAACTGGTGAGATTGCCATAGCAGCCAGTTCTTTCGGAATCGCAGGCAACAGCGGCGACAGACAGCGAACTCATGGTGAAGTTTTTCGCAGTCACATACGTATGAATCGTAAGATCCTCACCCGGCTTGCCTACCGCAGCGACCAATGTCGACGAATTGCCGGCAAACACAAGCACGCCTTCGTCTGAGGTCGCGTCATTGCCGACGCGGTTGGGAATGGTGAACGCGACGATCGGCGTCAGATCAGCCGTTTCCTCCGGTCGTTCCGATTTCAGATCGATGCGGATGCCGACCACGCCCGATGCACCGGAAATCTTGGATGCGCTGACGGTCGGACCGTCCAAAGTAAAGGTCGCCGTTATATCCCACGGCAGTTCCACACGCTCTTGCGGCACGCGCTGCGAAGACGTCGCGCCCTCATCTGCATTCATGTCCGTATCAGTTGCAGAAGCGGCGTCACTCGTCAAATACAAGCGGCCCGGCTCATCAACGGACTCATATGCGCTCATCACATCGTGCGAGGCCACCGCCGAGACGTACTCGCCGTTCCGACGCACCGCATCAACCACATTCGAAACCCCGACCGCGCATACGGGAGCCGCCGAAACCAGCGTTACCGCAATGGACGCAGCCAGCATGTGCCGCAGATGGACACTCGCCACACGCATATCACGCTCACCACGCGTGCTATCGGCATGATGGGCACAAGATGCACGAAACGCAACAGAACGACGCATGCCGAGCCTCTCAATCGCAATCAAAACAACGTTCCAAAGCAATCAATGTAGCGCGCGGCATGCCCCGGCAAGAAACGATTTCGCGGAAAACAGACAGGTCAGGCGAATACGTCGAGCGCACCCGGATCGACGCCGTTCTCGGCGATACGCTTATGCCTGCGCTTGGCTTCGGTCACCACGAATTCGCGATACATTTCGGCGATGTCGGGATCCAACCCGGCATCGACAGCAATGCGGTGCAACCGTTCGATCTGGTAATCCTCACGCTTGTAATCGGCCGGCGCGAAACCCGCGCGGGCTTTCAGCACACCCACTTGGGACGTGTATTTGAAGCGTTCCGCCAGTAGGGAAACGATGGCCGTGTCGACATTGTCGATCGACTGGCGCAATGCAGCGATTTTCGCCACGGCATCGGCGACCTCGGGATTGCTTTGCGCGGTGCCCGCATCGATGACGGTTTCGGTTTCATGCTCTTCTTCTGGCCGAAGCCAGTCATGTTCGCTATCGCTCATGCGTACAAGACTACCGCGCGCATGTCACTTGGAGAAGTACCGTTGCAGCACAATCGTGGTTTCCGTGCTCACCGGCACCGTTTGGTGGATGACGTTCAGCAGATCCTCAAGCTTGCTTGGCGAGGCTGCGCGCACGGTCAGCATGTAGCTGGGTGACCCAGCCACGGAATCGCACGACATGATGCCTTCGATATCCTGCAATTTGGCGGGAATCTCGGCTTCCTTGGAATAATCGATCGGCGTGACCGCAATGTAGGCACGTACGGCGAGGCCACGCTTTTCATCGTCGATAACGGCCTTGTAGCCGAGAATCACATTACGACGTTCCAGTTTCTGCACGCGCGATTGCACCGCGGAAATCGACAGTTCCGTAGCGTCCGAAAGCTGAGACAGCGTAGCGCGGCCGTCTTTCTCCAGCATGCTGAGAATGGTCTCGTCGATATCGTCGAATTGGCCCACGCTCGCATGCGTGGTGTCGGGTTCGTTGCCATTGCCTGTCATAGATGCCCCTTTCCAACAAGCATTCTGCATCAGTCCGGTAGGACCGACTCCCCTATGCAGCTCACGTTTCCGTCCATTACCATACCCACCCCAACACACAATCCGTCAACTGCATTTTCGTAACATTTCCAACGAATTTCGATTTTCAATCATTTTTCTCCTATTTTTTTCATATACCCCCTATATAGCAATACTATTTTCGTCTTTTTACTTTCGATTTCGTATTTTTTCGTGCGTCGGTTTTTACATACCGTATGTCCACAACGTGATCATCCACATTGCCGAATCGTGCGGAACTTTCGGAAAACAATCGAAACGCATTCGAAAGTAGTTGAAAACTGCAAAACGGAAAAACAGCCGAACAGAAAGACAGCCGAACGAAACAAAAGGGCCGCATGGCGATTGTCATACGACCCTTGGATGCGTAACCGCAGATTGCGATTACCTGCGATTAGCTGTTGCCGTTATTCGCGGTATTGCCGCTCTGCTGGATCAGCGACGCCATGAAATCACGGTTGGTCGCGGTCTTCTTCAGACGCGGCACAAGCGTCTGGTAAGCCTGCTCAGGCTCCAGACCGCCAAGCAGACGACGCAGACGGTAGATGATCGGCAGCTCCTGCGGATCGGTGATGAGTTCCTCGCGACGGGTGCCGGAAGCGTTCACGTCGATGGCCGGGAACAGGCGCTTGTCTGCCAGTTCGCGGCTCAGGCGCAGCTCCATGTTGCCGGTGCCCTTGAACTCCTCGAAAATCACCTCGTCCATCTTGGAGCCGGTTTCCACCAGTGCGGAGGAGATGATGGTCAGAGAGCCGCCGTTTTCGATGTTACGAGCGGCACCGAAGAACTTCTTCGGTGGGTACAACGCCTGGGCATCCACACCACCGGAAAGAATACGGCCGGAAGCCGGAGCGGCGATGTTGTAGGCACGGGCCAGACGGGTCATGGAATCAAGCAGCACCACCACGTCCTGGCCAAGCTCCACGAGACGCTTCGCGCGTTCGATGGCGAGTTCGGCGACGGTGGTGTGGTCGGAGGCCGGACGGTCGAAGGTGGAGGAGATGACCTCGCCCTGCACCGTGCGTTCCATGTCGGTGACTTCCTCCGGACGTTCGTCCACGAGGACGACCATCAGGTGGACTTCCGGATTGTTGGTGGCGATCGCGTTGGCGATGTTCTGCAGGGTGATGGTCTTGCCGGCCTTCGGCGGAGACACGATCAGGCCACGCTGGCCCTTGCCGATCGGCGCCACGATGTCGATGAGGCGGCCGGTGAGCTTGTTCGGCGTGGTCTCCTGCTTCAGGCGTTCCTGCGGATACAGCGGGGTGAGCTTGCTGAACTGCGGACGATGCTGCGCTTCCTCGACGCTCATGCCGTTGATGGAGTCGATGGACTGCAGCGGCACGAACTTCTGACGCTGGTTGCGGCGGTCGCCCTCACGCGGGGTACGGATGGAACCGTGCACGGCATCACCCTTGCGCAGCCCATACTTCTTGACCTGGCCCATGGAAACGTACACGTCGTTCGGACCCGGCAAATAGCCGGAGGTACGCACGAAAGCGTAGGAATCGAGCACGTCGACGATGCCCGCGACAGGCACGAGATCCTCTTTCGGCTCCTCGTGACGCTGTTCGCGTTCAACATTGCGATCCGTGCGCTCGTTGCGCTCGACGCGATCGTTACGCTCGTTGCGATCATTGTTACGGTCGCCGGTACGGCCACGACGCTCGTCACGCTCGTCATAATCGCGGTCACGGCCACGCAGGCGACGGCCACGACGATCCACGCGGTCACCCCTATCGCTGACGCGACCGCGACCACGACGCGCGAAATCACCGTCTTCAGCCTCGTCACGACGTTCGTCATCATCACTGCCCTGCGAAGGCAACGTGGCGAGAATGTCATCAAGATCGCGCACAACGTCCTCATCCTTCGGCCCTTCCACCGCACGACGGCGACGGCGCGGCTCAACGTCGGACGCATCATCCTTACGATGGCGACGACGATCATCCTGCTTCGGCGAAGCATCGTCCAATCCCAGTTCGGCCAGCAGATCGGTGGCAGCGTCCGCATCACGGCGGCGACGGCGCTTCGGAGCCTCATCGATGCTGTCCAGGGCGTTCACCGCGGCCATGACATCGGCCGCCTCCTCGCTCGTCGGAGCCTCAGCCTGCTTGCGACGGTCAGCACGCTCGGTGCGCTCGGCACGTTCCGTCTGTTCGGAGCGCTCCGCACGCTCAGCGCTATCAGCACGTCCGGCAAGGGTCTTCCTAACGGTTTTGGCCGTCTGCTTTTCGGACTGCTCAGCCTCGTTGGCTTTGCTTTCGGCAGCCTCGTTGGACTTGCCGGATTCCTCAGCCGTGTTCGCCGCGACCTCAGCGTCTGCGGTTTGGGCTTCAGCAGGAGCCACCGGAGCGGCCGGTGCAGCGGACTTCGGAGCTCGCACGGTCACACCGGCAGGCGCTTCACCGCCGGAACGAGCGGCCTGAAGCGTCGCGATAAGTTCCGGCTTACGCATGGTGGAGGTGCCACGAAGGCCCATCTGCTTGGCGAGCTCCTTGAGCTCAGGCAGTTTCATGTCTTCAAGATTCGGGCTGGTTGCCACTGGTTTTTGCCTTTCCCCTAGCTTTCGCAAGCACACGCCTGCAACAGCTGTAAAAAGAGATACGGAAATTTCCGCCACTGAAAGTCCGCCGCGAAATATCACGGTTTTCGAACTTCCCTAACCATACAACGTCATCCAGACCAACGCAACGTAGGCGTGCCAACGTATTCATGCCAATCAAGCATTCAAGTCAATGACAAATCGCAAATCACAATGCGAAAGACCCGCCATGCGATCACATGACGGGTCTTTCGCTTTACCACATGCTTTACAGCAACAGGTGCAGGTCTTGCCGGAACCTACTTTTCCTCGTGATAGCTCTTGTCGGTATTGACGGACCATACGTTCTTCTTGGACGTCTTGCCGTTCTTGATATTGCCGACGGCCTCGATTGCGGTGGCCATGGAATGATCCATGTTGTTGTAACGATGCTGGCCGTTGCGGCCGACGCAATACAGATTGCCGAAGGAATCGAGGTATTCCACGAGCTCAGGCATGCGATCGTAGGTGTCAAAATATGCCGGATACGCCTTCTTCACGCGCTCACGATGGGAGTCGATCACGTCTTGCGGACCGTTGATGATCTGCATGCGCGTAAGCTCCTGGATGGCGAACTTCTTCGCTTCCTCGTCAGACATGTTCCAGAAGGAATCGCCTTCTTCGCAGAAGTATTCAAGACCGATCCACACGGTGTTGTCAACGTCCTTGACCAGGTACGGGCTCCAGTTGTTGAAGATCTGCAAACGGCCGACCTTGTAGCCCGGATCCTGCACGTAAATCCAGCAATCAGGCACGATCGGCGGGTTGCCGAGGGTGGGAATGTCGGTGGTGTTCGACAGGCGCAGGTGCTTGACGAGCAGACCAACGGTCACGAAGTCGCGGTACGGCAGGCCGTTGGCGATTTCGGTCATGTCCTTCGGCGCGGGCTGGCTGGAAGCGTCCACGGCGTTGATGAGATCCTTGACGGGCATGGAGGAGATGAAGTCGTCCGCGGCCATTTCGGTGCGGTTGCCTTCGGAATCCTCATATACCACGGATGCGATCTTGCCGTCGGCCTGGCGAATCTCCACCACGTTCGCGTCGGTGATGACCTTCACGCCCGCGGCCTCGCAGTTGGCCTCGACGGTTTCCCACAGCTGGCCCGGACCATACTTCGGATACCAGAATTCCTCAATCAGCGAGGTTTCAACCTCAGCATTGCTGCGCTTCTTCGGCAGGAGCTTCTGGAACGCGTTCTTCAGCACGCCCATAATGCTCAGGCCCTTGACGCGCTGCGCACCCCAATCGGCGGAAATCTGGGACGGATGGCGACCCCACAGCTTCTCGGTGTACCCCTCGAAGAACATGGAATACAGCTTGCGGCCGAAACGATTGATGTAGAAGTTCTCCAGATTGTCTTCCGGCAGCTTGTGCACCATGGACTTCAGGTAGCTGAAGCCGGCAACAAGCGTAAGCTTCGGACCCATGGCCTTCAACGTGTTGGCGCTCAGGGAAATCGGGTAGTCAAAGAAGTGGCGGTTCCAGTAAATACGAGACACGCGATGACGCTTAAGCATCACCTTGTCTTCGACTTCCGGATCCGGTCCGCCCGGTTCCATATCGTGCTCGCGACCGAGCTTCTTGTCATCATAGCTTGGCGCGCCCTGCAGCGGCAGGACCCCCTTCCACCAATCCATGATGCGTTCGTCCTTCGAGAAGAAACGATGGCCGCCAATATCCATACGGTTGCCATCATGCTTGACGGTGCGGGAGATGCCGCCGAATTCGCGGGTCGCTTCCAACACAGTCACGTCGTAGTTCTCGGAGCCACCGTCCTTGACGAGCTCCCAAGCGGCAGTCAGGCCTGCAGGGCCACCGCCGATAATCACCACGGATTGCTTTTGCGTCACTTTGAGGTCTCCTTATGAAAACAAAAATCCCTGATAGTCTACCCGAGGGTAGGGAAACGAACACCGCAACTTGTGCGAATGCTTACAAAATCAAGCCAAGTCAGCCGGATATACGGCTATCGCATCATGCAAAACGCAATCATCAAACCGGCCGATGCACGACCCGACTGCGAGGCCAAAGCGCGCAACCACATTACGCAATCCAACTACGCGACCAGCAACCGCACAGCTGGCAACCGCGTGACCGGCAACTGCGCAGCTAGATGGAATCAGGAATGTCAATATCGGTTTTCTGCACTTCCTCAACATTGACATCCTTGAACGTGACGATACGCACGTTCTTGACGAAACGACTGGAACGATAGACGTCCCACACCCAAGCATCAGTCAGGCGCACGTCGAAATACACGTCCTGGCCTGCGGAACGCACATTGAAATCGACTTTATTCGCCAAATAAAAGCGACGTTCCGTTTCAACAACATACGTAAACAGCTTGATTACGTCGCGATACTCCTTATACAGAGCCAGTTCCGCGTCGGTTTCGTAATTATCGAGATCCTCGGCGCTCATCACTTACCTTCCGTATCGCGCTTGCGACCACGACCAAGCGTGCGCCACCAAGCTTCCTTCGACGTCTTACGCTCGCCCGCCGTGTACGGCCAGCTGTTTTCGGCATCGGCATCGCCAGTAACGGACTTGCGATCATCATGCTCGCTTTGTCGCGCAGGTTCCGCGCCTTCCGCGTCCTTCCGCACAGCCTCGGCCACGTCACCAGCACCATCGGAAGAAGCTTTCTGCACGGATTGCGCAGCTGCCGCGGCATCGTTGACATCCGTACCTTCCGCATCATGCTTCGAAGCATTCTTCTCATTCAGTCGGATGGCAATGGAATGCTCGCGCGCGCTCAACGCTTCCTTGACGCCCGGATTATCTTCGATCACATGCATGCCGAACGCGTCAAGCGAACGGATCGGGTCGAACTCGTCAACCAGCGTGTCCATAACGATCAGATCCTGGTAACGGTTCTGCGAAGCGTTCCACAAGGCGTCGCGCGAACGACCGGACGGCACGAATCCCAACGACTGGTACACGGACACGGAACGCGTGTTCTGCTCGGGCACGGCAACCCAAATGCGATGCATGCCAAGGCCTGCCGGTTCCGGCGCAAGTCCGTACGTCATCACGCGCGGCATGATGTCACGCGAATAGCCACGGCCGCGGTAATCCTTGCCAAGCACCACCTGAATGCGCGCGGAACGAGCCCAACCGTCAATATCGATCAGGAAAATCATGCCAATCACATTGTCGGAATTCGCGGCATCGATCTCGCCATCGCCATCATGGTCGGCTTCGGTGATGATGGACCATGCGATCGTGCGACGCGACTCCGGATCCCCCACACCGGATTCGGTCGGCGTTTCGCCTTGGGACCATGCCACGGAACGACGCACCCACGCATGCACCGCGCCACGCTCGGCAACCCGATCCTTGCCGGTGATTCCGGAAGCGCCGATGTACGCCCCAATGGCGTCCATACGTTCAAGATCTTCGATCACGGACGGACGCAGATGCACCATCTCGCCCTTGATAGACGGAATGACGATGAGATCCGGCAATTCACGCGACTGCTGGTCCAACTGCTCCTGTGTCGCAGCCTCAACTTGTTCTGGCATTATTCCTGTCCCCTACATCATTGCAGGCACGACCGTCGCCGCACCCATACCGAGGGTATTGTACCCGACTGTATGTCAGCTGTGAATCCGCGCGGCGGCAATCGCTGTACATATTCCTCTACCAGCATAACCTGATGTTGAAGGACATGTCGGCAATCGTAAGAAAATGCGCTTCGCGATTATGTATTCTCTTTCTTTGAAATCCCTTTTCCGGAATAACGAAAAGAAAACGCACGTCCCAAGCTTTTTGGAACGTGCGTTTTCCTGCGATTCAACAATCGGCTGTAATCGTCAGCAATCGTTGTAAACGTTACTTGATCTTGCTCATCACGATCTTGGTGACGGCCTTTGCGTCAGCCTGACCGCGAGTGACACGCATGACGGCACCAATGATGGCGCCCATCGGCTTCATATTGCCGCTCTTGAGCTTTTCAACGATGTCAGGATTGGCTGCGAGAGCCTCATCCACGGCCTTTTCGAGAGCGCCGTCATCAGACACGACCTGGAAGCCATGCTTCTTGACGACCTCATCCGGAGTGCCTTCGCCAGCAAGCACACCGGCGACGGTCTGCTTGGCCAGCTTGTCGTTGAGCTTGCCATCGGCGATCAGCTTCTCAACCTCAGCAACATCGGCCGGAGCGATCGGTAGCTCTTCGAGGCTCACGCCCTTGTTGTTGGCTTCACGGCTCAGCTCGCCCAGCCACCACTTCTTGGCACCTGCGGCGGTGGCACCAGCCTTGACGGTCTCCTCAAGCAGATCCAGAGCGTCGGCGTTGAGCACGTCACGCATCTCCAAATCGTTGAAGCCCCACTCGCCCTTCAGGCGGTTGCGGCGCTCGCGCGGCATTTCCGGCATCTGAGCCTTCATCTCTTCGATGTGCTCCTTGGTGATGTGCAGCATCACCAGATCCGGATCCGGGAAGTAGCGGTAGTCGTCGGCGTCGGACTTCACGCGGCCGCCGGCGGTGGTCTGCGAGGCCTCGTCCCAGTGGCGGGTCTCCTGCAGAATCTCGCCGCCTTCGGAAAGGATGGCGGCCTGGCGGCGGATCTCGTACTGGATAGTCTTCTCGATGCCACGGAACGAGTTCACGTTCTTGGTTTCGGAACGGGTGCCGAACGGATCGGACGGGCTGTTGCGCAGCGACACGTTCACGTCGGCACGCATGTTGCCCTGCTCCATGCGAGCGTGGGAAATATTAAGCGCACGCACGATGTCGCGGATGGCGCGCATGTAGGCACCGGCGATTTCCGGAGCACGATCGCCTGCGCCAACGATCGGCTTGGTCACGATTTCGATCAGCGGAACGCCTGCACGGTTGTAGTCGACCAGGGAGTGGTCAGCGCCTTCGATACGGCCGTCAGCGCCACCGACGTGGGTGTTCTTGCCTGCGTCGTCTTCGATGTGGGCGCGTTCGATCGGCACACGGAACACGGTGCCGTCTTCAAGTTCCACATCAAGATAGCCGTTGCCGTTGGTCGGCTTGTCATACTGCGAGATCTGGTAATCGCGCGGCATGTCCGGGTAGAAGTAGTTCTTACGGGCGAACTGGCTCCATTCGGCGATTTCGCAGTGCAGGGCGAGACCCAGCTTGATCGCGTAATCGACGGCGGTCTTGTTGACCACCGGCAGGGAGCCCGGCAGGCCGAGGCTCACCGGGGTGAGCTGGGTGTTCGGCTCGCCGCCGAAGTGGACTTCGGCCGGGCAGAACAGCTTCGTGGTGGTGGACAGCTCCACGTGGGTTTCCAGACCGATGACCGGGTCGAACTTCTTGACGGCATCGGCGTACTTCATCAACTTTTCAGCCATTTTGTTTTCTTTCCTCCGATGCTTCCTACTTGTTCAAGCCGTCGAGCCACGGGGTCTTCAGGGACTGCCAGATCGGACCGTTCCAGTCTTCCTCGAGAGCCGCCTCAAGTGCCGCGGCAGGCTTGTACATGGCCTCGTCACGCTGCTGCGGAGCGAGGAACTGGAAGCCAACCGGCAAGCCGTCGTCGCTCAGACCAGCAGGAATGCTCATGGCCGGAACGCCTGCAAGGTTGGCCGGAATGGTGGTGATATCGATGGCGTACATGGCCATCGGATCCTCGGTCTTCTCACCGAACTTGAATGCGGTGACCGGGCTGGTCGGGCCAACAAGCACGTCGACCTTCTCGAAAGCCTTCTTGAAATCGTCGATGATCAGGGTGCGCACCTTCTGTGCGGAACCGTACCATGCATCGTAATAACCGGCGGACAGGGCATACGTGCCAAGAATGATACGACGCTTGACCTCGTCGCCGAAACCGGCTTCACGAGTGTAGGCCATCATGTTGGCGGCGGTCTGAGGAACGCCCGCCGGCGGCATGACGCGCAGACCGTAACGCATGCCATCGTAACGAGCCAGGTTGGAGCTGACCTCGGACGGCATGATGATGTAGTACGC
>NZ_CAUEQY010000013.1 GCF_959020145.1 uncultured Bifidobacterium sp. | reverse complement strand
GCTTCTGCGATCAGGCCTCGCGGCTCGCGGAAGCCGCAGCGAACGCCGGCAAGGCGCGAGGCGCGTTGAAACCTTCCTTTTCGAAGCGGTCAGCAATCTTCTGCGCGATCTCGTGACCCTGGCCCTTGTTCACCAGCGCGATGATGGAGCCGCCGAAGCCGCCGCCGGTCATGCGTGCGCCGTACGCGCCGTTGACACGAGCCACATCCACGGCAATATCCAGCTCGGGCACAGTCACTTCATAATCCGCAGCGAGCGAATCATGAGACGCGTTGAACAGTCGGCCTGCCTCGTCGATCTTGCCGTTGGCGAAGGCACGCACGAAGGAATTGACACGGGCGATTTCGGTGATGACGTGGCGCACGCGCTTCTTCATCGTGTCGTCTTCCAGCTTGTCGAGCGTTTCCTTGAGCGCCTGGAACGGATCGTCGGACTTGGCGATGCTGTCGGCGACCACACGCAGGTTGGCCACGCCGAGGATTTCGGCGGCCTTCTCGCAAGTGGCGCGACGCTGGGCATACTGGCCGTCGTTGAGCTGATGCGGAGCCTGAGTGTCAAGCACCAGCAGTTCCAGACCGTACTTGTCGAGATCGAATTCCTGCTGGGAGACGTTCTCCAGCGGGCTCAGCTCTGGACGGCAATCAAGACGCAACGCATGGCCGAAAGTGCAGCGCATGGATGCGTTCTGATCGAGACCACCGGTGGACGCGCCCGCCATGTCGTTTTCCGACTTGATGGCGGCGTTGATCAGCGTCACACGACCGGCATCGGATGCGCCATAACCCAAACCGTACACGTCATCCAGCGCCAAGGCGGTGGAGCAGGTCATGGCTGCGGAGGAGCTCAGACCGGAACCGAGCGGCACGCAGGAGGAGAATGCCGCGTCGAAGCCCTGCACCGCATCGAAGCCGGCTTCGCGCAATGCCCAGGCAACGCCCACCGGGTAGGCGGCCCAGCCTTCCACGCCACCGGCCTGCAGACCATCGAGGTCGGCTTCGGTAACGTTTTCGGAGTCAACGTCGGAAACCACGCGCACCTTGGTGTCTTCACGCGGCTTGAGCGCGATGAACGTGCGGTGCGGCAGTGCGATCGGCAGGCACAGGCCCGCGTTGTAGTCGGTGTGTTCGCCAATCAGGTTCACACGGCCCGGTGCGGCCCATACGCCAGCCGGTTCCTCACCGTAGGTGGCTCGGAACAGGTCGGTCGCGTTCTTCACACCCTCGTCATGCGAGAGCGGCTCAATGAATTCAACAGCAGTCATTGGTGTTTTGTCCTTTGGGTTTTATTGGCTTTCAGCCTTCGATATCGATCGGTCCGAGCTCGTGGAAGCGCTTGGCGATGAGTTCCGGCGTGGTGTCGGACACCCATGCGGCCATGCCTGATTCGGAGCCGGCCAGATACTTGATTTTGTTGGCGGCGCGGCGGAACGAGAAGAACTGCAGGTTGAGGCGGTAGTTTTCGCGGCGCTTGTCGTGGATCGGGGCCTGATGCCATGCTGCGATGTACGGCAGGTCCATGCCCTTGCCGTCACCCTTGTCGAAGAACGCGTTGCCGCGCTTGAGCAGGGTGGAGTACATGACGGCCAGATCCCAACGTTCCTGGTCGTTGAGCTCGTCGAGGGTGAGCACGTCGCGCACCGGGGCCACATGCACCTCGAGGGGCCAGCGGGCTGCTGCTGGCACGTAGGCCACCCAGCTGTGGTTGCGCATGACGATGCGCTCCCCGGCCTCGATTTCGGAGTTCATGAGATCCTTGAGCAGGTTGCCGCCGGTCTTCTCATGGTAGGCTTCGGTCTGCTTGAGTTCGGCTTCCATCTTCGGTGCGATGAACGGATAGCAGTAGACCTGGCCATGAGGGTGCGCCAGGGAGACGCCGATTTCCTGACCGTGGTTCTCGAACGGGAAGATCTGCTCGATGCCCTCCATCTTGGAGATTTCGGCGGTGCGGAACGCCCATGCTTCCACGACGGTGCGCAGGCGGGAGACCGGCAGGTCCGCCGGCAGGCCGTCTTCATCCGGGTCGAAGCAGATCACTTCGCAGCGGCCTGCGGCGAGCTTCTTCTCCCACAGCGGGTTGCCGTTGACGTATTCCACGGCTTCGGAACGGCCCGGCACGCGCACCATCGACGGGAAGCGGTTTTCGAACACGACCACGTTGTAGTCGGTGTCCGGCACTTCGCCGTCCTGGTACGGATCGCCCGGCTTGCGTGCGGCCAGCGGGTTGCCCTTGGCGGTGGCGCCCGGTCCTGCGGTGATCGGGCGGTTCATGCGTGCGGTCGCCATCGGAATCCAATCGCCGGTCAGCGGGTCGCGGCGCATTTCCGGAGCCGCGTACGGCACCTCCTCGCCCGCGGCGTTGAGCTGATTGGAGAAACGGTACGGAAGTTGGCGCGGATCCTTCAGTTCGCGAGTCTTGACGCCGGAAACGTATTCCGGATCGTCATCGAGATAGAAGAAGTCGCGGCCATCGGCAAGCGTGGTCGGCGTGATACGGATATGCTCCTTCGCATATTCTCCCGGAGTGTAGTTGACGAAATCACCCATGTGATTATTCACCTTCCTGAACCGGCTCGGCCTGGCGCGCCAGAACGAGCTCTTTGACCAAATCCCTTGTTTTCGACACCGAATCGGGGTCCAATCCGTCATCGGTGATGACCGTATCCACCTGGTCAAAACGTGCGAACAGCGACAGTGACGTGCAGCTCCACTTGGTGTGGTCGGTCAAAATTATCGTGCGATCGGCAATGTCCATCATCGCCATATCGGTTGCGGCTTCCAGCGAGTTCGGCATGAGGAAACCGCGCGGAATGGACACGGAATGCGTGCCCAGGAATACGGTGTTGACGCGCAGCGAGGCGACCACTTTGTCTGCGATCGGCCCGACGAGCGAGTTGGAGCGCGTGGTGACGCCGCCGGTGACGATGACTTCCACGTCTTTCGATTCAAGCGCCTGCACCAGCTCCGCCACCGGAATGGAGTTGGTAAGAATGGTGATGCCGGACGATTGCTGCGATTCGAGCAGATGCTGCGCGAACACGTACGCCGTGGTGCCGCCGCCGATGGCGATCACGTCGCCGGGGGCCACGTATTTGACGGCTTCCTGTGCGATGGCGTCCTTCAGACCGATGTCCATCTGCGACTTTACAGAGAACAGCGGTTCGCTCAGCAGTGTGCTGGTGCTGACGGCGCCACCGTGCACGCGCTTCAGCAGACCCTTGTCCGCCAGATCGGCGATGTCACGGCGGATGGTCATCGCGGAGACGCCCAATTCCTTGGACAGTGCAGTGATGCGCACCGCACCACGGGTACGCAGACGGCTCAAAATCAAATGCTGGCGTTGCGACGAAATCATATGAACATTATCGCACATGTTCACTCAAAAATACAACTGAGTTGAGCGTTTCGCGCGTGTTTCACGCAAAGCCGCACCACAATCGCCTCAAATTCAGCTCAAAACGAACAAAAACGAACGTCCTATCCGCCGCACCGACACACATCGGCTTTTGCCCAAATGCCATGCGAAACCAATGAAAACGTGCGAGAATAAGGAACCATGACATACGTTTCCGAAAACTTTTGGCACGACGCAGTGAACAAAGCCACCACCGACCTTTTCACGTTCGGCTACAAGCACATCATCAAACCGCATTTCATCTTCAACCAGACGCCCGACGTGGCCCACAGCCAGATGATCGATTTCTGCAAGGTCACCCGCAACATTCCACCGCTGATGTGGCTATGCCGCGAAATGCTCGACTACACCGACCCGATACTGGAAACCAACGTGATGGGCGTCGACTTCGCCAATCCGTTCGGCCTGTCCGCCGGCCTCGACAAGGATTGCGAGATGCCGGTGCTGCTCGACAACGTCGGCTTCGGTTTCGAAACGGTCGGCTCCACCACGTCGCGCCCCTGCCCCGGCAACCCGCGCCCATGGTTCCACCGCCTGCCTGAATACGATTCGATGATGGTGCACGTGGGCCTTGCCAACGAGGGTTCCGCGGTGGTGATTCCGCGCGCCGAGAACGCATGGACGAAGGCGAAGAGCATGCAGGTGTCGGTTTCGATCGCCCGCACGAACGACAGCAAGACCGGCGATCTGGACGAAGGCATCGAGGATTACTGCATTTCGATGCGCCGCGCGGCCGGACGCACCGCCATGGTCGAAGTGAACATCTCCTGCCCGAACACCATGGCCGGCGAACCGTTCAACCAAAGCCCGGAAGCGCTCGACAAGCTGTTCACCGAACTGGACAAAATCGACCGTCCGCAGCCGACGCTCGTCAAAATGCCACTCAATAAGACGTGGCCGGAATTCAAGGATCTGCTGGACGTGCTCGCCGAGCACAACGTGCAGGGACTGTCGATCGCCAATCTGCAGAAGGACCGCACCGGCATGTCCATTCCGCGCGATTGGGAGGGCGGACTGTCCGGCTCGCCGTGCTACGCGGCCAGCAACGAACGCATCAAGCAGGTCTACCGCGAATATGGCGACCGGTTCGCAATCGCCGGCATCGGTGGCGTCTTCACCCCGCAGCAGGCGTATGAGAAGATTCGTTGCGGCTCGTCGCTGGTGATGTTCATCAGCGCGCTTATGTACCGTGGTCCGCAGCAGGTCACCGTGTTGAAGCGTGGACTGGCCGAACTGCTCAGGCGCGACGGGTTCGAACATGTCAGCGAGGCGGTCGGCATCGACGCGTGAAAACTTTTTTAATTCCGATTTAAGTTGCGATTTAAAAAGCGATTTTTCGGCAATATAAAGGCGATTAATAAGTAAAAAACAGAGGCGCGTCTCCGTGGGAGGGCGGGCGTCCTGTTCACGACACACTCAAGGCCGTTCGGCCAGGCTTACGGTCGTGAACAGGACGCCCGCCCTCCCACTCGTTTTTTTGTTATGTTGCGTTGGGTTGTGGCTACTTTTCGCAATAAAAAAGAGGAAGAAGGGAGGGGAAGGGTCAACGGAAGGCGCCGCGGAGGTATGGCGGCTGGTAGGGGGCTTCCTCGACCGGCACGTCCAGTTTGTGGGCGGCACGGAGCGGCCAATACGGGTCGCGCAGTGCAGCGCGGCCGATTTCCACGGCGTCGGCGGCGCCCGACTTCAGAATCTTCTTCGCCTGCTTCGGCTTGGTGATGAGCCCGACTGCGGTGGTGGGAATGCCCGCGCGACTGCGCACCTGTTCGGCGAACGGCACTTGGTAGTCGGGCTTCACCGGAATGGTCACGTCGGGAATCAATCCGCCTGTGGACACGTCAATCAGGTCCACGCCGTGGGCCTTCAGAATCTTAGCCAGTTCAACGGTCTGGTCAAGGTCCCAACCGCCTGCGGCCCAGTCGGTGGCGGAGACGCGCACCAGCACCGGCATGGTGTCGGGCACGACGGAACGAATCGCATCCACGACTTCGACCAGCATGCGGACGCGATTGTCGAACGATCCGCCGTACTCGTCGTCACGCTCGTTGATGAGCGGGTCGAGGAACTGCGACAGCAGGTAGCCGTGCGCGGCATGGACTTCCACCGCGTCGAAGCCGATGTTCATGGCGCGCCAGGCGGCGTCGCGGAACTGGTCCACGATGGTGTGGATCTCATCGACGCTCAGTGCGCGCGGACGAGCCAGGGAACCGTATGCGTTGGCGCTTGGGCAAACCGTCCGCCATCCGCCTTGCTCTTCCGGCACGCTCTGTCCATCGAAACCGATCGCGTGGCAGCCGGTGGAACCCTTGCGTCCGGCGTGGTTGAGCTGCACCGCCATCGTGGCACCCGCTGCCTTCGCGTCGGCCACGATCCAACGCCATGCGTCCATCTGTCCGTCATCCCACAATCCCAGATCGCACGGCGAAATGCGGCCTTCCGGCGCGACGGCGGTCGCTTCCATGATGATCATGCCGAAGCCGCCCATCGCACGCGAAACGTAATGCTGGTAGTGGAACGGCGTCGGCTTGCCGTCCTGCGCCAATGCGGAATACGTGTCCATTGGCGGCAACCAGATGCGGTTGCGCACGGTGACGCCACGCAACGTCATCGGATCGAACGGTTTGACCGTCTTGTTCTGCTTGCCGTTCTTCTTGTCTTCGCTCATTGTCATCTCTCTTATGAATCGTTGGTATCGCCTGAATCGTCGATATCCGCACCGCGTTCCCACGCGACGGGCATGGTACCGATTGCATTGTAAGCAGAACGCCCGCCGGTTGGGGCGGGCGTTCATGGACTGTTCACTTTGCCATGCGATTTACGCTCCGGTGACGTGGGCAGTCAGTGCGGTCAGTCAATGCGGGCAGTCGGCATGAATAGCCGACAATCGCAACTATTGATGCTGCTGGTCACTTTGCTGCTCAGCAGGCTGTTGCTGCGATTGCTGCTGCTGGCCTTGGTTGGTCTGCTGCTGGCTTTGCTGCTGACTGTTCTGCTGGCGCTGGTATTGGTACTGGTTGTATGTTCTGGTGGCGCCCTTCGAAACCGTGTACTTGTCGGCACCCTTTCCGTAATCGTTGTCGATCGGCGCGTTGATGGCGGCAAGATACGTGTTCATGAACTGCTTCCACGCCGGCGTTGCGATGTACATGCCGTACCAGGACGGGCGGTACACGCCGTTGATGGTCTTGTTGTCGAAGGTGTTGTTGATCGGGTCCTGCGCATCGGCGACCGCGACGAACGCCGCGACCTGGTTCGGCACGAAGCCTGCGGTGGCCATCACCGTGTTCTCGTTGGTGCCGGTCTTGGCGAAGGTCTTGCGATTGTTGTCGAGCTGCGTGGTCGACGCTTCGCCGCCAGGCTGCACGACACCTTGGTTCAGCGCGTAGGACACGGTCTGCGCGATGTCCGGGTCGATGGCCTGATGGCAGTTCGCGGACGGCACTTTCACCTTGCTGCCGCTGCGGTCGGTCACCTTGGTGATGGCGATCGGAGTGCATTCCACGCCGTTGGCGCCCATGGTGGCGTACACGTTGGCCATGGTCAACGGCGACGCCTGCACCGTACCGATGGTCATTGGCGGCTGGAACGAGTTAGCGGAGTAGATGTCGGACGCGTTGGAGATGGCGTTGTGGTAGCCCATCTCCTTGGCCGCGTCGGCGATCGCGCACAGACCGATGTTCGACGCCATCGAGGCCTGCGTGGTGTTGTGCGACTTGATCAGACCCTGCAGCGGGCTTTCCGGAGAGGTGGTGCCGCCGCCGGAATTCTGCACCCTCCACGGGCCGACGAAACCGTAGCCGTTGCAGTTGAACTTCGACGTGTCGTAGACGGTGGATGTGACGAGCGACTCGTTGATGGAGTGGCCTTTCTGCATCCACGCCACCATGTTGATGGGCTTCCAGGTGGAGCCGACGTTGAAGCCCATACCGCCGCCGTCCTCCTGATCGACCATGTAGTTCATGGAGGTCTTGGTCTCATCCGTTCGGGCGTCATCCGTGGCATCGTAGGTTCGGTTGATACCGAACGACAGGATTTCACCGGTGCCCGGCTTCACGGCCGCTATCATCACTTCGAATCCGGACGGGTCTGTGGCCGGCACGGTGCTGTTCGCCGCCTGCATGGCCGCGTTGTTGGCGTTGCGGTCGAGCGTGGTGACGATCTTCAGACCGCCTTCCTTCAGCAGCTTCTCGCGAGCCTCGTCGTCCTTGCCGAACGCCTTGTTCTTCAGGATCTGGTTGACCACGTACGAGCAGAAGAAGCCGGTGTTTTCAATGGCCGACTGGCATCCGGAGCTCACGTCCTGCAGGTTCAGCGTATCCTTCAACGGCGTGTTGATGGCGTCTTTGAATTCCTTTTCGGAGGTGATGTAGCCCTGGTCGTGCATCAGCTGCAGCACGATGTTGCGCTGGTGTTCGGCTTCCTTCTGGTTGGCTTCCACGGAAGGATCGAAGTTCTGCGGATTCTTGGTGATTGCCGCGATGGTCGCCGCCTGGGTCACGTTCAGTTCCGAAGCGGAGACGTTGAAGTAGCGTTTGGCGGCCATTTCCACGCCGCACAGGTTGTTGCGGCCGAACTGCGCGATGTTGAGGTAGCCCTGCAGGATCTCGGCTTTGGAGTATTTCTTTTCGATCTGCACCGAGATCAGCATTTCACGTAGCTTACGTGCCACGGTGTCTTCCGTCGCATGGTATTCGGCGATCGGATCGTCGTCTTCACGGGCTTGGGTGGACAGCACGTTCTTGACGTACTGCTGCGTCAGCGTGGAACCGCCCTGCTGGTCGCCGCCTCTGACGTAGGTTTGGAAGAACGCTCGGAACACGCCCTGCACGTCCACGCCGGTATGTTCGAAGAAGCGCTTGTCTTCACGGGCCACGACGGCCTGCTGCATGGCTTTGGAGATTTTCTTCAGCGGCACGACCTCGCGGTTCTGCGTATAGAATTCCGCGAAAGCGGTCTTGCCGTCGTTGAAATACATCGTCGAGCGTTGCGGAAGCGAGGTCACATCGAAATCGATGCCTTCGACCGCAAGGGACGGAATGACGGCTTTGGCCGCGTTATTGGCGGCGAACACAGCGGGCATAAAGAAAATACTCGTCACAACGCCGCCGCCCACGCATAACGTGATGTATGCGATTACCAATGCGAGCACACGTTGAACGGTAAGGGTCTTCTTCTTGGGCATGACGCCCATTCTAAAGTGGCGGGTCTACTAAACACATGCCCGCCAACGCATGTGCCGGAAGCCGTCACGGGTTTCTCACAAAACAGACAATTTCTTAGGAAAAGTTGGAAATCAGCCGAAAACCAGCCGAATGTCATCGTCTTGATCGGCGAATCAGCATGCCCGGCTGGTAGATGATGATGGACCGGCCTTCCCTGGCGATCCATCCGCGGTTAGCGAAATCCATCAACGCCTTGTTCACCGTTTCGCGTGAGGATCCGACGAGCTGCGCCATCTCCTCCTGTGTCAGATCGTGCGGCACCTTCAGGCCGGCTTCGACCGGTTCGCCGAATCGTGATGCCAGATTGAGCAGTGTTTTGGCGAGTCGTCCGGGAACGTCCATGAACACCAGATCGCATATGCGTTCGTTGTTGCTGCGCATGCGGTGCGCCAATACCTGCAGCATGTCCACGGCCACGCGCGGATGTTCGTCGAGCCAGTCGAACAGCGCGTCATGTTCCAGCCAGACCACACGCGTGCCGTTGGTCATCGCCACCGCCGAAGCGGTACGCGGTCCGCCATGCGGATCGAACACCGGAATCTCGCCCAGCACTTCGCCGTACGCGTGGATGCTCAGCAGCTGCACACGCTTGTCGGAGGATTGTCTGGTCAGTTTGACGCGGCCTTCCTCCAGCAGATACATGCGATGGTCGGTGTCTCCCTCGCGGAAGATGAAATCGCCCTTGTCGTATTCGGCATGCTGCAGATACGGCAGCAGTTCCCGGGCTTCTTCGGACGAAACCTGCTTGAACAGCGCGGTGTGCAGCAACGTCTCACGCTCATCGTCGAAACCACCAAAACCATTGATTCCGTTGGTTCCATTCGGGGTGACCATCGACGTGCCTCCGTTCCGACGTGCTTCTGCGTTTTCCGTTGTCGACATCCATGCCAACGCTCGTTAAGTCGGGCACCATCGACCATTCGGGCTACATTGTAACTCGAACGGCGGCGTCGACCAGTCGCGCCACTACCTCGTCTCGGCCCATGCCGGTTTGAGAGCGCATGGGATCGACATGTTTTGCCGCTGATTTCACCGCTTTGTCGGACATTTTCTCTCGTGAGATGTTCAACACGCGGGTCATCTTTTCCGCGTCGATGTCGTAGGCGAGCGTGACGTGGTGCAGAATCGCGCCGGGTCCGCCGTGGGTGGGCGCGAACCGGCGTTGCGCGGCGCCGCCGAGTTTGCCGTATTGTGTGGCGATGTCGTTGAGTCCGGCGAATCGTACGTTGAGGCCGAGGGCGCGTAACGCTTCGACGAGCCAGTAGTCGCAGAGTTTGTAGGATTCCTCGACGCTCATGCCGTGGGCGAAGTCGAGTGGCGCGTACAGCGAGTAGGTGATGGTGTTGCCTGGTTCGATGAACATCGCTCCCCCGCCGGTGCAGCGGCGGACTATGCGGAATCCTTCGTCTTGCGCGGTGTGCACGTTGACTTCGTCTTCGAGCGACTGGAATCTGCCGATGACCACGGCCGGCTCGGCCCATTCCCAGAAACGCAGGGTGGGTTCGCGGGTTCCGGCAGCCACTTCGCGTGCCCATTCGACGTCGAGGTCCATTTGTTCCTGCGGTTTGCGGGGGTCGTCGTGCACGATGTTCGGTTTGAGTGCGTGCCAGCGTCGCGCGTATTCCGCCCAATTGCCGGTTTCGGCGATTTCGCCGGTTCCAACGGTTCCAGCGTTTTCGTCGCTTTCCGCGGTTCCAGCGTTTTCAATGTTTTTTGCGATTTCCGCGGTTTCTGCGGTTTCCATTGGGCTGGTATGCCGCCGAATGCGCAGGTCGTCGCGTGGTTCCACTTTCGTAACATCATTACCGCCGATACCGGCAATGCCATCGGCGCCATCGATGCCGTCAATCGCACGTTGAAAGGCGATGGCGATGCCACGCGCGCCCATGCCGACGATGCGCACGTCCGGATGGTGCAACATCGTCCGTTCGACGGCGACGGTCACGTCACGTTCGGAAACCATCGAACCGCTGAGGCAACGGGCCGCGCACTGTTCCAGCGCACATTCCATGGAATGCAAGAGATTCCGCGTTCCGGCATCGTCCCCGTCGAGGAAGAAATCGCCGTCGATATGGCATTCGATAACAGTCGATGATGCAGCCGGCCCAGCGTATGGAACCGTTTTCACGGCATTCGTATGAGCCGAATCAATATAGTCCGAATCGGCGTAATCCGAATCGGCGTAATCCGAATCGGCATGAGAAAGCCGGACAGTCACTCCAACGAGTTTGCCGCCCGGCTGTTTGTAAAGTCCTCGAGTCATCAATCCTGCAGTTCGACGCCTTGAGCGTCACGGTGCCATTGCGAGCCGTAGTGGGAGCACAGAATCAGGATGCCTTCCACCAGTCCCCAGATGCCTGCGACGGCTGGGCCGATGATGAGAATCCAGCCGATGACGGTCAGCAGCAGCTGTGCCACGGCCTTGCCGGTGTTGCCCAAGTAGAAGTTGTGCACGCCGAAGCAGCCCAGGAAGATGCCAAGCAGACCGGCGGCCAGTTTCGACTTCTGGGCGTATCCGGCCGGTGCGACGGGCTGGCCGTATGCCGGCTGCTGCGCGTAGGCGGGCTGGGTATAGACGGATTGGTTGTAAGACGGGGCCGCGTAGCCTTGCTGTCCGTAGTTCGCTTGGTTGTAATCCGGCTGGGCGTAAGCGTTGTTGGGGTCATACGCCGGGGCTGCCGGCTGACCGTACGACGGCTGCGCAGATTGGGCAGGCTGGGACGGCTGGCCATACTGACCGTACTGGTTGTACGATGCGGCGTTCGGATCATATACCGGAGCAGCGGGCGTGGCCGGCTGAGCCGGCTGGGTATAGACGGGAGCCGTACCGTATGCCGGGGCCGGAGTCGCCGGCTGACCGTATGACGGCTGAGCGGTCTGGGCCGACTGTGCGGTCTGGCCATACTGGCTGTATGCGGAAGCGTTCGGATCGTACGCCGGAACGGCAGGCTCGGCCGGCTGAGCGGGCTGAGTGTATGCGGCGGAGTTCTGATCGTATGCGGGGGTTTCCGGCTGCGACTCCGGATGGTTCATCTGCGCATCGTTCTGTTGTGGAATGTACGGTTGGTTGTAGTCGGCCTGGGCTGCGTTATCCGACGTTGGATTGTTGACTTGACCGGCACCATTGAAATCGGCGTTGTTATCACTCATGCCTCAACAATATCCCAAGGTTTGCCCGTCATCGGGCGTTTACCACTGGCACGAACCCCGAAAAACCCCTGAAAAATCCCCTGATTATGCGAAGACGCCCACCGTTCCAAGGAAAACCTTGTTTCGGCGGGCGTCTCACCAAATGGAATGTCAGCGAATGCCAATCACATGCGGGCCAGGATGTCGCGTCCCACCTCGTCGGTGGTGCGCGTGGTGGAGCCAAGCTCCTCGATGTCAGCCTCAACGGCGGTATGGATCTTCTTGGCAGCGTCGTCGAAACCGAGATGCTCGAGCAGCATGGCGGCGGACAGGATGGCCGCGGTCGGATTGGCCTTGTTCTGGCCGGCGATGTCCGGAGCGGAACCGTGGATCGGCTCGAACATGGACGGATACTCGTTGGACGCGTTGATGCAGCCCGAAGCGGAGTAGCCGACGCCACCGACCACGGCACCGGCCTCGTCGGTGATGATGTCGCCGAAGAGGTTGTCGGTCAGGATCACGTCGAAGCGGGACGGGTTGGACACCATGAAGATGGTGGTCGCGTCGATGTGCAGGTAGTCGTGGGAGACCTCCGGGTATTCCTCGGCCACCTTGTTGACGATGCGCTGCCACATGTCGCCGGCGTTGACCAGCACGTTCTTCTTGTGCACGAGGGTCACGTGCTTCCTGCGCTTCATGGCCAGTTGGAAGGCGTAACGCACCACGCGCTCCACGCCGTAGGCGGTGTTGATGGAGACTTCGGTGGCCACCTCGTTCGGGGTGCCACGACGGACCGCTCCGCCGGCACCGCAGTACAGGCCTTCGGTGCCTTCACGCACCACGACGAAATCGATGTCACCCGGGTTGGCGAGCGGCGACGTGACACCCTTGTACAGCTTGGACGGACGCAGGTTCACGTACTGGTCCAGGTCGAAGCGGAGCTTGAGCAGCAGGCCGCGTTCCAGAATGCCCGCCTTGATGCGCGGATCGCCGACGGCGCCCAGCAGGATGGCGTCGGTCTTCTTGATGCGGTCCTCTTCCTCTTCCGGAAGAATCGCGCCGTCACGCAGATAGCGCTCGGCACCCAGATCGAACTTCTCATATTCGAATTCGGCGACGCCTTCGGCCGCCTTCTCCAGAGCCTTCTGAGCCCACGGAGTCACTTCCTTGCCAATGCCATCGCCCGGAATGACGGCGATGGTGTACTTCTTTGCAGAATCACTCATAGCACGCGACTCTAGTCAGTGATTCACCTATCGGACTAAAACAGCTCAGCAAATGGACAGCCCATTCCGGCAGTCGGCGGCCAGTCAGCTGCCGATGCCCATCACCGACAGGCACCAGGCGTTCTCGTACGAGACTTCCTCCCACTGCTTGTACCGTCCGGATGTGCCGCCATGCCCGGCCTCCACCTCGATTTTCGCCACGGCGTCCACACCGGCATGCTGCAGCCGGGCCAGCCATTTCATTGGCTCCACATACAGCACGCGGGTGTCGTTCATGGATGTGGTAATGAAAATTTTCGGAAAAACGGCAGTTCTTTCGTCATTTTCACTATCTGGCGCATTCTCGTATGGCGTGTACGACTTCATATACGCGTACACATCCGCGTCGTGCAGCGGATCGCCCCACTCGTCCCATTCGGTGACGGTCAGCGGCAGCGAAGGATCAAGGATCGAGGTCAGCGCGTCCACGAACGGCACATCCGCCTCCACGCCCGCATAGCATTCCGGAGCCATGTTGGCGACCGCCCCCATCAATAGGCCGCCCGCCGAGCCGCCGTTCGCCACCGTACGCAGCGGCGAGGCCAGTCCGGCGCGTTGCAGCGCGCGCGTGGCGTCGATGAAATCCTCAAACGAATGCTTCTTGTTGAGCAGGTGCCCCTGCTCGTACCAGGCGCGTCCCATTTCGCCGCCGCCGCGGATGTGCGGCACGGCGTACAGCACGCCGCGGTCGAGCATGCTGATGCGTGACACCGCGAATCCCGGATCGGAGCTGATCTCGTACGCGCCGTAGCCGGTGATGAACATGGCGGAATCGCAGGTCGGCACGTCACGCCGCCATACCAGCGAGACGGGGATGCGTTCGCCGTCGCGCGCGGTGACCCACACCCGGCGTTCCATGTAGTCGCGCGGATCGAAACCACCCAGCACGGTGGCGCGTTTGAGCAGACGGTCCTCGCCGGTGTCCGGATCGTAGTCATGCAGCTCGCCGGGGCGCGTGTAGCTGGCGAACGAGTAGCGCATGCGCGGCGCGTCATACGAGGGGTTGCCACCAACGCCGATCGAATACAGGCGGCGCGTCTCCCCCGGCATGCGGTCGGCGGTGGCGCCGTCCGACGACGTCATCGCCCGACGCGAGACGCCATGCACGGCCGATCCCTTGCCTTGCGCGGCGGCGGCCGCGTCCAGTTTGCCCCAGATCTCGGCGCGTTCCTCGTTGATCTCGTCCACGGATTCGTCGACGTCCCAATCGTCCTCCAGCGCGTGCGGCACCAGTTCGGTGAACCGCCATGGCCGGCCGGCCAGGAAATCCTCGGCGGCGGCCCGTTTCGTCATCACCGCGATGTGCGGCAGGCTTTCCGCGCGGTATTGCAATGCGACGAAATGCCGATGGATCGAGATACCCTCGATGCCCAAGCCGTGCGCGCCCTGCAGAATGGCGGGATTGCAAGGATTCGAATACGGGGTGCCGATCGGCATGGAGGAAGCGCCCGGCTCCACGTCGTCGCCGTGCTCGCAGCCGTAAGGCGATCCGACCGCCACGCGCACGCCTTCGCCCAGCCGGTATGGAGGCTCGTGCGTCCGCATATCGATCACGTCAATCTCGAAATTCGGATTCAACGCGTTGTGGTACACCACGGCGAGCGGAATATCCTCGCCATGCTCCCCCGCGCCTTCGAAGCAGGCGAAGCTCACGTCGTATTCCACGTCGGTTTCGCGCGGAATGAACGCCCGGAACGAGCCCTCTGGGGTGTCCACTGGCAGCATCAGCACTTCGGTGGTGGTTTTCGATCCGGTGCCGATCACGATGTTGCGTTCGTCGAAGGACAGTCCGATGCCCACCCAGAAGCGTTCGTCCGCCTCGCGGTACACCTCCACGTCATCGGTCACGGGGGTGCCGACGCGGTGGCGCATCACCGCGTATGGACGCCATGCGCCGTCGAGCAGCACGTAGAACACCCATTGCGCGTCCGGCGTGAAGCAGGCTCCGCCGATTCCTTCGAACCGCTCTTCCAGCTCGTCGCCGGTCTCAAGATCGCGGATGCGGAAATCGTAGCGTTCGTCGCCAGTCGTGTCGGTGCCGTACAGCATCCAGCGGCCGTCCTTGGAAATGTCCATGCCGCCGATGCGGAAGAAATCATGGCCTTCCGCTTCGACGTTCGTATCGAACACCACCTGTTCGCCGTCGAGCGGCACGCCGGCCTCCACTGTCGGCGGATCCCAATCGTCCGCGCCGCAGATCGGCACGCGGCATTGCGTGGCGTATTGCCGCCCCTGCATGGTGCGGGTGAAGTACCAGTAGCCGTCCATGCGCGTCGGCACGGACATGTCGGTTTCCTGCACATGCGACTTGAATTCGTCGAACAACGTTTTGCGCAACGATGCGAGCGGTGCCATACACTGTTCGCAATAGCGGTTCTGTGCCGCCACGTAGTCTTGAACGTCCTGCGATTGCTTGTCGCGCAGCCATTCGTATTGATCGATGAAGGTGTCGCCATGGAAGGTGCGCTCCTTCGGCACCCGTTTCGCGCGCGGAATCGCGCCGAACCCATCCTGCTCCGATGCGGACGGGTCGTTCATGCCCCGAAATTCACTCATGCACGCGATTATACCGGCCTGCGCCGCCTAACTTTCCGACGGCGATGTGCGCCGATGCTTCCGGCAGCCGCACCGTGCAGCCATGCATGCTGCCGGATTCCGGGCCGGTCAGTCGGTTTCGCCATCCGCGGCTTGGGTGGCGCGCAGGTACGGCAGCATGGTTTTCATGATGTTCGACCCGGTCGCTCCCGTAAACACCGGTACGTCGGTGACCGGCATCGGCTGCGTGTTCGCGCGCCCCGCAACGGAACCGATGTTGCCCGCCACCTCGCGCGGCGTCAGCTGGCGGATGCAGATCGCCAGCACGCGGCCCGGATAGCGGCGTGCGATCGTGGCGTATGTGGTCGGATCCTTCTGCCCGTCGTCGCCGATCAGAATGAACTTCATATCGGGAAAATCGGCCATGAGCTGTTCGGCGTATTCGAGCTTGTGCTGCACGCCCGACGGAATGAAGGTTTTCGGCCTCGGGTCAAGGTCGCGCAGCAGCAGCGGACCTTCCGGAAAACCGTGGTTCGTAATGAAATGGCGGATCGAGCTTTCCACGTTCCATGGCGAGGTGGACAGGTAGAAGAACGGCGCGTCCGGGAACATGTCCGCGATGCGGTTGAACAGCAGGTTCATGCTGGCCACCGGCACTTTTTTGCGCGGATTAAGCAGCAGCAGATTGTAGGCGGCCTTCATCAGGCGCGGCGCCTGCGTGACCATGATGGTGTCGTCCACGTCGGAGATCACACCCACTTTGGTGCCGCTGGGAATGGTGAAAAGGTTGGCGTTGACCGGCTTGCGGCTGCGCACTTTGTACGAGACGTTGTGGATGCCCGGTTCGAGTGAATGCTCGGCGACGAGGTCGAGGTAGCCGGCATCGTCGGATGCAGCGAATTCGCTGGAAATATCAGGATTGCTGTCGATCGCGTCGTATACTTCCGAGGCGCCCACCTGCACGGTTTCGATGGGCACGTCGTCGATGGCGATCCGCACTTTGGTATGCGGGGACGGCACCATCAGCATGCCACGGATGCCGCGAATCAGGCGGCCGGCCTGCCGTTTGAACGGGCCGTATACGGTACGGCAGATCAGTCGGGAGTAATGTTCGGTGCCATAGCCGACGTAGGGTTCGACACGTGGATACCAGTCGAGCGACCGCACCAATGCGGTCGAGAATTTCAGCCAGACACTGAATGCTTTGGTGATCGTGCGGCGGAACAGCCTGGTCAGCGGCGGTTTGACTTCAAGACGCTCATGTCTGGAGGCCGCGTCGAAGGTGGTGACCACCTTGCGTGCCGGAATCGGCACGGTGGGCATGTCATCGCAAGAATCGTCCATCCGCTCCCCCATACGCTGCTGTTCGCGCTGCTGATCGTGCTGCGGCGCACGCTGCGGCGGGAACTGCGGCAACGGCTGAATTTCACTCATATGCCCACTATAGAGGTCGCGTTCGAACAAACAGTAACGCCACCGAGAAAATCAGGGAACTTTCAGGGCCCCGCAAGGCACTTCCCATAAAAAGGCTGCGGCCGGCGGGTACGATGCGCGACCGTAAGCCCGGCCGAACGGCCTTGAGTGTGCCGCGCATCGCACCCGCCGGCCGCAGCCGTAATCAAAACTAGACGTCCGTGCTATTCAGTCAGCCACAATCTTGGCATACTCGTCAGCGCTAAGCAGGTCAGGCTCGTCATCCTCAAGCTCGATCTTGAAAATCCAGCCCTCGCCGTACGGATCGTCCGTCACAATGCTCGGATCGTCCGCAGCCTCGTTGTTGACGTAGCGGATGGTGCCAGCCACCGGCGAGACCAGCGCGGTGACCGCCTTGGAGGATTCGAATTCCGCCACTTCGTCGCCAGCTTCGACCTGCGTACCGACTTCAGGCAAATCGATGTACACGAGTTCGCCGAACTGTTCGGTGGCGTATTCGGTAACGCCCACCATGGCGGGTTCAACGGAGGAATCCACCCACACGTGCTCGTCGGAGTATTCGAGGTGCTCGGGCACGTCGAGGTTCACTTTGCTATCGTTTGCTTCGCTCATGCCGCCCATTGTACGGCGTATGCGAACGCCGCGCACCCGCGCCACGCGTAACGGGTCAGCGTACCGGTCCGGATGGCATGGCGCCGACTACCTGCACGATGGTGCCTTCCGGGCAGTTGTCGTAGATCCACTTGGAATCGGCCTCGTACATGTTCACGCAGCCGTGGGAGCCGTAGTGCGCCGGGTCGCCGTGGGCGATGCCGTAATTGTTCCAGCTTGCCGTGTGGAAGCCTTCGCCGCCGTAGAAGTAGCTTACCCACTTCACACCCTTGGACAGGTAGCGCGAGCCGTCGTCGTTCAGGCCGGTCATGTCCTGGATCTGATACTTGAGGTAGATGTAGAAGGTGCCCAGGTCGGTTTCGTGCTTGCCGGTGGTGCCCGTGCACACCGGGAAGGTCTTGACGGCCTCGTCGTTGTGGTACACGGTGGCAGTTTGCGCGGTACGGTCCACCACGATGCGGTATTCGCTCTTCTTCTGCACGGTTTTGAAGTTCTGCACATCACCGTCCACCGGAATGGTGGCGCCTTGGCCGTTTTTGAGCGTTTCGCCGATCTTCGGCGCGAGCGCCTCCATGTTCTTGACCTTCACGCCGTTCACGCCTTTGACGATGGTGGCCAGCACTTTGCCGCTGTTGTCGACGGCGTCTTCCTGGTCGACCGCGTCCTGGTTGAGCTGGGCTGGGACCTGCTGCTGCACGTAGTTGGTGATGGCGTTGTCATCGTAGGACAGCGAAAGCGTGCCGTGTTCGAGGTCGGCGTCGGTTTTCAGCCATGAGGCCACGACTTCGGCTGGAATCTGGAAGGTCTTGCCTTGTCCGTTGTCCAGCACAATCGGCGCATTCAGTCGCGCGTTTGCCTGGTCGGCCACGTTTTGGGCTTCAGGCAGTGCGACCGGCACGTCGATGGTTTCGTACGTAATCGTCACGCTGCCGCTGTGCCCCGGGGTCGCGATGGCTTTGGCGACCGTGTCGATCACGTTGTCCACCTTCGGGGACCTGCCGCCGCGGCCTTCCACTGCGACGAAGGCGCGCGCGTTGGCATCGTACGATGCGGTGGACGGTACCGCGCGGTCGGTGTCCTGCACGAATTTGTCGGTGACGAACGTCCTGAGGGCCAGCTTGTTGGACTTGGCGTTCAGCGGCACGTTCTTCTTGACGAACGGGTTGACTTCGTTGATGTATTCGAGTGCGCCGTTGGTCTGGTGCTTGGCGGCGAGCAGTTCCGTGACCGTCTTGTCGACGTTGTAGCTCACGCCGAGGTCGCTCAGGCTGCCGGAAGCGTTGTTGCCGTTGCCGTCCTTGATGTTCACGGTGGTGTTCTTCACGGCGGCCGTCACCGTGTTTTTCAGCTGGTCGGCGGTCTGTCCGGCCACACTGGTTCCGCCGAAGGTCACGCCCGGCGCGGCCTTGTCTTGGAAGTACCAGCGTGCGGTGAAGAAGCCGGCGATCGCGGCGACCACCAGTACGGCGAGCACGATTCCGGTGATGATCAGCGGCAGTTTGCGTTTCTTGGCCACGACGGCTTCTCCTTCGACCGGCATGGTGAGCACGGGAATGGCGGGAGCGGGCGCGGATGAGGGCATGTCACCGGTAGGAATGGCACCAGTGGGAACAGCTCCGTTGGGGACAGTTCCGGCAGGCGTGGTTTCGGCGGCACCGGCCGTCGGGAATGACTGGAACGGCTGGGTCTGGTCCGATGCGAAATTCAACGGCGGCATGGTCTCGGTGGCGGCGTTGGACACGTCGTCCTGTTCGGACACATCGGCCACGTCGGCGAGATTGATCGTATCGCCGTTCTCACCAGACTGCGGCGGCACGGCATTCACCCCTTCAAACGAGATGCCGGCGAGGCTGTTGTCCGTATCGTTCTGCCCACTTCTATCAGACATGTATGTGGTTTCCTCATTCACTCTCTTAACGGTACATACCATGCAGCATGATACGCAGACGAGTGCCCAAACGAATACCTAAACAAGCTCCCCCGGCAACCGCCCCGAAGACAGGCTCAGCCGATACCACCTTTTAATGGCAGGTCTTGTCACGGCAGGTCGTGGCCGAGCCATTCCTCAATCATGTAGCGTGCGATCGTGGCTTTGCCCGGAGCCTCCATACGTCCCGAAACCAGTTCGCTCATGTATTCGTCGCGTGTGACCCAACGCGCCTGCAACGTTTCCTCGCCGTCCACGTGCACGTCGGTGGTGACCGCCACGCCTTTGAACGCCATCATGAGAGACGAGGGGAACGGCCACGGCTGGGAGCCGAGGTATTTGAGTTCGCCTATTTCGATGCCGACTTCCTCTTTGGCTTCGCGCCGGCATGCGTGCTCCAGGTTTTCGCCAGCCTCCACGAATCCGGCCGAAACCGAGTACAGGCCGTTGTTGCGCCATGCGCTGTTGTGCTGCAGCAGCAGACGGTCATCATGGTCGACGATCGCGGTGATCACCGCTGGCTCGATTCGGGGGAACAGCAAACGATTGCCATCCTCATCGCTCGTGCAGTGCTGAGCCCAGCCGCCGAGCGCCGGTTCGACGGGCGCGCCGCACGTCGGGCAGTGACGCTGCCGGGCGTGCCACATGCTGAGCGAGATGGCGGAGGTTGCCTGTCCGGCTTCGCGTGCGCTGGCGTGGGGTGCGAATCCGCGCAGGTCCACCCAGTCGAATCGGGTTGCCGCGCTTTCCAGCAGCGATTTCGCGTTTTCCTGCGATTCGTGCGCCGGCACTTCGGCGAACGCGTCGTCCGCTCCCCCGCTGCGAGCCGTCGCAGCCATAATCGTCGTATCGTTCGGCTGGACGTGCGTCACGTCCACGGCGACGACGTGCTCGCCCAATCGTCCGCCGTACGAGCCGAGGAATATGGCGAGCGCCGATGGGTGCGATTCGAGTTCCGCGGCAACGTACGCGCCCGGCAGTTGGGCGAGGCGCATTTTCACGTTGGCGTAGTCGGCGATGGCGCCTTGGCCGTGCGGCACGGCCACTTTGCCGTCTTTGACGAGGATGACTTTCGTTGCCGGTTCCGCCAGGACTTTGGCGAACAGATCGGGTTCGCCGCGTCGTGCCACTTCGTAGTCGATGTCTCCTTGGGCGAGTGGCAGGAACGGCAGGGTCTGCGTCAATGCCAGTGGTGAGAACACGCTCATGGTTGTGTTGCCTCTTTCATGCGTGTTATATACGGAATATATTCGTTATACATACGTAGTACATATTTCGTATATACGTTTTATATATTTTCTCTATATCTTGTCGATACGCCGGATGGTCTGCCACAGATAATCGTCGCAGCCGGCTCAGCCGACTCGCTTCACCAGTTCCAGCAACGCGGCGGCCACCTGGTCGGGGTGTTCGTACGCGCTGAAGTGACCGCAGTCGTCGATCACCGTCATCGTCACGTCGGTTTTCGTCATCGCGTCGGCGACCGGCTTCATCACTGCCGGCGGGCTGGACGGGTCCTTGTCGCCGCAGATTACTGCGACTGGCACGTTGATGTTCGGCAGCACGTCGTTCAGGTCGGGACGGCCTGCGGCCATGCGTTCGCGCCAGGCGATGCCTACTGCGGGCTGTTCGTTGATCCACGTTTCGAACTGCCTGCAGTAGGCGTCCGACTGCTTCACGGTGGAATCGGCTTCCGACGGCACGGCGAATCCCATGACCGGCTCGTGTGTGCCGGTCGTTTCGCAGTCGGTGGCGATTGCGACGCGCTTCAATCGCATGCCGGCGGAGTCGGCGTCGGCTTTCGTGTCGCACAGGGCGAGCGCCGCCACCGCTTCCGGATGCAGGCGTTGAATGTCGAGAATCAGGTAGCCGCCCATCGACAGGCCCACCCAGATGGCTTTGCTGTAGCCGGCGGCGTGCAGCAGGTCCACGTACGCGTCCGCCATGCGGTCCAGTCCGTATGGGAACGCGCCGTCGGCGTCCTTGCCGCCGCTGTCTTCGTCGGACGGAATCGGTCCTTCGCCGGCGCCGGGCATGTCCGGAGCCCAGATCGCAAATGGTTTCACAGCTTGGTCGCGTAAAGCCGCCGCGCACTCGTCCCACATGCGGTGGTCCACCGGAAAGCCGTGCACGAGCACCACCGGCGTGGTTTCGGTATCGTTGCCGCCGTCCGTATATATGTTGTTGTTCAGTTCAATCGCCATATTTTTTCTAATCCTCCCCTATCTGCCTATTCGCCTAGTTTGCTTGGCTTTTGCCCCGCGTGCGCGGCTTGTCCTACTTGCCGGTCCATGCGAGCGCCTGCCGCACGATGGTGCCGTAACCATTGGCCATCTGCCCGACGAAGGTGTCGAGCATGTCTCCGGACGGGTCGACCCATTCCACATCGAGCGTCTCGTCCTGCGGCTTGCAATCGCCGGCGATCGGCACCACGTAGCACAGCGCGATCGCATGTTGGCGTGGATCGTAATAGTCGGATAGGCCGGGTGTCGGGAAGAATTCGGCCACGGTGAACGGCTGCAGGCTGATCGGCAGCTGCGGCAGGGCGATATCGCCCAAATCTTTTGCGACGTTGCGCGCCACCGCTTCACGCAACGATTCGTGATAGAGCACACGTCCGGCGATCAATGTGCGTTCGATACCGCCGTCGTCGGTGACGCGCAGCAGCGAGCCGATTTGCGCCACCCTGCCGAGATCGTCGGTGCGCACCGGCACGACCACGACGTACGGAATCGGTATTTCGTGGCGCATGCGGTTGATTTCGTCCGATGGGAGCCATCCCGGAGGGTTGCCCATTCCGCGGATGAAATCCTCCGGCGTAATGTCGTCGAATTCCCCGCGATGGCGGTTGGCGTCGAAATCGCCCTCGTCGGGCACTTCATCATTCATCACTGGCATGGTTCCATTATCACGCACGGCATGTGAATGTCACGTGCTTCCGATTCTTCCCATAGCGCAATCGGGTGCGGCAGTGTGTTTGCGTGGCGTGCGGCTATATACTTTTCGCAAACGGTCTTTCGCAATATTGCGCAGCATTGCACGATATTGTTTTTGAAATCGGCTTATAGCGTAAGCCGGGGAATGGGGAACGCATATGGCAACGCATGCAGTCACTTCGCAGGATTTCAACCAGGTCGTCGAATCCAATGATCTAGTGTTCGTGGATTTCTGGGCCACGTGGTGCGGTCCGTGCCGTGCATTCGGCCCAACGTTCGAGAAGGCAAGCGAGGCGAATCCGGACGTCTATTTCGCGAAGGTGGATATCGATCAGAATCCCGATCTGGCCGCCGCGGCCAAGGTTCAGGCAGTGCCGACGCTGATGGTCGTCAAGAAGCAGCAGATCATCTTCCAACAGGCCGGCGCGTTGCGCGCTTCCGATTTGGATGATCTGATCAGCCAGGCCAAGGCGTTGGATATGGATGCGGCCGCTTCCGATGGGAACACCGCTTCCAGCGGAGACGCCAAAGTGAAAACGCCAAGTAGTCAGTCGGAACGATGATTCGGCCCGTCGCCTGCGCGTTGCATACGTTATCTTCAAGTTCCTTGGGGTGCGGTAGACTATATGCAGTTGCGCGCATTCCGGCGGAACCCTAGCGGTTGTGCGCCGTGCCCTAGGCACGGAATCCGCCGAGGAATTGTACCCGATGTAGGAGCAGAATGGCTAGCCATAAGAAACATGCCCAACCAACTACGTTTGCCTTGCCGGGCAAATCTCAGATGGTGAAGATTGTCGCAACGGTTGCGGCAGTGGGGCTGTTGGCCACTGGCGGCATCGTGTCGCATAATCTGTACGCCACCGCGGAGAAGTCTCCTGCCAAGCAGGTCACCGCGTATTCCGTCACCGACAGCATCGAAGCCTCCCGTGGCAACGCCCGTGAGGCGCTTTCCGGAGATACTTCGTACGTCACCGTGAAGATCAACGGCAAGACCCGCGTGGTTCCCGGCATGCATTTCACCGACGTGAAGTCCGTGCTTGACGCGGGCGACATCACCCTTGATACGGAAGACACCGTTTCCCCGTCTTTGGATACGAAGGTGAACGAGAACACCGTCATCAAGATCGAACGTGCCGGCGCTTCCGTTGAGGTGTCTGATACGGATATCGCATTCAACACGGTCAAGAAAGAGACCTCCAGCCTGCCGAAGGGCCAGGAGAAGGTCGAGACCGAAGGCGCGAACGGTGTTATGGAGACCACGAACCTCGTCACCAAGTCCGGCGGCAAGGTCATGTCTTCCAATATGATCAGCTCTTTCGTGAAGAAGGCTCCGACCGACAAGGTGATCCTCGTCGGCACCGGCTCCTCGTCCACGCCGTCCGCGGCCGCAGCGTCGATCGGCACCACCGTGCCGGCTGGCGAAATGCAGCAGTGGGCTCACGATTATCTGCTGTCCAGCGGCTATTCCGAGGCTGATTTCACCGCGACCGTGTACATCATTTCCCACGAATCCGGTTGGAATGTTTCCGCCACGAACCCGTCTTCCGGTGCCTACGGCCTGCCGCAAGCTCTGCCCGGTTCGAAGATGGTGAGCGCCGGCGCTGACTGGGCCACCAACTATCAGACCCAGCTCAAGTGGTTCTGGGGCTACTGCGCACAGCGCTACGGCTCCATCCAGGGCGCCTACACCTACTGGCTCGCCCACCACTGCTACTGAGTTTTAGTTTTTCAGACAGGAGAGGTTCCGCACACATTGTGCGGAACCTCTCCTGTCTTATATGCCTCTTTTATATTTCATATGGAAAGATGCAGGCCATTCATGGCGTTACGGTTGTTTATGCACGCAATTCATTCATCGCTTTTATCGCGGCCCTTTTGGCCATCTTACGCGTGAGCGAACGGCCAGACGCAACGGGCTCGAAAAAGCCATCATGCTCTTTTTCCACCGTCCATCGCCAACCAAGCACGTTATTTTGAGCGACTCGAATACTGAACGAAAATCCTACACGCCCACTACCTGCCACATTCATTCCAAGCTCCCTTTTTCAGGATTTTTGGGCTGGATGCATACGTACTCATTATTAGCGTTTATGGACGTTTCGCACAGCCTATCAAGATACTGCATATAGTACAGCACTCACATCAAGAGAACTGTACTATATGCGATTTTTCAAGCTGAGCGGAATATTGTTCACTTACTCGCCATCTTTGGCCGTATGATGCGAACCTTTGCGGGGACCGCGCTTGCCGGATACACCCTTTGAAGCATCGGCCACAGCAAAAATGACAACCTTCTCATCCGGGTAGGACTCGCCATCCATGGCGAAATAGGCAATCTGGTCGTCTGCGACCGGCGGGAAAGTGAAATACTTCTGCACCGCTACCAGCACATCGGTGGTACGCACGGTCACGGAAGAAGCCTTTCCTGCAGCGTCAGAGTCGACGCCATCGGCCTTGCTTCGCTTGGTCTTGCAGAACTTGATGGCGTTCTCGTCTTTGGCGTTGCATGCCTGGACTGCGATCTTCTTCCGCTTGTCATTCACCAGCAATTTCACGTATGCCGGGCATCCGAGCGCTTCGGTCACGCCTTTGGAAAAGCGAACGGATGATTCCATGACCGTCATGGTCATCTTATTGGTGGTGGTCTTTTCTCCCACTGCTTCAAATCCGTCAAGAACAGACATGCCAACCCCTTGAAAATATAGGATATTAATTACATGCAATATAATACAACAATTCGCATAAATACACCCTTTTTTTCACTAATAAAATAGGGGGTATCTCCGCTTTCCAGCAGAAATACCCCCTGTATTTCCAAGAATATAGCAATAATTCATAGACTTCATTGAACAAGTTTTCATTGAGATGAATTCAAGGAAAACATGCACCAATAATGTCGAGAATTACCGCGCCATATTTCAATAGTCGTATTTCACATCATTGGTCATTTTGCCACACGGCGTCTGATCGAGCTTCATATCAGCCGTGGCCTTGTCAGACACGGTCACGTCGAACTCGTACGTCACGCTCTTGCCAGGTGCGATGTACGCCATACTGGAGTTCAATGGCTTGCCGTCCATGGTGGCATTGCTACGGTCACGCACATCACCGGTCACGGCGATTGATCCAATCGAACCACCTGCAGGCGCGTAAATCAGCACACGCTGCGCGGATGTGCCACTCGGCGCCACGGGCACGCCACCAACGCCCTTCTGCTCACCACCGAGAATGTAACTCGTGCAGGTAGCCATTTCCGTGGAAGTCATACGGTTGGTCAGCGTGTACTTCACGTGGTAGGTCTTGTCACCTGTCTTGGTCACTTCGCTGGTACGGTCGATATACCAACCCATCTTCGAAGGATTCTGCTCGCTGATGTAAATGCCCGTTTCCGGATTGGTCTCGCTCTCAGGCGCATTCTTGGCGAGTCCAGCACCTTGGAAGTACTTCGCTTCGTCATCGTGGAACGTGTAGGCGTAGAAGTGGCGGTTCTCGGCCAAATCACCGATGCTTTGCGCCACCTTCATCATCTTGTCCACAGTCATGTTGCCAAAAGCGCCGTCCATCACCGTTTTGGCAATGTACTCGAAGTATTCGTCCTGCTGTGCCACAGGAACGTCCTTGTAGATGGTGTTGAGCATGTATTCGGCGGTGTTCTCGCCGGTAAGCACAGTGCCGTTGGACAAAGTGACTGGTCCGTTGATCTCCACCATCTTCTGGATGAACACCGGATCCACGGAAATCAAACCGTCGATGTTGCAGGCATATTGCGAACGCTGCCATGAAGCGTTGAGCATTTCCGCGTTGCGGGAAACATCCGGCACCGCGAAGGTGTCTCGCACGTCGAAGGAGAAACCCAACGGCCTGTTGAATACCGCATGTTCCTCAGCGGTGCCGTTGTTGCCATTGACGAACTCACCATTCGGGTGGAAGTCCCCCACCGCGATTTTGCCATGATCCGCAGTCATGGTGCCGAGAGAGCCAACCAAGCCGCCGCCGGAACGTGTTTCGGATGTGGTCTGTGCCGCCAGCAAGTATGTGCGGGCACCGTTCTGGCCGAGGAAGGAAGGCAGCATGTGAGTGGCGTTGCTGACCTGTCCGACCAAATCGGCGATATTGTCAAGCTGGTCCTTGCCCTGCTGATAGGCTTTCTTCACCATGCCGATTTTCGGCTCGGCAAGACTGTTATACTGCTTGTTCTGCTGCTGCACCTGCTGGTTGAGCTTGTCGAAGTTACCTTGCGCATCGGCGATTGGCTGCAGATTAAGTTGCCCTTCCGCACCGGAAAGATTGGCATCGGCAAGCTGTTGCACCGCAGTGGTCAACGATGGCAGTGTCTGCTGTGCAAGGTTGTCCACGACTTCCGTCATGCCTTGCACAGTGGCGATGTCACTGCCGACGAACGGCATTTTCGCAGCCACGTTCCATAATGAACCGTGCGCAATCTGCTTGGCCTGCGTCGTCTGCTGCTGAGCCTGCGCGATGGACGCCTGCGACGCGGCGGCATCCTTGAGCTTTGCAGGGTCATTGATTGCGGATAGTGAGGATATGGCTTGCGATTCGTGTGCCTTGACGCTTTTTGCCTGCTTATACAGTTGCATACCAAACACTGCAGCAATGGCAAGTAGCACGATCAGCACCGCAAGTACAATAAGCGTCACATTCCGTGCCGTATGTTTTTCCCGTATTGCTTGAGCATGTTGCCCCATGCTTTGCTCCTCAAATCATTAAGCACTCAATTTGACTATTCCAGCGCATTATTGTGCCACATGGCACCCCTTTTTTTCGGCCGCCAAATGAAATTTCCCTCTGTTCCATCACAAGAACAGAGGGAAAATCACAGAAAACCCACTTATTGGCTCAGTACGATCCACGGCCAGTGAAGATTACCATCACGGTTTTGGCAAGAATCGCAAGATCTCCAGCGATGGACCAATTCTCAATGTAGGAGACGTCCAAATATTCGCTTTGCTCCTGTGAAAGATCCGACCGGCCGGACACCTGCCACGGACCGGTGATGCCCGGCTTGACCAGCAGTCGGGCGGAATATAGGGAACCATAGCGGGCCACTTCTTCCGGCAATGCCGGGCGCGGACCGACCAGAGACATATCGCCTTTGAGCACGTTGTAGAACTGCGGGAACTCATCCAAAGAAGTCTTACGGATGAAGTGACCTACCTTGGTGATACGCGGATCATCTTTCATTTTGAAGATGAACCGGTCTTCCTGCCCAGTTTCCTCAGCGAGTTTCTTCTTCAGCTCCTCAGCATTGGTGACCATGGAACGGAATTTATACATTTTGAACGGCTTGCCGTGCAGTCCGATACGGGTCTGAGAGAAGAACACCGGACCGCCATCATCAAGCTTGATGGCGATGGCGACGCCGAGAAGAATCGGAGAGGAAATAATCAGCGCGCACAGTGAGCCGATGATGTCCAGCAAACGCTTGATTACGTTCGCAGCTCCCGTGTACTGCGGCAGGGAAGCCAACAGAACTGGCTGTTCCGTGGTGTTTCGCAGATACAAACGGTGACCGCTCACATCCGCCAGGGAGACCGCCAAGGCAAGTTCCATACCCAGCGACTCCACCGCAAGAGAAAGACCATGCAACATTTCGGAATCACGCGAAAGCACGTCAGCCACATAGACTTCCTGTACACCGAGGCTTTCGCAAATACGTGGGAATGCCGAGTTGAAAGGAATCACCTTAAGTTTGCTGGAGCCTTCGATATTGGCATCCGGTGTGTATGAGGTAACCACATAAGCGTCTTTTGAAGCTGGATCCGCTTCAATTGGGCATACAGCAACTGGTTCGTACCCCCAATTCATGCAGTTGCGCATGGTCTGCAAGGCTTTGTTGATGCCATCGGAAGATCCGATGACCACCGTTCTGTACTTGCAAGAGCCTTTGCTGCGGTGACGATGCAACGCTTGACGCATCCGCCAACGTGCGATGATGTCCAAGAAGAAGGCGATGACTGGCGCGATAATCAACGCAGTGCGGGGCAATGCCAGTTTGAAAATAAATGCAAGGCTGCAGTATGAGATGATGGTCAGCAACGACGCACTGATGATTTTGGCATACAGCTCATAGCCGTCCGCCATAACATGGCGGTGGTATGTGCCCGCGAATGCCAGACACAGCAACCAAATCAGGCTGAACAGAATGAGGAAAAGCCAAAATGGCATCACATCGCCGATGGCATCGAAAGCAGCACCGTTGATTACAAGGCTGACGGTCAACGAAAGCAGCATCACTGCCAAATCGATGGCGATCAGGCTGGCGACGAAGGCGAAACGCCACCGGGGAGTCGATTCAGCCTTGCCGCGCCTATGTCCTTCCTTTTCCGCAGGAAACGGGGTATTGGAAAAAGTCATCGGCTCGAACTGCTTTTGCAGACGCTGATTCTGCATGGACGCGTATGCCTGTCGATGCGCATTGGACGAGACGATATGAATCTCTTGAGTCCTCATACCTTGCTCGCCGTTTGGTGCGCCGGATTCACCGGTATTCACGCCTTGCATGTATCTCCCTCCCCTTCAGCTGCATACGGCAAACAATTTACCACAGCCCCCCCCCCCCGAAATTAAGAGGGACCTATGGGGGTACCATTCGCTATATCCAAATCCTTCTCCGGTATGGCTTATTCGCCAGCAGTACCTGTATCTGAGTTGTCGTTACCGCCGTCCGAACCACCATTGCCGTTGTCGTTCGAATCGCCATTACCACCGTTACCGCCGGTTGAACCACCGTTGCCGTTCGAATCGCCATTACCACCGGTCGAACCGCCATTACCGTCGTTAGAACCGCCGTTACCGCCGGTCGAACCACCGTTACCGTTGCCGGTCGAATCGCCATTACCACCGGTTGAGCCACCATTGTTATTGCCACCGGTCGAACCACCACCGTTCACACCGTTTCCAGAGCCCGGACCAAATTGCCACGTATATGTGTAACGCCGGTTCGTAGTGCCGTTATTGGTATTCGAATTGGTATTCGACTGGGCATTGGCCGCAGTTTGCTCCGCCACAGACTTGTTTACGCCGTCAGAAGTCGAGGAAATCACCTTCGAAGCGTTCTGCATGGCCGCAACATCGGTGCTTTTGCCATCGAGGAGTTTCTGGGCAGCGTCAATCGCCTTGGCAAGCGCGTCACGTGTCGACTCGTCCGCAACCTGGCCTGCAGAACCGTCAAGCAACGTCTTTGCGTCAGCAATGGCCTTCTGCAATGCGGCAGTCGTCTTATTCACTTCCAAAGCTCGCTTGCTGGCGTCCACAGCTGTGGCTGCTGCGGTAACGGCCTTGGTCTGTTCTTTGATATTGCTGATCTGCTTGCTCATGCTACGGGCGTGCGCACGCAGTGTGGTTTCAGACAGCAACACCGAACATCCGCCGACCGTCTTGAGGTTCTGCGCCTTGGTCACGGCCTGAGTGAGTTGGTCGATTGTGGCGGCATCCGCCACCTGGTTTGCCGCAGTGCCCTGCAGACTGGTTGCCTGTTCGATGGCGTTTTGCAGTTTTTCGTTGGCTTTGGAGTATTTGGATTTCGCCTTCTCACATACCACCACTGCCGCACGCTGTTCTTTCGAATTGATACGATTGCGTACCACGATGACGCCGGCGATAGCAACCGCCACTGCCGCAATCGCAGCGACAATGGCAATAATCTTTCGCTTGTCCGCAGATGGCTCTTTCGGTGCGACCGGAATGGTTTTCAGCGGATCGTGTTCCGGATCTTCCGCGGCCAGCTCCTCTAGGTCGGTTATGCCATCCGAAGTGTCAAAGGCCTGAGTCGCTTCGGCGTCCTGTTCATCTGTCGAAGAGACGAGGGGTGGCAGAGTGGCGGTTTCCTCGGCATCGGCTGGTGCAACCGCATCATCGAAATCGATGGTGTCGAGCGGCATACTGGGTATATCCGCGATTGTTGGCGCAGCCGAAACCGGCTGTTCCGTTTGCGCAGGTACGGAGGAAGCGATGGTGCGGGGCTCAGCAAGCGAAGCCCCATCCGCACCATCGGCTTCTTCCGAATCGGTAGGCTGCAATTTGGGGAAGGTCAGCGGAGGAATATCCCAGCTGGTGTCCACCACATCCCGAGATATGTTGGACAGAATACCGTTCATAGACCGGGAATCATCGTTCTCAGTTGCCATACACCCCTCATTCCATGGAGAAGGGAACCATCAGTGCCGCTTCTTCCCCTTCGCGCGATGGCTGCTGCGCGGCGCACCATCCTCATAGTAATAGTAATAATTGGAATGCGTATTGGTCTTCTTCGGATCTGCACGATTGAAGATGAAGCCAAGCACCGGCACCTGCGCGGTGGCGAGCGTGTCGGACGCCTCCTGCAGGGACTTCTTCTCGCACACGTTACGGCTGACCACCAGCAGAAGGCCCTTGGCCCAACGGCCGAATACCGCTCCATCGTTGGACACCGTCAACGGGGCGGTATCAATAATCACGTAATCGTATTGGGTGAGCGCCTGCTCCACCATGAGCTTCATGGTTTCGGAACCCAGCAGCACGCCAGCGTTCGCCGGCCTCTTGCCGCCAGGCAGAATGTGCAGGTTCGGCTTCCAGTAGCTCTGCACCACGTCCTTCGGGCCCATCTGTCCGGACAGCACGTGCGTCAGACCGGCGGCACCTTCAATGCCCAAGTGGTGAGCAACGGACGGGTGGCGAAGATCAGCGTCGATAAGCAGTACTTTCGCACCATCTTCAGCAAGGGCCACCGCAGTGTTGATAGCCATGGTGGTCTTGCCTTCGGACGGCTGCGCAGACGTGATGACAAGCAGCTGGCCCACACCTTCGGTGCGGTCGGTCTGCAGGAACTCAATATTCGTATGGATACGGCGGAATTCTTCGGCGATGGCACCGTTGGGCTGGCTCACCAACACCGGGCGCTTGCTTTCGAGTGAATCGTCCACGGGAACAGAACCAAGAGACGATGCCCGAACAACACCTCGCACGTCAGACGGCTCCTCGACTCTCGTGTTGAGCAGGTCTTTGATGAGCGCTGCGAACACGCCCACAATCAGACCAAGCACCACGCCAACGGCCAAATACAGGACGGTCTTCGGGGACGACTTGGTCAATGGGGTCTGTGCTTTCTGCACAATAGAGACCTTTACCGGGGACGTGTCCCCGGTATATAAATCGTTTTCAATCACCGTTTTCAGCGACTCCGCCACGGCATTGGCAATGTCAGCAGCCTGCTTCGGATCGCCGTCTACCGCGGCAATATTCACAAAGGCGGTGTTGGTTGGATTGGTGACGGTGATCTGGCCCGCCAGATCGTCAACGGTTTCGTCCAAACCGAGCTCGTTGATGACCGGCTTGAGCACCTTTTCAGTGGCGGCCAACGTCGGATACGAAGTAATCTGGTTGGAAATATACGTGCCACCGGTGGATTGCTGGCTGATGCTTTCCCCGTCTTGGGAGGCGTTATAGGTAGCCATGGCCTGAGCCGTTGCCGTATATTTCGGCGGTGCCAGGAAAGTATATGCGCTCACGCCTGCCACTACCACCACGAATGCGATGATCGCGGTGACCAGATGCTTACGAATGATTTTGAGCAGATCCATCAGAGTGATGCCGTCATCCGCTTCCTCAACTACCCCTTGCGGTGCGGTAGGCTGCTGCACATTAGCGTTCTCTACAGAAGTCACTGAACTTCCCCATCTCACGTTGACAATATCCTTTCCAACAATAATCTTCCCCCTCGAACTATTCCTCATCCCTTCATACATTGAACACATTTTTGGGAACTCAAACAGATGGGCCGTGAAATAAGGAACATTCCCTGTCGATATCGTGCGCGCACGAGACTTATTGGCAATATTTGGCATATTCAGTGGCTGATTTTGGGCGGGCTGTTTCTGACCGCAAGAAAAAGTGCCACCGGCCGACCGTGCCAAGTGAACAAGGCCGCCAACACCTGCTGTTAGCCTTTCCTACGCCCAACTTAAGGCGATTTGGGAGAACGACAAGGCAAGCTGGAAGAATACGCTGTCCCGCCAGCAAGGCGTGTACATAATAACCAATACCGATAATGGGAAACTGTATGTGGGAATCGCCACCGGAAGGAACGGCATATATCAGCGGTGGAAAAACTACATAGATAATGGCCACGGCGGCAATACAGAACTAAGCAAACTTGTGGAGCAGCAGGAGAAGCGTACGTAGAGACGCATTTCCGTTACACGCTTTTGGAACATTACGATTCCACCGTGCCCAAAAACGTCGTCCTCGCCCGAGAAGCCTATTGGAAGCAGGCACTGGACACCCGCAAACACGGATACAACGATAATTAGGCCTTGCCAGATATAGATACCCCAAGAATTTCCTCAAATCATTGGTAGTGACCGGTACAGGCTTTCATCATCATTCCGCCACGCCCTGAAAGTGACGGAATGTATGTGCCCAGCTCCCCATTTCGCTTATATGTGGCAGATTTCAAGAGATGGAAACTCCCATTTCGCTTATACGCGGCAGATTCCGAGAGATGGAAACTCCCATTTCGCCTATATATGGCAGGTCATAACGGGCAAAAGCCACTTTGGGGGTACATTTTCCACAGTTAAAGGGTATATCTCTGCCGATTACCTGCCACAGATAAGCGAAATGACATTTTCACGCCGCCCAAATCCGCCACTCATAAGGCAGATGACCCTCTTCACCGCCAGTCGAAGCGCCGCCCATTGGAACGTCTCCAGTCAAAACACTCCTCGTCGAAGTGCCGCTCATCGACGCAATCCATAAGAAGCACCGTCAGTCAAAGTGTCATCAGGGTGCTGCCTCAATGAGGCAGCACCCCTAACGCATCATCCGTCTCGAGGGATCAGCTCTTTTGGTTGGGGACGAGCATGATCTCGCCGTCGGCTATACCCTTGAGATGCTGGCCGTACGGGCTCTTGCCGTAACGCTCGGCAGACTCCATGAGCTGGCCGCGCGTGATCCAACCGTTCTCGAACGCGATCTCCTCCACGATCGCGATCGGCAGGCCCTGCGCCCGCCACTGAGCCTCTCGCCTCATCGTCCAAACACCAAGCTTGCAGCGGACACCATGCCGCAAGAACCTGCCAAGAGATGAGGACCCACGGAAGGAAACGACGAATTTTGTTGCACGATTCCGATTTTCGGGGCAAATTTCGAATCGTGCAACATTTTTCCTGCCGAAATGCGGTTTTCCCACCTATTTCATACCCCCGAACCGGCTTTCCCGACACTTTCGCGCGACTACGGGGGTGTGCGGTGTAGCACGATTCCAAAAAACGGCCAAAAAATGGAATCGTGTGACATTTACGGAGCACAGAACGTGCCGAAACAGACGAAACCATGTGACCATGGCAAGGAAAACGCATTCCAAGCTCCGCTTTTCATGCATTTTGATGCTCCGGGTCTCCCCTATCGGTAACAGGAATCGAGAGTCCCGAAAATGCCGCCGTCTCGATCGAAACGACTCCTATCCCGATATAGAAGGGGATACATCGCGAAGACTGCCGCACGTAAACAGAAAGCACCAAGGCAATGGATAACGTCCGGATTCTTGCGCATTTTCGGATTTCGGCCTTGATGGAAAGGGACATGGACCGTGCCGGGTACGATTTTCAGTCGCCAGACAATGAAAAACCGCGATTGGAAAGAGGCACGGAGCCATGTCCAAGGAAATCATACAGTTCGACCAGGCCATGTTCGAGACCAAGCTCGACACCATGGTGCGAGAGAAGGTCGAGCGGATCGTCAACGCGATGCTCGACGCCGAGGCGGACGAGATCGCCAACGCCGCCAGATACGAGCGCACTGGGGAGCGGAAGGCATACAGGGCCGGCCACTACGAACGCAAGCTCAAAGGCGGGTAGTGCCCGCTTCTTTGCGCAGATTGGCTGTTGGCCAGCTGTTGGCGTGA
>NZ_CAUEQY010000012.1 GCF_959020145.1 uncultured Bifidobacterium sp. | reverse complement strand
TGGTTCAGCCATTCTTGGTTCGAGTCCAGGCATCCCAGCCAATGACCCTCGCGGATGCGAGGGTTTTTTGTTTTTCGCAAGTATAGTTTGTCACTATGGCACGGTCCAAGAAAATTGCACTACCCTAGGAAACATGACTGAATTGCAGAACGCAGCAAAAGCCGCGGCCACGCGACCGCGCATCCAACCAGCGGAAGAGGGAGACGATCGCCCGCTTTCCGTATCCGCGAGACTGGGGCGACTGCAATTCCACCAATCCGGCAAATTCCGCGTGCTGCAGCTTACCGACATCCAAGACGGGCCGAAAGTCAGCAAAGACACCGTCAAACTCATTGAAGCGTCGCTGGACGCCACACGGCCGGACATTGTTATCTTCACCGGCAATCAGATCGCAGGATATGATCCTGCATACGCGCAAACCACGCGCAAACGTCGTTGGAGCGCTGCCGCGGGGATTTCCTCCAGAACCGCTTCATCCAAGTCTTCCGAAGCGTCAGAACGGTTCGAAGCTGCGCTGGAACGCACCTGCGCATCCGTGCGCGCCACTGTCGAACAGCTCGTGCGTCCGCTTGCCGATCGCGGCATTCCGTGGGCGGTGACATTCGGCAACCACGATTTTCAATGCGGGCTCAGCAATGCGGAAATCGAAAGCATTTGCAGGGAATTTCCCGGATGCGTGAACCCTGAGCCTACGGGAGGCGAGAGCGGCCTCGGGGGCGCAAATTCTGCAAATTCTGTGGGAAGCATGGATTCTGCGGAAGATGCAGGTTTCGTGCAACTCCGGGCGGAATCGTATTTGCCGAATCAGCGCGTATTCGCTTGCGAGCCGGGCACCTTCGCATTGCCGGTTGCCGATGTGGACCATACGATGTCCGTGCTGGGCTTGGTATTGCTGGATTCGGGCGATTACGCACGTTCCGGCGGGTACGGAAGCCCGTCCGCGGAGGCGTTGCGATTTCTTGCCGAAGTGCCGGAAATGATGGCCACGCAATCTCAGAAACAGGCAGGATCGCACGAAACCGCGCAATCGCAGGAACCGGCGGTCCCGTGCATGGTATTCCAGCATTTTCCGGTGCAACAGTATTACCAACTGCTTAAGCCGGCCGCGGCGAATGCGGCGCGTGCGATTGAAGGCTACCGCAATTTCGCTGGAAAACATTACGTTTTGGATGAGGAAAAAACGCTTCCCGGCAGTTATCTGGGGGAGGGTGTCAGCTGCCCGGATGCCGACAGCGGTGAATTCGCGATATTGGAACAGCATGACTATTTTGCGATTTCCGCGGGGCATGATCACCGCAACGCATTCGTTGGAACAGTGCCGGTTTCGCGAGAAATGGCCTCGGCTGATGCGCAGACGGCGGCTTCGCCAGGCAAGGTTGGCGGTCTGATGATGATCGCGTCGCCCACCAGCGGTTTCGGATCGTATGGTCCGGTGCCGCAGAAGCGGGCCGCGCGGCTGATCGAGTTCGACATCCGCCATCCGTACGAGCCGCGTACGCAGCTGCTTGAATACGGCGAATTGGTGGGCAAACCGAGCGCGGGCAAGGCGTACGCGTACGGCATGACCAGTGAATCGAAGCCCGAATCCGAAGGCGTGGATCTGCTGCATCGGCCGACATGGTGGAGCAAACTGTTGACTTGGCTGCGTAAGAAGTAGCTGAAAAGAGCGAAATGACAAATCCTGCAAGGAAATGGCAAAACTTGCGGAAGGCAGGAAATAGCAAAACCGTGTCCTGCATGCATCGCGGAACACGGTTGAGAGGCTGTATATTGCCCGTCAGCGACCGGAAGAAGCCTTAATCAAGGCGTCGGTCAAATACTTGCCGGCAGCCATAACCAGCGGGGCGTAACGGCGTCCGGGATTGGACCCCATACGACCGTCCGGGCCGGAAATCGAAATTGCGGCAATCACCTGACCGGAAGCATTGCGAATCGGCGCGGAAATCGAGCATACGCCCTCATCGCGCTCGTTGACCGACTCGGCCCAACCGCGCTTGCGCACGGCGGTAAGCTTGGCCGCGGTGAACTTGGCGTGACGCAACCCCTGATGCAGGCGTTCGGAATCCTCCCAAGCCAGCAAAATCTGGGCCGCGGAACCGGCCTCCATCGACAGCATCGCACCGACCGGAATGGAATCACGCAAACCGGAAGCGCGCTCCACGGCGGCGATGCACACGCGCATATCGCCCTGACGGCGGTAAATCTGCGCGGATTCGCCAGTGCGATCCAGCAACGTCTGCAAAATCGGCGCGGCTGCGGTCAGCAAACGATCCTCGCCGGCAGCAGCGGCCAATTCCGCAAAACGCGAGCCAAGCACGAAACGACCATGCTGATCACGCAACACAAAACGGTGACGCTCCAACGCAATCGCCAGTCGATGCGCGGTCGGTCGGGCCAAGCCCGTCGAGGAAACCAGCTGTCCGAGCGTTGCCGGACCGGATTCAAGCGCGTCAAGGATTTTGACGGTCTTGTCAAGCACACCCACACCGGAATGAATCTCATTGCTTTGAGAAGACGTCGTGTGGTGGGTCTCAGCTGGAAGCTCAGTCTCATCCGACTGCGATTCAGGCATGGTGGTGCTTGTATTCGAAGAAGTCATAAGAGGGATTATGCCATCTCACATATTGAAATGCAAAATGTACGCAATGTCGGACTGCGGTAGAGCAGGTATTTTAATCTTTACTCAGTTATGGAAAAAGCTGGAAAAAATCTGAATTTTCAACGATTTTGTAGGTACATACGGGGAGGTATGCCACAATCGCGGCGATTTTGACATGATCTGGAGTGAACTTGGCCCATATGTGATGTGTGCGTTGCATGCAAGTATCTCATATACCGGCATAAACGCGTTCGAACCAGGCTCGAACACCATAGGCTTATAGCACGAACAACGCGGGTTGGCAATACCGCGAGGAAAAAGCGAGGAAAAATTCGAGGAGGTCCCGCAATGGGAACGACATTGGCCGAGAAGGTCTGGGCCGATCATTTGGTACGCAAGGGTAGTGATGGGGCTCCCGACTTGCTGTACATTGATCTGATGCTCATGCACGAAGTTACCAGTCCGCAGGCATTCGAAGGCTTGCGACTGGCCGGACGCAAGCCACGTCACCTTGACCAGCTGATCGCAACGGAAGATCACAACACGCCGACTGCCGACATCGACCGCCCGAATCCGGATAAGATCTCCGCGCTGCAGCTAAGCACGCTCGAAAAGAACTGCAAGGATTTCGGCGTACGTCTGTGCCCGCTGGGAGACGCCGATCAGGGCGTGGTGCACGCGTTCGCGCCGGTGCTGGGCCTGACGCAGCCGGGCATGACGATCGTGTGCGGTGACTCGCACACCTCCACGCACGGCGCGTTCGGTGCCATGGCCATCGGCATCGGCACCTCCGAAGTCGAACATGTTATGGCAACGCAGACCCTGAGCCTGAAGCCGTTCAAGACCATGGCCGTGAATATCGAAGGTGAACTGCCGAAGGGCGTCACCGCAAAAGACATTATTCTTGCGATTATCGCGAAGATCGGCACCGGTGGCGGCCAAGGGCACGTCATTGAATATCGTGGTGAGGCCATCAAGAAACTGTCGATGGACGCACGCATGACCATCTGCAACATGTCGATCGAAGCGGGCGCTCGCGCCGGCATGATCGCGCCGGACGAAGTGACGTTCGAATATCTGAAGGGACGCCCGCACGCGCCGGAAGGTGAAATGTGGGACAAGGCCATCGAATACTGGAAGACGCTGAAAACCGATGACGACGCCGTATTCGACAAGGAAGTGACCATCAAGGCCGAAGATCTCGAGCCGTATGTGACGTGGGGCACCAACCCGGGTCAGGGCATCAAGATTTCCGGCGTGGTGCCGGATCCGGCTTCGTTCAACGATGAAACCGAGCGCACCGCGGCCGAGCGTGCCATTGCCTACATGGGCTTGACGCCGGGCATGCGCATCAAAGACATTGCCGTGGATACCGTGTTCATCGGCTCCTGCACCAACGGACGTCTCGAGGATCTGCGTGTGGCCGCTTCCATTATGAAGGGGCATCACAAGGCCGAAAACATTCACCGCGTGCTCGTGGTGCCGGCCTCCTCTCGCGTGCGTTTGCAGGCGGAAAAGGAAGGACTTGACAAGATCTTCAAGGACTTCGGTGCCGAATGGCGTAACGCAGGCTGCTCCATGTGCCTGGGCATGAACCCCGACAAGATGGTGGCCCGCGAACGTTCCATCTCCACTTCGAACCGCAATTTCGAAGGTCGACAGGGCAAGGGGTCGCGTACGCATCTGGCGTCGCCGGCGGTCGCCGCCGCAACGGCCATCCGCGGTACCATCTCGTCTCCGGCTGATCTGTGAATCGTTGAGAATGCTTGAAAACCTGAGAAATCTTGGATTTCCGGCATTCTGTGAATCGTTACATCGAAAGAAATAGTGAAATGGAAAAACTGACTACTCTTACCGGCGTGGCCGTGCCGCTTCGCCGTTCCAATGTCGATACTGACCAGATTATTCCAGCCGTGTTCTTGAAGCGCGTGCAGAAGTCCGGTTTCGACGACGCGCTGTTCTATGCGTGGCGTCGCGATCCGGAATTCGTGCTCAACCAGCCGGAATACAAGCGGGGCAAGATTCTCGTTGCCGGACCGGATTTCGGTATCGGATCTTCTCGTGAACATGCCGTGTGGGCATTGCATGATTACGGCTTCCGCGTGGTGATTTCATCTCGTTTCGCCGACATTTTCTACGGCAACACCGCGAAGAACGGCGTGCTGGCTGCGATTATGCCGCAGGAATCCGTTGAGTTGCTGTGGAAGCTGCTTGACGAGGAGCCGGGCCGTGATATGACGGTGAGCCTGGAGGATCGCACGGTGACGTGCGGCGACGTGACGCTGCCGTTCGAAGTGAACGACTATACCCGTTGGCGCCTGATGAACGGCTATGACGATATCGATCTGACGTTGCAGTATGAAGACGATATTGTGACATACGAGAAGATGCGTGCCGAAAAGTTCCCGTTCAAGCCGAAGACGCTGCCGGCGAAGCGTGAGCCGGAGCAGTTGATCGCGTCCGCGCGCGAAGGCGAATACCCGGATTGGCAGGGCCCGCTTGCCGATCGCGGCATCATCTGAGTTGGCGTCTGGCTAGGTGCGCGGGCTGTTTGCGGGGTGATTCCTCCAGTGGGTGGAAGGAACACCCCGCTTGCGTTGTTGCGCGGGCTGTTTGCGGGAGGATTCTTCCAGTGGGTGGAAGAATTGGGACGTCGGGATGATTGTTCGCGGGAGGATTCTTCCAGTGACTGGAAGGATTGGGATGTTATGTGATGCGTGAGCGGGAGGATTCTTCCAGTAGGTGGATGTTTTTGGACTTTGAGACGGTCCGTAGCGGGGTGATTCCTCCACTGGGTGGAGGTTTTGGGACGATTAGGGGACTCATATTGTCCGGATTCCTCCAGTGACTGGAAGGATTGGGACGTTGGGATTGCTGATTATGTGAGATTTGCGCGGGTTTTGCATATGAGACGCGCTATGGTGGGCTTATTGTTTCGTGCTTTCGTAGCTTTCGGAGAGAAAAATGAGCCAGGGTTTTGCGCCGTTTTATGATGTCAATCGCACGTATGAAGACAACTATTTGCAAGGGCCGTTCGGCGCGTTTGCCGAAGTGTTGCGGGCTGATGCGTCCGATTCTGCGGGATCGGTCACGTCTGTTGTTGCTGAGGTTGCGTCCGATTCCTCCAGTGAGGTTCAGGGCGTTCAGACCATTCAGGCCGCTCAAGCGCAGGAATTCCTTGGTTTTCGTGTGAATCTGCCGTTCGGTATTCCAGCTGGTCCGCTGCTGAATGAGCGTTTCACCACGGCCGCTTTCCGTATGGGCTTCGATCTGGCGGTATACAAGACGGTTCGTTCCCGCGCATGGGGCTGCAATGCGTTCCCGAACGTGCTGGCCGTGCATCCGCGGAATGCCGATGGTTCGCTGGTTCCGGGCAGTGCCGAACTTGACGAGGGTGTGCTTGCCGATACCCGTTATGAGCTTCCGATTTCGATTTCCAACAGTTTCGGCGTTCCCTCCCGTGATCCCGACGAATGGCAGCCGGACATGCAGAAGGCAATCGCCGCAGCCGGTGACGGCCAGCTGCTGGTGCCGAGCTTCCAAGGCTCCCGCGTGGAGGGCATGGATCGTGAAGCGTATATCGCCGATCATGTCACCACCGCGCATTTGGTTGCCGAAACTGGCGCTGGCCTGATGGAAATGAACACCAGCTGCCCGAATGAGGGACATAATCGTCTGTTGTGCCACGATCCGCATTTGGTCGGCGAGATTACGGAAGCGGTGAAGAACGAAATCGGCGATCGTCCGCTGATCGTGAAGCTCGCATACATTCCGAATGATGCTGATCTGGAAATCATGGTGAAGGAAACCGCCGGCCATGGCGCGGTGCAGGGTTTCTCCACCATTAACACAATCTCCGCGAAGCTGGTGGATGCGAACGGCAATCAGGCATTGCCAGGCGCGGGGCGTGACCGTTCGGGCGTATGTGGCAATGCGATTCGTGGTGCAGGTCTCGATATGGTTGGCCGCCTGAATGCGATTCGCGAGAAGCTGGGTCTTGATTTTGCGATCGTTGGCGTGGGCGGTGTGATTCGTCCGGAAGATTACAAGGCGTACCGCGAGGCTGGTGCAAACGCGGTGATGAGCGCTACGGGTGCCATGTGGAACGCCCGTTTGGCGCAAGACATTAAAGCCGCACTGTAGTCACAGGTTCAATTGCGCCTGATTTGCGCTCTGTTGCGTTTCACCGTCCATTTTTCCCATTCGCTGGAAGGATTAGTGCAGCACGGGGGTAGCTGTCCGTCCTGATTCTTCCAGTGACTGGAGGGTTTTGCCCGCTGAGATGCAGTTTGGTGGGATGATTCTTCCAGTGACTGGAGGTTTTTGGACGGTGGAGGGGCTTGTACCGGGAGGATTCTTCCACCGACTGGAAGTTTTTGCCCGCTGGGATGCGGTTTGGCGGGTGGATTGTTCCAGTGGCTGGGAATTTTGGTCGAAAGTCGAACGAAATTGGGAGACACTGCGCTGAACGCGGCATTTCACGAGCCCACTACATGCCTTATGGCAAACTGAGGGTTAGTGTGTTTCAAGCTTGAACCGTATAAGGGAAGCGAAAGAGGTTGAGCGTGTCTGACAACAACAACGACATTCTGCACGTCGAAGGTGGCAAGCCGCTGAACGGCACCATCAAGGTGCGTGGCGCGAAGAACTTCGTGAGCAAGGCCATGGTGGCGGCGCTGCTCGCCCCGGGTACGTCCGTGTTGAAGAATGTTCCGGAGATTCGCGACGTGCATGTGGTCTCCGACTTGCTGCGTCTGCATGGCGTGGACGTTACGGTGGATGGCGATCACGGCGTGGTCACGATCGACGCCACGAATGTGCAGCTTGCCGATGTGGCCGACGTGGATACGCTGTCTGGTTCGTCGCGTATTCCGATTCTGTTCTCCGGCCCGCTGCTGCACCGTTTGGGTGAGGCGTTCATTCCGGCTCTCGGCGGATGCAATATTGGCGGTCGTCCGATTGATTTCCACCTGGAAACGTTGCGCAAGTTGGGTGCCAACGTCGATAAGGAACATAAGGACGGCATTCATATCACCGCTCCGAACGGTTTGCATGGCGCGAAGATTCACCTGCCGTACCCGTCGGTGGGCGCTACCGAGCAGACGTTGCTTGCCGCCGTGCTTGCTGAGGGCAAGACGGAGCTTTCCGGCGCTGCCACCGAACCTGAAATCATGGATTTGGTGTGCGTGCTGCAGAAGATGGGCGCGATCATTTCCGTGGATGTGGACCGTACGTTCCGCATCGAGGGTGTGAAGGAGCTGAAGGGCTATACGCACACTTCGCTGACCGACCGCATCGAGGCCGCTTCCTGGGCTTCCGCGGCATTGGCCACGCATGGCGACATTTTCGTCAAGGGTGCTACGCAGCCTGAAATGATGACGTTCCTGAACGTGTTCCGCAAGATTGGTGGTGAGTTCGACATCACCGATAACGGCATTCGTTTCTGGCATCCGGGCGGCGATTTGAAGCCGGTCGCGATCGAAACCGACGTGCATCCGGGCTTCATGACCGACTGGCAGCAGCCGCTGGTGGTGGCGTTGACGCAGGCGAAGGGCCTGTCGATCGTGCACGAAACGGTGTATGAGAATCGTTTCGGTTTCACGAAGCCACTGGTGCAGATGGGTGCCACGATTCAGCTGTATCGCGAATGCCTCGGATCGCTGCCATGCCGTTTCCAGCAGCGCAATTACAAGCATTCCGCGGTTATTTTCGGACCGACCCCGCTGACCGGCCGCGATATTGACGTGCCGGATCTGCGTGGCGGCTTCAGCCATCTGATTGCCGCGTTGGCGGCAAAGGGCCCGTCCAATGTGCAGGGCATTTCGCTGATTGACCGCGGTTATGCCGATTTCCGTGGCAAGCTCGAAGCCCTCGGCGCAGATTTCGACTGATTTGTTGCTTGATTTATCGCTGATATAGCTTGATTGGCTTGGTAAGGCCGGTGTTCACAACAGTGGGCACCGGCTTTTTGCTTACACATTGCCGTTGCTCGTTCTCAAAAACTTAGTAATTCAGTGTATAAATTATTGAACTTAATTTAGGGGGTTATGGCGCATAATAGTGATGCAAAAGTTTTATTGTTTTTGAAAATAATGTCGATTTTCGGCAGAGATTCTTTCGGAATGGCATTATGATTGTCGATATCGAATGGCGTTTGCAACGAGGTGAACAGCCGAAGATATAAGGGTTTCCCTCATCGTTATTGTGTTTACTGCATGTCCAGACGGATTCTAGGGATGGTCGCAACATCTTCGTCGTCAATCGTCCTCCAGCCTATCCACCAGTTCCGCCTTTTTCGTATATTCCGTGTTTTTGTATTTCGTGTGTGCGTCGTGCATGAGCGCAATCGTTCCAACCAAGCGGAATGGGTGGTGGCAGAATGGAACGCATGGCATCCAAAGGAAAACCCTCGCCGCGTTCCGCGGTCAAACCGTTAAGCGACGAACAAGTCGCAAAGCTCGCACAGCGTCACCATCTCGTTGACCCAACCCACGACTTTCCATGCGGGCCGCGCAAAGCCAATGAAGCCGAAATCGCGGCGCAGAATCCGAAAGCGACCCATCGTCTGCTCACCGGATGCGACATCGTATTCCGCAACCGCACCAAACTCAAGGCGTGGGGCATCGAACACGTGCCGGAAACCGGTCCGTTCATCACCGCGGCCACGCACGTCACCATGTTTGACGTGTTCGTGCCCATGATCTCCATGTTCCATCAAGGCCGCCGTCCGCGCTACATGGCCAAAGCCGAAATGGCCTCGTGGCCGCTGATCGGCAAATGGTTCCAACTGGTAGGCATGCAGCCCGTGCAACGCCGTTCGGGCAAGGCGAAAGCCATCGAGGAAACCTCCGTGGAAATCCTTACCTCCGGCCGACCCCTAACCGTATGGCCGGAAGGCACGGTAACGCGCGACCCGCAGAAATGGCCGATGAGCATGAAAAACGGCGTGGGCATGATCGCGCTTGAGGCTTCGCGCCGACTCGGCTACCAGATTCCGCTGTATTGCGCGGTAACGTGGGGCGCGGCAAGCATCAACCATTGGTGGCCGTGGCCGCGTAAAAACGTGGTCATGTGCTACGACGAGGCGCTTGATTATGCGGATCTGCTCGCCGATTGCGATTCCTGGGGTGAGGAAGTGCCGGAGGATCTCGCCAACGAACTTACCCGACGCATCCGCGTGCGTATGACCGAAGTCATGGCCGAAATCCGCGGCGAACAAGCCCCCGATGGATATTGGGATTATCGTACGATGAGCCGAGTGAAGGACTGAATCGAAGAAGGCCGAATCGAAAAAGACCGCACACGCGATTGCTGAAATGCGGTAATCGAAATACTGCCAGCCGATTGCGCATACGTATGGCGCGTATTGCGGCATATATCGCGGTGTGCGTAGCCGGCGGTAGCATAGGAAAAGCAATTTTTGAGCCAAGACTCCGGGTTATGAATGATGCCCGGAGTAATGCAAGGAGCAAATATGACGAACGTGACGGTACTGGGCGCAGGAGCTTGGGGAACCGCTTTCGGTCAGGTGCTTGCCGATGCAGGCAACAATGTGACTATGTGGGCCATCGAACCGGAGATTGTGGAAGGCATTCGCGACCACCATCACAACGGTGTTCGCCTGCCCAGCGTGAAAGTGCTGCCAAGCAACATGACCGCCACCGGCGACCGTGCCGAAGCCGTAGCCAACGCCGACATTGTGATCGTGGCCATCGCCGCACAGTTCGCCCGCGTCGCGCTCGTCGAATTCAAGGACCTGATTCCCGAAACCGCACTCGTCGCCTCGCTGATGAAAGGCATCGAACGCACCACCGGCAAGCGCATGGATGAAGTCGTTATGGAAACGCTCGACCTGCCGGCCGACCGCTTCGCCGCGATTTCCGGACCGAACCTGAGCAAGCAGATCGCCGACCGCGAGCCGGCCGCAACCGTGGTCGCCTGCGAAAATCTCGACAATGCGCGCAAGATCGCAGCCGCTTGCACCACCGACTATTTCCGTGCGTTCGTAACCCGCGACGTGATCGGCTTGGAAATGTGTGGATCGCTGAAGAATGTGGTCGCGCTGGCCGTGGGCATGGCCCGCGGCGCCGGCTACGGCGAAAATACCGCCGCCATGATCGAAACCCGTGGCCTGGCCGAACTGACCGCCCTGGGCGAGGCGGCAGGCGCCGATCCGAAGACGTTCGCCGGTTTGGCTGGCGTGGGCGACCTGATCGCCACCTGCGGATCCCCGTTGAGCCGCAACTACACGTTCGGATCCAACTTGGGCAAGGGATTGAGCGTTGAGGAAGCCACCAAGGTGAGTAACGGCGTGGCCGAAGGCGTGCCGACCACCGATGCGGTGGTGGCGCTCGGCAAGCAGTATGGCGTGCCCACGCCGCTCGCCACGGCCATGAGCCACGTGCTTTCCGATGGCATCTCCTGCGCGCAGATGCTGTCCGAACTTTTCGGCGAAGGCATCAGCGAAGAATAAGCTTTCCGTAACATCGCGATTGCAGATAAGACCGCACTTTCAGGTGCGGTCTTTTTATTTTTCGAGGCATGCGATTGCGTAAAACGTCAATCGGAATGTGTCAATCGTCAATCGCCATATATTTCGGCAATAATAGTAAATCTGTATAAAAATAGTCTAATCGTGATTAGTCTAATCGTGATTAGACAAAGCGATTAAGCTCGGTTTTTCAGGTTGCAATCGCATCATTCCAACGTTTGATTCCGTATTCTATGATTCATGAAAATAGGACATGAGTGACGGGCGTGTGTAATTATGATTCGTCGTGTGTGGGCTGTGGGGTGCGGTTTGTATACTGAACTGCGATATTGCGAATGCGTGGTATCGCGGGCGAACAGAAGTGCGAACCGGCGCGATATTGCGAAGACAGACAGTACAGACAGTATTGGCAGACGGTATTGGGCGCGCGTGCGTTCAACGGACCAACTTATGGAGCATAAGACAAAGATGGCAAAACAGCGCATTGTGGTGATGTATGGCGGCAAAGCCGACGAGCATTCGATTTCCTGCATCTCTGCGGCGGGCGTGCTGCGCGCGTTGGATACTGACAAGTTCGAAGCCATTGAGGTGGGAATCACCAAGAACGGCGAGTGGATCGTAGGCGGCGAGGATCCACGCAAGTGGAACATGAGCGAAGGCCTGCCGATGGTGGAGAAGACGGATTTCTCCAAAGATGTGGTGCTGGATGTGGCACTCGGCCAGGATGGTTTCTTCGCTCGTGAAGATGACGGCACGCTGACTTCGCTTGGCCACGTGGACGCCGTGCTTCCGGTATTGCATGGTCCGTACGGTGAGGATGGCACGATTCAGGGCCTGTTCGAAATGATGAACGTGCCGTACGTTGGCTGCGGTGTGCTCGCTTCCGCCGCTTGCATGGACAAGCATTATACGAAGGTATTGCTGGCTGCGGCCGGTATTCCCGTGGCTCCCGGCATCACGTTGGATGTGCGCGATTATGATGCCGCTTCCGAATTCGCCGCCGAAGCGGACGAGATGCTTGCCGCGGTGCAGCAGGCCGGATTGCAGTACCCGCTGTTCGTGAAGCCGTCCCGCGCCGGTTCCAGCTTCGGCGTGACCAAGGTCGAACATGAGGGCGATGCGGCCGAGCTTGCCGCCGCAGTGTTCGAAGCGTCCCACCATGATTGGCGTGTGCTCGTGGAACAGGGCATCGACGCGCGCGAAATCGAATGCGCCGTGCTCTGCCCGAAGGCCGGCGAGGCTCCGCAGGCCAGCTGGCCGGGCGAAATCGTGCTTGACAAGCGTGCCGAGGGCGACGACCAGTTCTATGATTTCGACAGCAAGTACGTGAACTCCGACGCAAGCCATGTGGAAGTGCCCGCAAGCCTGCCGGAAGAAACTCTGAACCGCGTGCGCGAAACCGCCAAAAAAGCGTTCATCGCAGTCGACGGCGCCGGTCTGAGTCGTGTCGACACCTTCGTGACGGCCGACGGCGAAGTGATGGTCAACGAAATCAACACCATGCCGGGCTTCACCCCGATTTCCATGTATCCCAAGGCATGGGAGGCAACCGGCGTGAGCTACACCGATCTGATCACCACGCTGATCGAGGGCGTGCTGCGCTGATTTCGATTGGGTGGTGGCTCCGCGTCCGATCGCCGCGCTCGCCGTGTGAGCTGTTTCGTTGCGGACGCCCATGACGACGGTCATGAGATTGTAAGCTGATATTCAGCATTCCTGTACTAAGGTGCTGAATATCAGCATTTTCGTATATGCACCCCGTGCACGTCGTCGCAAAGGCAAATATGACGTTTCCGCAGTACCCCCAATATCCGCAGCGGCCGCAACAACCGCATCCGCAGCAGAATCCACAACAGCCATCCCAATATCAGCAACAACCGCAGTATCCGCAGCCACAAGCCAATCCCTACGAACTGTGGCTCAGGCGCGTGAAAAGCGTGTTCTCCCGCATCGGCGCAGGCATGTGCCTGATGGTGGTGATCTGGTATGCGCTTGCAACGGTGCTTTCCGGCATGCTCTATCAGGTACTGCATACCACGAATCTGCCGAATTGGGCGGTGTATGTGGCGTCGGATGCCCCTTTGTATCTCGTGGCCATGCCGCTCGCGGTACTGATCATGGGCAAATCGTCGGTCATTGAAACACGCAAGTTCGACATGAAGCCGGGCCAATTCTTCAAACTGCTTATCATGTGCTTCCCGCTCATGTATGGGGGCAGTCTCATCGGCAATATGTTGGCGTCGCTGCTGTCCGGAGGCAAAGCCAGCAATTCGGTGAGCGATCTGGCCATGCAATTCGACGTGTGGAACGTGGTGTTCCTCGTAATTCTCGGACCGTTGTTCGAAGAATGGATCTTCCGCAAGGAACTCATCAGCCGCACGCGCAAATACGGCGAAAAAACCGCGATCGTGTTCTCCGCACTGTTCTTTGCTCTGGTGCACATGAACCTGTTCCAGTTCTTCTACGCATTCGCATTGGGTCTTATGTTCGGCTACGTGTACGTGCGCACCAGCAAACTGCGTTATTCGGTGGCCATGCACATGATCGTCAACTTCATGGGTGGCGTGGTTGCGCCGTGGGTGGTGACGAACATTGACATCGACAGTCTGATGAACGTGCTGACCAGTGCGGAAAACGGCGACGGAACGGCCATGATGCAGTGGATGGGCCAGAATGCGACGGGAATGATGATATTCGGCATCTATATGCTGCTATATTACGGTCTGATCATCGCGGGCATAGTGTTGCTTATCCGCAATCGCAAGAACTTTGAATTCTATACCGCACCGGAAGAACTGCCTCGCGGCGTTCGCACGAGCACGGCAATACTGAACGTCGGTGTAGTTACTTACATTGTAGTGACGGTTATTATTACGTCAATCAATCTAATGATGCAATAATTTCAGTATAAAAAAGTGCCGCATGTGGACTACTGCATGCGGCACTTTATATATATGGGTCAACCGCGATTTCTTATGTTCGCGAGGATATTACGATTCTTTGTTAATGGCGCGATTCTCAAGAAAATCAGCATTGGCGATGGAACGTGCCACGGCGTTGATCATGTCGGGAAGCAACGATTCCGGCTTGGCGTACGCGCACACTTCGACATTGATGCCGTAAGGGGAGTAGCCGGTCAGTCTTACTTTCGGAGGGAAGCGCGGATCGGCCAAATCGGCGGTATCGCGCTGCACGGCCTGAACCACCTGACGGGTCATCTCGTCGATGTCGGTACCGGCCTTGGCGGTAAACGGCACACGAACCAGCATCTCATTGGACGGATTGAGTTTTTCCAGTGACGCGGTGTTCAGAATCGAATTCGGAATGATCTTGACGTTGCCATTGCGCTCGCGCACCACGGTCTGACGCCAGTTGATATCTTCGACCACGCCATCGGTGCCCGCCACATTCACCAGATCGCCCGGCTGGATTACACGGCCAAGCATCAGACCGAAACCGCCGATGATGTTCGCGATCGTATCTTTCATACCGAGCGACACCGCAAGACCACCAATGCCGAGCGCGGTGAAAATCGTGGTCGGATTAATGCCGAATACCGGCTGCAGCACAGTGCCCACAGCCAACGTCCACACCACCGCGCGCAGAATATTGATGAAAATCGAAGCGTTCGGCACTTGCGAACGGTCCAGCACTTTGCTCACGATTCGGGTAAGCGCCTTGTCGATAACGGCCGCAAGCAGTGCAACGACAATGAGCAGAATGATTTTTCCGGAATTGGTTTTCAGCCAATCCACAACGATTCCAATCGGTTCCATAGTGTTCTGAAGCGTCCCTTCATAAGTTTGATTCGCATGCATTACTGGTGCGCGCGACTTGCGTTCGCTGCGTCTGCGATGCGTGTTCGCAACTTGTGTTCGCACATATCCTACAGTGCGTGGCTGAGTCGGTTTGAGCGTGGGTGTGCGGGGGCGTGCGCGAGAACATGTGGGAATGCGCGTGGTGACATGTGTCCGGAGCCGTGAACGGACTAAAGTTGAGGCATGGGCAATGTTGTGGATTATGTGCGCCGCGAGTTCCGCGGGTTTGGCGAATTGGCGTTCAGCAATGTCGATTCCTTGGTGCTTTCCGAGCTTTCCTACATGCGATTGCCGGGCTTGGTTCCAGCATTCGGCGAGGCCAAGTCGGTGGCGACCGTGCCGATCCGTGACTTGCTGCGCGCCGAAAGCTACGATGAGATGTTTGTTTCGAATTCCTCTGAAATGAATGATTATCGGCTTTCGTTGCTGCGCGCGGTTTGCGAATCGCCGCGATTCCGCGGGTTGCGGGTGGGGGAGTATGACGAACGTTTGGATGAGGGCGAGCAGCAGCAATTCGCTGCGATGACCTTCGATTTGGGTGCCGATTTCGGCTTATATGTTGCGTTCCGTGGCACTGACGGCACGCTCGTCGGTTGGAAAGAGGATTTTAATATGGCGGTGCGCTGCCCAGTGCCGTCGCAAGAATCGGCATATCGATATGCGGACTCGATTCTGGACAGGACGGAACGTTTCCTCTCGGCGAAAAAATCACCCGACATTATGATCGGCGGGCATTCCAAAGGCGGCAATATGGCGGTATATGCGGCCATGCAAATCACGCAAAGCGATATTGAAGCGACCAACGAACGCGCGCAACGGCTCGGACTGCTGCCGGCGCTCGGAGGAAGCGTGCCGGGACGCAACTGCAGAATCTCCCGCATCTTCTCGCATGACGGTCCTGGAATGTCTCAAGTCATGGTGCATAGCCGCGCATATCAGGCAATCGCGGCACGAATCGACAAAACCGTGCCGGAATCCTCCATTATCGGCATGCTGTTGCAATCGCAAATCAAACCAACCTTCGTCAAAGCCGACGCCATAAGCATTCTGCAGCATATGGGATCAAGCTGGCAAGTGACGCAATCCGGCGAATTCGAGCAGGCAAGCGAGCTGACAGGCGGTGCGCAACTCATCGGCAAAACCATTGACGGATGGTTCGACCGCGTAAGCCAGGAACAACGCGAACGGGCCATCAACCAGATATACGACATCTTCGCAGCCGCGGGGTACGGTAATATCGCTGATCTGGTGGCGCATTGGACGGATTCGCTGCCGAAAATCGTGGCAGCCGCCAGAGGTACCGACGTGCAAACGCGCGAACTCATCAAAGACGTGTTCAAGGCGATTCCAGCCAGTGCGGCGAAAGTCGCTGTCGGGGAACTGCGCAACGACAAGGAGGGGGATGCGTGATGGGCAATATTATTGACTATGCGCGCACGGAAACGCGCAGTTTCGAGGCATTGCCGTTCCGCGAGGCCGACGCATTGGTGTTGGCGCAGCTTTCGTACGACGAAGTACCGGAATGCGTGCTGCGATTGGACGATTTGGTAGCGAAATACGGTACGTTGCAGGTGCGTGCGAAGCAATTCGATATTCGGCGTCCGATCGCATCGTTGCGTATGCTGCGCAAGCCCCCGTTTGGCGGCGTGACGATTGCGCGTGCCGATGACGAGCTGAACCACGACAAGCCCGTGGCCGACCATGATGTGGAGAACGTGGGATTGGTCGATCCGCAGGTGACGCACGACTTCTACCATGCTGTGGCGGCGAATCCGCGGTTTTCCGACGTTGAGATGAGCGCGTATTGCGAGCAGTTCGATGGTGGTGCGCAAACGCAGTTCGCGGCAGTGACTTTCCGGCTGCCGTCGGGAACGCTGGTTGTGGCGTTTCGGGGTACTGATGATTCGCTGGTCGGATGGAAGGAAGACTTCAACATGGCCTTCCAATACCCGGTTCCAGCACAGGTTTCCGCAGCTGAATACCTGAAAAAAGTCGCCTCGCTGTGGGATGGGCCGATACTGCTGACCGGTCACTCCAAAGGTGGTAATCTGGCCGTATATGCGGCCATGAACGCCGAAGACGAGATCAAGGACCGCGTTGAACGCATTTACTCGCTCGACGGGCCGGGTTTCCCCGAAGAAGTGGTGAAAAGTTTCGAATATGCGAGCGTGAGCGACCGCATTGTGAAAATCGTGCCGGACTCCTCGGTGGTGGGCATGGTGTTTGAAACCCCCGAACGTTGCGTGGTGGTGAAATCCGACGTGGACGGCATCATGCAGCATTTCGCCTTCTCGTGGCAGATGCACGGGGGTGAATTCGCCAAGGCCGAAGATGTGGCCGACAGTTCGGTGGTGTTCAACAAGTCGCTGAACGGCTGGCTTGCGGGACTTTCCAAAGAACAGCGTGAGCATGCGGTCGACGCGCTGTTCTCCGTGCTTGAGGCTTCCGGTGCGGGCAGTATTTCTGCGATCGTGGCGGCCGGTCCGAAAGTGATTCCTGAAATGCTCGGCACATATGTTGGCTTGAGCAGTGCGGATCGGCGCAACATCAATCAGGCGTTGGTGATTCTGTTGCAGGCGGCGCTCGCTCGCAATCCGAAAGTTCAGCGAAAGTGAAGCGCGAATGAGGCGTGAGTACTGTGCGAACGTGGGCGGGCACTGTTCGCGTAGCGTACTTGTGTTGTAAGCGTGAATTCGTATACGACATTTGCCGAAATTCGGTCTAGACAACTTGTACAATAAAACGTGGTTATGAGGCAACGTGACTAATTATTAGGGGGTACTGATGCCACGACCACGTAGGGATTCGGAAATCCTGCCAGCAAAAGATCGTCTCGAAAACGCCTTCTGGGAGCTGCTTTCGGAACGCGAGTACAACAAAATCACCGTCACCGACATCGTGCGCACGGCCGACGTGAATCGCAATTCCTTCTACTATCATTTCTCCGGACTGCCGGAATTGGCCGACTCCGCCATTCTGCACGCCGTCGAAGACACGCCAATGCCGGGCGTGCCAGGGCGGGATTTCAATCCTGACACCGAATGGCGCAAGCACGTCACCGCGTTGCTGCGCGATCCCGAACAGCGTCAGCGTCTCGACCGATTGGCCTTGCTGGCAGGTCCGCACAGCTCGCCGGAACTCGTTTCGTCACTCAAGGAATTCGGGCGACTCACCATGATTTCCGTACTTGGACTGGATGCCGACAACCTCGATCTGAAAACCGATCTCATGCTCGATTTCACCGTCGGAGGCATGCTGGCCGTACTGCAGCGCTGGCCGAAACTGCATGAAAAACTGCCGCTCGACACCGTATTCAACGAGGACGTCGCCGTACTCGCGGCGGGCATGTTCATGTCAATGTCGAAAGCGGACATGCTCGAATACTGGCGCAGGATCTTCAGCGAAGGATTCGTACCCGGCATGGCGATTTCGCAACAGCAGCCGCCGTCTGCCAAGTGACCATCGAAAGCCGGCTGTGACAATCCAGTGGTAGAAACGATATAGCGGCGTTTTTCCGCGGATTGTTCCGTGGAAAAACGCGAACGTGCGAAATGAACGAACGACGGGGAGGTTGTCCATGATCAACGAAGCTTACAAGGCCATGCTCGGCGGAAAATCCGTGATCCGCGAGCTGAGCGAATACGCGACCGCGCGCGGTGCCGAAATCGGCTACGAGAACGTGTTCGACTATTCGTTGGGCAATCCGAGCGTGCCCTGCCCGCAAAGCTTCACCGACGAAATGATCGCCCTGTACCAAGAGGCGGAACCGGTCGCGTTGCACGGATACTCGCCGTCGCTGGGCATTACCTCGGTGCGCACGGCCATTGCGGAAAGCCTCAACCGCCGCTTCGACATGGACTATACGACCGACTACATCTTCCCGACCACGGGTGCGGCCGGCGCGCTGGCCCACGCACTGCGCGTGGTGACCAAGCCTGGAGACGAAGTCATCACCTTTGCCCCCTACTTCCCTGAGTACCAGCCGTATGTCAACGGAACCGGCGCGCACCTGACCGTGGTGCCGGCCGACACCGAAAACTTCCAAATCAACTTCGAAGCGTTCGAACAGGCGCTGAACCCGGGAACCGCGGCGGTGCTCATCAACACGCCGAACAATCCTTCCGGAGCCGTCTATTCCGCCGAAACGCTGACCCGACTGGCTGAAATCCTGCGCGCCAAGCAGGTCGAATACGGGCACGACATCTTCCTGATTTCCGACGAACCATACCGTGAAATCGTGTTCGATGGGGGTGTGCAGCCGTACCCGAGCAAGTTCTACGACAACACGCTCTCGTGCTACTCGTACTCCAAGTCGCTGTCGCTGCCGGGCGAGCGCATCGGCTACGTGGCGGTGAACCCGCGCGCTACCGATGCCGAACTGATCGTGCCGATGTGCGGGCAGATCAGCCGCGGAACCGGCCACAACTGCCCAGGATCCAGCGTGCAGCTGGCCGTGGCCAAGGTGGTGGACGAAACCAGCGATCTTTCCGTGTACGAGAAGAACATGAACCTCTTGTATGACGCGCTGGTGCGCCTCGGATTCGACGTGGTGCGCCCGGGAGGCACGTTCTACATCTTCCCGAAGGCGCTTGAGGATGATGCGAATGCGTTCTGCATGAAGGCCAAGGATTACGACCTGATTCTCGTGCCATCCGACAGTTTCGGCGTGCCCGGCTACTTCCGTATGGCGTACTGCATCGATACGGAAAAGGTGGAGCGTTCCATCGCCGCATTCGAAAAGTTCGTGCACGAAGTCTACGGCCGCTGAGCCCTGTGTGCGCTCGCTGGAGGAATTCGGACGCAAATAAGCCAAAGGGGTGTGTATCTGCCTTATATATGGCAGAAACACACCCCTGTATATATGGCAGAAACACACCCCTGTCCGGAGCTATCTCGCTTATATATGGCAGGTCGGTTGGCTAAAACAGCCAAAAACGTACCCCCGAAGTGCTGTTTTGCTGAGGACGTCTGCCATATATAAGCGAGATAGGCGTTCTTAAGCTGTGTGGAGTGTCCGTTTCTGCAGAATCGGACGTTCATAGGCTGGTTTTTGGTGTTTGGATGTCCGTTTCCGGTGAATCGGACAGTTGGGCTGATGTTTTTGGGTCCTGTTTGTCCGTTTCTGCAGAATCGGACATTCAAAGCACTCTCAGTGGGTGGCGATTTCGTCGATCTTGGTGACGTGGCCGCCGAACTGGGCGCGCATGGTGGAGACGACGCGCAGAATGTCGTCCGCGCCGCCGCGGGAAGTCTGGCGGGCATACAGCGCGGCCGCGGTGGAGGGTGTCGGCACGCCCAGTTCGAGCGCAGCCTCGATCATCCACTTCGCCTCGCCGGATTCGTTGGCCACCGGCGGCATGGATTCCAGCGTCGGATCGGACTTGAACGCGATCGCCAGCAAATCCAACAGCCAGGACTGTACCACGGAACCGTCTCGCCATGAAGTCATCACGGCCGCCGGATCCTTGATGAGATCGGACTTCACCATAGTGGCGAAACCTTCGCCGAACGCCTGCATCATGCCGTATTCGATGCCGTTGTGCACCATTTTGGCGAAATGGCCGCCGCCGACCGGGCCTGCGAGCACCAGTCCGGAATCGCCTTCAGGCTTGAGCGCTTCGAAAATCGGGCGAGCGCGTTCGAAATCCTCTTCGCTGCCGCCCACCATAAGCGCGTATCCGCGGTCAATGCCCCATACGCCGCCGGAAACACCGCAATCCATGAAATGGATGCCCCTCGGCTCAAGTTCGGCCGCGTGGCGCGCGTCATCGGTGTAACGGGAATTGCCGCCATCGATGATCATGTCGCCGGGTTCCAGCAGCTCCGCCAATTCGTTGATGGTGCTGTCGGTCGCCTCGCCTGCGGGCACCATCACCCACACGATGCGCGGCGCGGTGAGCGCTGCCACCATCTCTTCGAGGCTTGCCACGGTGCGATCCGATTCGGGGGAGCGGTCATATCCGACCACCTCGTGCCCGGCCGCCGCGATGCGCTTCGCCATATTGCCACCCATTCGGCCCAGACCGATCATTGCCAGCTGCATGATGTTCTTCTTTCTACGGTTTTGTTTGATATGGAATTTGATTGGGATTGGTGCCATCCACCCGCTTTCAGCATCTTCCGCAACGCAGAAAAGAAGATGCGGAAAACGAATGGACGGCAAGTTTTTTGTATTTCAGATATGTTTTTTCAGATATGATGCGCGCGAATCGCAATCGCAATTCGTGTGCGAAGTGTTGCGTCAAAGCACCAACGAAAGCAGCATGACGCAACCCAAGCCGGTGACCGACAGAATCGTTTCCATCAGCGACCAGGTCTTCAATGTCTGACCGACGGTCATACCGAAGTATTCCTTGACCAGCCAGAATCCTGCATCATTCAGGTGCGAGAAGAATACGGAACCTGCGCCGATGGCGAGCACCAGCATCGCCAGATGCGTCGGGCTCATGCCGGTGGCGAGCGGCACCATAATGCCGGATGCGGTGACGGTGGCGACGGTTGCGGAGCCGGTTGCCAGGCGGATGAGCACGGCGACCAGCCAGCCTGCGATCAGCGGATTCATGGCGGATTCGGTGATCGAATTGGCGATCACGTCGCCAATGCCGGAATCGACAAGCGTCTGCTTGAAACCACCGCCGGCGGCGACGATCAGAATAATGCCGGCGACGGAGCTGAACGACTGCCCGACCATGCCATTGACCGCGTCGCGAGTGAACTTCTGCATGTAGCCGAGCACAACCATCGCGAAAATCGTGGTGATGAGCAGAGCCACCAGCGGAGTGCCGATGAAGGCGAGCGCGCGTCCCCATACGGTTTCGCTCTGGCCGGTCAGATCCACGATGGAAGATGCGAGCATAAGCACGACCGGCAGCAGGATGACGGCGATTGCGGAAGTGAAAGACGGGCGGTTTTCCGCGGATTTCGGGGCTTCTGCCTCAGCAGTGTTTTCTGGGGCCGCGATCGGCACCCACTTGGCGGCGAGCTTGCCGAACAGCGGGCCGGAGATGATCACGGTCGGAATGGCGACGATCAGGCCGAGCGCCAGGGTGATGCCAAGGTTTGCGTTCAGTGCGCCGATGGCGGTCAGCGGGCCGGGGTGCGGCGGCACGAATGCGTGCAGGGTGGACAGGCCTGCGAGGGCTGGAATGCCCAGCAGTACGACCGGAGCTTTGGCGCGGCGGGCGGCGAAGAGCACCACCGGAATGAGAATGACCACGCCGACTTCGAAGAACATCGGAATGCCGACGATGAACGCGATCAGTGCCATGGCCCACGGCAGACGCTGCAACGGCGTCTTGGACATGATGGTGTCGACGATGGTGTCGGCGCCGCCCGACTTGAACAGGATCGTGCCGATGATCGAGCCGAATGCGATAAGCAGGCCGACGTTGGCGATGGTGGAACCGACGCCGGACGTGAAACTGTCGAATGCCTTGTCGTATTCCACGCCCGCGCACACGGCCATCGCGAATGAGCCGGCAAGCAGGGAAAGGAACGGATGCACTTTGCATACCGCGATAAGGAGAACGATGATGGCGATGCCGATGATCGCCGCAGCAATAAGGTTCATGAATCCTCCTCGATTCATGGGGTTGGCTTGCTAGATTTGTCCGATTCTGGAGATTCGGACATATGGAAGCCCATTTTGGGTGCGTACATGTCCGTTTCTGGTGAATCGGACAGTTGGGCTGCTGTTTTTGGGTCCTGTTTGTCCGTTTCTGTGGAATCGGACAAACATGCACCGGTTTTGGGTTTTGTCTGTCCGTTTCTGCCGAATCGGACACATGCGGACTGGGGAATGGTGGGTTAGGCGGCCTGGGTTGCGGTTTGGGCGGCCACAGTTGCGGCGTAGGCGTTCAACGCTTTGATGGCACGGTCGACCATTTCGTCGACGCTGCCTTCGATGGAGATTTCCACGCCGTTCTCTTCGGGGGCAAGCGGCTCAAGAATGGCGAACTGGCTTGGTAGTAGCGCGGGCGGCATGAAATGGCCCTTGCGTTCGCTGAGCCTCTGCTGAATGAGCTTGTGGCTGCCGTTGAGGTGAATGAAGAATGTGGGCACGTTTTTGGCGAGCACCTCGCGGTAGCTGCGCTTCAACGCGGAGCTGGACACCACGGTGTTTTCGCCGAGCGCCTCGCGTGCCACCATCCAGGAGTTGATGACGTTCAGCCATGGCCAGCGGTCCTCATCGGTGAGTGGAATGCCGGCTGACATTTTGTCGATATTCGCCTGCGGATGGAAGTCGTCGCCTTCCGCGTACACGTATCCGAGTCGTTCATGGATGGCTTCTGCGACGGTGGATTTGCCACATCCTGCAACGCCCATCACCACTACGTGAATGCTCATGTTGTTCTCCTTGCTATTGATGATCCTGTGCCGCTTCGCACCAGGAATAAGACTACTATAAACCGTAAAAGTAGTATCAGTCAAATAAAAAGTACTACGAATTGGAAAAATCGTGTGACTTGCTATGCTGGAGATAGTGCAAAATGGCGGTAAATCACGCAATCGCAGATACGCAATCATCTGCGATTGGTGATTGCCGTGCGTGTCGCAGAATGCGTGAAACATGCCGTGAAACAAAGCAGGCATGTTGTGAAGTGGGCAAGGGAGGAGCGATCGATGGCTGAAAGCATGGCGGGCTCAGAACATATCGGCAGCGAGCTGTTGCAGGATTCGGTGAGTCGAACGCTCGCCATCGAAATGCTCGACGGCGTGTGGAAGGCTGGCGAAAGCCTTACGTTGGAAGCCTTGCAAAGTCGTTTCGGTATTTCCAGAACCGTGGCGCGAGAAGTCGCGAAAACACTGGAATCCATGAATGCGGTACTCGTCAAGCGTCGCATCGGACTTGTTGCACGTCCATTCGGCGAATGGCAGGCGCTCAACCATCAGGTGATCGAATGGCGTCTCCACTCCACGCAACGCGAACGGCAGCTGTCATCCCTCACTGAGCTGCGACTGGCCGTCGAACCGGCTGCGGCCGCCTCCGCCGCGCGGCTCGCTCCCCTCGACGTCAAGGCGAAATTCCCTGTGTACGCGGCGCGAATGCGGCAGATCGCCGAAGCCAACGAGGAAGGCGAAGCGGGGCTCGCGCAATTCCATGATCTTGACGTGGAATTCCACACGTTGATTCTGCGCGAAAGCGGTAATGAGCTGTTCGCGGCGCTTTCCGACACCATCGCCACCGTGCTGCGCGGGCGTGTGGAACTCGGCAAATACCCGATGAAGCCGAAGTCCGACGCGCTCGACGCGCATGATGCCGTAGCCGACGCGATTGCCAAAGGGGAGCCTGAACGTGCGCGCAGCGCCATGCTCGACATTGTCGACGAAGTGGCGCGCGCCCTCAATTTCTTCTGATTTTCGCGCCAAACTTGCTTTCTTCGGTGAAAAATCGCAATTGCGATTACTATGCGGCCGACTCTTGCCATGCGCGACTTTTCAGACGTAAGGCGACATCGGAAATACGGCATGAAGGCAGCTCTGCCAACGTTTCTTTCGGTGAATATGAAGATGCCGGGGAATACCCCCGGCGGCTTGGAGCCTTCCTTGTTGCCAAGAGAAAGCTTCACTATTGCAGCAAAATGCGCATGCAGAATCAATCGGTTGCGGTGATTGAATCTACATGCGCATTTAGTAGACAAGTACTACTTGCGGGTGGGGTCTTTTTGCAGGAGAAGGAAGATGAGGGCGACGATCAGCAGGATTGCGATCGAAAGCACGCCCACCGAAGCGTTGCCGGTCAGCGACGTGGTGGTCGCAACGAGGAAAGTGCCGATAATCGAAGCGGTCTTGCCGAAAATATCATAGAAACCGTAATATTCGTTGGCACGATTCTTTGGAATGATCTTGCCGTAATACGAGCGCGACAACGCCTGAATACCGCCTTGGAACAGGCCTACGAGAATCGCAAGAATCCAGAATTCCGTTGCGGAACGCAAGAAGAACGCGGCAAACAACACAATGCAGATATAGGCGACCACAGCCGTGGTGATCATGGTTTTCGCGCCGAAACGACCGGCAAGCTTGCCATAAGCGATCGCGCTCGGGAATGCCACGAACTGCGTGACCAGCAGCGCCATTACCAGATGCGTAGAGTCGATGCCCAGCTGCGTGCCGTATGAGGTGCTCATGGAAATCACCGTGTTCACCGCGTCTATATAGAAGAAGAACGCAATCATGAACATCCACAACGGCTTGTTCTTGCGGATTGCACGAAAAGTGGAGCCGAGCTCTGCGAATGTGCCGCGGATGGCCTCACCGGTCTGACCCGCGGTAGCGCGGTAGTGCACCTGCTTATAGCTGGTGAGCAGCGGAATGGTGAACGCCACCCACCACAATGCGGTGATTACGAACGAAGCACGCGTGCATGCCACCGTGGACCATCCAAGCAACGACGGACCGCCGAAAATCAGCGCGATACAGGCGATAAACGGAATCGTGGAGCCAATATAGCCCCATGCGAAACCATGCGAGGACACGCGGTCCATACGTTCATTCGACGTGATATCGACCAGCATGGAATCGTAGAACGTGAGCGAACCGTTCAGGCCGACCGTGGCGAGAATGCACACCACCAAGAAAACGAGCCAGCTGAGCGGCAACGCCATCGCACAGCAGGCGACCACGCCCGTCAGGAAGAATCCGGTAAAGAACTTCACCTTCATGCCCTGCACGTCGGCCATGGATCCAAGCACAGGCATCATCACCGCGATGATCAGCGACGCGATGGTCTGCGCGTACCCCCATGTCGACACGATATTCGATTGGCCGGCGGACTGCAGCAGCGAGTTTGCGTAGATTGGCACGACTGCGGTCGACAGCATCACGAATGCGGAATTGCCGACATCGTAGACGATCCACTTCTTTTCGCGGGTGGTAAGTTTTGCGTTGGGGTCCGGCATATGCTCTGGGGCAGTCTCTGTGGCCATGTCGGACGTAGGTGCGGATGCGGGCGCTGTTGCGCGTTCGGACATGATTGTTGACTCTTTCGAATAAACCGTCAATTCACTATTGTATATATTACAATTCATCTTAAGCGGCTGTAAGGGGAGCGCTCTGCCGTTACGCATGAACATTGCATGAACATTGCGACTGATGTGTGATCGACATAAAAAATCTGAAATATCGAAATGCTGCAAATAATACTGGGAATACTGAAATGACGGAGATGAACATGTGCAGATTGTAGATTGCACCATCTGTATGTTGATGTCGTATGTTGATGTCGTGAAAAACGTTCGCAGAACGGTATATTGGAACGTGTCAAAATACTGGGAAAACACGAACTAAGTTTGCTGTGTGTGACTGCCGCCGCGCTGTTGCGTCGGCATATTTCTGCGAAGAGTCGAGGAGTCTGTATGAGTGGGGAAGTTCCGGACATGCTTGGTGCGAACGCTGAAATATTGCGCTCGATATTGAGCCAGCCATTGCCTGACACGCTTGACATGATCATCTGGCGTGGCGTCACGAACTCCGCGCAAGCGTTGCCATTCGAACGATTCGCGGCACGACTTTTGGTGGAAGCCGGTGCTGCGGGCATCCGAGACATTGCTGCCGAAAACGATTTTGATGTGATCCGACTGAGCACGACGAAACGATTCTGGCTGCGCTGCAACGGCAACGATCTTTCCAATGAACAATTCAATGTTGTGCAGGCGGTCGAATCGGCGCTTAACCGCATCGACTATGCCGACGACGAAGCGCGCAGGGCGGTGCACGGAGGTATGCCGGAAGCGTGCATCGACGAAAACTTCTATATTGCGAAATCGCAACAGTATCTGCGAAACGTGTCGGGTGCGATCGTGGCAATCGACGGTCTGCAGGAAGGTGAAAACAACTTCCGTAGAATGAGGGGTACGGAAGGGGCACGCGGCGGAAATTGGGATATCAGCACCAGATTCGCCAATGTTTGCGAAAATCTCGAATTGCCTTTCCGCTTGCATTACCGATTTGACGTCGATGCGTCCAGCGGCGTGATGGTGGTGCGTTTCAGCATACCGAACACGGCGATCATGCCGGTTGCGTCGCAATATCGCGACGGATTCGCCTCCGCGTATGCCGTGCGATTGGCGGGCATGCTTGCGTGGGCGGCGTTCTCGTCAAGCGTACGACTGACGCAAGTCGATCTGACCGGTTGCGTGGGGGATGCTGACGGCATTCCCGTGATTTCCATGGGATTCGATCGCGTGCCATTCATGATGGGTGCGCTGCCTGCCATGAAAAACGGACAATGCGACGTGGTTCCGTTGGATGTCGATCCGCTGGCGCTGCTCAATTTGCTGCGCCCGGTGCGTTATGTGGGTTTCTTTGATGGGAACCGTGCCCTGACGCCAATCACACCGCTGGCAACGTCAGCCGTATTCTTGGAGAAACGTGTTTCCGAATGGCAGGATCAACGTGCGCTGCCTGAAGGATTGCGGGGATTCCTACGTGCCGACCGTGCCTGCGAACTTGACGTGATGCATGACGAATCGCCGGTTTCCACCGATGATGTGAACGCGATTATGGAAGAAAACGAAGGATCCCCCATGGTCGCCGAACTCCAATTGGAAGCCGCGTTGGCGCAACTTGGCGAAAGCGGTGAAGCAGGTGGGGTGTGCGAAGCGGGCGGAACTGACGAGACAGGCGTAGCGAAAATTGGCGAAAATGGCGAAATTCCGCTCTACTGCAGCCGTCCAGGCGTGCGACTCATCATCTCCCTGCTAGACGGCGACGAACACACGCGCTACTGGAAACTGCCGGATGCTGTAGTCGACGTACACCAGAATCTTGGGGAACTCGCCAAAAACAATGGCGACTATGAGCGCGCGGAACGTGAGCTGCGCGCCTGCATCAAACTTGCCCCAACCAGCGTACGTTTCTACGAGGAACTATCGCAGGTATACGCAAGAACCGACGAATACGGCAAAGCGGCCGACGTGCTCATCGGCGCGTTGAAAATCGCAGTGCTGCCTATCGATTGCGAAGTGCTCTACTATCGACTTGGCTACGCATTGTGGCAGTTGGGACGTCTGCCGGAAGCGCTCGCCTGCTATGCGATGATGGTCAACGGCGGCACGCCATTCCGTACGGCCGCGCGCGATGAGGCCGAAGAAGTGAGTAGGCAGATGGGATTGCCTTCGCCGGATATGAAATATGGGGATGCGTGCGATGCGTTGCGATCCGGCGGCGTGCCGGTTGCGCCGGAAGACAAGGTGTTAGATACGATTGCCCGCGCCGCGATTTGCCTGACGGATGCTGGTTTCCCGCTACTGGCTCAGGATGCGGCTTGGATGCTTGGAATGCGCGATGGCGGTGATGTGATCGGCGCGGTTGCGATGAGCCTGCGTTTTGGAGCCGAAGGGCGGTCGAAGAACTAGCGCGACGACGCCGGGTGGGGTGTGCTGGGCGGTTTGACTGGCTGGCGGCTCGGGCTATGACTGGCTGGCGGCGTCTATGCGCGGGCAAATGGTGGTTTGGATGCGCTGTCTGCCGACCTGACGCATGTTGACCAGACAGCGGCATTCCGGGGAATTTAAGGCGATTGCTATCCACAAATTTGCGATTGGCTGGGGCTGGTTGTATAGTTGAGAAGTTGTGTGTTCTGCCTTGCATTCAGTTGCGGGGCATCGAACGCGCAGACTTGCAAGTCAATAGTAATTATAGGGAGTCCATTATGGCAGCTCGTTGCGCAGTGTGCGGCAAGGGACCGCAGACCGGTTTCACCGTTTCGCACTCACATATTCGCAATAAGCGCACCTTCCGCCCGAACCTGCAGCCGGTTCGCACCACCATCGACGGCGAGAACGTTCGCGTTCGCGTTTGCGTCAAGTGCATCAAGGCTGGCAAGGTTCAGCGCGTTGAAGCGTGAATCGCGAAATAACAGCTTGAAACCCCGGTAGACCAATGGTCACCGGGGTTTTGCTTTATCTTGATCCCGCCAGGGCTTTAAGCGTTCGGATTTCTCCACTCGATGGAGAAATCTTCCCGCTTACAGTGGCGTTTGCGTCCGTATTCCTCCAGTAGGTGGAGGAATACTCCCATTGGTTGGCTGGTTTGCGTCCTGATTTCTCCAGCGACTGGAGCTTTTTGCCCGCTGAGGGGCTTGTGGACGGGGTGATTTCTCCAGTGGGTGGAGGTTTTTGCCCGCTGAGGGGCTGGTTTGCGTCCGTATTCCTCCAGCGAGTGGGGAATTTGGGCGGTTTGAGTCGTACCCAGTGGTAGAAGCCGCATCTGTCGGCATAACTGGGGAGAATGGTGCGTTATGAGCACCACACTGGAAACACCGATTTCATCAATCGAGAGCAACCGCCGCAGAGTCGGCGCGCTGAAATCGCTTGGTGTGGTGTCAGTTGGCGACGCCCTGACCTATTATCCGTTCCGCGTAACCGATCCGGTTCCCGCGCGCTCACTGCATGAAGCGAAAATCGGGGAGAAAATGGCGTTCGCCGCGCATGTGCTCGAAACGCGCGTTTTCCCCATGGCACGTCGAGGCTTCCGCCTGATCGCAACAGTCACGGACGACGATTTCGCAGCGCGTCGCAACACCCCAAAATCGTTGGCGTCGCTGGTCTTCTTTTCGTATCGCAAATCGTATGTTGACTGGGTGCAGCGCAAACTGCACGCGGGAGCGCTGCTCGTCGTCGCAGGCGAGCCAAGCGTGTACGACAATCGTCTGCAATTCACGCATCCCGACCTGCTCACCATCAATCCCGTGCAATCGCAGTCGGAAAACGGGGAATGGAACGACGGTTTCGGCGATCCTGCGAATCCGCCTCTCGGCAATCTAAAATACGATGCGCAAACGATCGACGAAGCGCTGAAACGAGTTTGCCGTCCACGACCGGTATATCATGCAACTTCGCGAATTTCCAGCGAACATATTCATGAATCGGTATTGAAATATATGGATGCGTTGCGCGGAGCCGAATATCTGGCAACGCAAAATGCAGGGAATTTCTTAGATAATCCTACGCAAGAAGGGGATTTTGATATTCCCCAAATTGATCGAGAAATACAGATTAAAGTACTCGGTAATGCTATTCCCGATATTATTCCGGAAGATTTTCGTGAGGAATATGGGCTTATGCATCGTGCTGAGGCATTCATGGCGATTCATGATCCGGTTGATCGCAAGAATTTCGATAACGCCTTGCAAACGTTGCGATATGAGGAAGCGCTGATCTGCCAGACCGCGCTCGTCAAATCACGCGATGCATCGCGCAAATCCAAGGCTACCGCATGCCCTGAAACGCGGTTGAAAGACGATTTCATCGCGTCGCTGCCATTCGCCCTTACGAACGGCCAACAGCAGGTCATCGCCGATATTTCCGCCGATATGGCGCACGATTACCCCATGCAACGATTGCTGCAAGGCGAGGTCGGTTCCGGTAAGACCGTGGTCGCGGTTGCTGCCATGATGCAGGCCGTCGGATCAGGCGGCCAGGCCGTGCTTGTAGCGCCAACGCAGGTTCTTGCCGAACAGCATTATGCGAGCATTTCCACAATGGTATCCAAACTGGGAAAAAGCGACGCAAATTCGAGTGATAATCAAAAAAATCTAGATGATGCCAATGCGCGGCGAAGCAATAAACGGTCCGCGCAAAGTTCGAAAGATGGGGAATTCGACGCAAAAACAATTCACAATAATGCTGTGGATAAAGGTGTACAACTTGCAGACCTTCTTGATTTGGCCGCATCTGATGATGTGGAAACCGGATTTTCCGGCAAAGGAAACGATATATTTGGCACAAAAGATGGGGAGATTCCTGTATTTCTTCTCACGGGAAGTATGCGACTTGCCGAACGTCGTCGCGTGCTCGCAGCAGCCGCATCGGGCATGCCCTGTATCGTCGTGGCGACGCACGCCGCATTTTCCAAGAGTTTCCAGGCGCCGAACCTTACCTTGGCGGTGATCGACGAACAGCACCGCTTCGGTGTGGAACAGCGCGAATCGTTGAATTCCAAGGGTTCTACGGCGCCTCATCTGTTGGTCATGACGGCCACGCCGATTCCGCGCACCGCAGCCATGACCTGGTTCGGCGATCTCGACATTTCCTCGCTGACCGAACTTCCCGGCGGCCGCAAGCCGATTCGCACATTCGTGGTGCCGGAAGACAATGCGTCGTTGATGGGCGAAATGTTTGCCCTGATTCGCAAGCGCATCGACGCGGGGGAACGTGCCTACGTGGTCTGCCCGCGCATTGACGCCGATGCCGAAGATGCGGACGGCGCGCTGGCGGCGTCAGCGGCTTCAGGCTCGAAAACCGCAGGTTCGTCGGCCGCGGCTTTTGACGACGCCTACGATCTTGGCGAAGACGACGACCGGCGCGCACAACGCCCCCCGTTGCATTCCGTGGCGGAAATCGTGGAGCGTCTGCAATCGCTGCCGCAGTTCAAAGGCATTCGATTCGCCACGTTGACCGGGCGTGACGATGACACCACAAAATCGCAGGTCATGGCCGATTTTGAATCCGGCATAACACCGATTCTGGTGGCGACCACGGTGATCGAGGTCGGCGTGGACGTGGCGAAAGCCAGCTGCATCGTGATTTTCGATGCGGACCGGTATGGGCTTTCGCAATTGCACCAGTTGCGTGGGCGCGTCGGCCGAGGCGGCACCGATTCGGGGGCTTTCCTGATTTCGCGTGCGCCCGCGGACAGTGATGCCGCCCGCCGTCTTGACGTGATTCAGGGCACGTTGGATGGTGCCGAAATAGCGCAGGCCGATTTGGAATTCCGCGGCGCCGGCGACGTGCTCGGCGACGCGCAATCTGGCGGAAAGTCAGGTTTGAAGCTGCTTCGTGTGGTTAAGGATGTGAAGATTATTGAGCATGCGCGGGTTGAGGCTACGAGGCTTGTCGCTCAGGATCCTGATTTACTCGAACATGTGCAGTTGGCCGGGGCGGTGCTTGATTTCACGCGCGGCAATGAAACGTTCCTGACCAGTAATTAGTTTGGTGCGATTAATTAATCGCCTGGCACGCTAGAGTGGTGCGTATGCGCGTAATTTCAGGACGATTCAAAGGCGTTGCATTGACCACGCCGAAAGCGGGCACTCGACCGACCACCGATCGCACCAAAGAGGCGATTTTCTCGCATCTCGATTCATGGGGAGTGTTGGACGATGCCCGCGTGCTCGATTTGTTTGCAGGAACCGGCGCTTTGGGCATCGAAGCATTGAGCCGTGGCGCACGAGAGCTGGTGGCGGTGGAATCATCCGCTCCGGCGGCCGCATTGATCGCGCAGACGCTGACCGCGTTGAAACATAACCGTTCGTGGGAACATGGCATGAGTGCCCGCGTGGTGAAGGCGCGCGCGGAAAAATACGCGGCTTCAGCTTCGGCCGTTGAACCGTTCGACATGGTGTTCATCGACCCGCCGTACGCTTTCGAAACGAATGATTGCAACCAGCTGCTCGCCGATCTTGCCAGCCGTGAACTGACTTCCAACAACACGGTGATCATGCTGGAACGATCCACCCGTTCCGAAGAGCCCACGGCTCCAGAAAACTGGGAAATCACCGATCGGCGCGATTACGGCGAAACCGCCGTGTACTACATCGAACTAAGCAAGCCAATCGCTGAATCGTAAATTCGGCGCTATGATGTCAGCATGTTTACCAGTGCCGCATCGTCGCGAATGTTTTATGTCGACAGCGAACTCGATTACAGTTCGGTGATCAACTCCGATCACCGCGAATCTTGGGGCAGTAATCAGCTGTATCCAGCAATTGTGCGTGTGCATACGGAAATGCCTGCGCAGAATGTGCCATTGCATTGGCATCTTGGCTCGGAACTGGTATATGCGCGTCATGGTGACGTTCGTTTGTTCATCGACGGCATGGACGTTACTCTGCGCAGCGGGCAGTTGTGCTTGATTAGTCCCAAAGCCCTGCATTCCATTCATCCAATGCCGCATGATGATTCACAGAACGTGTTATCCATATCCTTCGATGGTGAATACTTGTCTCGCATGTGTCCGGAATTAGCGAATATACGGCTGAATCAAGGGGTTGTCTACGGAGTAGATGGCATTGTGGACGGTCAACTCCTTGGCTTGTGCGAGCAGATTGTCGGTTGTGTGGAAAATGATGGCTCGGCGCTGCAGATGCTGCAACTCAATGCGTTGCTGTATGAGCTGCTTTATCATGTGTGTACCCAGTGTACGGTGATGGATTGCTATACTACTGATGGTGAGGCAAAACATATCAGTAGTAACGCAGTCTGCAGTACTGCACATGCTTTCAATGCTGGCGATGTTGCGACTGTCAGCGAAGGCTCGGGTGTTGGCGTGCGTCGTATCACTGAATATATGGAACGGCATTACGCGCAGGATCTGTCTATCGGGCAGCTCGCATCACAGTTCGGCTATTCACGTGAGCACTTCTCTCGACTATTCAAACGCGGCACAGGAGTTACGCCCGACCGATATCTGACGGAAATCCGGTTGCAATCGGCTCTTGATGATTTGCTCAATACTGGCGATACCGTTGCGCAAATTGCGCAGCATAATGGATTTCCCAACGTGCGATCGTTTACAACAGCATTTGCAGCACGTTTTTCCGCTACTCCTGCAGTATATCGACGTGCTCACAACGCATAAAATATGTAGTGCGGGCGCTTGCGTAACGTTATGCTTAACTCTTGCGTAACGTTATGCTTAACTTGAGTGATTTTTCGCAAAATCAAGTATTCTCAGCGTGTCACAAAACCGACTTTTTCTGTCAAAAAGTCACCTAAATAGTTGATATGTGCTCTCGTAAGCTGAAATCACAGCCGCATGTCGTAGCAGACAAGCGGCACAGTGCACGTGAACAGTGTGCATAAAGAGAAATAGCGAAGGAGCGAACTATGAGTGATACCACCGTGACAGCTAAAGCTGCCCCAATGTCGCAGCTGCCGCAATCCGGACCGAAACGAGTCATGCTTAAAGGTGCAATCTTGTCTCTGGCTCTGCTGCTACAAAGCATTTCCGTTACTGCAGCAGTCGTGTCCAGTCTTAAACAAGACTTTCCCAACGCTTCTGCCATGGAACTGCAATGCTTTGTGACAGTGCCTGTGCTGGGTAACATCATTGCCACGCTGATTGGAGGACGCTTCGCCACAAAAATCGGTAAGAAAAACCTGTGTATCATCGGTACGTTGTTGTGCTTCATCGGTGGTTTTCTGCCAATGTTCGTGCCGATACTTGATGGACAAACCGCGCTTCGTGTGTTCGCAGGTTTTGGTTTGGGTTTGATCCAGCCGTTGTCTGCATCGTTGATTGTCGATTGCTTCAAAGGTAAGGAAGCGGACACACTGATGGGTTTCCAATCCTCTGCGGTTGGTTTGGGCGCCACTATTATTTCTTCCACCATTGCAGGCATCATGTCGTTCGACTGGCACTACTTCTACTACGTGTATTTCTTCGCACTGGTGGTTATGGTGATTGTGTTGTTCTTCATTCCGAACGCAGTAAACGACTTGGGTCGTGAAGAAGTAATTTCCACTGAAACTAACGCAGCTCCGAAGCAGCGCAAGAAGATGCCGATTTCCGCGTATTTCGGCATGTTGCTACAGATCATTTTTGCCACTGGTTACGGCTTCTACACTATCAATCTGTCGCTTGCCGCTGAAGAAACCGGCACCATCACCGCAGTACAAGCGGCAACGGTCATCACCATCATTTCCGTGTCTTCCCTGATTGGTGGTCTGTTCTTCGGACTTGTCAAGAGCTTCGTCGGCATGTGGGTTGGCGTGATCGCCATCGCCATGCAAGGTATTGCACTGCTCATTTGGGGTAATACCACTTCGCTTGCCGCTTGGAACGTGGCTGGTGTGCTGCTGGGCGTGGGTTTCTGCTGGTTCATGCCATACGTGAACATTCTGGTGAACGAGCATACCGATCCATCCATCTCTGCACAGGCCACTTCTTATGCGTTCTTCGGCAACTCCGTTGGTTCCTTCATTCCGCCGTATGCATTCGCAGCACTGGGCGCAATCACCGGTATCACCAGCCCGTGGAAGTCCATGAACATGGGTGCCGCATTCATGGTCGTGTGCATCGTGCTCATCCTGGCATTCATGGCGTCGGAAAAGAAGAAGACTGCAGCAATTGTTGCCTGACGGCAATTCGTGTACTGCAACATGCATATTGAAAAATGGAGAAAACAATAATGATTGATATCGAAACCATGGTAGAACCACCCGCGGCGGAGCCACTCAAACCAATCTTCACACCAGTCGATAAAGTCGCGGAATTCCCCCATTCCGATGAGCTGCCGGAAGGTTGCCAAGTATTTGACATCAACACTGACGATTTCTTCTACTCCACGTATATAACGCACGAAACATATGTGACGCGACGTGACGTGGACGGCAACGACCTCGATCTGCAGATGACCATCTACACACCGTTCCATGACGATGGCAACATGCCCGACGGTAAACCAGAAGCAGGTTGGCCGGTAATCGTGATCATACGTGGAGCCGCTTTCTTTAAGCCGAACCTGTCCAGTTTCAACAGTCTATATATTCGACTGGCGGAAAAGGGATATATGGTTGTAGTGCCGGAATATCGTCCAAGCACCGTCGATCCGTTCCCTGCACAAATGCAGGACTGCAAAACCGCTGTACGTTATGTGCGCCGCAATGCCGAACGGCTGGATGCTGATCCTAATCGCATCGCATTATTCGGTGACTCTGCTGGCGGCCATACCGTACTTATGGCAGGTTTTACCGGTGATCGCGAGCCGGATACTCCAGATTACGGCGAGACCAGTGCTGAAGTGCGCTGTATCATCGACTGGTATGGTCCCACCGATTTTGTGAAAATGAACTACTATCCGAGTTCGCAAGATCACAATCCTGCGCAATGCCCGGAAGGTATGGAACTCGGCGGCGTTAGTGTGCTGGAAAACCCGGAACTGAGCCGTGCAGCTTCGCCAATGACCTATTTGAGCGCTGACAGGCCGACTCCGCCGACCTTGATTATGCATGGCGGTCGTGATCTGCTCGTACCGTTCAACCAGAGTTGCAGGCTGTATGCGACCATGAAGGTGCTTGATAAAGACGTGACTTTCTACAAGCTTGACAATGCCAGCCATGCCGCCTATGGATTCCGCAGTGACAAGGCAATCGGGTTGGTACTTGATTGGCTGCGGAAGCGTTTGTGAAACTGGCGGATAATGCGGTAATGCTGTAACGTTACCGAACTGCTGCCAAATCGTTGCCGAGTCGATATGAGAAAACGTCAATCCGATGATGTTACTTGCATCTTGGATTGACGTCTTTCGTATTTGCGCTTTTGGGAATACGCGACTTTTATCGCTTGCGGGGGTAGGGGCCGGAGACTTCCCAACCGAGCGACATAAGCGTCTTGCGATCGGCCTTGTCGAGCTTGGTGCAATCCAACGCTTCGATCAGGTCGGGACGCAACTCATTGGTTTTCTCGAGCGCCTCATCGCGGCGGAAACGATCCACCTTCGCATGATTGCCGGAAAGCAGCACGTCCGGAACCTTGATGCCACGCCATTCGGCAGGCTTCGTGTACTGGCGGTGTTCCAACAGCGCATTATCGCCCGTATACGATTCCTCAACAATCGAAGCGGCATTGCCCATAAAACCGGGCAGCAGCCGCGTGATCGCCTCCAGCATGACCGACACTGCGACCTCGCCGCCGTTCAACACGTAATCGCCGATCGAATATTCGCGCACGTCAATGCCTTGCGCGCGGTAATACTGCGGAATGCGCGCGTCATACCCTTCGTAACGGCCGCAGCCGAACAGCAGATGATCGGCATGGCTCAGTTCCGTCGCATCCTGTTGTGTGAACAGCGGGGCGGAAGGATTCGGAAAAATCAGCACAGGACCTGCGGAAGATGGTGCAATATCAGTTTTTTCGGAATTCTCAGGACCTTCGGAAGATTGTGCAGTGTCGGAATCTGCAGTATCGCAAGAATTGCCAGTATCGAAGGAATCCGCAGAATCCTCAATATTTTCCGTATTTTCGATTACCGCAGGCTCAAGCTGAAGCAGCTCGTCGAGGCATTCGCTCCACACTTCCGGCTTCATCACCATGCCTGCGCCACCGCCGACAGGAGTGTCATCGACGGAATGATGTACGTCGTGCGTCCAGTCGCGCAGATTGTGCGCGGTAACCTCCACAAGCCCTTTCGACTGCGCTTTGCCGAGCAGACTGAGGTTCAGCACTTCAAAATATTCCGGGAAAACAGACACGATATCGATCTTCATAATGTTCAGAATACCGGGATGCCTGCCAAATAGCGGAAAACAAAAGGTGGGCATGGAAATCCAATGCCCACCTAATAAGTAATTGCGATCACAGACCCGGAATAAGACCTCCAGGCGGATCGAGGGTCAGATAGCCCTCT
>NZ_CAUEQY010000011.1 GCF_959020145.1 uncultured Bifidobacterium sp. | reverse complement strand
GCCAAGCCTGTAATCGGCTGGCATGTTGACTGGCATTCCAGCAAAAACAAACGTTACGAATCAAGGAAGCAGGAGAGAAAGAAACCATATGAGCGTCAATGACATGATCAAAAAGTCGGTGCTGAAATCCTTCGGCCAATACAATGTGCCCAAAATGGCGCTGGCGTTGCTGGTGGCGTTGATCGTCGGCATCGTCATTTACTGCGTGTACCGCCGTTTCTACACGGGTGTGGTGTATTCGCGCAGTTTTGCCGTTACGTTGGTGGGCATGTGCGTGCTCACCTGCATGGTCACGCTGGCCATCAGTACGAATATTGTGATTTCGCTTGGTATGGTCGGTGCATTATCGATTGTGCGCTACCGTACCGCGGTCAAGGATCCGATGGATCTGTTGTATTTGTTCTGGGCGATCACGTCTGGTATTGCGGCGGGCGCCGGCATGTATGTGCTGGTGATTGTTGCCGGATTGGTGATGATCGGCATGCTGGCTCTGTTCTACTCGCGTCAAGACAAGGGGCGCGTGTACATTGCGGTGATCCACTATGTGGGCGATGTAGTGGGAGATGAGATCACGCGCGCGTTCGGACGCACCAAATTCTTCGTAAAGTCCAAAACCATGCGTGGCGAACGCACGGAAATGGCGGTTGAAGTATTCTGTGATGATAAGGACATGACGTTCGCGGAACGCGTTCGCGCCATTGAGGGTGTCGAAGACGTGACGCTGATACAGTACAACGGTGAGTATCATGGGTAATCAATTCGATGTTGCCGCAGGCGCGCGGCTGGAATCCACGGGCAGGGCGCCCAGCAACGACGAAATCGTACCCAGATTCTCTCTTGACGACATCAACCAGGCGTTTGACAACAACGAATTCTGCTTCTACCTGCAACCCAAATGCAATGCTGAAACCGGCGCAATCGTGGGTGCGGAGGCGTTGGTGCGTTGGAATCATCCGGAATATGGCTTGGTGTCTCCCGGCGAATTCATTCCTCTGCTTGAACGTGAGTCAATGGTCACGCGGTTCGATTTGTTCATCTGGCGTTCCGTGTGTGAAATGCTGTCGCGTTGGGATGGGGAGGGGCGCAATCTGGTGCCGGTGTCCGTCAACGTGTCGATGACGGATATCGAGGCGATCGATGTGGCGCGAGTGCTTGGCGACCTGCTCGATCGGTTCAGCATCGATGCTCGCCTGCTGCAGGTGGAGATCACGGAAAGTGCGATCGCACATAACATGGATGTGGTCGAAGAGACCATTCGGGACCTGCATGCGCGAGGCATTGCCGTGCTGATGGACGATTTTGGGTCGGCGTATTCGTCACTCAACATGTTGAAGGACATCAACGTCGATGCCATCAAACTCGACATGAAATTCGTTGACCTGAATGCTGACAATGCGGCGAAAGGTTTGAAAATCATCGAATCCGTGATCGACATGGCCTACCAGCTGAGACTGTCGATCATTGCGGAGGGTGCGCAGACCGCCGAACAGGTGAGCAAGCTGCGTGAGCTGGGATGCATGTACATCCAAGGATATTATTTCTACCGTCCGCTCACTGTGGGAAAGATGGAGGATTTGCTGGAACACCGCCCGGATGACCAGCATTTCTGGAATATCTCCAAAGATCTGATGCATCGCGACTACCGCATGTCGACGAACGGCCGCAGCATGCTCGAATCGTCGTCATTGTCGGCGCATATTTTTGAAATCCTTAACAAGGGCGTTGCGGAACTGTCCCGACTGAATCTCATCACGGGAGAATATCGCACCATCAAACGCGATCCGAAACTTCCGGACGTGTATGCGGATGATTTTCATGATTACTGCCATGCATTGGTTTCAAAACGGATCATTCATCCAGATGATGCCGGAGAATTCCTGAAACACACGCGATTGTCTGATTTGCGCGACCAACTATTCAGTAAGAAAAAATCGGAATTCACGTATTTTAGAAGCGAGGTCGAGGCGAAAACCAGCGTGATCGCATTCGGTATGCTGGTACCCCCTGATTGCAGCGAGGCCAATCCGTGGGCCGTGGTGCTGATCGGATTCGACCTGTCGCTCGACCTAATCGCCAAGAACATGAAGGAAATCTATCGGCAGGACTCCTTGACGGGATTGCTCAACCGCAATGCATACGACAGCGATGTGGAGCAGCTGCGGAGCGCCGACATCGGGGCGGTGGTGTGCGTGTATGCGGATATGATCGGCCTGCACGAGGTGAACAACCATCTCGGGCATAAGCAGGGCAACCGCATGTTGTGTGAGTTCGCGGACGCGGCGCGCGCGTTCTTCGGCGATGACCGGTTGTATCGCATCGGCGGCGACGAATTCGTGATAATCAGTTCCGCGCATACGGAAGCGCAGACACGCAAGCAGCTGAACTACATGCGTGAGCGCTTGCATACGCAAGGCTGCGAGATATCAGTGGGCGTAGCGTCGAGCGAGTCGACTTCCGATCTGCCGAAAATCATCGAACAGGCCGAAAACGAGATGCGCCGCGAAAAGAAGGAATACTACGTGCGAGGCGGCAGCAAACGCCAGCTGCGCGGGCTCAACGAAAAACTTGAGGACATTCTGGTGCGTAATCAGGATATGGAATCGTTGCTGCGGCATTTGAACGGACGCTATTCAATCGCATGCATGGTGAATCTGCGTACTGACTCACAGCGTGCGATCATGGTGCCCGACTATTTCCAGAAGATGCTTGACGCGCATGACGGTTCGTTCAAAAGCGCGCTGCATGACTATTGCGAACGATTGGTGGCGCCGTTCTGCAAAGACAGTTTCTCCCTGCTTATGGATTACGACTTCATTCATGCCCGCGTCGAGTCGGTCGGCGTGTTGCAGTACGGGTACACGCGAAACGACGGAGAGAAGTTCCTGCTTACGATTTTCGCCGATCGACGTTCCAAAGACGAGACCATGTGGGTGTTCTCCAAGGATGATCTGCCGCAGGTCGAGCTGGAATTATTCGAGTCATAAGGCCGTATTGTCTGGTTTTATGCGTTTTTGTGTGATGCGTTCGCATATTTTGTGAGAGCGCTCACAGAAAAGGTTGTGTCGATTTCCAGCCGAATCGCAAAATGGGGTCTATGATGAGAATCGTCGGTCATGGCAACGGTTGCTATGACACGGCGAACAAGCACAGTCGCTTAAAGGAGACATCTATGGTCTATCGCATGATTTTCAACCAGACTGCATACTTCGGTCGCGGCGCCATCAAGGAGATCCCGGGCGTTGCCAAGTCCCATGGCTTCACCAAGGCGTTCATCGTCACCGATCCGGTACTGCTGGAAACCGGCACCGTCAAGAAGGTCACCGATGTGCTTGATGAGGCAGGCATGCCGTACGAGGTCTTCGACAACGTCAAGCCGAACCCGCCGGTCGAATGCATTCAGGATGGCGTTGCCAAGTTCGCCGCATCCGGTGCTGATTTCCTGATCGGTCTGGGCGGCGGCTCCCCGCAAGACACCTGCAAGGGCATCGGCATCATCACCGCCAACCCGGAGTTTGCCGATGTGCTCTCCCTGGAAGGCGTTGCCGACACCAAGAACCCGTCCGTGCCGATCTTCGGCGTGCCGACCACCGCAGGCACCGCTTCGGAAACCACCATCAACTATGTGGTCACCGATACCGCCAACAAGCGTAAGTTCGTGGCCGTCGACCCGCACGACATTCCGATCGTCGCCTTCGTCGATCCTGATCTGACCGACTCCATGCCACGCGGCCTCAAGGTCGCCACCGGTCTTGACGCCCTGACCCACGCCATTGAAGGCTACATCACTCCGGGCGCCTGGAGCCTGTCCGACTGCCTGAGCATGCAGACCATCCGCATGATTGCCAAGAACCTTGCCAAGAGCGCTGACGGCGACGTTCCTGCAGGCGAGCAGATGGCCTACGCCTCCTACATCACCGGCATGGCCTACTCCAACGTCGGCCTCGGTCTGGTGCATGGCATGGCCCACCCGCTGGGCGGCCGCCTCGGCGTTGCCCACGGCGTTGCCAACGGCATTCTGCTGGCACCGGTCATGGAATACAACAAGGACTTCACCGGCGAGAAGTATCGTGACATCGCCGACGCCTTCGGTGTCGAAGATGCCTACACCGGCGATCTCGAGACGGTTCGCGAAGAAGCCGTCCAGGCCGTGCACAAGCTCACCGTCGACCTGAAGAACCCGACCACCATCTCCGAAGTCGGCGCAACCGAAGCCGATCTGGAAGCACTGGCCCACGACGCCTTCAACGACGTGTGCACCCCGGGCAACCCGCGTCAGGCCACCGAAGAAGACATCCTCGCCATCTACAAGAGCCTGATGTAATGCGAAAACTCTCACGAATCGGCAATCGCATGCAGCGAATCTGCAGTGAAACCCGATTGTGAGAGAACATCGCTGAAAGCATTAAAAATCGTGGTGCGAAACTTCACAAAGCATTCGCACCACGATTTTTATATCTGCACATATATTACGGATTAATCGAAATAATGTAAACAATAATCCGTGATTATCAATCGCAAGTATTGGAATTACTCGTGCTTTTCGCTCCACTCCTCATCGGTGGGAGTGTCATCGTACCATTCGCGGCCTTCCTGCTCGGCCAATTCCATCTGCTCGTTGATCCACGCCGCCTCCGCAGGATTGATATCGGCGGTGTCAAGCACCTTCTGCCATACCGGATACAGCAGATGCATCACCGGATACAGCGCGGTGAGCAGAATCTCCGGCTTATGCTTGCGTGAATGCTGTGGATGCGCGTCGAACGTGTTCTTGAAACGACGCATGTAATTGTTGAACGACGTGAGCGACGTGTCCATACGGCGGGCGCTGATGCCTGCGATCATGCGCGGGCAGTACACGGTTTTCAGATCCTTGCCCAGCAGATGCAGCGAAATATCGATATCCTCATGCATCACATCGGCCTTGTCTCGGCACACTTCGTCAGAAATTTCGCGCCAAGCTGAAGCGCGGACCGCCATATTCGAGCCAAACAGCAACGGCTGGCCGCCATCGGCCTTGTAAATACGCTTGCGTGTGGAATTATCCCCACGCAAACCAAAATGGCGGCTCGGCAGATCGTAATACATCACCGGACCAGTGGCACCCATGGCCTCCGGGTCCTCAGTGAAAATGCCGGACACCACTTCGACCCAATCCGGGCGAATCATGCAATCGGCGTCGAAACGGCCCAGAATGTCGCCGGTGGCGTGGTTCAAACCATAATCGCGCGTCGGAATCAGCCCCTGCTCCTCATCCTGATGCAGCAGACGGACGGGTGCTTCCGGGTGGTCTTTGATGAACTGCTCCACCATGGCCACCGTCGAATCGGTGGAACGATTGTCGACAACGATCACTTCATGGGGCATCACGGTCTGCCTAGTGGCATTCAACAGGCAATCGTTGATACGCTCCTCTTCATTCCAAGCGGGGATGACAATTGAAACGTTCAGCATAACTACCACAATAGCTCAGCCTGTACACGACGCCTATCGCTACAATAGGGAGCCATGAGCGACAGCGAACAGCGAATGAACAATACGCAGAGCGAAAACGGTGCGAACACCAGCGAACAGCGATGGGACCTCGGCACCCTGTTTCCAGCCAAAGGAGATCCCCGAAAACCACCGGAATGGCTGGGGCGTGCGCTGCTATACATCGCCATAGCCATTGTGGGGTTTACTTTCTGCTGGCGCAGCTGGGGCAAAATCGAATATCTGGTGATCGACATCATCGTCTCGCTGTTCATCGCGCTCGCGGTGGAGCCGGTGGTGGTGCCGCTGGTCAAGCATGGCTGGAAACGTTCGTTCGCGTCGCTGTTCTCGCTGCTGATGCTGGCCGTGATGCTCGGCGTGCTGTTCACACTGTTCGGCAACCTGTTCGTGCAGCAGATGATCGCCTTGGTGAACGGTCTGCCCGACCTGTATGAGCAGATGTGCCAGTTCGCCAGTCAATACGCGAATTTCCAGCTTCCTGAGATCAATAATCTCGGCAATGAGATTCTGAAGAACATTCAAACGTCGTGGGTCACTGATTTCGCGGGTACCGCGCTGAATACGGTGTCGGGATTGTTTTCGTTCCTGATTAACCTCATGACGATAATCATGACCACGTATTACATTTCAGCGGCTGGTCCGAAACTGCGTCGTGCCGCATGCCAGTGGATGGCTCCGGCGGCTCAGCGGCGATTCCTGTTCGTATGGACGGTGAGCCAGAGCCAGATCTCGTCGTTCCTGTTCTCCCGCGCCATTCTCGCGTTGCTGAACGCGTTCTTCACAGGAATCTGTCTGATGCTGCTGCACGTGCCCTATTGGCTACCGTTGGCGCTGTTCTGCGGTGTGGTTTCGCAGTTCATTCCTATGTTGGGTACGTATATCGGCGGCGCGTTGCCAGTGCTGTTCGCATGGGGTAGCTGCGGATTGTGGCAGGCCGTGGCGGTGCTGGTGTTTATCTGCGTGTATCAGCAGATCGAGAATCTGATTTTCGCGCCGAAGATCTCCCAGCGCACCATGGATGTGAACGATGCCGTGGCGTTCCTCGCGGTGCTGGCGTTCACCTCGCTGTTCGGCGCGTTGGGCGCGTTCCTCGCATTGCCGGTGGTTGCATCCGTGCAGACGATCTTCCGCACCTATACAAAGCGGTACGAGCTGGTCGATTCCCCGCTGATGGACGATCCGGTGCCTGAAAAGAAGTCGAAGCTGGTGGAAGGTGCCGAAGTACTCAGCGAGCATCTGCACAATATGCCTCGCGCGGTGCAGGGATCCAGTGCGCATGTGCCTATTCCCGACGAAGTGCGGCAGTTGCAGGAGCAGGCGTACAATATCACCCGTTCCGAGGAATCGCTGGAATCGGACGAAACCGTCGCCATCCCGAAGCACGTGTTGGACAAAACGGAACGCAAGCCATTGCAGGGTCTTGAGAGTGAAAACACATCTCAGGAATCCAACGAAAATCCGGAATCCGGCAATGAACGGAAGAACGGCGAGTCGCGGGAAGCTGAAGGAAGTACGAAAAACGCGGATGACAATCCAAGAAGTAGGTGGCGTTAATGGTACTGCTGAGCGTACTTGACATTCTGCTGGTCATCGTCGGTGGCGCAGGGGTGGTCTATCAGGCGGTGTGCATTCTCATCTCCCTGTTCACCAAGCCGATCAAATTTCCCGACGCGCCGATGGACAAGCGTTACGCGGTGCTGATTTCCGCACGAAACGAGGCGAACGTCATCGGCAACCTCATTACCTGCATCCAAACGCAGACCTACCCGACCGAACTGGTCGACATTTGGCTTGTCGCCGACAATTGCACCGACAATACCGCCGAAGTGGCGCGCAATATGGGCTGCCATGTGATCGAACGCTTCAACAAGGAGCTTGTGGGCAAAGGCTACGCGCTGACGTATCTGCTCGATCAGATGAACGATTCCGGTGCATCCGACCCGTACGATGCGTTCTTCGTGTTCGACGCCGACAACAAGCTCGACAAGCATTACGTCGAAGAGATGAACAAGGCGTTCCAGTCGGGATTCAAGATTCTCACCAGCTACCGCAATTCCGTGAATTTGTCTGACAATTGGGTCTCTTCCGGTTCTGCATTGTGGTTCATCCGTGAATCTCGATTCCTGTCGGCCTCGCGCATGTGGCTCGGCAACAGCTGTCATGTAGGGGGTACTGGCTTCATGTTCTCGCAGGAGATCATGCGTCGCAATAATGGTTGGAAATTCCACCTTTTGACCGAGGATTTGGAATTCACCATGGATTCCTTGCTGCACGGCGACCGCATCGGCTACTGCGGTACCGCGATTCTGTATGACGAGCAGCCTGTCACCTTCGCGCAGAGCTGGCGTCAGCGTTTGCGTTGGAGCAAGGGCTTCCTGCAAGTGTTCCGTTATTACGGGCCGGCTTTGGTCAAACGCGCCATCAGGGAACGCGATTTTTCCGCCGTTGATTTCACGCTGCTGTTGTGTCCGTTCACGGTGATCGGTATTGCGCGCGTTCTGCTGGGACTGTTGTTCGCGACCTGCGGATTCGTGACATGGCAGAGCCAGTTGAGCTCGTTGACCGGTTGGACGTCCGGCATTGTGACGTCGGTGATCGGCATGATGGCGTTGGCCGCGTTGACGATTATTGTGGAACGCGATCAGATTGGCGCCACCAACAAGGAGCTGTTCGCGTATGTGCTGAGCTTCCCGATCTACATGTTCAGTTATGTGCCGATCTCGTTCCAGGCGATGTTCGCCAAGTCCGAATGGAAGCCGATCGAGCATAAGGGATGACGTTCGTTCGCTGGCTTGCGCGTTCCTGCCTTTTCGTTTTCATTTCGATTTCCTCTTATGACTGGAGTGTTGTTGTTCCATGGATGATTCGGCTGAATACCGGCATGTGAAACGCCGTCGATACATCACGGTGGCGCTTTCCGTGTCGCTCACCACAGTGTTGTGCGTCGGCTATGTCGTGGGCGACATTTTCGACAAGTTGCCGGGTGTTCTCACATTGCAGGAAGTCGAGCATGCCACGGCCAAAACGCCGGGCAATGCCATTGCGGCCGCGACGATGGTCGGAGGGCTTGACGCTTCGAAAACCGTGGATGCCGTTGCGGCAAAGGCTCTGATCAGCCAGTTTGAGACGGCTGCCTCCGATTTTGGCGGTGAATACGCCATCGCCATCGCCGACGCGGCTGGCAATGTGGTGGCCGAGCAGAATCTCGACACGCCGTATACGCCGGCGTCCACCATGAAAACGCTGACGGCGTATGCGGCTGCGGCCACGCTCGACATGGGGTCGACGTTGGAGACGCAGACCTATTTGGAGCAGCGCGAAGATGGCACTTCGCGATTGGTGCTCAAAGGCAACGGCGACATGCTGCTCGGCGTCGACGAATCTGATTCGGCGCACATCAATGGGCGTGCCGGGCTGGGAACGCTTGCGGCAAACACGGCCCAAGCGTTGCGGCAGCGGGGCATCACTTCCGTGACGCTCGTCTACGATGATTCCCTGTTCGGCAACGACCGTTGGCCCAACGGCATCGCCGAACTCGATCCGGACCACGTGTACTACGCGCCGACCGCATCCATGGCCGTGGATGGCGGGCGAAACTGGAACGGTGCTAATCCTACGGATCCCGATACGTTCAGCACATATCCCGTTTTGAGCACGCAGCCGGCTCGCGAGGCCGCGCTGGTGTTCGCGCAACGCCTGACTGAGCGGGGCATTGCGGTGAACGGTTCCGTGGAACAGGGAGCCGTTCCCGACGGGACCAGCCCCATTGCGACGGTGAGCTCCGCATCGCTGAACGAGATCATGGCGTTCATGCTTCGGCATTCCGACAATTCGCTGGCCGAGGAATTCGGCAGACTGCTGGCTTTGCACCTTAACGCCGGCAATTCACCGGCCGGAGCGGTGCAGTCGGTTGAACAGGTACTGGCTCAGCGGGGGATTTCCACCGAAGGCCTCACCATGGTTAACTGCTCGGGACTGGCTGAGGATTCCAAACTCACCGCGCATACCCTGCTTGACGTGCAGCAGCGTAATCTGACGAGCGGATCCGGTTCCGCCGCCGCTGAGGGGCTGTCGATTGTAGGATTTGTAGGCACTGCTGCGAATCGTTTGAACGATGCTGACGAAGCTGGTCTTATCCGTGCCAAAACCGGCAGTTTGGGAGATGTGACTTCCATGACCGGCAATGTGTCGCGCCATAATGGCGGTGCGTTGAGTTTTGCCGTGATCGTCAACGATCCTGATGATTCCGAAGCCGCGAAATCCGCTATCGACACATTTGTGGCAGCACTACCGAAGTTGTGACGCCATGGTGTATTCGTCACGTTTGCGCAAGGGAATCGGCGAACTGCGCGCCGCGTTGGAATCGGCCGGTTTGGGATTGCAGGATGCCCGTTTCGCCCGTCATGGCGAGCACGCGCCCGATGTGGACGCTCCGCTGATTATGGTGTCCTGTTCCGGTGGGCGCGATTCGATGGCGTTGGCTGCGGTTGCTGCGAAAACGTGCGCTTCATTGGGATTGCGATGCGGGGCGATTATCATCGACCACCAGTTGCAGCAAGGCTCTGCCGGTGTTGCGCGGGCAACCGCCGATCGTTGCGTTGCGTTGGGTCTTGACCCAGTTCGTGTTCGTGCGATTGACGTACCCGACTCCCGCGGCATCGGTGTTGAGGCAGCGGCGCGTGAAGCACGCTATCATGCGATTGTCGACGCATGCTCCGACGCTTCGGCCGTGCTTCTGGCTCATACGAAAAACGATCAGGCGGAAACCGTGATCATCGGTTTGTTGCGTTCCGCGGGCCTCGATGCGGTTTGCGGTATGAACGGTTCCTTCATACGAGACGGGGTGCGTTTTCTACGCCCATGGCTGAATGTGACCCGCGAAGAAACCACCGGCATCTGCGAGGATCTGCGGCTTGCCTGGTGGGACGATCCCACAAATGGGCCGGATGTGGGAGATTCGGGTGGAAATGAGCCTCTTCCCGCGAACTATCCGCTGCGATCCCGAATCCGGCACGATCTCATGCCATATCTTGCATCATTCGCGGGAAGCGACGTCGTGTCGAAACTTGCGCTTGGAGCGAGGCTTGCCGAAGACGATCGCGCATATCTTGACGATGTGGCGCAACGCGTGTGCGAGCAAGGCGTAACCGTGAACAACGGCGAGATAATCATCGACGTGCGTGCGTTGCAATCGCAAGACATTGCCATCAGAAGACGGGTGATTGTGCGCTCGCTTGCGGAAGCAGGCATTTCGTGCATGGCACGGCAGGTTGAAGGGATCGACAGGCTGATCTGCGACTGGCACGGCCAGAAAGGTGTGAATCTTCCCAGCGGATATTCAGCATATCGCCAGAAACACGTCATTCGCGTGTGCCAAGATGGTGGGCATGCGAATCGCTGACGTACAAGAAGATATTGATCACGAGCTGATCAGTAAAGAAGAGATTGCCGACATCATCAACCATGCTGCAGCCCAGGCCAGTGAAGACTACCGTGGCAAGAACCCGCTGCTGGTTTGCGTGCTCAAGGGTGCGGTGAACACGCTTGCGGCGTTCTCGCAGGCCATGAGCATCCACGCGGAGATGGATTTCATGAGCTTGTCGAGCTACGGTTCCGGCACTCAATCGAGCGGCAAGATCACCGTGCGGCAGGATCTGTCCACCGATGTTCGCGGTCGTCACGTGCTTATTGTGGAAGACATCATCGATTCGGGCGTCACGTTGGCGTGGCTCGTCGATGAGCTCAAAAGCCGTGGTGCCGCTTCCGTGGAGATTTTTGCGCTGTTGGAAAAGCCGGCGCGCCGTAAGGTGGATGTTCCTGTGAAATATAAGGGACGTGAGATTCCCGATGAATTCGTGGTCGGTTTCGGCTTGGATTATGACGAGCGATACCGCAATCTTGATTCGATCGCGGTGCTGAAGCCGGAAGTGTATGAAGGAGGTCAGGCATGAGTTTTCCTGGTCCGGGCCAGTCGCCGAATAACAACGGCGGCGGCAATAACCCGTTCACCAATCCGTTTGGACGCAATAATAACGCCGGCAATGGCAACGATTCCAACGGCAAGGGTGACAAGTCCAACGGCAACGGATCCAATGGCGGTCCGCGTCCGTTCTGGCAGTCCCCATGGCTGTGGGTTGTGGTTGTGGCATTGCTTGCCGTGACCATGTTCCAGATTTTCGCCGGAACCGGTTCCCAGACCATCGACACCAAGGACGGTCTGCAGATTCTCAACGGCAACAATGTTGAATACGCACAGATCGTAGACAACACCCAGCAGGTCAAGCTCAAGCTTAAGAGCGACTACTCCGCTACAGACCCTGATACCGGGCGTATGAAGAACTACGGCAAAAACGTGCAGTTCTACTACACGTACGCGCAGTCCGCAACCGTGGTCAAGGCCGTACAGAAGGCTGATCCGGTCAAGGGCTGGACGGCGACCATGCAGCAGAGCAGCATTTGGACGTATCTGCTGACCTCGCTGCTGCCGTTCCTCATTATCTTTGGTCTGTTCTGGTTCATGATGAGCCGTATGGGCGGTGCTGGCGGCATGTTCGGTATGGGCGGCAAGAAGAACAGCGGCAAGCTGCTCGAAGGCCAGACCCCGACCACCAAGTTCGCCGACGTGGCCGGCGAAGAGGCTGCCGTGCAGGAAGTCGAGGAAATCAAGGACTTCCTGAAGGATCCGTCTCGTTACAAGGCTTTGGGTGCCCGCATTCCGCGTGGCGTATTGCTCTACGGCCCTCCAGGTACCGGTAAGACGTTGCTGGCACGAGCCATCGCAGGCGAAGCCGGTGTGCCTTTCTACTCCATGGCAGGCTCCGACTTCGTGGAAATGTTCGTGGGTCTTGGCGCCTCCCGTGTGCGCGATCTGTTCGATGAGGCCAAGAAGAACGCTCCGGCCATCATCTTCATCGATGAGATCGATGCCGTCGGTCGTAAGCGTGGCGGTTCCGGTATGAGCGGCGGCCACGACGAACGTGAGCAGACGCTGAACCAGCTGCTCGTTGAGATGGACGGCTTCAATAACGACACCAATCTGATCATCATCGCCGCGACCAACCGCCCCGACGTGCTTGATCCGGCACTGCTTCGCCCGGGCCGTTTCGACCGTCAGGTAGCCGTCGAAGCGCCTGATTTGGAAGGCCGCGAGGCTATTTTGAAGGTGCATGCCAAGGGCAAGCCGTTCGTGCCTGATGTCGATCTGCGTATGATCGCCGTGCGTACGCCGGGCTTTACCGGCGCTGATCTGGCCAATGTGTTGAACGAAGCCGCATTGTTGTGCGCCCGCGCCGGTGCGCAGCTGATCGACAACCGCGCCATCGACGAGGCCATCGACCGCGTGCAGGCGGGCCCGAAGCGCCGTTCCAAGGGCATGGCGCTCGACGAACTGCGCAACACCGCATACCACGAGGGTGGTCACGCGCTGGTGGCGGCTGCCATGAACGATACCGATCCGGTCACCAAGGTCACCATTCTGCCGCGTGGCCGCGCACTTGGCTACACCGCGGTGATGCCGACTGAAGATCGCTATTCCATGTCTCGCAACCAGCTGCTCGACCAGATGGCGTACGCCATGGGTGGTCGCACCGCGGAGGAAGTCGTGTTCCACGATCCGACCACCGGCGCTTCCAACGACATCGAAAAGGCGACGAACATCGCACGTCAGATGGTGCTCGACTACGGCTTCTCCGACAAGCTGGGTGCCATCAAGTGGTCCGATGACGAACAGAGCGACCTTGGATCGCTGAACCACAAGTATTCCGCACGCACCGCCGAAATCATCGACGAGGAAGTGCTCAAACTGGTGGAAACCGCGCATACCGAAGCGTGGAACGTCATCAACGAGAATCGTGAGATTCTTGACGAGCTCGTACGTCAGCTGCTCGTCAAGGAAACACTCAACGAAAAGGAACTTGCGGAAATCTTCGCTAATGTCAAGAAGGCGCCGAAGCGTGAAGTGTGGCTGAGCGACAGCAAGCGCCCGGATTCCGACATTCCGCCGGTTCCGATTCCCGAATCCCTGAAGAAAAGCGCAGGATTGACCAACTGATGAGCGATACCGAAGCATTCGATACCCTCTTCGACGACAAGGCCCGTGCCGCCCATGCGGCCGGGCCTGTCGGCTATGACGAGGAAGGCGTGCGCCAGGCAGTACGCCTGTTTCTGAAATCCATTGGCGAAGACCCGGACCGTGAAGGCCTGCTCGACACCCCCGACCGTATTGGGCGTGCCTGCAAGGAGCTGTTCGCAGGCCTTGGACACGGCCCCGAGGAAGTGCTCAAAACCAAGTTCAAAGTCGATACCGACGAAATGGTGCTGGTACGCGATATTGAACTCTTCTCGGTATGCGAACACCATCTGCTGCCGTTCCATGGCGTGGCCCACGTCGGCTATATTCCGTCGAACGGCCAAGTGGCGGGCTTAAGCAAGCTTGCACGACTGGTGGAACTGTATGCCCGACGTCCGCAAGTGCAGGAGCGCCTCACCCAACAGGTGGCCGACGCGTTGATGGAAGGTATCGAAGCACGTGGCGTGATCGTAGTCACCGAATGCGATCACATGTGCATGGCCATGCGTGGCGTAAAGAAGGCGCAATCGCGTACGGTTACATCGGCGGTGCGCGGCTGCATGCGAGACGCGACGACGCGAGCCGAAGCCATGAGCCTGATCCTGTCGCAGCATGCGTGATCGGCGCGGCTGCAGCAAGTCGAATCGTAAATACCAATAACCGGATATAGGAGGGGAAACCGGATGACCATTGATATGAAATCGATTCATGATAGCGACCGTACGCTGGTGATGGGCGTGCTCAACATTACGGAGGATTCGTTCTCCGATGGAGGGCTGTGGCTCGATCCTGCGAATGCGAAAGCGCACGGCGAGGCGATGATGAAAGATGGGGCTGACATCATCGATATCGGCGCCGAATCCACTCGCCCCGGAGCCAAACGTGTCAGTGAGGAAGCCGAGCAAAACCGCGTGCTAGGCGCTGTGGATGCGCTGATTCCGGAAGGCGCGGTGCTGTCCATCGACACTACGCGCGCATCGGTGGCTCGCATGGCGTTGGAGCATGGCGCGCAGATCATCAACGACGTGTCCGGCGGTCAGCTGGACCGCGAAGTGCCCCATGCGGTGGCCGAACACGCGGAAAGCCTCTACATTGTGCAGCATTGGCGCGGTTGGCTTGCCGGCTCTGCAGGCGACGTGCCTGACGCTAATACGTCCGTGTACGCCAATGGCGTGGTGAACGACGTGTATGACGAACTCATGAAGCAGGTCGACGACGTGCTTCAGGCAGGCGTCTCGCCGTCACAGATCATCATCGATCCGGGTCTTGGATTCTCCAAACCGAGCGTCGAACATAACTTCCCGCTGATGATGGCGTTGGAGCGGTTCAACGCCACCGGGTATCCGGTGCTGATCGGAGCCTCGCGCAAACGATTCGTCGGCGCGGCGCTTGCCGATGCCGGTATCGACGAGCCAAGCATGGGCAGCAAAGACAATGCGACCGCCGCCATCAGCGCCCTGTGCGCCGAACATGGCGTGTGGGCCGTGCGTGTGCATGACGTGGCAAAAAGCCGTGACGCGGTGGCCATCGGCAATGCGTGGCGTGCTTTCGCCAACGTCTGATACGCGCGGTGGGTGCATACGTTCGTATGCTCTTGACTGCGTAGGAGCGGCAACGCATTTCCACCATTAAACCTTGAGATATGCAAAGAAAGGCTGGCATGGATCAGATTCGATTGACTGGCGTTCGCGCGGTCGGCAAACACGGTGTGCTTGATTTCGAACATGAGCGTGCGCAGACGTTCGTCGTCGACGCCACGCTGTTTCTGGATCTTGCGCCAGCCGGGCATTCCGACGATCTGCACGACACCGTCGATTACGGTGCCATCGCCAAAGGAATAGTCGCCATTATCGAAGGCGATCATGTCGATCTCATCGAAAAACTGGCCGATCGCATTGCCAGCATGATTCTCGAATATCCTGCCGTGGCGCGAACGCAAGTGACCGTGCATAAGCCGAGTGCGCCAATCGTCGTACCATTCGACGACGTGAGCGTAACCGTGGAACGTTCTCGTGAAACAACTTCGGCTGCATCGCAAGTGCATCATGCCATCATTGCCATGGGTGGCAATCAGGGCGATGTAGTGGCCACCTTGCGTGACGCGGTGCGTTCGATCGACGGACTGGCGTCCACTCAGGTTACGGGCATTTCGCCGCTGTACCGTACCGATGCGTGGGGCATGCCCGATGGTACCCCCGACTTTTACAATGCGGTTGTTTCCGTGACCACCAAATTGTCGGCAATGGAACTGCTGCGAGGATTGCAGCGCATCGAAGCCGAACATGGTCGAGTGCGTACCGACCATTGGACTTCGCGCACACTTGATCTGGACATCATCGATTTTGACGGTCAGAGCAGCGACGATCCGGACCTGACGCTGCCTCACCCCCGTGCATGGCAGCGGGCGTTCGTGCTGGGGCCGTGGCTGGCACTCGAACCCGATGCCGAACTGCCGGGCGAACATGCCGGTTCCGTGGCTCAACTCCTCCATGAATCGACCGATCGCGACCATATCGACGAAATCGCCGACGATTGGATGGTCGGAGGCTCAGTCGGTGACGGTATCGCCGACCATGCCGACGATACCGATGATGCGGATGATATGGGCGAATCCTATAGTACGATTGATGTCAGCGATCTTCCGGAAGGAACCGCGGCAGCCAAAGCGACCGCACTCGCTTCTGCACAGCTAGAACCCGCATCGAAACGTGCGGTGATCTCGCTGGACAGCCCAGCAACCGATGCCGAACAGCAGTTCCGCATGGCCATCGTCACATTGGACGGCATTCCCGGCAACCAAGTCGAGGGCATCTCACCCCTCTACCATGTGAGCCAACTCGACGGACTCCCCGACAAAATGGCCGCGGTAATCCAGATTTCCACGCGCATGGGCGCCCATGATCTGATCGAAGCATTAAGCAATGTGGAAGCTTCCGTCGGCGAAGACTTCGATCTCGACCTGATCGACATGGAAGGCGTGACATGCGACGAACCTGACTGCAAGGTGCCGTGGCCCACCGCACGCAACCATGCCGCAGTGCTTGCGCCATGGCTCGACATGGATCCCGATGCGCGACTGGGCAAGGATCCGGTATCATTCCTGCTGGCCATGGCCCCCGATACCGCGCAAGTGGGACTGCTGACCGACAATTGGATCATCGGAGGTACGCTATGAAAGCGCGCAGAACCCCTTGGTGGTGCTATGTTCTCGCTGCCGCATTAGGATTGCTGGCCGGTATGGGATTGGCGAAATATGGCGAGATTTCAGGTTTGCCATTGGTCGGCGCTCCATGGATCGTGCCCGTGGTGTTGGCGATTCTGGGATTCGTCGTGCTGTATATGGCATTGCAGATCCACAAATACACCACCACAGATCCCGAAAAACGCGCGCAGCTGAAACCTTTGGACCCGCAGAAGGCGTTCGCCACACTGGTGTCATGCAAAGCGTTGGGCGTGGCAGGAGCGGCGTTGGCCGGCTGGTATGGTGGACAGCTCATCATGAGCCTGCCGCATGGTGAGGCGACGTTCTACAGTCAGGCCATCCTCGAATGCGCGATCGCGGCAATCGTATGCATCGCTGACATGATCATCGGCATTGTGGGGGAGTGGTTGTGTCAAATCCCACCAATCGACGGTCCGGAAAGCCCGAAAATGAAAACGGCCACGCAACGAAACCGTTACGCGGCCGCGGCAACCAAATCGGCAACCCAAACGAAAGCCTGATTGTCCTTACTTCTTCAAATCCTCCTCAGGAACACGGATCATCGCCTCCTGAGTCATGCAGGCAACAAGCTCGCCATCCTGCGTGTATACCTTCGCCTGCCCCAAGCCACGGCCGTGAGCCGCGGTAGGCGTATCCTGCACATACAAATGCCACTGATTGATGTCGATATCGCGATACCACCACATCGAATGATCGATCGAAGCGAACGAAATGCCAGGCGTGGCAATACTTAACCCGGCACGACGCAACACCGGCTCCAGCATCACCTGATCGCAACCCATAGCCAACATCGCACGATGCATGACCTGCGGAACGTCAACCGTGCCGTCGGCCTTCATCCACACCAGCTGCTTGCCGGAATCGTTACTGGCGCTCTTCTTATCGGCACCCAGCATGATCGTGCGCGTCACATGACGAATGTCGAACGGCGACTTTTCCGCATAGTATTTGGCATACGAAGACTTTTCGGCAAACGGCTCCATCAGCTGCTTCGCACTGGTCAACGTTTCCGGCTCCGGCACGCCTTCCGGCATGGGATCGGCGAACTCAATGCCATCCTGACCCTGCTCCTGGAAGCTGGCGATGGCCGTCAGAATCGAACCCTGAGCCTGCGTGACATTCACGCGACGAGCGGAAAACGAGCGGCCATCACGCAGATTCTCCACATCAAACAGCAAATCCTGACGAATATCGCCGGCGGAAATGAAATAGCCATGAATCGAATTCGGCAGACGAGATGGCGGAACCGTTTTGGATGCGGCCATCATGGCCTGCGCGATCACCTGACCGCCGTACACGCGGCCAGTGGGGAAATACAGGCTTTCGCCATTCACATATGTGTGGCTGCGGTACGTGGAAGGCGTGCCCAGCTGAAGCACCTTCGCCAACCGTTGTAACGGAGTTATTGCTGTCTGCGCTGTCTGTGTCATAACGGGCCTCGATTCTTTGAGTCGCATACGATAAACGCTTCGTTCTGGAAACGAGTCTACGCAAGGGCGGTAAATTTCGCCGGATTGTTTTGTAACGAATGCGTGAGAAGCGTGAACGGCAGGTAATCGTCAAACGATTCACATACGGCAAAGCGCCGCACTTCGTAACGAAGCACGGCGCTTTGCTGAAATATGGGGTTAACCGGCCCTGCGATTATGGACTTGCTTCGCAAGACTCATTGTTACCCTCGTTCGGTTGTCGCCTCACTCAGGTTGACCCTACGAACAGTCCACTGGACTGTTCGCTTAACAGGTCAGCCTGTGGCCCTGCAATTATGGTCTTGCTTCGCAAGGCTCATTGTTGCCTTCGTTCGGCTGTCGCCTCACTCAGACTAAGCCTACAGACAGTCCACAGGACTGTCTGCTTAACGGCTAGCCTGTGGCCCTGCAATTATGGTCTTGCTTCGCAAGGCTCATTGTTGCCTTCGTTCGGCTGTCGCCTCACTCAGACTAAGCCTACAGACAGTCCACAGGACTGTCTGCTTAACGGCTTAGCGCGTCAGCTTGCGATGGAGACGGTGGGGGCGAGCCGCGTCTTCGCCGAGACGGGCCACACGGTTCTCCTGATAGGCCTGGAAGTTGCCTTCGAACCAGTACCACTTGGCCGGATTCTCGTCATCGCCTTCCCATGCGAGAATATGCGTGGCCACACGGTCGAGGAACCAACGGTCGTGAGAAATCACCACAGCGCAGCCCGGGAAGCCAAGCAGTGCGTTTTCAAGCGATTCAAGGGTTTCAACATCAAGATCGTTGGTCGGTTCGTCGAGCAGCAGCAGGTTGCCGCCCTGCTTCAGAGTCAAAGCAAGATTCAGACGATTGCGTTCACCACCGGACAGCACGCCGGTGAGCTTCTGCTGGTCGGAACCCTTGAAACCGAAGGACGCCACATACGCGCGGGTCGGCACTTCAACGCCGGCAACCTCGATGAAGTCAAGACCGTCAGACACGGCCTCCCACAGGTTTTTATTCGGGTCAAGACCAGCACGATTCTGATCGACATAGCTGATCTGCACGGTCTCACCGATCTTCAACGAGCCAGACGTCAACGGTTCAAGGCCGACAATGGTCTTGAACAGGGTGGACTTACCCACGCCGTTCGGGCCGATCACGCCGACAATGCCGTTACGCGGCAGCGTGAAGCTCAAATCGTCGATGAGCACGCGGTCGCCGAACGCCTTGTGAATATGCTCGGCTTCCAGCACAGTAGAGCCCAGACGCGGACCAGCTGGAATCTGAATTTCGGAGAAGTCAAGCTTCTTATTGTTACGAGCCTCCTGTTCCATCTGGTCGTAACGTTCCAGACGAGCCTTGTTCTTAGCCTGACGGGCCTTCGGCGAAGAACGCACCCAATCAAGTTCGCTCTTCAAACGCTTGGCGAGCTTGGCGTCCTTGGCGCCCTGGATCTCCATACGCTTGGCCTTCGTCTCCAAGTACGTGGTGTAGTTGCCCTTATACGGGTACAGCTGACCACGGTCGACCTCGCAGATCCACTCAGCCACGTTATCCATGAAGTAACGATCGTGGGTAACGGCGATGACGGCCCCCTTGTACTGGTGCAGGAACTGCTCCAACCACAGAATCGACTCGGCATCAAGATGGTTGGTAGGCTCGTCAAGCAGCAGCAGATCAGGAGCTTCCAGCAGCAGCTTGCACAATGCCACACGACGGCGTTCACCACCGGAGCACACCGTCACCGGAGTATCCGGATCCGGGCACTGCAAAGCATCCATAGCCTGCTCAAGCTGAGAATCAAGATCCCAACCGTTTGCAGCATCGATATCGTTCTGCAGCTTGCCCATCTCATCCATCAAAGCATCGAAATCGGCATCCGGATTGGCCATCTCTTCGCCAATCTGATTGAAACGAGTCACCTTTTCAGCGATCTCGCCGAACGCCATCTTGATGTTCTCGCCAACAGTCTTGGTGTCATCCAGCGGCGGTTCCTGCTGCAGAATGCCGACGGTATAACCCGGAGTCAAAGAAGCCTCGCCATTAGACACGGTGTCGAGTCCGGCCATGATCTTCAGCAGCGTGGACTTACCCATGCCGTTCGGGCCAACAACGCCAATCTTCGCGCCTGGCAGGAAGCTCAAAGTCACGTCATCGAGAATCACACGGTCGCCGTAAGCCTTGCGGGCCTTGATCATCTGGTAAATGAATTCAGCCAATGTTGTGTTCCATCCTTAAGAAACGTTGGAATTCCAGCGTGTTGCATGAGCGGTCAACGGAAACTCAATCAAGGATTCCGGAACGCAACCCACGCACAATACCGTGCATAATTATCCCATACCCCATCTACACGACGGTATGGGCGAAAGTCGTGCGATCAGGCAGTAAGCGGAAGCAGCAGATGCTCATGCAAAGCAGGACGAACGATATTGTCGAAATCACCAGATTCCGGGCATTGAATCGCAACAACCAAACCCTGCTTCGGCAAAACCGTAGTAATCTGACCGTACGCACCATCCGCACGATATGCCCCCTCATAAGGCGACATCCAGAACTGATAGCCATAACCGCACGTCCAAATATTGCTATACGGAGTGTCGATCTGCTTACCGGAAGCCTGCTTGACCCACGATTCGCTGACAATGCGCGTGCCATGCCAAGTGCCATCATTCAAATAGACCTGGCCAAGTTTCAACATATTCGCAAGCGACATGTAGATCCCGCCGCCTGCAATCGGATGACCTTGCGGATCACATTCCCAAACAGGCCAACCCTGATCCAACTTGGAAAAAATCGTGCCATACAAATACTCGCCAAGACGCATGCCGGCAGCCTGCTCCAACATGCGGCCCGCCAAATCAGAATCCGCAGACGAATAGCAGAACGTGCTGCCGGGCTCCACCTCAACCCTGCGAGAGAACATGTACCGTAAATAATCAGGCGCACCAACACCACTGCGCCGGTCAGGGTTCATCAAATACGCATGATTGAAACCGCTCGACATAGTCAGCAAGTGCCTCAGCGTGATCTGGCCCAACTCCAGTTGCGCATCGGAGGGAACATACTCGGGGAACGAGTCGACCAATCGCGAATCGAGCGACAGCAAGCCATCTTCAATCGCAATGCCAATAGCCGTCGAAACATAACTTTTCGTATGGGAATAAATATTGCGATCCTGGTCGGGAACGAAATGACGTTCCGCGATAATGGCGTCGCCATCCGCAATCGCAACGGCTTCGACGGGCAGGGACTCGCTTTCAATGAGTTTGACGAAATCGTTGAACATATCGATGGCACCCATGAAATCTCCTTTGACACTGCCCTACGGTGCATTACGGAAACTGTAACGTAAGGCGGTTACGTACGATTGTTACATCAAACGATTTTTTCCTAAGCCTGTCGCTAGATGGAGCGCCCGAAAAGCCGCTAGGTGCCATGCCTGAAAAAGTCGTTAAATGATAATGCCTTCGCAATGATCGATCTCGTGCTGGATGATCTGCGCGGTGAAACCAGTGAATGTGGCATGGCGCTCGCGGAACTTGCGATCCGCATACGAGACCTCAATGCGCTGGAAGCGAACCGTGCGGCGCTCGCCTTTGAGAGACAGGCAGCCTTCGGAGGCGTCGTAGGCGCCGTCTTTCGCAGTGATCGTCGGGTTGAACATTACGAAGATGCGACCGCCGAAATCCTCGTCCACGAATGCAATGATGCTCTTCGAGACGCCGATCATGTTTGCGGCCATGCCGACGCAGCCATTGCGATGTGCGTCAAGCGTGTCCTTGAGATCCTGTGCGACGGCAAGATCCTCGGGCGTATTGAGCGCCTCCGTCGACGGCTGGCTCAAAAACGGAATGGACGTCATGATTTCGCGCTGCATGTGATGTTTCCTCTCGCTGGTTCCTTTGCTGGTCTGCCAACATTGTATGGCGTCATTGTGCGACGCCGTACGGCGATGGGACGGATGACCGGTTCGCGCCTATCCATTTACGAAATGTCTCATGGCGATTTTGAAATGTGGGACCGCAATCGACGCAATATGCTTGGAACCATGGATGACATGCCTCAATATCGGAAATACATGACGCAGGCGCTGGAACTGGCCCATAAGGGAGCCGGTTGGGTGAATCCGAATCCGTTGGTCGGCACGGTGGTGGTCCGCGACGGCGAGATTCTCGCAGCCGGATACCACGACCGCTACCGCGGACCGCATGCGGAACGCATGGCCTTCGACTACGCCGACAAGCATGGCATCGACATGCATGGAGCCACGGTCATCGACACTCTCGAACCTTGCTGCCATGTCGGATCGCAGCCGGCATGCACCGATCTAATTCTTTCGCACGGCATAACGCGCGTCGTGGTCGGTTCGATCGATCCGAATCCCATCGTGGCCGGCAAAGGACTTCGCATTCTTGAGGAAAACGGTGTGGAAGTGGTATATGACGTGATGCGGGCGGAATGCGACGCCATCAATCGCCATTTCTTCCACTACATCACCACAGGAATGCCGTACATTGTGGACGGCAGAAAACATGCGGAGGAATCTGATGCCGAATACACTGTACGTCGACGCGGGCTATATGACACGTATGCGGCGGTGTTGGGCATATGTCCGACTGGTGGCCGTGCGGGTGCCCCGGGTAATTCGAACGGTACGGAAGGATCGGTGGGAAGTGCCGCACGCCTTCCGGGTCGGATGGATCGGCTGGATGTTTCGGATGGTGCCTTTGCCCATTTCGACGGGCCGGTCCAAGCTGTGGATGCTAACGAGGTGGTGGTCGGAAGGCACAAGCCGTTGCATCTCGACATCCGTGCGCTCGCCGATACGGAACCCGACGAATGGCTGCGCGAACTCGGCCGCCGCAAAATCGATAGCCTCGTCGTCGATGATGACGACGTTTTCGAAATGCTGTCTTCGATCTGACGAAAAAGGTGATATGCCTATGCCGTGTTTTCAGTTTGAAATGTCCTATATGTGGCAGTTTTTGGCATTTTAGAAAAATGATTTCCGTTATATGTGGCAGTCTCCCAAGGAAAATCTCGTCTAGGGGGTACTGATTGGGGTCTTTTGAGGCTTGAAACCGGTCTGGTCTGCCACATATAGCGGTTTTGGTTTGTCTGGGGATGGCAAATCTGCCACATATAGTGGCTTTCAGATGAGAATCTTTCTGCTTCCATTGGCGAGAGACGTTATGCGGATGTGTATCCTTCCCGAGGACATTCTTTGACAGAGCATGATGGGCTTGCTTAATCGTTGGCTCATCCGGTCGGCCACTCGTTGCGCGAGTGCCCGTTCCTCGAAGTCGTTCATAAGGTTTTCGGCGGTCACTTGAATGTATGCCCAACCGTCATCTTCCAAGGCTTCACGTCTCTTGCTGTCGGCGAGCCATTGGCCGGCGTGATGTCTTCCGTCGTATTCGATGGCCACTTTTATATCTGGATAGGCCATATCCAAAAGCGCGATTTTCCCATTGTTCAGTCGAACCTTCCAGTTGACTTTCGGACATGGTAGCCCATTGCGAATCAGAGCAATCCTGCAACGGCTTTCCTGCGAGGAATCCGTGCCTTCGCGCATGAACTGTAACGCATGTTGCATTGTTCTGATTCCTCGGATGGGACGTTGTCTATTCGCATTCGAAAAACAGTGGATAAGTGGATAACCGAGGTTATGCGCAAAAAAATGTGGATAAACAGTCGGCCGCCGGCAGACCTGATTGAGACGAACGTGCGCTGCTGCGCTGCTGCGGGATACCATGGCACGGGTAGAACATCACGTTGAAATGAGGATGTATGGGCGAGCCGTGTGTGATTGAAAACGTGTGTTTCGTAGGTTCGGATAAGCCGGTCGACATTGCTGTCGGTAACGGGCGAATAGCTTCGGTGCGACCTTCGGAAAGGCCAACGGATGCTGCTTCGAAGATATGGGTGATTCCCGGATTGTGGGACTGCCACACGCATTTCACGCAGTGGTCGTACACGTTGGACGGCTCGATCTGATTGATGCACGCAGTGCTGGCGAAGCGCTCGACATGTTGCGTCGACACTTGGAGGAGCGTCGTGAAAGCGGCGCACTCGACCCGAACCAATATGTGGTCGGCATGCGCTTCCGGCATTCCCTGTGGTCCGATGACGCCCAGCCGACCCTGGCCGCGATCGATGCGGTGGCGGGAGACCAGCCGGTGGCGCTGTCAAGTGCCGATATGCATTGCGGTTGGGTGAACTCTGCCGCCGCGCGCAAGCTTGGCGTAGATGTGGACGAATCCGGACTCGTCGGCGAGCTTGAGTGGTTCGACGCCTACTGCAAGCTGGACAAAGGACCTGGTGCGGCCAATGAGCTGATGCATCTGTTGCGCAACGCCGAACACGACGCTGCGAGTAAAGGCGTGGTCGGCGTGCGCGACTATGAGATGGCGGAGAACATCGACACGTGGATTAGCCGATTCTCGCAAGGGCTTGATGGTCTGCGTGTCGAAGCTGGCATATATCCCGAGAGACTCCGGCAAGCCATCGACGACGGCTGGCACACCGGAGACGAATTGCCCGGAAGTCATGGTTTGGGTCACGTCGGCGCGATGAAGATGATCTCCGATGGCTCGCTCAACACCCGTTCCGCCTACTGTTCTATGCCATATTCGGGCATCAGACCGGAAACCTACGGCACATTGAGCTATGCCCCTGAGCAAATCGAGTCGTACATGCGACTCGCCGTCGAACATGGCTTCGACATCGCCTGTCATGCCATCGGCGATGAAGCGAACACCATTGTGCTTGATTGTGCCGAACGCACCCATGCGCATGGTTCCATTGAGCATGCCCAAATGCTCAAGGAGTGCGACATTCCGCGACTCGCGCAGCTGGGACTTGCCGCAAGCATCCAACCGCAGCACGCCATGGACGATCGTGACGTCATCGCGCGATTCTGGGGCACCCCCGCCGGAATCCCCTACGCATTCAATAGTCTGCATAAGGCGGGGACCAAACTGCTCATGGGGTCGGATGCGCCGGTCGCGCCGCTGGACCCATGGCTGGCCATCTCCGCGTCGGTATTCGGTACGGAAAGTTCCGATCGCGAGCCTTTCCAACCTGAGCAGTGCCTTGATTTTGAAACGGCGCTCGCTTCGTCCACCGCGGTCGGACGCGTGGCTTTGCGGGACGCAGACGCGGCCGATTTGGTGCTTCTGGACTGTGATCCGAGCATAATCGATTCTCCGGAGGCCATGCGTGCCATGCCCGAGCATGTGCTTGGCACTATGCTTGCCGGTCGCTGGACGTACCAACAGGCTGAATGAAAACCGTTATGTGTGGCAGATTCCACGGTGCTGGAAAAGTCAAAATCGCTATATGTGGCAGACCTGAGATTTCTTAACGGGATTTTTCTATAGATTTATACCCTCGAATGTAGTGTGAATCTGCCACATATAGCGCAAATCGGATTTTGAAGATGCCTTAATCTGCCACATATAAGGGATTTCAGATGATTGGTGTGCCCGTGCAAGATGAGTATGGCGTGCGAGTCCACTCGGATAGGAGGAAGACCGCACCTCTGAGTGGGAGATACGGCCTTCCTGATGTGATTTTGAGTGAGAATCACTGCACGGCGGCGAGAGCCTGATCGAGATCCGTGATGATGTCGTCGGCGTTTTCGATGCCGCAGCTCAGGCGCACCAGGTCAATGCCAACGCCTGCTTCGACGAGCTGCTCCTCGGTGAGCTGACGGTGCGTGGTACCTGCCGGGTATAGGGTGCAGCTGCGCGCGTCGGCCACATGTGTGGCGATGGACACCATCTTCAGGTGGTCGAGGAACGCGGACACCTTTTCGCGGCCGCCCGGCACGCCGAAGGAAATAACGCCGCAAGTGCCGTTCGGCATGTACTTTTCAGCTAGCGCATGGTACTTGTCTTCCTCAAGGCCTGGGAAGCTCACCCAGCTGATGCGCGGGTCGGCGCTCAGCCACTGCGCCACCTTGAGCGCGTTCGCGCAATGGCGCTCCATACGTACTCCCAGCGACTCCAAATGCATGCCCATAATCCACGAGTTGATCGGCGCCGGCGTGGAGCCGAAATCGCGCATGAGCTGTGCGGTGGCCTTGGTGATGTAAGCGGCCTTGCCGAAGTCCTTGGCATAGGTCACGCCATGGTAGGAGTCGTCCGGCGTGGTGAGTCCGGGGAATTTCTCCGCATGCGCCATCCAGTCGAAGTTGCCGGAATCCACGATCGCGCCGCCCACGCAGGAGCCGTGACCGTCCATATATTTGGTGGTGGCGTGCGTGACGATATCCACGCCATACTGGAACGGTCGGCAATTGACGGGCGTCGGGAACGTATTGTCGACGATCAGCGGCACGCCGTGACGATGCGCCGCGTTCGCGAACTTTTCGAAATCAAGCACGATGAGTGCCGGATTGGAGATGGATTCGCCGAAGACCGCCTTGGTGTTCGGCTGGAATGCCGCTTCGAGCTCTTCTTCGGTGCAGTCCGGGCTTACGAACGTGCATTCGATGCCCATTTTGCGCATGGTCACGTTGATGAGGTTGAACGTGCCGCCGTAGATTGCGGAGGATGCGACGATGTGGTCGCCGTTGTTGCAGATGTTGAACAGTGCGAAGAAGTTCGCCGCTTGGCCGGATGAGGTCAGCATTGCGGCCGCGCCGCCTTCCATTTCACAGATTTTCGCGGCGATGGTGTCGTTGGTTGGATTCTGCAGTCGAGTGTAGAAGTATCCGGATTCGGATAGGTCGAACAGTCGGCTCATCTGTTCGCTTGACTTGTATTTGAAGGTTGTCGCCTGAATGATCGGGGGAGTGCGGGATTCGCCGTTGCCGGGCTGGTAGCCTCCCTGCACGCAGATGGTGTCGACGTTTTCGCTCATGGATTCCTTCTTTCGATTGCGCGCTTCGTTGCGTAGCGCTGCGATGCAACAAACATGTTCACTTTATCACTGAGTTGATAATTGGCTATTTTTCAATGGAAACGCCGAATAGTTCACTGAATTGACAAACTTAGGAAGTTGATTTTATTATGTACATCAAGACAGGCGGGAATCCGCTTGACGGGAAAAGCAAGGTCTTACGAAAGTAAAAACCAATAGCAAAGGAGCAACCCATGGGTCTGTGGGATATCGAAAAGATTCCGTATGTCGGTCGTGAAAAGGGACCGCAGGAGGGTCTGGCTTTCCATTACTACGATGCCGACAAGGTTGTTGCCGGCAAGAAGATGAAGGATTGGCTGCGTTTCGGCGTCGCTTGGTGGCACACGTTCGATCAGGAGCTGGTCGATCCGTTCGGCACCGGCACCGCCCAGCGTCCGTGGTACGGCAAGTACTCCAATGCTGAGGATGAGGCTCTGGCTAAGGTCGACTACGCCTTCGAGTTCTTCCAGAAGCTCGGCGTCGAGTACTTCTGCTTCCATGATCGCGACATCGCTCCGGAAGGCGACACCCTGCGCGAGACCGACAAGAACCTGGACAAGGTCGTCGACAAGATCGAAGAGAACATGAAGTCCACCGGCATCAAGCTGCTGTGGAACACCTCCTCCCTGTTCACCAACCCGCGCTTCGTTTCCGGTGCTTCCACCTCCCCGTTCGCCGACATCTACGCTTACGCCGGTGGCCAGCTGAAGCATTCCCTGGAGATCGCAAAGCGCCTGGGAGCCGAGAACTACGTGTTCTGGGGTGGACGTGAAGGCTACGAGAACCTGTGGAACACGCAGATGAAGCGCGAACAGGCGCACATGGCCAAGTTCTTCCACATGTGCCACGAGTATGCTCAGGAGATCGGCCTGGACGCTCAGTTCCTGATCGAGCCGAAGGCCAAGGAGCCGACGATGCACCAGTATGACTTCGATGCATCCACAGCCATCGCCTTCCTTAAGACCTACGACATCGACTTCATGAAGCTGAACCTCGAAGGCAACCACGCCAACCTGGCCGGCCACACCTACCAGCACGAGATCCGCACCGCCCGCGAGGCCGGCGTGCTCGGCTCCTTGGACGCCAACCAGGGCGACAAGCTCATCGGCTGGGATATGGATGAGTTCCCGACCGACCTGTACGAGACCTCCACCGTCATGTGGGAAGTCCTCGCCGAAGGCCAGATCGGCCCTCACGGCGGCCTGAACTTCGACGCCAAGCCGCGTCGTACCTCCTTCGCCGCCGAGGACCTGTTCCGCTCCCACATCGCCGGCATGGATTCCTTCGCGGCCGGCCTGCTGGTCGCGGCCAAGATGCACGAGGACAAGGTCATCGAGAACCTGCAGGCCGAGCGCTACAGCTCCTTCGATTCCGGCATCGGCGCAACCGTCGAGAACGGCACCGCCTCCCTGGCTTCCCTCGAGGAGTACGCTCTGGATATCCCGCAGTCCAAGCTCATCGAAGCCACCAAGTCCGATCACCTCGAGTCCGTCAAGGCCACGATCAACAACTACATGATCGACGCCCTGGCCGAGGCGTGAGCCGAATAGGGAGTTTCCGTTAGGGCTCCTGATTCATCGCTGGATCAAGCAGTGAGGCTCGGCTGTGACAGAGCCGGATGTGGTGTGCCGAAGCGTTGGCGTTCCGGCACACCACTCATCTTTCCTTCCTTCTTCCTAGAATTTCCTTCGCAGGCAAGTCGTCTGCCGGTTATGTCGCCGGTGTACGGCTTGTTTGCGTTTTTGGGCCAAACGAAAGTTTCGATTGTTCGCAATGATTCGATGCTCACGAACGTTTCTGAATAAGGTGTATTTATGATCGCGACTATTACCATTACCAATCCCATTCTTCGTGGAATGAATCCTGATCCGAGTTGGATTTGGGATGATGAGTTCCAGCGAATTGTGTTGGTGACTTCTACTTTTGAGCTTGTCCCAGGTCTTCCCATTTACGTTTCCGAGGATATGACGTGCTGGAAGCATGTGTCGAATGTGGTAGATGCTGACTTGGCAAGGCGCCTGCTTATTCCTTTCGTGGATGATTCGGGCGGTGTCTATGCGCCGACGCTGCGCAGGATTCATGGCAAATATGTGATTGCATGCACCATTGCCCGTCTTGATGATCGCCGTGCTATGGAAGGTGGTTGCACAGAAAGCGAGCTGATGCGGTTCCACGCCGCGGAGGGCAATTTTATCCTTGAAGCGGATTCTATCGAAGGGCCATGGCATGGCCCGTTCTGGATTGAGGGCGCTGAAGGCATCGATCCAGACATATTCGAGGACGGGGATGGCAACGTGTACTGGACCCAGACCCGTCCTGCGGTCAATCCGCAATGGGAAGGCCAGACCGAGGTCTGGACCCAACGCATTAATCCGGAGACTTGGACTTTTGTCGATGACGGTCTTCCTGCGGGATCGGGCAAGACGGTAATATGGCGCGGATACGGTGTGGAGGCGGTGTGGGCTGAGGCGCCGCATCTCTATCGCGTGGGTGATTATGTGTATCTGATGACCGCCGAGGGGGGCACCAGTTTCGAACACAGTGAGATGGCCATGCGCATCTATGCGCCGCATGGACTGCTTCGGGCGTTCGAAGCTTACGAACGGGAAGCATCCGAATCGGGTGAGTGCATTCCGCAGGTTCGTGACGGGGAACGCTGCTATCTTGGCACCGCAATCCGTGCCTTCCATGCGGATAAGAAGAATCCGATTCTCACCCACCGACATCTGGGTTTGTCGGAACCGCTGCAATGCGTGGGACATGCGGACCTGTTGCTTCATCCGGAACTGGGATGGTGGCTGGTGTGTCTCGGCGTGAGGGAGACGCGGGGAAAGCATGACGGCGAATTATTGAGCTACTTGGGAAGGGAGAGCTTTGTCGCTCCGGTATCCTGGGAACATAATCCGGCCGATTGGAAGCTGGACGGCAACGGTGCATTAGATACGCATGAGGGTGACCCCGGATGGCCAGTGACTTGCGCTGGTCTTGGCCGCTTGGCCGACGAGATCACGGTTACTACTGAAGACGATGGCATCGCCATCGAGCCTAGGGTGAAATCCTCGCTCGCCGGTGACGTGGAACCTGCGCTGGTGGATGTGGCTGATGGCTCGACGAACGGTGTGGTGGTGCGCGACGAGCGTGATGTCAGCTACCGCAGAATAGCGAAACTGCCGACGCTCATGCCGATTCCTATGTCCGGTTCTTTAGTGATCCGGCAGAATTCCACACATTACGCGGTGTTTTCGATGCGTGGCACGGATGTGCGCTACGAGATGGTGAATGGAGACGATTCGCAAGCTGGGTCTGTTGCCGTCGTACAGGCTGACGGAGTGCGTCCGGCGGTGCTTTTCGACGACAACCGTTTGTCGGTCATCGTGGCTGGCATGCATGGTCCGGTTGATTCTGCGACGTTCGTGCGTCAGGGGCAGGTTCTGCTGAGTGTCGATGCTCGTTTCCTCAGCACCGAATGGGCCGGTGGGTTCGTCGGTTGCATGGCCGGCTTCATGGCATAGTTTCTACGGAATTTCAGGATGGTTCACTGCTGGTGTTCCGACGGGCCGTCTTAGAACGAGTTGAAAACGGGTCGAAAGGCTAGGAGCGCTGTGTTCTCCCTCCGGTTGTGCCTGTGAGGTTTGCCCCGCTGATTAACCCTCGAGTTGCTGTGTGCTGTTGCGTACCACTAGCGATGTCGGCATGATGATGTGCGGTTGAAGCACGTCATCGGTGGACAGTGCTTCGACCAGCATGCGTACGGCGGCCCTTGCCATATCTTGGAGCGGCTGCCGTACGGTGGTCAGCGCCGGGCCAAGGAACGCGGCGGTCTGCACGTCGTCGAATCCGACCACGGATAAATCCTCGGGAATACGTAATCCCAGCTGTCTTGCCGCCTCGTAGACGCCCATGGCCTGCAGATCGCTGCCGGCGAAGATTGCGGTTGGACGATTCGGCCTTTCCAGAAGTGAGATGGCCTGCGCGTAACCGCCGGCAGTGGTGAAATCGCCTTCGGTGATGAGTTCGGGGTCGGCTTCGATTCCATGTTCCGCAAGCGCTGACGTGTATCCGTCCAGCCGTGCCTTGGAGCACATCATCTCCTCCGGTCCGGTGATGATGCCTATGTTGGTATGTCCGAGTGCGAGCAGGTGCCGCGTGGCGATCACGCCTCCGGTCCAGTTGTCCGCTTGCACCGACAGCGTGTCTGGATCTGGATTACCGAATGGATCGAACAAGACGAAGGGAATACCTCTGGAATGCAGTTTGTTCCGTTCGATACGTGTCAGACTGGAGAAGACAAGAATGGCGCCATCTGTCTGCCGACGCAGCATGTTGTCAATCCAGGATGAGTCCGGGTGCTGGCGATTGCCGCCTTCGGTGGTGATGACGTTCAAATCATGCAACTTGGCTTCGCGAATGGCGCCACGGAGTACTTCAAGGGCCCAAACATTATCGAAATCTTGGAACACGATTTCGATAATTCGTTGGCTTTTCGTGCTTGTCGCTTTACGGGAATACCCATACCGTTTCAACACCGCGTTGATGGTTTGCCGCGTCTCTTCGGAAACGTCGGCTCTGCCGTTGAGCGCCTTGGATACGGTGGAAAGGGAATAACCGGTCTCTTTAGCTATGTCAGAGAGTCGTACCGTAGCTTTTTTTGCCGTATTGCGCATGAGTCACTCCTTCTTCATTTTCATCATATCCGAAAATGCGAACGAAAGTTTCGGTTTACGTTTTTCGAAACTTTCGATATGTTGGCAATGATTAAAAACGTTGTAAAATCAACGAAAAATAGTTAGTTTTCTGATTTTACAAAAAACTTGACTTTGTGTGATTTGTTTCGGTAGTCTGTAGGTACAACGAAAACGGAATGGAAATTTTCGAAGGGAGTCAAAGGCTGATTCTCTGTCTGCCAGGGGAGCTGCGGCAGCATTCGTTGCGGTCATGCTTCCCGATTCGACCCATTCGAGAGAAATCGTTCCTGTCGTTGCCATCATTTTGTCGATGATGACTTGGTCAATAAGGAGAAGACAATGAAGTTCAAAACCATTGCAGCTGCCACTCTTGCGGTGGCGACCATGTTGGGCATGGGTGCCTGTGGCTCCAGCGCTGGCGCCAAAGACGATAAGACCATTACGTTCTGGCATAACGCAACAGCTGGTGACGGCAAGCAGTATTGGGAGGATCTGGCCAAAGCGTTTGAGAAGAAGACTGGTGTCAAGGTTCAGATTCAGGCCATCCAGAACGAGGATTTCGAAGGCAAGCTGACTACCGCTATGCAGGATCCCGCCTCCGGCCCGGATGTGTACATGACCCTTGGTGGTGCCAAGACCAAGGACATGGTTGATGCCGGCCAGGTAATGGATATTACTGATAAGATTAGCGATACCGTCAAAAAGCAAATGTCTTCCTCATTGGATTCCATGTCTTATGATGGCAAGGTCTATGGTGTTCCGGTCGCTGCCCAGCCTGGTGGCATCTGGTATTCCAAGGATTTGTTCAAGCAGGCTGGCATCGATGCCGAGCCGACCACTTTCAGCGAGCTGAAGACCGATGTGCAGAAGCTTCGCAGCGCTGGCATCGATCCGATCGCACTCGGCGGCAAGGATGCTTGGCCGGTCGGTCACTGGTACTACTGGTTGTCCATGCGCGAATGCTCTCCGAAGGCCTACGCCAAGGGCGTCAATGACAAGGACTTCTCCGACTCCTGCTGGACCAAGGCCGGAGATGATCTGAAGGATTTGTTGGATGCGAATGCTTTTAACGAAGGATTCCTCACCACGACGGCCCAGCAGGGCGCCAGCTCATCCGCAGGTCTGCTGGCCAATCATAAGGCTGCGATGGAGCTCATGGGCACATGGGAGCCTGGAGTTCTCAAGGACCTGACTCCGGACAAGAAGCCAATGGCTGACCTTGGCTTCTTCGCCTTCCCGACCGTGGACGGAGGAAAAGGCGAGGAAGGTGCTTTGATGGGCGCTGTGACCGGTTTCGCTGTCAATCCCGAGGCTCCGGACGCTGCTGTTGATTTCGTCAATTTCATGGCTGAGAAATCAAATCAGGAGAAATACGCCACTGCGTTCAGCACCATTCCGGCTTCCGCCGAAGCTTACGATGCGGTTACCGATGAAAATCTTAAGGCTATCCTCGAAGCTATGAAAAAGTCTGATGGCATGCAGCTGTGGATGGATACCGCTCTCGGCGGAAATATTGGCAACGCTCTTAATTCCGGAGTGGTGAATCTGCTTTCCGGACAGGGGACTTCGGCTGACATCGTCAAGGCGATGAAGGACGCAGCGTCCAAGGGCTGATAGTGAACATGGCTGGTTGACGGCCAAAGGAGGGTGGATAGACAGATCTTCATCTGCCCTCCTTCCTATTCGAGAAACGTATCTGGTAGTGGAGAAAACCATGTCAAGTACAAGCAAAGACGCGGTGACGCTGCGCGCTAAGCGGTCCAAGAAACCGTCCGATGGCAAAATGCGTCGTAATGTTGAGATTTTCGTACTGTCCGCACCTGCGATTCTTCTGTTCGTCTGCTTTGTGATTCTGCCTATCGTCTTGGGTGCTTATTACGGCTTCTATCAGTGGAAGGGCTACGGAGTTCCCTCCAAGACAGGTAAATTCGTTGGTCTCCAGAACTACATCACAGCGCTTAAGGATCCCGCGTTCCAGGCGGCGATTCTGCATACCTTCGAGGTCGTGATCGGCTCGTTGGTCATCCAGGCTCCGCTCGCCATCCTGTTCGCATTGCTGCTGAACCAGAAGTTCAAGGGGCGTGGTCTCATCCGCACCCTCATCTTCGTGCCGTATGTCGTTTCCGAGGTCATCGTCGGCACAGGATGGAGCCTGTTGCTACAGAAGAAGGGCGCCATCAATGAGATTCTGGCCAACTTCGGCATCAATGGTCCCGATTGGCTGGCCGACCCGAAAATCGCTATTTGGACGCTGCTGTTGCTGATCAGCTGGAAATACGTCGGTTTCGCCGTAATTCTGATGCTCGCCGGCATGCAATCCATTCCCGATGAACTGTATGAAGCAGCCAAAGTGGATGGGGCGAGTTTCTGGCAGATGCAGAAAAGCATCACGTTGCCGTTGCTTGCTCCGACGTTGCGGATCTGGGTGTTCCTTTCCATGATTGGCTCTCTGCAGCTTTTCGATCTGGTCTATATCGTGTGGGGCAAGTATGTGTCGACCACCGCTGGTGTGTCCACCATGGCCACCTACATGGTGCGTGAAGGTCGTGGAGCCGGCAACTATGGCTATGGTTCCGCCGTTGCTCTGATCATCTTCGTGATCTCTTTGATCATCGCACTCGTCTATCAGAAGTTCGTGCTGAACCGTGACTTGGACGGTGCTGTTACTGAACAGAAAGAAGCCGAGAAGCGTGCCAGGAAGCGCGCAAAAGAAGTGCAGCATCGTGAGGTTGCTGCCCTGGCAAGTGAGGTGAAGTGATGACTGCCGCAACAATCGCAGGACATTCCAACAAAAGCGAGTACAGCAAGAAGAATGGTTACCGTAAGTCGTCCAAGACGCCATGGGGCAACCCAATCGTCTACTTCTTCTCCCTGGTGCTTGTGGCCATCTGCATCACTCCGGTGCTGTACATTATCTTCGGCGGTTTCCGTACCAATTCGCAGATCACCAACCATCCGTCCGGGATGCCGAACCCATGGGTCCCCGACAACTACAAGACGGTCTTCGAAAGTGATATTTTCTGGACGGAACTGAAGAATTCTACCATCGTGGGTATCGCCACCATGGTAGGCGTCGTGGTGCTTAGCATCATGGTGAGCTTTGTCATCGCCCGATACAAATTCCGCTATGCGCCGCTTATGTACGCGTTGTTCTCTGCTGGTCTCATGTTCCCGATGACCGTTGGCATTACACCTTTGTATCTGCTGATTCGCAATCTGGGTCTGGCCAACTCCCTGTGGGGTCTGATCCTTCCGCAAATTGCCTTCGGACTTCCTCAGACCATCATCATCTTGGTGCCGTTCCTACAGTCGATTCCTAATGAGCTTGAGGAGGCCTGTCTTCTCGATGGATGCTCCCGCCTTGGCTTCTTCTGGCGCATGGTCATTCCGCTGTCCATGCCTGGCGTGGCCACCACTGGAATCCTTACCTTCGTGGGAAGCTGGAATGCCTACATGCTGCCGCTGTTCGTGCTCAGTGATGCCAACAAGTACACATTGCCACTTGGCGTACAGATGTTCAGCTCTGAACACTCCGTTGACACCGCACAGGTGTTGGCCTTCACCTCTCTGGCTATGATTCCGGCCCTGATCTGTTTCACCATCTTCCAGAAGAAGATCGTCGGCGGCCTGACAGGTGCGGTCAAGGGCTGACGGAATGTGACAACCCACGCCCGGAAGATGTTCCTTTCCGTCTTCCGGGCTTCATCTTTTATGCAAGAGGTACATTATGAAGATTTCCAACCCGGTGCTCACCGGTTTTCATGCCGATCCTTCAATGATTCGCGTCGGTGACACTTATTACATTGCCAATTCCACTTTCGAATGGTTCCCAGGCGTTCGCCTGCATGAGTCCAAGGACCTGGTGCATTGGAACATTCTTCCAAGCCCGTTGAGCCGGTCCAGCCAGCTTGATATGAGAGGAAACCCCTCTTCGGGAGGCATCTGGGCTCCTGACCTAAGCTATGCGGATGGCAGGTTCTGGCTGATCTACACTGATGTCAAGGTGGTCAATGGTGCATTCAAGGATTGCACTAATTATTTGGTCACCGCCGAGGACATCCACGGGCCATGGAGCGAGCCGGTTCGCATCAACGGGGTCGGTTTTGACGCCAGCCTGTTCCATGACGACGACGGCCGCAAATACTTGGTGCAGCAGACATGGGATTTCCGTGAATACCACCACCAGTTCGACGGTATCACATTGACGGAATTCGACGTCGACACCATGAAGCTCAAGCCAGAAACGGCCCGCACCATCTGGGATGGCACCTCGGTGAAGATCACCGAAGGTCCCCACCTATACAAGAAGGATGGTTGGTACTACCTGTTTGCCGCAGAAGGCGGCACGGTGTATGAGCATCAGGAATCTGTGGCGCGTTCCCGTACCCTTGACGAATGCTCCTTCGAAGTTATGCCGAATGGCCCGTTCATCGGTAACTTCGACACTCCTGACACCTATTTGCAGAAGCAGGGCCATGGAGCGTTGGTGGACACCCCGTCCGGCGAGTGGTATTACGCCTCCCTATGCGGTCGTCCGTGGCGTCATGATACCGAACCGGCCCATGGCACCCGCGGATGGTGCACACTCGGACGCGAGACCTCCATCCAGAAAGTCGAATGGGATGAGGACGGTTGGCCGCGCGTGATCGGAGGTCACGGCGGACAGCGTTACGTTGATGCTCCGAAAGATGCCATCGAGACTTTGGCCCCAACGACGCGTGACGAACATGATGAGTTCGATTCCGGCGAGCTCGGTCCGAATTGGAACACGCTACGCGTCCCGTTCACCGACGCCATAGGCACGGTGGGCGGTGGCAAACTGGCATTGCGTGGTCAGGGCTCGCTGTGCAACCTGTTTGACTTGTCTCTTGTGGCTCGTCGCTGGCAGGCATTTGATTTCGACGCCGAAACCAAGGTGCGTTTCGATCCGAAGAATTACATGCAGATGGCAGGCCTGACCAACTATTACGATGACCTATGCTGGTCATGGGCGTTTATCACTTGGGATGAGAAACGTCACGCAAGGGTCATCGAAGTGGCTCAGAACGATTTCAACCAATATACGTCGTTCCTCAAGGATGACGCCATCGTAGTGCCCGAAGAGGCTGAGGCGGTATGGCTGCGCACCAAGGTCCGCACGGAATACTATTCCTACGAATATTCCTTCGACGGGGAACATTTCACCGAGATTCCAGTCAGGCTCGATGCGAAGATCCTGTCCGACGATTACGTGAACCAACGTTACGGCGGCTTCTTCACCGGCGCGTTCGTGGGACTTGCCTGCGTCGATCTGTCCGGCTACGACGCGCAGGCCGAATTCGACTACTTCGACTATCGGGAGCTTTCCGATAACCAGTAGACAGTGCCGGCTGGCGACAGAGCGTCCGCCGTCAGCCGGCATACTCGACGGGATTGAATTCTATGGGCAATGAGGAGCGGACGAGCATGGTTTTGCAATTGCCGAAACTGCTTGACGACGGTTGCGTGCTGCAGGCCGGTGCGACCATACATATCTGGGGCGCCGGCGACCCTGGACGCGGCGTGCTGGTACGCCTCGATGGCAAGGACCGGACTACGCGGGTGGGGGACGACGGCTCATGGAGCGTGCCGTACGGTCCGATCAAAGCAGGCGGACCGTACGATTTGACGGTGCGTTATGAGGACGGAACCGAATGCATCTCGCGCCAATGCTATGCGGGAGAAGTGTTCCTGTGTTCGGGACAGTCGAACATGGAACTGCCCATGGCTTGGGTGCGTGCGGACTATCCGCTGGAGTGGAATCGTGAGCCTGACCCATTGCTGCGGCAATACAAAGCGATTCCCGATTGTGACTTCAACGGTCCCCGCAGCGATCATGACCATGCGTTCTGGCAGGGGTGCGATGCGGAAACCCTTGGAGATTTCTCCGCGCTCGCCTATTTCTTCGGACGCAGGATCCGTCAGTGGCTGAATGTGCCCGTCGGCCTGTTGAACGTTTCATTGGGTGGATCGCCGATTGAATCCTGGATGGATGCCGACGCATTGCGGGCGTTCCCCGAAGCGCTCGCTGATCTTGAGCCGTATCTTGGCGATGGCGTGGCATCGAAGAAAAGCCGCGATTCCGTTGCCGAACGGGACCGGTGGTACCAAGCGCTTGGATACGAGGCTGTGGCCGATGCCCACCATGAATGGCTGCCATTGATCGCGTGGGACTGTCCGGAATCCAAGAACATCGAGCCGCGCGACGTGGCATGGCATGACATACGCCTGCCTGGATGGTACAAGGATCGCGGACTTGCCGGTTTCCGTGGCGAGATTACCATGAGAAAAACCGTGTTCCTGCCTCCGTCGGATGCGGGGAAGCCCGCCCTACTGCGTCTGGGCACCATGAATGATGCCGACCATACGTGGGTCAATGGTGTGTTGGTCGGTGGGCGAAGCAATGTGTATGAGCCGCGGGACTATCCGGTCGCAGCCGGCGTGTTGCGCGCCGGCGCGAACGAAATCCGCATGCGTCTGGTCGTTGAACGGCCCGGCGGCCGTGTGACGCCCGGCAAACGGATGACACTGACCATCGGAGACGATGTCTTCGATCTGTCCGGCATCTGGCAGTATGCCGTGACCGCCGAAGCTGACCGCGATTGCCCATTCGAGGATTTCGTCAGATGGAAGCCGACCGGCCTGTACAATGCCATGCTCGCCCCGTGTTTTCCATATGCGGTGCGCGCTGTGTTGTGGTATCAGGGCGAATCGAACACCGGCGACCGCGCCATGCGATATGGCGACGAGCTGAAGGCCATGATTCAATTGTGGCGCGTCAAATGGCATCAGCCGGATATGCCGTTTCTGATCGTCCAGCTTCCAAAATTCGACATCGACGCCATTGAGGATGGAGGCTGGCCACTCGTCCGCGAACAGGAATGGAACGTCGCGAACGAACTTGAAAACGTTGCGACGGTGGTGACGCTTGACGCCGGCGAGGGCAACGATCTGCATCCGTATGACAAGAAGCTCGTCGCGGATCGCGTGTTCAATGCCGCGATGGATTTGGTATACGGTCGCCAGGCTCAGCCTCAACCGGCCGTGGAAACCATCGAGGTCTGCGGAGATCTGTTGCGGATGCACTGTGTGTGGCGGAGTCGCTCGGACGAGCGGATCCGATCGGAGGGCCGCCGGCTGATGACGTTGGACGGTGACGCTCCCCAGGAAATCGAATTTCTATGGCGCGACTGCGCCACATTCGCGCGGGCCGAGGCATGGCTGGACGGCTGTGATATCGTGGCGCGCATGACGGCGCGCAGGCCAGATGAGGTGCGGTACGCGTGGAGCAACAATCCGGAATCCGGACTCATCTGCGACGGCGACGGCATGCTGATTCCGCCGTTCCGCCTGACATTGCCCACGGACGATGATAAGGGGATTCATGCGTAGACAGGTCGCGCTTCGACAAGGACTCGTCGATGGATTCTCCGATACGGACTCTGTAATTACCGTGTTTCGTGGCATCCCCTATGCCAAGCCTTCCCGTTGGCGCATTACGATTTGTCTCGTGTCATGATTCGGTATTGGACGAATTTCGCGGCGACGGGCGATCCGAACGGTTCCGGATTGCCCGAATGTCCGGCGTGCGGACCCAATGGCCAACGATACATGCTGCTCGGCGGATGCCGCGATACATCGGATAGTATGTCGTATGCCAGGTCAAGTAGATGAATATAGTATAGTGTGAGCGTTCACTATAGCGTGGTGGAAATCGTGACGAAGGAGACGGGCATGACGAAGGAGACGGAGACGCAGATCGCGTCCGACGAGGATCTGACTAGGCTGTTCGCCGGCAAGCCGACGCAATACCGCAAATCGAAGTCGCTGCCGAAGTTTACTGGCGAGGCCATGCGTACCTGCGCCACGATCAACCGCATCTTCTTCGATGATCCTGACGAGGCCTACCGCCTGTTCCACGAGCTCGTTCCCGACGCGGGGGAGGGCGTACAATTCACGCCGCCGTTCAATGTGGATTATGGCATCGGCCTGACCATTGGCCGCGGCACGTTCTTGAACAAGGATTTCATGGTGTGCGGCGGCGGATATGTAACGCTTGGCGAGGATTGCCTGATCGGCCCGCGTTGTACCATTGCCACGCCGAATCATGCCTTGGATGCGGCAACGCGACTGGCTGGCTGGGAACATGCTTCGCCGGTGACGATTGGTGACAACGTGTGGTTTGGTGCGAACGTTACGGTCACGCCTGGCGTCACGATTGGCTCGAATTCCATTATCGGCGCGGGTTCTGTGGTTACACGAGACATTCCCGCCAATTCGATCGCAGTCGGCAATCCGGCGCATGTAATCCGCGAGATTCCCGAACGCGATCCCGCCTTCGCCGATGTCGAGGGTATCGTCTGACGTTGGGTTACGGTGTTCCCTCAGAGCGAATTCGCGTGTTGCCCTACTGCTAGACGTGTTGTCGCACGATTTCAGTTTTGACCTCACGATTTGATCGGAATATCGCACGATTTTGTTTGAGACGAAAATGGGTGCCGTTGCGGTTGGTTGTGACGGCACCCATTTTGCGTTGTTTTAGTGCGATTTATGCTGATTGATCAGCCGCGGGCCTTTGCATAGGCCTCGTACACGGCTTCAGTCGGTTCGCCGGTTTCCACGCCGTCGATGGTGAGCGGCCATGCGGGCGGTTCCGTTTCGCCGGACAGCACCCAGGCGGCCTGACGGGCGGCGCCGATGGCAACATACTCGTCGGTGGTCGGGCGGGTCACGTCCATGCCGAACACGCTCGGCGCGAGCGTGCGGATTGCCTTGGACTTCGCGCCGCCGCCGATAAGCAGAATGCGGGAAATCTCAGCGCCAAGCGAACGGATAAGCTCTAGGCAGTCGCGCTGGGAGCACAGCAAGCCCTCAACGAACGCGCGGGCCATGTTCTCGCGTGTGGTGTTGGCCAGCGTCATGCCGGAAAGGGTTGCGGTCGCGTCCGGACGGTTCGGCGTGCGTTCGCCGTCGAAATACGGCACCAGCGTAATACCGCCGGCGCCCGGTTCGGAAGCGAATGCCAGGGATGCGAGTTCGTCGTAGTCGACGCCGAGGGCTGCACGGCCGGCGTCAAGAATGCGCGATCCGTTGATGGTGCAGGCCAGTGGCAGGTAGTGGCCGGTGCAGTCGGCGAAGCCGGAAACGGCACCGGTCAAATCGTAGGTCGGATTTTCGGAAATGGCTGCTGCCACGCCGGAAGTGCCCAATGAAACGGAAACGTCACCCACGCTCATGCCAAGTCCGAGGGACGCCATGGCGTTGTCGCCGCCGCCCGGTGCGATGATGCAACCACCCTCAACGTTCTTGCCGGCGATTTCCGGGCTTGCCTTGACTGCGGCGGCATCGTGCGGTCCAAGCACGGTCGGCAGCATGATTGCGTCGGCATGCTCGCGTGCCGCTTCGGCACCTTCCGCTGGCTCAAGCACCATGGCGATCAGATCGCGGCGGTATTCGTTGGAAGCGGCATCGTAATAGATGGTGCCGGAAGCGTCGGAACGGTCGGTGAACAGCGCTTCCAAGTGTGCGTCCTCGCCTTCTGCGACCGGGCCGTAGCCGGCGATACGCCAGCTCAGCCAATCGTGCGGCAGGCAGATCGCGGCGATCTTCTTGGCGTTTTCCGGTTCGTTTTCAGCCACCCACGCCACCTTGGTTAGCGTGAAGGAAGCAACGGGGGAGGAGCCAACGGCCTTGACCCAACGCTGCTTACCACGTGCAATCACATCTTCCGGTTCGCCTTCTTCGGCGGGAGCCTCGCCCATCTTTTCGATGAGGGCCGCGGCCTGCGGCGCCGAGCTTATATCGTTCCACAGCATGGCGTCGCGAATCACGTTGCCTTGCTGGTCGAGAATCACCATGCCGTGCTGCTGACCGCCAACGGCCAGTGCCTCAACGTCGTCAAGTCCGCCGGCCTGCTGGGCTGCCTCGAGGAACGCGTCCCACCAGAATTTCGGGTCAATAGACGTGCCATTGGGGTGTTTGGCCTGGCCAAAGCGCACCATTTCACCGGTTTCGGCGTCGGTCACGCGCACTTTGCAGGACTGGGTCGAGGTGTCGACGCCGGCCACGAGAGTTCGAGTCATTGTGTCTCCTTGCAGTGAGCTGGCGCAACGAAGTGCAAGGAATTCGCACGGTCCGCCACCTCATTTAGTTAGATGAATGAACTATAATGTCTAGTGTACCATCATAAAGTGATTTGACTATAGAGACGGTGCGCTTTTTCGGCAAAGACGCGTCAAAGAGGAGGGAACCATGGCTTCACTGCGGAGTATCAATCAAGACGATTTGCGAAACCATAATCTTTCCGTGGTGCTCGACTCGCTGTTGCGTGCCACCGAACCAATGAGTCGCGCCGATCTTGCCAAGAAAACCGGATTGACCAAAGCGGCCATGTCGGTATTGGTGTCGTTGATGCTCGACAATGAGATTCTGGTGGAAGGCGCGCCTTCCGGCCAATCGCTGTATGGGCGCCCCAGCATTCCGCTTGAAATCAAAGGTGGACGCCTGTGCGGCATGGGATTGCAGGCCAACACCGACGGTTATGGCGTGGTGGTGCTCGATCTTGACGGTTCCGTTGTGGGGGAGCAGTGGGTCGACGCCGACATGGCCAACGCCGATGAGCGGGCGATTTTCGCCCGTCTCGACGAACTGGCTTTGCAGCAGGAAGAAGCGCTTGCCAAGAAAGGTTATGTGCTTGCCGGTACCGGTTTGGCATTGCCGGGTCTCGTCACCGATGATATGCGATTGCTTGGCGCGCGCAATCTCGGTTGGGAACGTTTGGATCTCAAGCAGTTCGATGTGGTCAAGCGACTTGATCCTGTTGCCTGCAACGAGGCCAATGCCGCCGCGTTGGCACAGGTTCCCGGCTATGCCACGCAGCGTAAGGATTCTGGGCGGATCAAGCCGACGGATTCGTTTCTTTACATGTCGACCGACGTGGGTATCGGCGGTGCAGTGATCCGCGAAGGGCGTGTGGTGAGCGGTGATCACGGTTTCGGTGGCGAATTGGGCCATGTTTCCGTCGACATGCGCGGTCCCGTCTGCCGTTGCGGCCGTCGCGGCTGCCTTGAAGTGTATGCGGGCAGGCGTTCCATGGTGAGCGCGGCCGGAATCGCCAGCAGCGATGCCGCCGCGACCCGCAGCGCCATCGACGAATTGATCGACCGCTGGCACCAGCGCGATGCGCAGACCGTGGCCGTTGTGGAAAAAGCATTGGAGGCCATGGCTTCCGTAATCGCATCGACCATCAATGTCTGTGACGTCGACGTGGTGATGCTCGGTGGCTTGTGGGCGCGTTTCGAACCTGAACTGATTCGCAGAATCGAACGCATGGTACGCCCGCAAGTGCTGGCGTATCCGGAAGTCGAGGCAAGCGTGCTTGTGGCGGATATCGTCGATCGTCCGGCCTTGATGGGCGCTGCGGAAATCGGTTTGCGACGCTTTATCGACAATCCGCTGCGTTTCATGAAGCAAAACTAGTCCACCCATTTGCTAAACTTGCCAAGTTGGCATGTTCGCATGTTGCAACGTGGGGCGTTAGCTCAGTCGGTTAGAGCATCGGACTCATAATCCGCCGGTCCACGGTTCAAGCCCGTGACGCCCCACTCTTTCACAAAGTCAAGGCTTCTGATATACTCTGCAAGGTTATCCGGTTCACGCTCTGCCATAGGGGCTCAGCGACCCGGGTCCCCCGAATCTCTAGGAGACAAACTATGAAGCAGGGTATCCATCCTGATTACCACGCAGTGCAGGTCACCTGCTCTTGCGGCAACACCTTCGTCACCCGTTCCACCTACAACGGCGATCACATGACCGTCGACGTGTGCTCCAACTGCCACCCGTTCTACACCGGCAAGCAGAAGATCCTCGACACCGGTGGCCGCGTGGCTCGCTTCGAGAAGCGTTACGGCAAGAAGGCCAAGTGAGTCTTATTGCTTAGGCAATGAAAAACGCCAGTCCGATTATGGGCTGGCGTTTTTCATTATGCGACGGATGCGCATGCGCTGGCGTGCATGCGATCGGGATATTCGTAAGATGCGTGGGATGCCTGCGAAATACCGCGCTTCGGCAGCGTTTCCAAGGCACCTTATATGATGGACAGGTTGAGTGGAGTTCAGCGAAGCGTTCACGCTGAAGCGCAGATTTATAAGCAGATAGAAAAGGCGTACATTGGCAGACGAGCAGTTCCCCGCGGCAGTTACCGCACTTGAGGAATATCATAATATCGAACAGCAGATGGCCGAGCCGGAAGTCGCGTCGGATCCGGATAAGATGCGTAAGCTGGGACGTCGTCACGCCGAGTTGGGCGTCATCGTTTCCGCATACACCGCATACAAGCAGGTGAAAGACGATCTGGAGGCAGCCAAGGAAATGGCTTCCGAAGATCCGGATTTCGCGGAAGAAGCGAAACGTTTGGAGAGCGAGCTTCCGGCAGTTGAGGAGAAACTGCGCACCGCGTTGATTCCGCGCGATCCCGATGATGCGCGCGATACGATCATGGAAATCAAGGCGGGCACCGGCGGCGAGGAAGCCGCGTTGTTCGCCGGCGATCTGCTACGCATGTACATGCGATATGCGGAAAAGCGCGGTTGGACCGTCACCCTGCAAAGCGAAAACACCACCGAACTGGGCGGCGTCAAAGACGTGCAGCTCGCCATCCGCGCCAAGGGCACTCCCGCTCCGGAAGACGGCGTATGGGCATCCCTCAAATACGAGGGTGGCGTGCATCGCGTGCAGCGTATCCCCGTCACCGAATCGCAGGGTCGTATTCAGACGTCCGCAGCGGGCGTCATTGTATTCCCGGAAGCCGATGAAGATGACGATGAGATCGAAATCGATCAGAAAGATCTGAAAATCGACATTTTCATGAGCTCTGGCCCGGGCGGCCAGTCCGTGAACACCACATATTCCGCAGTTCGTATGACCCACATTCCGACTGGCATCGTGGTGAGCATGCAGGATGAGAAGAGCCAGATCCAGAATCGTGCGGCCGCACTGCGCGTGTTGAAGAGCCGCCTGCTCGCCATGAAGCACGAGGAGGAAGCCGCACAGGCCGCAGACATGCGTCACTCCCAGGTGCGTTCGCTGGATCGTTCCGAACGAATCCGCACCTACAATTTCCCGGAGAACCGTATCGTCGATCATCGCACGAACTACAAGGCGTACAACCTTGACGCCGTGCTTGACGGCGATCTGCAGGCTGTGATCGACAGCGACATTCAGGCTGACGAAGCCGATCGCTTGGCCCATCAGAAGTAAAGGCGGCCGATGGCTACCGTATTCGAACTCGTGCGATCCGCTTCGGCCATGTTGCGTGCGTCCGGTGTTGACACTCCGGAGCACGATGCCAAATTATTGGCCGCCGAAGTATTCGGCGTCGACCTGCAGACCGTCGACAAGGCCATGCTGATGGGAAGCGAAACATCCGAACTGGCGAAGCAAGGCGCGAAGCAGAGCGGTGAAGACGCTGCGTTGAAGCGATTCCACACCATGGTGGATCGCAGGTCCAAGCGTGAACCGCTGCAACATATCACCGGCCACGCGCCCTTCCGCTACCTCGATCTGAAGGTTGGTCCGGGCGTGTTCATTCCGCGTCAGGAAACCGAACTCGTGGTGCAGGAAGGTGTCGACTGGATCACCAAGCACGGCATGTATTCGGCGAAAGTGGTCGATCTGTGCGCGGGAAGCGGCGCAATCGGCCTGTCATTCGTGACGGAAGTGCCCGGCAGCGAGGTGTGGGCGGTCGAAAAAAGCGAGCAAACCGCGCAATGGACCCGCGTCAATCTCAACGAAACCGCAAAAAAGTACCCCAGCATCGCCAGCAACTATCATCTGGAAATCGCTGATGCCACGCAAATGCCGACGCTGAACCAGCTGGACGGCACGATCGATATCGTGCTCACCAATCCTCCGTATGTGCCTCTTGCGGATATTCCGCAGCAACCGGAAGTACGCGACTACGATCCCGATCTTGCGCTATACGGCGGTTCCGCAGATGGCACGCTTATTCCGGAACGCATTATCGCCCGTGCCGCAAAACTGCTGAAAAACGGCGGTTTGCTGGTAATGGAACACGATATTACGCAAGGTGAACGATTGTCTGCATTCGCGCTGTCATATGGATTCAGCAATGTGATGGTGCATAACGATTACACAGGTCGCCCGCGATACATGACCGCGAAAAAGCAGTGATGCAACGCGTCTCAGAATAAGAGATTTTTCCAGGGGAACGTGGTTTTTCTGTTGCAATAGAGTTCCAGTTGGAAGTCCGACCATTGCATTAGACCAGTTCAGCGGTAAGCATACCGGTTGCGGAAGCATCCACAAGATGAGGCGTCCGGTTGCGCTGACAAGAAGAGAAGGAACGGCAGTGAAAATCAAGAATGCCGAAAAACTGGCCGCACTCTGTCTTGCGGCGGTTATGGGAGTGAGTGTTACAGCCTGTTCGGGCGGCAACATGTACGCCACCAGTAATGAGAGCGCCACCATCGCGGATAACGATGTGATCACCATCGGCTCGGTCACCACCAATTCCGGTGCAGCCGCAGCCTATGGCGAAGCCGAAGTGAACGGGTTCAAACTGGCGGTCAAGGAAATCAACGCCGATGGGGGAATCTTCGGCAAACAGATCAAACTGGAATCCATGGACGACAAGGGTGATGTGATCGAGGCATCCAACGCCTTTAACCGTCTGGCCGGCGACAAGAACGTGATCGCCGTGCTCGGACCGACCATTTCGTCAACCTCCGGTGCCGTCGCGCCGCTCGCCGACCAGAACCAGATGCCGACCATCGCTCCGGCCGCAACCGCCGATTCCGTGGAAACGGGCGGATACCTGTTCCGCACCTGCTTCAAGGACTCCTACCAGGGCGAGATCGCCGCCAAGTATGCGGCCGAAACATTGAAGGTCAAGAAAGTGGCCGTGCTGTATGGCACGGGCGATCCGTATTCGTCTGGTGTGGGCAAGGCTTTTGTCGCGGCGGCGAAGAAGAACGGACTCGACGTGGTGGCGGAAGAGAATTCCTCTAGCGCCGACGATACCGAATACTCGTCGCAGCTGCAGAAAATCGAAGCTTCTGGTGCGGAATTCCTATATGCGCCGTACTACTATTCCACGGTTGGCCCGTACATTGTGCCACAGACGCGAGCGGTCGGCTATGAGGGCTACATCATGGGCCCCGACGGCTACGACGGCCTCAAAACCACGGGAAACAAAGCGAACTACAACAAGGTGCTGTACACCACGCATTATTCGCCGGATGACAAGTCCAACACGAAGGTGCAGCAGTTCATCACCTCATACAAGAAGGCCAATAACGGCGAATCGCCGAACACCTTCACCGCGCTCGGTTACGATTCCGTCTACATGTTCAAGCGGGCCATCGAACAAGCCGGTGAAAACGCCACTCGTGCCGATATTCGCAACGCCATCGCAGGTATGAGCTTCTCCGGCGTGACCGGCGCATTCACGCTCGACAAGCATGGTTCTCCGAAGAAATCGGTGATTGTGCTGGAAATGAGCGACGGCGAACCGACATACAAAGACACCATCCAGCCGGCGAAATAGCGAAAAAACGCGAGGAATCAAGAAAAACAAGACTTCAACTGACGAAACAACAAGAAAGGAGGGATGATGAGCGATTCGGTCATTATGTTCATCGGTCAGATCTTCAACGGTCTGAAAATCGGCAGCGTGTATTCGCTTGTGGCCCTCGGCTACACCATGGTGTACGGCATCATCCGACTGATCAATTTCGCGCACGGCGACTTCATCATGGTCGGCTCCTACGCGCTGATGCTTACCATTCCGTTCATTATCGCCTGCGGTCTGCCCGCATGGTTCGCCGTGATTCCGGCGGTGCTTGTGTGCGTGGCGGTGGGTATTATCGTGGAAAGGGCCGCGTACAAGCCGGTGCGTGAAAAAGGCAATAATATGACGGCGCTGATCACTGCGATCGCCATGAGCCTGCTGCTTGAAAACGGCTCCCAGGCGCTGTTCGGCGCTGATTATCAGACCGTGCCAACCATCGTTGAAATTCCAACGCTGGTGCTTGGCAAACTCAAAATCGACGGAGCGACCATCATAACGGTGCTGCTCGGCATCGCCATCATGGTCGCGTTGCAGCTGTTCGTCTCCCTCACCAAGCAGGGCAAGGCCATGCGTGCGGTGTCCGAAGACAAGGAAGCGTCGATTCTGATGGGCATCAACGTGAACTCCACCATCACGTTGACCTTCGCCATCGGCTCCGGCCTGGCTGCGGTGGCGGCGCTTATGTACTGCATTTCCTACCCGCAGGTCTCTCCGATGATGGGTGCCATGCTGGGCTTGAAAGCGTTCGTCGCCGCGGTGCTTGGCGGCATCGGTTCCATTCCGGGCGCTATGGTCGGTGGCTTGCTGATCGGCGTGGCCGAGAGTCTTACCAAGGCGTATATCGGTACGATTACGGCCGGTGTGATCACGTCGGCGTTCTCCGACGCCATTGTGTTCGGCATTCTCATCATCGTGCTGCTGGTCAAGCCGTCCGGTCTGATGGGCGAGCCGGAAAGCGAGAAGGTGTGATTATGAAGAAATCAATGCTTTCCACGAAGCAATCGTATGCATTGTGTGCCATTGGCGTGCTTGTGCTGTTCGGCATTCTTGTTGCGGTATGTGAAACGGGCGCTATTTCCCTGTATGTCAAGGGTATTCTCATGACTTGCTGCATTGCGGTGATCATGACCACGTCGTTGAATCTGACGATCGGTGTGCTCGGACAGCTTACGCTCGGCTGCTGCGGTTTCGAGGCGATCGGCGCATATTCCGCCGCGTTGATGAGCAAGCTGCTGGTTGCCAACGGCGTTCAGATGGATGATACGGTGCGTTTCCTGCTGGTCACGTTCGTCGGCGGTGTGGTGGCATGTGTGTTCGGTGTGCTTGTCGGCATTCCGGCATTGCGTTTGCACGGCGATTATCTTGCGATTATCACGCTTGGTTTCGGTGAGATCATTCGTGTGATCATCCAGAATCTGAAAGTGGCCGGCGGCAAGGGACTTGCGGACGGCCAGCAGGGGCAGGCACTGATCGGCATCGACCGTCTCGCCAATCTGTATGTGGTGTTCTGTATCACCGTCGTGACCGTGGTGCTGTTGTTCATGTTCGCGCGTTCCCGTTATGGTCGTGCGGTCAAGGCGATTCGTGATGATGAGATCGCGGCTGGCGCTTCCGGCATCAACATCACCTATATGAAAGTGCTCGTTTTTGCGATTTCCGCGTTCTTCGCGGGTATTGCGGGTGGTATTTTCGCGCAATATATCGGTGCGCTCACGCCAAGCATGGCCGGTTGGCTGCAGTCGATCAATTACGTGATCATGGTGGTGTTCGGCGGTATGGGTTCGCTGACGGGTTCCATTGTCGCCGCGGTTGGTCTGACGATTTTGCCGGAATTGCTGCGTGCGTTCTCCGCATACCGCATGCTCGTGTATTCGGTGGTGCTGGTGATCATCATGGTGTTCCGTCCGCAGGGATTGTTCGGCAATTGGGAGTTCTCGCTGCCGAAATTCGTCAACAAGTGGTTCTATCCGGTACGCGTGAAGATGCACGGCAAATCGGGTGCGTCTCAATCGGCATCTAAGAAAACCAAGGAAACCGGCGAGACTACCGCATCTAGCGAAATCAACACATCCAGCGAAGACAAGGAGGTGCAGGCATGAGCGAGCCGATTCTGAAGGCCGAGCATCTCGGCATCACCTTCGGAGGCCTCAAAGCCGTATCCGACTTCAACATGACCATCAATGCGGGCGAACTTGTCGGTCTGATCGGGCCGAACGGCGCAGGCAAGACCACTGTGTTCAACCTGCTGACCGGCGTTTACCAGCCCACGGAAGGTGAGTTCTTCCTCGACGGCAAACGCATGAACGGTAAGAAAACGTATCAGGTCGTGCGTGCGGGAATCGCAAGAACCTTCCAAAACATTCGACTGTTCGATCAAATGACGGTCGAAGAGAACGTGCTTGTGGCGTTCAACGAATCCTTCACCTACCGGCTGGGCGGTGCGATCTTCCGCACGCCGACCTTCTGGAAGCAGGAACGCGACATGCATGCCAAAGCCATAGACCTGCTGCGTATTTTCGGACTGGAAGGATTGGCCGAAACCGAAGCCGCGAATCTGCCGTATGGAGCGCAACGTAAGCTGGAAATCGCACGAGCGTTGGCGACCGGCATGAAACTGCTGTTGCTTGACGAGCCTGCGGCAGGCATGAATCCTACGGAAACCGAGGATCTGCTGAACTGCATCAACACGATCCGCGACCGTTTCGGCATCGCCATTCTGCTGATCGAACATGATATGAGCCTGGTGATGAACGTGTGCCAGCGTATTCAAGTGCTTGATTACGGGCGTACCATCGCCTCCGGAACGCCAGAGGAAATCGCCAACAATCCGCAGGTCATCTCCGCATATCTTGGTGCGGACGATGCTGAAAACAATGCCGTCGAAACGTCTGAAACGACCGAAAGGAAAGACTCCTGATGCTACAGATCAAGAATCTTTCCGTCTCCTACGGTGCCATCGAAGCGGTCAAAAACATCAGTCTGACGGTGAACGACGGCGAGATCGTGTCGCTGATCGGTGCGAACGGTGCTGGCAAAACCACGACATTGCATACCATCACAGGTCTTACTCCGGCGGTTTCCGGCGAGGTGCTGTTCAACGGCGTGGACCTGCTGAAAACGCCGAACAATAAGATCGTGACCCTCGGCATGGCGCATATTCCCGAAGGACGCCACGTGTTCACGCGCATGAGCGTGCAGGAAAACCTTGAAATGGGCGCGTTCAGTCTCAAAGACCGGTCTCACATGGCGGACGATCTTGCCATGGTGTTCGACATGTTCCCACGCCTGAAGGAACGCCGCAACCAGAAGGCGGGCACGCTTTCCGGCGGCGAACAGCAGATGCTGGCGATGGGCCGCGCCCTGATGAGCCACCCGAACACGATTCTGATGGACGAGCCGTCGATGGGACTGTCTCCGAAACTCGTCAAAGAGATCTTCGCCATTATTCGCAAGCTGCACGATCAGGGCATTACCGTGCTGCTGGTCGAACAGAACGCGAATATGGCCCTGTCGATCGCCGATCGTGCGTATGTGCTCGAAACCGGGCGCATCACCATGGAAGGCGACGCCAAGGAGCTGATGGACAACGAGCAGGTGCGCAAGGCGTATCTGGGCGCATAAGGTCAGTTTCAACGCAGTTGAAGAATCCTGCCTTACAATGGTGGGGTCAGCAAGCCGAAAAGGGAGGTGTCATGAGCGAGATTCGCGCTATTTCAGACGAATCCCTTGCCCAGGCTGTCGAAATCGTACGTGACGGCGGATTGATTGTGATTCCTACGGACACGGTCTACGGCGTTGCGTGCGATCCGCGCAACATTGAGGCGATCCGCAAGGTGTTCGCGGCGAAGCAACGACCGAAATACAAGTCGTTGCAAGTGCTATTGCCGTCTATTGAAAGCATGGAGAAGCTGCATTTGGATCTGCCGGTGCCGCTGAACCGCCTGTCCGCCATGTTCATGCCGGGCGCGTTCTCTCCGATCGCCGTGGCCGATAACGATTGCACGCTCGCCACGGTACGTACCGATCCCGCCACCGGCAAGGTCACGCAGGGCGTGCGCATTCCGAATTCCGCGGCCGCCTTGCGTGTGCTGCGCGCTACCGGACCGTTGGCCGCCACCAGTGCCAACCGTTCCGGCGATGAAAGCGCGCAAACCGTTGACGAGGCCGTGCAGGCGCTTGGCGATGCGGTTGATTTGTATTTGGACGGGGGAGCGACTCCCGGTCATGTGGCTTCCACGGTTGTGGCGGCTGACCCTCATGGGCGTGATGGCATTGCGATTCTTCGAGAGGGAGTGATTCACGAGCCGGTTATCCGAAAGGCCTTGACGTTGAATGGCGGTGCTTTGGGCGTATGAGAATCTATCTGTTCATTGCTGCGATTGCTGGCGGCGTCACCTATTTGATCACGCCGTTGATTCGCCATATCGCCATTGAGATCGGCGCCGTCGGCGAAGTGCGTGCGCGAGACGTGCATACCATTCCGACACCGCGACTGGGTGGTTTGGGCATGCTGATCGGTTTCACCGTGTCGATGCTGTTCGCATCCCGCATTCCGTTCATTCAAGGATTGTTCGCGCAATCGCAACAGGCGTGGGTGATTCTCGCCGGCGCCATTATGATCAGTCTGCTTGGCATGGCCGACGACTTGTGGGATCTTGATTGGATGCTCAAGCTTGCCGGTCAGCTGTTGATTTCCGTGTTCGTGGCATGGGGCGGTCTGCAGATCATTTCGCTTCCGCTTGGCTCGTTGGTGACGGCGTCGCCGAGCCTGTCGATGGCCATCACCGCGTTTTTGATCGTCGCGTCCATCAATGCGGTCAATTTCGTGGATGGGTTGGACGGTCTGTCGTCGGGCATTGTGGCGATCGGCGGCATCGCATTCGCCATTTATTCATACATCATCGCCCGCAACTCGCCTTCGTACGCTTCGATGGCGACATTGATCGACATTGCCATGGTCGGCATGTGCGTGGGCTTTTTGATGCACAACTGGCATCCGGCGAAGCTGTTCATGGGAGACTCCGGTTCCATGCTGCTCGGCTATTTGATCACGTGCGCGTCGATTGTGATGACGGGCCGCCTTGACCCGGCCAGTATTCATGCCAGCATTTACTTGCCGGTGTTCATGCCGATTCTGCTGCCGATTCTGGTATTGTTCCTGCCGATTCTCGACATGTGTCTTGCGATTGTGCGCCGCTTGCGCAAGGGACAGTCTCCGATGCATCCGGACCGCATGCACTTGCATCATCGCATGCTGCGCATCGGTCATTCCGTGCAGGGGGCTGTGCTGATTCTGTGGGGTTGGGCGGCACTGATCGCGTTCGGCTCGATTATGACGCTGTTTTTCAAGGCCCAATACGTGCTTGTTGGATTCCTGATTGCGGCCGTGGTGCTGACCGTCGCCACCATGTATCCGTATGTGAAGCATAGGATTCCCGAGATGCTGGAGGAGGATGCTGCGGATGGCGGAGGACATGCGTCGGTGCGGTCGTCGAAGCGTCGGAAAAACTGATTAAACGCTTTGCCTTGCGGTATTAGTTAACTTTCGTAACACCCTTGTTTGCCGCTTGTTCTGCCGTGTCGCGGTAAGTCAGCCCGCGTTCATATAGTGGGTCTATGGCTACAATTCCTGATATGAATGCAGATTCCACGTACGCTCCACTTCCTCCGATTTTCGCACAGCTTGGCCTCGCCTATGACGATGTGCTGCTGCTGCCGAACGAGACGGATGTCATTCCGTCCGAAGTGGACACCACCACCCATCTGACCCGCAACATCACGATGAAGGTCCCGGCGATCTCCGCCGCAATGGACACCGTCACCGAGTCCGACATGGCCATTGCCATGGCTCGTAATGGCGGCATCGGCGTGCTGCACCGCAATCTTTCCATCGACGACCAAGCCGCTCAGGTTGACATCGTCAAGCGCTCCGAATCCGGTATGATCAACGATCCGTTGACCGTCAGCCCGGATGTGACGCTGGCTGATCTCGACAAGCTGTGCGGCCGTTTCCATATCTCCGGTCTGCCGGTCGTTGACAACGACAACAAGCTCGTCGGCATCATCACCAACCGCGACATGCGTTTCATCGCCTCCGAGGATTACGACCGGCTCAAGGTTTCCGAGGTCATGACCCGCGAGAACCTCATCACCGGCCCGTCCAACATCTCCAAGGAAGACGCCCACGACCTGCTGGCCAAGCACAAGGTCGAGAAGCTGCCGCTGGTTGACGATGAAGGCCGCCTCACCGGCTTGATCACCGTGAAGGACTTCGTGAAGACCGAGCAGTATCCGGACGCCACCAAGGACGAACAGGGTCGTCTGCGCGTTGCCGCCGGCATCGGCTTCCTGGGTGACGCCTACAACCGTGCTTCCGCTCTGATGGAAGCCGGCGTGGACGTGCTCGTGGTCGACACCGCCAACGGTGAGGCCAAGCTGGCTCTCGACATGATTCGCCGTCTGAAGTCCGATTCCGCGTTCAAGGGCGTTGACATCATCGGCGGTAACGTGGCCACCCGTCAGGGCGCTCAGGCCATGATCGACGCCGGTGTTGACGCAGTCAAGGTCGGCGTGGGCCCAGGCTCCATCTGCACCACCCGCGTGGTGGCCGGTGTCGGTGTGCCGCAGCTCACCGCAGTGTACGAGGCCGCTCAGGCCTGCCGTGCCGCTGGCGTGCCGTGCATCGCCGACGGTGGCATTCACTACTCCGGCGACATCGCCAAGGCTCTGGTTGCCGGTGCCTCCACCGTCATGCTCGGCGGCACCCTCGCAGGCTGCGAGGAAGCTCCGGGTGAGAAGGTGCTGCTGCACGGCAAGCAGTACAAGCTGTACCGTGGCATGGGCTCCCTCGGCGCCATGGCTCCGCGTGGCAAGAAGTCCTACTCCAAGGATCGCTACTTCCAGGCCGACGTCACCTCTAACGACAAGGTCGTTCCGGAAGGCGTTGAAGGCGAAGTGCCGTACCGCGGACCGCTGAACGCAGTGCTGTACCAGATGATCGGTGGCCTGCACCAGTCCATGTTCTACATCGGCGCTCACAACATCGCCGAAATGCCGGAACGTGGCCGTTTCATCCGTATCACCGACGCTGGCTTGCGCGAATCCCATCCGCACGACATCGTCATGACCGCCGAAGCTCCGAACTACTCCGGCCGCCAGTGATTGCTGAATTCCAGTAATCAAAATCGGTAAAAGCCTCTTACTTCTCGGAAAAGACCGAAAGTAAGAGGCTTTACTCATATCTGCAACGTGAATATTTATAACCGAACGTCGCCCTATCGCCAAGTAGCGGTGTTTGATGTACGAAGCAAATCGCTAAAACAAGTGTGACTTCCCGGTGCGTAGGCCTTCCAATCTCCCTACCTCGCGGTATCTTCGAATGTTCAGCTGAAGCGTGCCAAGCGGCACGCGCACACGCAAAGGAAACGAGGCAAAATGGTTGACGCACATGACGGCGAAACGTATACGGCGAAAGGTTCGCGACTGATTTGGATCGATTGCGAAATGACCGGCTTGGATATTTTCCACGATGAACTGTGCGAGATCTCCGTGGTACCGACGGATTTTGACCTCAACGTGCTTGACGAGGGTATTGATTTCGTGATCAAGCCGTCTAATGCGGCCGTTGCCAATATGAACGATTTCGTGCGTGCCATGCACACCCGTTCCGGACTCATCAACGAATGGGAGAACGGCCTGAGCGTCGAAGAGGCCGAACGGAAAGTCACCGAATACGTGGCCCGCTTCACCCCGGACGGCGTCAAGCCGCTGCTCGCAGGCAACTCCATCGGATCAGACAAAAAATTCCTCGACCGTTATATGCCGAATCTCATGGAACACCTGCACTACCGTGTAATCGACGTGAGCACGTTCAAAGAGCTTGCCCGCCGCTGGTATCCTGCCGTATACAACAACCGGCCGCCGAAGAATGGTGGACATCGCGCGCTCGCCGACATCATCGAATCCCTGGACGAACTGCGCTACTACCGTAAGGCTTTCATGGCAGCGGCGCCCGGTCCTGACGCAGCCGAAGCCAAGGCGATCGCCGATCAGATCGTGGCAACCAGCATTTTGAACAACAACTGATTCCACATATCGCACAATCGTTGGAAAATCTGATATTCCAACGAAAACATGGAAAGGACTCCAGTGAGCGCAGCTGATTGGACCAGCATCGAAATCCCGCAAGACATTCGCTTGGTGGTTGCCGATATGGACGGCACCCTGCTTGATGAGCATAGCGAGATTCCTCAAGGTTTCTGGCCGATGCTTGCCCGGTTGCGCTCACGAGGCGTTGAATTCGTGCCGGCATCCGGACGCCAGTACGCTACCTTGCGTGCCATGTTCGCCGATAAGGCGGCGCAGGTGCTTGACGGCGGCGAACTTTCGTATATCGCGGAAAACGGCAATGTCGTGGCCATTGACGGTAATATCGCCGAAGTGCACGGCGTCGATACCGATGTGACCCGCTGGACCATCGACACGGTGAACGCTTCTGCCGCGGCTGGCGAATACGATATGGGATTGGTGCTTTGTGGCCTGCGCGCGGCATACGTGCAGCGCACGGACAAGCCGTTCCTTGACGAAGTCGGCAAATATTATGCGGCACTGGAGATTGTGGACGATCTGCATAGCGTGCTTGAAGATGTGATCGCATCAAACGGCGAAAGCGACACCATGCTCAAACTGGCGATTCTCGATTTCGACGATGCCGAAGCGATGGCCGCGGAAAAGCTGACGCCACTGAAGAACGATTATCAGGTGGTGGTTTCCGGCAAACTGTGGGTCGACATCATGAATGCTACAACCAATAAGAAACAGGGCGTCGAAGCGTTGCAGCGCGTGCTTGGCGTCACTGCGGCCCAAACGGCGGTATTTGGCGATTATCTCAACGATTTGCAGATGCTTTCGGCAGGGCAGTGGTCGTTCGCCATGGGCAATGCGCACCCCGCGTTGAAACAAGCCGCGCATTTTGTGGCTCCATCCAATGCCGATCACGGGGTGCTTCAGGTTGTCGACAAACTGATTGCGTAAGGAAGCCGTTTCTTCGAAATTGATGGTCGATTGAACAGGAAAGGCGGTGCGGCATGCGGCAGGCTGAGGCATTGGCGATTCTGCAAAGTGGCGCGAGCGTCTTCCTGACGGGTGCGCCGGGTGCTGGCAAGACCTACGTGCTCAATGAGTTCGTGCGTCAGGCCCGTGCCGAAGGTGCGGCGGTGTCGGTGACGGCGTCCACCGGTATCGCGGCCACGCATATCAACGGGCAGACCATTCATTCATGGAGCGGTGTCGGACTTGCCAACGCGCTCACCGACAATCTGATCAAAACCATACGTACCCGACGCAAACGTAAGCTGCAGGGCGCTGACATTCTCGTCATCGATGAGGTTTCCATGTTGCATGCGTGGCTGTTCGACATGGTCGATCAGGTGTGCCGCATTATTCGACGTGACCAACGCCCGTTCGGAGGGCTTCAAGTGGTGCTGTCCGGCGATTTCTTCCAGCTTCCGCCAGTGAGTGTGAGTGGGCGCAACCACGATTTGGTCACACCAAGCCCGGAATTCGTGGCTTCCCGCGAACGATATGCGAAAGCGGGACTCAATCCAGATGGTTTCGTCACCGAATCATTGGTATGGCGGGAATTGAATCCCGCAATCTGTTACCTGACCGAACAGCATCGTCAGGATGACGGCAGTCTGCTCACCGTATTGACCGATATTCGCAACGGTTGCGTGAACGACGACGATCGCAATGTGCTCCTCACCAGACTGGGCACAATCCCCGAACCTGGTCAACAGGCCGTCAATCTGTTTCCCGTCAACAAGCAGGCGGACACGCTCAACGACATGCGCCTGTTCGAAATCAACGAGGAGCCGCACGAATATTTCGCCGAAGCCGCAGGACCAGTCAATCTGGTGGAACGTTTGAAGAAGAACATGCTTGCCCCCGAACGTTTGCAGCTCAAAACCGGGGCTGCGGTGATGGCCGTACGCAACGACACCGACCACCAATTCGTGAACGGATCATTGGGTACCGTGCGCGGATTTGCCGCCGAAAACAAGGGCGGATGGCCGATCGTTGAATTTGAAAACGGCAATATCGTTACCATGAAGCCGAATTGCTGGGAAATGATGGACGGCGACACAGTGCTCGCCAGCGTCAACCAAGTGCCGTTGCGCTGCGCGTGGGCGATCACCATCCACAAATCGCAAGGTATGACGCTCGAGCGTGCGGTGATGGATTTGCGGCGCACCTTCGCGCCTGGCATGGGGTATGTGGCGCTGTCTCGTGTGGAAGGCCTGCAAGGCCTGTATTTGAACGGTGTGAACGAACGCATGTTCTTGGTTTCGCCCGATGCGGTGCGATTGGATGGTGAGTTGCGTCTCGCCTCGGCGCAGGCATCCGATATGTTGGCTCATGATGGCATCGCCGCGTTCCGGCAGAACATTGCCGTTCCCGACGGTGACGAGTTCGCGCAGGACGCGCTGTTCTAGTATGGCGATTGCCTTGTTTGACATGTATGATGATTTTTGGGATTCGACGGATATGACTGTTGTGTTCCGTCCGTGCGTTGCCATACGTCGGTGAACGGGTGGTTGGATTGGGCTTACGTCCCCTTGCCTGAGTAGTTTTGGGCATATGACTAAAGCACTTCGTATGTCCACCATGTTCCTGCGCACTCTGCGTGAGGATCCCGCCGATGCCGATGTCGTATCGGATAAGCTTCTGCAGCGCGCCTGCTACCTGCGCAAGGCCGCTCCGGGTATTTGGACCTGGCTGCCGCTGGGCCTGAATGTTCTGAACAAGATCGAAAACATCATCCGTGAGGAAATGGCTTCGATCGACGCCCAGGAAGTTCACTTCTCCGGTCTGCTGCCGCGTGAGCCGTATGAGGCCACCCATCGTTGGGAAGAATATGGCGACAACATCTTCCGTTTGAAGGACCGCCACGAGGCCGACTATCTGTTGGCGCCGACCCATGAGGAAATGTTCACCCTGCTGGTCAAGGACCTGTACTCCTCCTACAAGGATCTGCCGGTTACCCTCTACCAGATTCAGACCAAGTATCGTGACGAATTCCGTCCGCGTGCAGGCCTGATTCGTGGCCGTGAATTCATCATGAAGGATGCCTACTCCTTCACGCTTGACAAGGAAGGCCTTGTCAAGGCGTATATGGACGAGCGTGGCGCCTACGAGCGTATTTTCAACCGTCTCGATTTGAAGTATGTGCCGGTGCACGCCATGGCCGGCCCGATGGGCGGCTTCGAATCCGAAGAGTTCCTTGCCCCGATGGAAATCGGTGAAGATACCTTCGCACAGTCGCCGAGCGGCAAGGCTTGGAATGTTGAGGCGCTGACCACTCCGGAACCGGAAGCCATCGACTTCAGCAACACTCCGGCCGCTGAAAAGCGTCCGACGCCGAATGCTGAAACCATCGATCAGATGGTTGAATTTGCCAACGCCAACCATCCGCGTTCCGATGGCCGCGCGTGGGAGGCCTCCGACATTCTGAAGAACGTGGTAATCGCCGTGATGCATCCGCAGGACGACGATCATGACGAGCCGTGGCGCGAACTGGTGGTCGTCGGCGTGCCTGGCGATCGTACCGTTGACATGAAGCGTCTTGAAGCGCAGTTCACTCCGGCTGAAATCGAAGAGGCCACCGACGAGGATCTGAAGAAGCATCCGGAACTCGTCAAGGGCTATATTGGCCCGATGGCGTTTGGCCCGCAGGCTCGCGGCGGTGAAAAGGCTGAAAACGCCAACGAAACCGGCGAAGCGTTGCGTTACCTCATTGACGCGCATATCGCCCGCGGTTCCGCATGGTTCACCGGTGCCGACGAAGCCGGCGTCGACTACTACGATCTCGTGTACGGTCGTGACTTCGAAGCCGATGGCGTTGTGGAAGCCGTGCAGGTTCGCCATGGCGACATGAGCCCGGATGGTTCCGGTCCGCTGAGCTTCGAACGCGGTGTGGAAATCGGCCAGGTGTTCCAGCTTGGCTTGAAGTATTCCAACGCGCTTGGCCTGAAGGTGCTCGACCAGAACGGTAAGACCGTGCCGGTGTGGATGGGCTCCTACGGCATTGGCGTGTCTCGTGTGATGGCTTGTATTGCTGAAACCCACCATGACGAGAAGGGCTTGGCATGGCCGGCCATCATCGCTCCCGCCCAGGTGCATGTGGTGGCCACCGGCAAGGATGCGGCTGCATTCGAAGCCGCCGAGCAACTGATCGCCGATCTGGAAGCCAAGGGCATCGAAGTGATCTTCGATGACCGTAAGAAGGTTTCCCCGGGCGTCAAGTTCAAGGATGCCGAGCTTATCGGCGTGCCGCTGATCGCCGTCGCAGGCCGCGACACTGTCAACAATGGCACCATTGAAGTGCGTGACCGCAATGGCGAGAACGCCGAAGCCGTGCCTGTCGCCGACGCAGCCCGGGTGATTGCCGATCGTGTCGCCGCGCTGCTGAAGTAATAATCGTATTTTTTCTGATTATTTCACCATATAAACGGAAGATTATGGATATGCCATAATCTTCCGTTTTTTTTTATCTGGAAACAGGTAGGAGGAAGCATGATTGTGAGGAAAACATTTATGGGGAAAACAAACGAAAAACCATGCATATATCGGCAGTGCCTTGCGGTGGATAAGTGAGATTTATCCACCGACTATCCACGACTCGCCCGAAACGGCGTCCTTTATCCACATTTGCCGGTTGCGCTTGTGCCAGTATGGTCGAATCAGGGATAGTGGTTCTACCGCGGAAACGCAAGGAAGCGGAAAGGCGTGCAGAACCCCTCTCTCGCAACCCATTTCTCCGACTGCGCGTTGCTTTCGCACCTTCATCGGTGCTTTCCGCGGCCCCTTTATTACCAATGCGACAGAAAGGGCCGATCATGGCACAACAGCAAGCTCTCATCACCATCACCGGATATGTGGGCGCCAATCCCACGCAATTCAACAAGGACGGCATGCCCCATGCCAGTTCGTTCAGAATGGCGAGCACCAGACGGTATTTCGACAATCGCACACAGCAATGGAAGGATCTTCCCACCACATGGATCACGGTGAAAGCGTACCGGAACCTATCCGAGAACATCTGCCAATCTCTGAAGAAAGGCGAGCCGGTTATCGTGACGGGCGCGCTCGCCACGGAAACGTGGGCCGATCAGAACGGCAAACCGCAGTCACGCATAGTGCTGGAAGCCAGCGCCGCAGGGCACGACCTTAACCGGGGAGTCACCACGTTGCGTAAGTTCGTCAAGCCGAACGACCAGCACCAGCCGGAAGCGAAAGGAACGGAACCGCGTGTGGGAGCCGATCCGTTCGTCAGGCAGGGCAGTGTGGCGCCGGTCGAAATCGTGGTTCCCGAAGATGACGAAGCCGCCGAATTCTCGGGAGATACCGGGGAATTCGACGGCGACATATATTAGGCGGCACCGATGCCTTGCATGCTTGGCTCCGATTGCCAGCCGATGATGTGGTTTGTTACCAGATGCGCACGCGCTGATCGGGATCGAGCCACATGCCGTCCTCCGGCTTCACGTCGAACGCCTTGTAGAACAGATCCACGTTGCGTGCGATGCCGTTCGTGCGGCATTCGGCGGGGGAGTGCGGGTCGATCTGCAGATACTGCTCCGCCAGCTCGTCACGATTCTTGGTGCGCCAGATGGACGCGTAGCTGAGGAAGAAACGCTGCAAACCGGTGAAACCATCGATTTCCGGCGCCTCAGCCAGCGAAGCTTCAATGGCCTCCATGGAACCGTTCTTCTCACGGCCTGCCACCTCGTCAAGAGCGAACGCATATGCTTTGAGTGCAATGTTCACGCCACTCAGGTCGCCGATGTTCTCGCCGATGGTCAAAGCGCCGTTCACATGCGGAGCCTGAGCTGGATCGTCGGCGTATTTTTCGGCAAGCTGCGTTGGCACGAACGCGTTGTACTGGTCGATGAGTTTCTGCGTGAGCTGCTCGAAATTGGCCTTGTCTTCTTCGGTCCACCAGTCGTTGAGCTTGCCGTCGCCGTCGTACTGGGCACCCTGATCATCGAAGCCGTGGCCGATCTCATGGCCGATCACCGCTCCGATACCGCCATAGTTCGCGGCGTCTTCGGCGTTCGGGTCGAAGAACGGCGGCTGCAGAATGGCGGCCGGGAACACGATCACGTTCATGGTCGGCTCATAATAGGCGTTCACCGTCTGCGGATTCATCAGCCATTCGTCCTTGTCGACGCTCTTGCCGACTTTGGCCAGCTGATAGCCGGTCTCATACAGGTTGGCGGCACGCATGTTCTCGGCAAAACCGGCATTCTCGCGCACATCAAGCGCGGAATAGTCACGCCAATGGTTCGTATAGCCGATCTTCGGCACGAACTTGGAGAGCTTCTCCAACGCCTTCTGCTTGGTTTCTTCGCCAAGCCAGGCGGAGTTGGAAATGGACACGCGGTAGGCGTCGATCAGATTGCCGACCAGCTGTTCCATACGCTGCTTCGACGACTCGGGGAAGTGCCTCTTCACATATTCGCGGCCGACATCCTCGCCGCAGATGCCGTTGACCAGCGAAACGCCGCGCTTCCAACGCACGCGCTGCTGCTTCTGACCAGACAACGTCTTGCCATAGAACTCGAAATTCGTCTCATCGAATTCGTGCGGCAACTCCAAGGTGGAGCCGATGATCACATGCACGCGTGCCCACAGCTTGAGATCGTCGAGATCCGCGGCCTTCCAGAATGCGTTAAGACCGGTGAGGAAGCTGGGCTCATGCACCACCACATGGTTGAAAATGCCTCGGAAATCAAGCGGCTGCACCTGAGCGGCGGAAGTCTGATCATATGCGGACTGCCAGGATTCGATCCATGTGTCGAGATCATAATCGGCGAGCATTCCGCTCAATTCCGCATAATCGGTGGGATTATAGGTCTTCACCGAATCACGGGTTGCCACATTGTCCCAATGGTTCGCGGCGATACGTGTCTCCACGTCGAGGAAACGCTGGGCTTGAGCTTCGGCCTGCTCGTCATCGGCGGCGAGCTTCGCGTTCTTCAACTGCTTGGCCACCATATCGACGTATGCTTCACGAATCGGCGCATAATGGTCTTCACGGTAATACGCCTCATCGGGCAGTCCCAAGCCAGACTGTTCAATATGGATGATGTTGGTTTCGGGAGCGCCCGGATCGCCATACACGGCAATGCCGATCAGGTCAGGGCCGCCAGCCGGGTTCATCGCGCCCAAAGAGCGGGTGAGTTCAGCCTTGTCGGCAGCGACGTCAATAGCCTTCAACTGGTCTTCAATGGCCGCGAGTCCGGAAGCGTTGATGGCGTCGACGTCAAGGAAACTCGCATACAGGGCGTGGGACTTCTCGGCAGGGCAGTCGTCGTCTTCGAGAATCTCACGAATCTGGTTTTCGGCATCTTCAGCGAGCTTATCGAACGAACCATAACGGGAACGATCATCAGGAAGACGATACATGTCGATCCATGGGCCGTTGGCATAGCGGAACAGATCTTGCGCAGGGCCGGTCACGGCGGAGAACGATGCCGGATCGATACCCGAATTCAAAGTGGTACTCATGGCTTCACACTATCCATCTTTGGTGACAAAACAGTGTATCTGAAACGAATAATCGTCATTATGCAA
>NZ_CAUEQY010000010.1 GCF_959020145.1 uncultured Bifidobacterium sp. | reverse complement strand
GGGTTACGGAATCCCACAAAGCCCCCTTCGGCGTGAACAGGCGCACCGGAGTGCCGACCGTGATACCGTCCAATGGGATACGCCACAACGGCATGTACGCGTCAACCGCGCCGGACAGTATCTTCCCTGACGGAATGGTCGGGTCGGCGGCAGTCGTCGCGTTCGGCGTGCCCTTCAACACGGTCAATTCCACCAGCTCATTACCGGTCTTGGAATCTCGATGGTAATGCGCGCAGATGATGTCATTGCGTTTCACGCCCTGCGACCCGTTGGAGATCGTCACGGATTCCGCCGCCGTGATATGCCAGTCCAAGCCTTGAATCGACGCGCAGCCGGTGCCGATCGTCGCCCTGTTGGGCGAACTCATCGAACACTTGAACGCGTCGCCCCAGTCGAACACCACGTCGGACTTCGAAAACTTGGCCTGATGGATGATCGCCTTGTCCTCGCTCGAGATGTGCGCGACTCCGGCTTTGCCGTCAACAAGTTCGATGGTCACTGTTCAGCCTCCTTCAACCATGCTTCAAAAGAAGCGTCGTCCTTCTGCATGAACGCCATGAAAGACGCATTGCACTGGGAGCACAATTCGTAGATGTCAGGCGTCACATCATCCGCGATGCGGGTCGCCTTGCCAGCGGAATACCGGCGCACGGTGAACCATTCACGCGCCTCCGTATCGCCAGCTGCGACATACGCGGTCTTGCCGCACTTGTCGCACACGTACTTCGAGTAACCGTCAGACTTCACTATCCAATCCTTTCAAACATGGAACAACCAAGCGAAGGCAACTGCCTCCACGTACCACCGAAATCCACCGCAGGGTCAACACCGGTCGTGTTCATCACGACATAGCCGATTGGAAACACGACCTTTCCCGTACTGCCGGAGCCACCGTTCACATGGGCGCTTATCACACCGTCCACGCTCACAATCGTGGAACCATCCACCCTCACGCCACCCAACACGTCCGTGGACGCCTTCGGCAGCGCGTAGGCGTTCGCGCCCCGTTCGACCGAAGCGAGCTTAGACCGTTCACCGTCGGTCATCATGCCCGACTTCGCACCATCGGCCACACTCTTCGCCGCATCCGCAACGGTCTTCGCATCCTCGGCGGTCTTGTTCGCCGCTCCAATCTGCGCCGCGTAATCGGAAGCCGTCTTGTTAGCCGCCTCGGCAACCTGCCTGACGGCATTCAAATCATCAGAATCGACATCCGCGTTTATCGTGCCGCCTGAAATCGACAGGCCACGACCAGCCGTCAAAGACACGCCACCACCAGGCGAACCACCGGAAGACGAAGAGGAAGAGCCGGAATAGTTCGCATTCGCCGACTGCACCGGCAGTCCGACCTCGAACGTCGAAGTCAAAATCCCGGAATCGATTTTCACAATCTGCTTCGTCACCACGGCGGTGACATTGACACCGGAAGCCTGATCCGTCGCGACGATCTTGTCATCCACGTGCAGACCATCACCGACCTCATCGGACAACGTCACCTCGACTGAACCACCGGTCTGCAACTCCTGCAGATGTTTCTTCGTCTCGGATTGCAGCGTGGACAAATCCGCGTTGGAATAGTCGTATGTGGCGCATACCTCATCGACGCCAATGAGCGTCTGCGTCTGACTCACCGCACCGGCTGCATCAGCGAAATAATTGACCACCAGACGATCTTTAAGCTCCTGCGAGCCAAGGCCGATGAGATGATTCACCGCGCGACAGTTGGTTTCGGCCTTGAAGTCCACCAAGTCGGAATCGATCGTGTTGTCGATGATGCCGACCGGCGTGATGCCAAGCAGGATGCGATTATCCTTGGCTTGGAAATCGAGGCGTCTGCCACAGGATGCGAGCAGATTACGGAATCCTGTGTAGGCGTCCACGTAGCGTGGATTTCGGAACATCCAATTCGACAAAGTGGAAGCATCGGAGGAATCGACGGTAAACACCGAATCCAAACCGATGCGCTTCAAAAGGCTTTTAAGGATGTCAGGCAGCTTGCCGGAGACGGTCAGGTAATCCTGATTCGCGTCCGGCTGCAATATCTTCGCCGCCAACATGCCAGTCCACGATTGGCCGATCCACATGGCCGTGGACACGCCACCGGAAACGGTCACACGACGGTCGATGATCCGGCCGCCCACGTCACTGCCGTCAAGCCAGAAATACCAACCACGTTCGATTTCCGGCGCATCCGGATCGTCGATGGTCAATTCGAAGTCGTTTTCGTCCGTGCCGCAAGCCCAATCCAACGTCACCTGCGAAACGATCGCACGTGGCGTCAGCTTGCCGTCGGCGAGGATAACGTCAGCCAAGGCACACCTCCCGAAACGTCAAACATGGTCAAATCGATGCCATAATTGCCGGAAACCGTCAACAGCGAATCTCCGGCCGGTATCGGCTCGAAAACATATGAGCCGCTTCCCCTGCCGTTGCCACGAACGCCCTTGTCGAAAACATCCGAAACGTCGCCGTTTTCAGCTGTCAACGTTATCGTCTTCCGCAATCCAGTGGCCGACAGCGACACATGACCGCCTTCCGGCACCGTCACATCAACCGCATAAGTGTTGCCGCCGATCTGGAAAGACGGGTTGACGCAAGGTCCGAAAATGACCGCAGTGAACTCGGCGGCCTCGCCGGTCGGATTATTCACCGTCAAGGCGATTTTCGACGGAGCCAAATCGGTCGGCAGGTCCAGGGGGAGGTCAATCTGCGAACCGGTGCCTGGCGTCATCGGGAAGAAATGCTGCACCGGCAGCGCGCGACGCCAAACACCATCGCAAAGGACAATCGTGTAATCGACTTGCGCGTATTCCGGCCATGGCACGAGACCGAGCGATGAGCCGACGACATACGCCCGCTGGAACCATTCGCCATCCACCGTCAACGTGCCTGGCGTAACCGCCTGCACGTCCGAATCGAAAGCCGTCTGCACCACGTCCAATCTTGACGGATCCGTGGTGCGGACGGTCATTTTCGCCGTCGACGCGTTCCGGCTCACCGATTTGATACCGCGAGTGGCCAAAGTGTACGTCCATGCGTACCCGCGCATCTCCTGCAGGTCGGCCACCCACAGACTATCGGTGTTGAGGTCGATGACCGTGCCATCATGCGACGCGTATCTAAGCTCGCGCATATCTGCGGATCAACCTCCCCAAGTCACGATCGCCGACCGTCGAATCATCGGACGCGGCGCTGATGATCGCGCCAAGATCGTTGTGCAGGCTGGTTATCGCCGCCACCACGGAAGCGGTATCAACCTGTATGCTGACCTGATTGCCTGTCATCTGATTGGCTGTGGCAAACACTTCGCGTGGAATCTTCCGCTCGTTCAGCAGGCGCATGGTATCGACGCCGTAATAGGCCGTGGCCGCGGCATTGTGCGTGTACTCGCCCGCGGCGAGACGAGCGTTGAGCAGGTACACGCTGTCGCTCAGACCATTGCCGGGCGCCCATGCCGGATCCACGTAGCCGGAGAACATGCCACCTCCGGCGAACTGCTGGAAGGTGCCGTCCGTGAACATGCCGCCTGTGTAACCGCCTTCCTTCTTCGTTTTCTCCGTGACGGTGAAGCTCTTGTCCGCGATCTTGAAGTTGTTGATGAACCGGAGCACCGGAGTCGCCTGGTCGTTGACCGAGGCGGTGCTCTTCTTGTCGTTCAGCTTCTTGCGGTTGACGGCGTCGACCTTCGGTCCGGCCTTGTCGGCCGAATCGAGCGTGTTGCGCTTGTCTTTGAGCCTCTTGGAGTTGGCCGCGTTCGTCTTCGGCGTGGCCTTGTCCGTGGAGTCCAAGGTGTTGCGCTTGTTGGTCAGCTTCTTCGAGTTGGCCTTGTCGACCTTCGGAGACGCGTTGTCTTTCGCGTCGAGTTTGGCCGTGGCCTTCTTGCCGTTGAGCTTGTTGACGTTCGCGGATGCGGTCTTGGCCTTCTTGGATGCCTTGTCGGTCGCGTCGATGGTGCCTTTGACGTGCTTCTTGCCGAAGTCGTCCATCATCTTCCGCGCCTTCTTGGCGCTGTCCGTGGCCTTCTTGTCGTCGGCTTCGAGCTTGGCTTTCGCAACCTTCTTGTTGAATTTGTCGAGGTTGGTCTCGGAATCCTTGGTTTTCTTCTTGGCCTTGGAGTCGTCCACGTCGAGCTTCGGCTGGTTGCCTTCGGCGGTCTTCTTGATGTTGTCGATCGCCGCTTTGATGCTGTCGGAACTCAGACCCCACCGGTCCGCCAAAGCGTTAGCGGCCTGTTCGCCCATGCCCGAAGCTTCGGCCTGCCTTATGAGGGCTTCGCGCGCATCCTGCAGGACGCCGTTGGCGCGTTCGATCTCGCCTCCGGTGAAGTTGGTGTTCTCACCCTGCTTGAGTATCTTCTCCGCAGCGTTCTGCGCGCTGCTGGCGATATCCTCCAAGGCCTGCCTGGTCTTTGTGCCCTTCTCGCTGAATCGGTCGAGCAGGTCGCCGTTCTCGTTGAACACTCGACCATTGTCTTTGCAGGTGTCCGACAGTTGGCCGATCTTCTGGTTGAGCTGGTCCACGGCCTCGTCGGCGGTCAGGTTGTTGGATTCCAAGCCGAAGAGCGATTTGACAAGTCCGTCGATTTCCTCGGCCGCGTCCTTGGCGCTGCTTCCGAGGTCCTTGTTCGCGCTGGCGGTGTCCTTGGCGGCCTTCGATGCGTTGCCGTCGGCGTCCACGGCGTTCTTGGTGGCTGCGGCCTTCTGCTTGGTCTGTTCCTTGGCTTCGCTGTATGCCTTGGCTTCGTCCTTGATGCTGTCGCGCATCTTCTGCGCGACAGCCATCTGCGAATGGCCCTGCTTGCCGTATTCCTTCAACGCGGCGTTGACCTTGTCAGTCGCGTCCTTGTTGCCCATGGCTGCGCTGGTCATGTCGGTCAGGCTGACCTTTGCCTCGCCCATCCAATGCGTCATGTCGGCTCCGGCGAAGTTCATCTTCTGGTAGGAGTCGGCGATGGTGCTACGGACGTCACTGCCTGATTCAAGCGCGGACTGGAGCTGTTCGGTGGCCTCCTTGGCCTTCTGCTGGCGCTCAATAAATGAGGTGAGCGCCACTCCGGCGACGGTGAGGGCGATGCCCCACGGTCCGCCGAGCAGACTCATGACGCTGCTGCCGACGGCTTTGAATCCGGCGGTTTTCAGTTCGGCTCTGCTGGCGCTCGTGCCGAACGCCTCCATCTGCTCCTGCGCGCTCATGCCGCTCGCACGGAACATCTGGAAGGCGGTCTGCGCGGAGGCCAGAGCGCTTTTCATACGCTGGATCGGGTCGATGGCCAGACCAATGTTGTTGGCCATCGTGCTGGTGCTGCCGTTGAGATTGCTTGCGGCCTTGTGGACGCCGCCGAGCACGCCGCCGAGAGCGGCCATGACGATGATGGTCTGCTGCGCGCCGGCCGGAAGGCTGGCGAAGGAGTCCACGAGGGTGTCAAGCCCCTGGACGAGTTTGCGCAGTGGCCCTTGCGCGCCTTCGCCGATGGAGATCATGAGCGATTCCATGCTGCCGGAGAGGTTTTCGAGGTCGCCTTTGAGGTTGTTGTTCTTTGCCGCTGCCTGTTCGGCTGCGTATCCGCTTTCGGATACCGCCTTGGTCCAGTTCCTGACGCCTTTCTCTCCGGCGTCGTAGAGGTAGTTGGCGGCCTTGATGGCGTAGCTGCCGAAAATTGTCGCATTCGCCTGGTTGCGCTGTTCCTGCGTGAGGTTTTTCTCGGCTTTTTGCAGCTGTCCGGCGAAATTGGCCATGCCGACGAAGTTGCCGGAAGCGTCGTATGCGCTGATGCCGAGCTCCTTCATGGTGGCTGCCGCGTCGTTGGATGGCGCGGCGAGCTTCATGAGCATGCTGTTCAATTGTGTGCCGGCTTCGGCGCCGATGGTGCCGTTCTGGGCGAAGAGGCTGAGGACGCCGGTGGTCTCCTGGATGCTCATGCCGAAGCTGTTGGCCTGCGCGCCGCAGTTGTTGAGCGCTTCTCCGAAGTCGCTGACGTTGCCGACTGCCTTGCCAGCGCCAGCGGCGAGCGTGTCGGCGACCTGCGAAGCCTGGCTGCCGGACAAGTGGAACATCGACAATGCGTTAGCCATGTATTCCGCGGCGTCGCCCACGGCCATGCCGTCCGAGGCGGCGAGGTTGAGGGCCCCTGTCAGGCCGCCGGAGAGTATGTCGGTGACGCTCATGCCGGCCTTGCCGAGGTCGTTGATCGCGTCGGCTGATTCGCTGGCGGAGTAGACGGTGCTTGCGCCTGCTTCGATGGCGGCTTGGCGGAGTTGGTCGAGTTCAGCTCCGGTGGCTCCGGTGTTGGCCTGCACAGTGCTCATCTGCTGGTCGAAGTCGGCTGCCATCTTGATGGATGCGACGCCGAAAGCGGCGGCGGCGAGTCCGGCGGCGGTGAGGCCGCTGGTGATGAGCGCGCTCTTGCGGCCGGTGTTCTCCATGCCCGAAGCGACCGTTTTCGCGGTGCTTCCGGCGCGGGTCATCGCCGCCTCATATGAGGCGGTGTCGGCCATCAGCCGGATGACGATGTTCTTGTTCTCAGCCAAAGCATCCTCCAAAAATGTCAACAGGTCAGGTGCGCGGTCAACGCGTTCGCGGCCGGATTGTCCCTGCCATTCGCATCAGTCCACCGTTTCATGGCCTGCTGCATGTGCGCGGTGGCCCAGCAGACGCTGGTTTCGGCATGCAATGTAAGTTCGGCCTTCGGGTCTTGGCAGATCGAGCGCGGCAAACCGCATAGTGGGCACAACGAGCGTTCGTATTCCGCCAACGAGCGCATCCAATTACGCTCCGTCTCATCCCATTCGACCTCATCGCCCCTGCTCGGCCGCCAGCCCATGAACCGCTTGTAGCTGATGCCGAGCTGGCGGCAGATCCGTAGGTCCTCGACTAGTTGCGGAGAACCTTCGAGGCGAGGTCGAATGCCGCTTTTGGGTCCGCTGCGGTGCCGTTCAGTTCGGCGATGGCCTGCCAGATCGGCGTGAACTGGCCATCGGTGAGTTCGTCGAACAGATTGCGCCACGCCTGTTCGGTCTTGTCTTCGTCGGCTACCGGCTTGCCGCCGATGGTCGCGGAATCAAGCATGAGCGGCAATGCCGCGGCTGCGGTGCCGAACATGTCGTTCGTGCCGTTCTCATTGCGGTGCGCGGCCAATGCCTGCGCCCACTTGCTGACCGGCAACGCCCGCAACGTGAGCTTCAATGTCTCCGCATCCGCCTGTTCGCGCAGCTGTTCGATGCGTTTGGCGGTGGCCTTAGCCTGCCGGTTCGTCCCGGCCTCCGTAATCTGTTCGCGCGTGGTCTCCTCGGACAGCGTATCACCCAATCTGGCGATGTCCTCGGCGATCTGCTGGTTGAGGATGATGTCGACCTCGCGCGTGCGCCTGGTGACTTTAAGCATTGTTGTTCCTTCGCTCTAATATTCATGTTCCTTTACTGGGGAAGAGAAAAAAGAGGGTCCCGCGCCGGCGAAAGGAACGAAAGTCCGATGCGGGAAGAATGAATCAGGCGACCTTCACGTTCTCCGCCCAGCCTGGAGCCCGGACGGAGAAATTGACCTTGCTGCGCAGGATGCTGTTCGCGGCGATCGCCACCTTGGCGCTCATGCCGACGCGGACCGCGTACACGTTCACGATGTCGCCGGCGACAAAAGTCGAATCCGTCTGCTTGCCATAGCGGCGCACGAAGTAGCCTTCCGCACCCTCGGTCAACGTCTCCATTGCCATGTTCTGCGTGGAATGCGAAGTGTTGGTGTTGTCGATGACCTCGACGCTCGGGCCGCTGATCTTCTTGCGTCCGGGATTCTCGTAATCCTGCGCGCTGTTCTCGCGCTGGTCGGAGATGGAATCCTGCGACGGCGAGCATGACCAGCCGCCAAGGGTGACGTAGTTGCTCAGGTCGGTGCCGGCGCCGATCTCTGCAGCGGTCGGCTTCTGAATGTTTTTGATGGACGGCACCCAGATCGTGTTGACCAGACCGTCCGCCGGTGTGGAAGGAACTTCAGTTCCAAGAGTCAAAACCATGACTCCTCCTTATAAATATTGGGTCACATGCGTGACCAGTTGAATTTGAAAGTCAATAGGCGCACCTGATAGAGCAGGCTTGTGTCCTCTGCGGTGAGTCCGGCCGCATATGCGCCGGAATCGGAGAACAACGTCAGGCAGCCAGTGTCGAACCCGTGCGCGACGAACCGTTTTCCAGCCAAGGCTGGAATCATGAGGTCATCGGCCAGCACGTTGACGGAATCGGTGGTGGTGCTCACGATGCGCACCAGCAGAGTGCCGATGCCGCAATGCACGTGTTGCGTCTCCCCGACGATGTGCCCGTTCGTGGTGACCGTTTCGATCACCCACGGTGGCTTCTCCGTCGGTTTTGGCGTGGTCTGCTTGAAGACCTTCCACCCATCCGCAGGTTTTGGCACATGGTCGAGAATCGTGTTCGACAAGGTCATTATCGACTGCACTAGAATCCCTCCACTGCGGCACGAGCCACATATTCCGCGAGCTTTGGCAGCTCTTCCTCGCCATGCTCGTAGAACCGGTGTGTTCCACCACCTTTAGCGGTTCCGAAGAACGCGATATTGGCTAGCGAACCAGCCCCGCCCTTGGTAGGGCCTATCTCGGCGGAAATGCGTCCCGGCGCTTCCTTCACCGTGTAGGTGATTGGGATGCGTCGGAATGCCTTGTTGCCGGAGCTGGAGAGGTCTTCGCGCAGGTCGTTCTTGACGTTCTGCGCGCCTTTCTTCACAGCCATGGTGATCGCCGCGCGGCGGGCGACGCCTTTGGCGAGCAGCTTGTCGGCGAAGGCGGTCAGCTCGGACGCGTCGAACAGGCTCGTGGCGTTCATGCATCCTCCTTCACGTTCCAGCGGCAGGCGGTGGCGTGCGTCTTCTCGGATTGCGGGGAGACGAGCCTGAGCCGTCTGCCTGTCAGCAGCGGGTTCGCGGATTCGGTGATCTCCACGACGTCTCCGGCACGCAAACCATTGGTGTCGTAGGGAAAGTGCACGTAGAGCGACCAGACGAGGCTTACGGCGCCCATGGCCTGGGCAGCACTCCCCTCGGCCTGCTCGCTGGCGAGACCACCAGAGGTCTGCACCTTGCACTTGCCCTGGTACACCTGCTCCGTGCCGGTGTTCGGCAGTCCCGTGTCCGGATCCGTAGTGGATTCGCCGGGTCGGGTCACCGTGCAATGGTCGGTCATGAGGTTTTCCGCGTCGCGGCGGGCCTTGGCGAGGAATGATGCGCTGATTTTCATCGGAACACTCCAATCGACGTAACGTTCGCGCCGAAGCGGTTGCGCAGCCTGCGCTTGGTCGCTTCCGGCAATTCGGTCACGTCGATTTGGGTGGAATCGCCTTGCGTGTAGCCGACCTGTGCGTCGTCGACGCGCTCATAGCTGACGCCGACGTGTGCGCCGGGGCCACCGTCCTCGAGCTGGTGGAGTCCGGCCGCGACGTACGAGCAGACGAGTCTGACGACGTCGGCGGGTATCGGATTCCAGCCGCCCGTGAAGGTGACGGTCACGACCGACGGGATGCGCCCGAAGGGACTCCATGGCTCTTCGCGGTAGAGCGAGGATCCGAGGAGTCGCCAGTCGTAGACGGTCTTGCCGTCGATGAGCACCCTGGAAACGCTTCTGACGGCCTTGCATGGCAGGTCGAGTTTCCTGGACTGTTCGCCGGGGATGTCGACGGTCCATTCGCCGAGCGTGATCGGACAGCCGGCGGCCGAGCGGACGGCGTCGGAGACCGAATCGAGCAGACTGGTTGCCGTCTGCTCGTCGGTTACTTCGATTCCGTTGCTTTTCAGGTCGTCCAAGGTGGCCAGTGCGGTCATTTCAGCCTCCGATCATCGGACTCGACTACTTGCCGCTCTTCTTGCCTGCAGCAGCATCCTCTTCACCGTCGCCGTCTGCGGTGGTATCGCTCACGACGGGGGCCTGCGCATCCTGCAGGGAACGACCGGTGGTGGTGGAGAGATTCAGGGTGATCTTGGTCAGGCACTCGGGGCGGATGACCTTGGCACCGTACAGATCGAGGCCGCGCACCATGTCGGCGAAGTCGGTCTGCATGCGCATGGCCTCGACGTTGCTGACCTGCTGTGCGAAGGTCACGGCGGCGTTAGTGCCGGCGAGAATGGACTGCGTGTCCGGGCTGGCGGACTTGTGCGGCACGTTGTTGGACTTAACGACGGTGAAGCCGCGCACCTGGCCGACCACGCCGTTGAGCAGCGTATTATGACCTGCTTCGGTGCCTTCGATGAAGCGGGAGTCCTGCAGCAGGAGCGCGTAGAAGTCGGGGCTGACGACGAGCCAGCGGCCCTCGTCGGGCACGTTTTGAACATCCAGTTTCCGTCCGGCTTCCACGACGGCGAGATACGCGTCGGCGGGGGTGCCGACGGCCACGGTCTTGGCTGGCGTGCTGACGGCCGTGTCCATGAGATTGGAGATGTAGTTCTCCACGTTCTTCATCATGTTGTAGGCGGCGGAATTGGTGAACTTTCCGGTCATGTCCGCCTTGGCCTGAGCCTTGTTGAGATCGTTGACCTTGAAGGCGAAATAGTCGGACTGATCGATTTCAAGGACGGCTGCTTCCTTGTCATTGGCATCGTCGACGGTGATCGCCTGGCCGCGGACGTACTTGCGCACAGTCACATCGTCGTATCCGGTAATGTGGACGGTATCGCCGGCCTCACGGATGTCGCCCTCATAATCGCGGTTGCACAGGCTCGGAAAGACGAGCTTCGCGCGCAGGGCTTCGAGGATGGCGGCGGACCATACCTCGGGAATGAAATTGGTGATTGCCATTGCTGGTGGCCTCCTTACTTGCTGCGGCCTGCGAGCAGATCATCCAGGCGGCCCTTGCGGCGCGCCTCGTCGATCTGTTTCGTGGTCATGTTCTTCAGATCGTCCCTGGTAAGCTGTCCCGCCTGATGATCGCCATCACGGGCGCCCGACGGTGGGATGATTCCCGCCAGGCCAGCCTTGTTCCCGCCTTGCGCGAGATACGGATGTGCTGCGACCAGAGCGTCGATTTTCTTGGAAATCGCGTTCTGGTCGTATCCTCCCTGATCGTCAGCGGTCAGATCGGAAAAATCTATAAGCTTCAATGCGTCACCCGGATTGATGAGCTTGCCAGTGGCTGCGGCGGTGACGTTCGCCTGGAGCACCTGCTTCTGCAGTCCGGCGATGGTGGCCTGCGCGGAGTCAAATTCCTTGCCGCGCTTCTCCCAGTCGGCGACCTGCTTCTCCAAGTCGTCCACACGGTCGGCCTTCTCGTAGGCGGCCTTGAGTTTCGCCTCGAGATCGCCATTGACCTTCTTCTGGCCGAGGAACTTGTCATGCCAGTCGACGGGCGGCTCCTGCGCGCCCGGATCGTTGGTGTTCGGATCCTGCTGTTGTCCTTCGGACATGGTGTTTCCTTTCATTTGGTGTAGACCTCGCCGTTGCTGGCGAGCCATCTGCGGTACGAGTTCTCCGCTCTGGCCAGCACGTCAGGCGTGACCGGCGAATCCGGCTGGTACGGGTTGCGGCCGGCGAGCGCTGCTTCGTAGCGGAGTCGTGCGTTCTGGAGGCGTTTCTGGGCGGCGGTCTGTTCTTCGTGTCTGCCTTGGCGCCATTCGTTGTTGTGGAGCCATTGCTGGCGTCGGAGCGCTGGGACTTGGGTTCTCCAGTTGTCGGGGAGGATGTAGCCCTCGCGCTTCAGGAGTTCGATGGTCTGTTCGCGCGGGAGGTTGAAGCTGTAGATGCCTTCGGGTGTGAGTCTGCGGTGTTGCTGTTGTCCGTATTGGTATTTGCGAATCATGCGGCTCCATCCGTAGCGGCCAGTGCCTTCGGACGTGGTCATGTGGACGTTGCCGTGTCCGATTGGCCGCATGCCGCGGTGGGCGTTGACGACCTGGTAGATGTCGGCGCCGTCTCTGATTGCCTGTGCGTCGGCATGTCCGAAGACCTTGTCCTGCTCCTCTTCGCTCATATTGTTGAAGCGGTCCATCGGACTGGTGATCCAGCCTTGTTTCTCGGCCTTTTCCTTGCCTTTGCAGGGGATGGTGCGGCCGTGGCATTTCGGGTGTCGGAGGAAGTCGTTGTTGTGCCGGAAGTATTTTCCGGCGAGGATGGCGCATCGTGGGCAGCAGTCGGGTGATTCGACGCGCACGTAGCCGACGCCTGCCCTTTGTGTGATGCTGACGCCCATCGCGCTGATTGACGTGTCCTCGATGGCCTGCATGGCCATCTGGCGGAGCGTCGCGCGTCCAGCCTGCATGGCATCCGATTCGTCCATGCCGGACTTGATGGCCGACAGGGTGTGCGTGACCGGGATGCCGAAATACGATTCGAGGTCGATGCCGCTCGGCGCGAAGCCGGTTCCGAATGCGAGAGGATTCGCGATGCCGCCGTCTGGCTGGATGTAATCGCTCTGTTCGGCGAGCATCAGCGTGGATGAGTCCATCGCGTCGGCGGCGGCGCGCGTCTGCAGGGTGGCGAAGAGCGTCAGGAAGTCGGCGTTCGTCCGATTCCAGCTGTCACGCACCCGTCGCGGATCCACGCCCTTCCATGTTTTGTCCGCCGCCTTCACAGCCAGCAGGCATAGTCTGGCCAGGGTGTGCCGGCTGTCCGACAGGCTGTCCATCGTCACCGTCATCAGATGCACCTCCGACCTGCAGGGTTCGCGCTATCTCGGCCATCTCCGGGTCGCTGTTCTCCTCGTCGATCATGCGCATGATGCGCTTGATGTCCTCGGGGCTCTGGCCCATCTGTTCGGCGATCCACTGCAGCGGGTAGCCGAGCCGCCTGTATTTGAGCATCGCGTCGGCCATGAGGGCCTCGCTGCGGTACTGCGGCGTGGCGAACACGACCTTGGAGTCCTCGAGGATGCGCGCTGACTGCTCGTCGTCCTCGAGCGTCATGGCCATCTCGCACAGCTCACGCACCGGCTGGCGCATGAAGCTGATGCGCTCCAACGTCTTGCTGACCAATCCGGCTTCGGCGACCTCGTAGCCGGTGGCGGGCACCTCCGCGTTCGTCAAAAGATAATGGCCTGGCGTGCGCGTCTCGGCGGCGATGTGCTCGACCGCCTTCTGGATGATCGGAAGGAAGGCCTGCAGGTTGCTTGCCGTCCATTCGCCGATCGACACGTTGTCGCCGGTGATCTGCATGATGCGCTCCATGACCTGCTTGTCGAGGTTCACGGGACGTTCGCCCACCTGCTCTCCGGTGGCCTTGTCGAACACCGGTTCGGACAGGCTGTCGCCGCCGAGGATGACCCTCGCGGGCATGGACGCGAAGTCCAATGCGTTCAAGGTGTATGCCCAGCAGACGTTGACGGCGTCCTGCATGGATTCGACCTGCTCGACGTCGCTGATGGGAAGGTTGTCCAGGAGCATCTGGTTGCGGAATTCGACCAGTGGGACGCGGCCGAGCGGGTTCGGGCGGACGGAGTCCGGCAGGAACATCCATCCCTCGACGCCCGGCGGCAGACGGTCTCGTTCGTCGTCTCCGCCCGCGCGGACGCGCACCACGTCGAAGACCACGTCGGGCAGCAGCAGCGTGCCGAATTCGTGCTCCTCGTCGTATCTGACCAGGAGGCCGGCGTCGACCTCGCCGGTGAGCGGATCGTAGTGGACAGCCGCCGAGTCGGGGTGTTCGAAACTTATGCGCGCCCTGCCGTCCGGCATCGAGGTGACCAGGCCGAAGGCTCTGCCTGTGGTGGTCATCATCAGGGCGGTCTCCTGCAGTTTGCGGTCGCAGTCGTTGCGCTCCCACACGCGCATCACGTGCGAGTCGAGTTCGACGTCGCCGTATGGGATGAAGCCTCGGAAGTGGATGCGTTCCACGGGCGCCTGCGCCACAGGCAGGCACCAGTTATCGGCGAATCCGCTGAAACGATCCGACATGTAGCGTTTGAATTCGTCGGACGCGAATTTCAGGGTGCCACGCTTGCCGCGCACGTAGTCCGTGTGCTTCCTAATGTCCGAGCGTCGCTGCTCTATCTTCATGGCGAGCAGGTTCGCCATACGGTTCACGTCCGCGGCGGTGCGAATCATTCAGAATCCCCTTGTTGTCGAGCCGGTCAGCAGGTAGGCCTTGCGTTTCCTGCCCCAGCCGGCGGCGCGCGCGTCGCATGCCGCCTCATGTGCGAGCACGCTGGTGACCGCCGCGTCGATTTTCCTTGTCTGTTTTGGCTTGCCGAGCCCGTACCGTTCGCCGGACTTGGCGAAGCGTCTTGCGTTGCGCATGTGCGTGATGGTGATCGGACAGCCATCCTGGGTGATGGCGTGGTGCTCGAGGTCGGATTCGAAGCGTTTCAATGCCTCCCAGACGGCGGTGATGCGGCTGGAGCCGCTCATCGACCAGGGAATGTACTTCTTCGGCCCGTATTGGGAGTCCCATGCCTCGATCTGCGACTCCCACGACACCTCGTCGCGGAATCCGGGGTCGCAGTAGGCGCGCACGATCTTGTACCGGTCGTTGAGCTCGTCCATGGCGGCGTTGACCTCGCTGCGCGGGATTCGACCGCCCCATGTCTTCGGGTTCCAGATGGTGGGACGCCGGTCCTCGCCGTAGCGCGGAGTGAAGATGAAGCCCTCGCGTGTTTCGGCCTTGATGCATGTCCAGTCGTCGTTCTCGGAGCCGTCGAAGCCGAGGCACACCTCGGTGCCCTTCGACGGGTTCTCAAGCCAAAGCTCATGCTCGGACACGCTAATATCCCATGTTCCTCAAGACCGATTTTGACAAACTCTTCTGCGAGCGCTGGTAGTTCTGGTTTGTGATCTCCCTTGTTGTCGCTTCGCCGAAGGAATTGACGAATGCGTGGCTTGTGCCGCTTGATTTTGGTTGGCGTCGGATCTGTTCGTCGGAGATTCTGTCGCGCTGTGCCCTGGCGGTGCGGAATGCCTTGGAGGCTGCCCGGTATTTGTCGTAGTTCGCCTTGGTTGCCTCTGGAAAGACGCTTTCCGGCATGCGCTGGTTGTATTGCGTGGCTCCGTGCGCGGTTCTCTGCATGATTTCCGATGCGGTGTCCATGCGGTTTCCCGCGTCGCGCATCATCTTGGTGAGATCCGTGTCGCTTACGGATGAAAGGTCAGAGGAAGAGCCTCCCCCTCCGCCGCCATGTCCGCCACGTCCTGCGCCTGAGCTTGATCCTCTTCCGCCCATTTTTTCATCCTTTCCGCATTGCTGTTTTTGTATGTGACCACTTCGATGCCACTGAAGTCGAAAAACGGAATGGCATCTCCGTAGAGGAGAATCTTTTCCGGTGCGAGCCTGTCGATCGCGTATCGCATGCCGAGCCGCCAATAGAGTTCTGCCGTCGGATTGTCGTTCGTTCCGACCGTGCTTACCGCGACGGTGGAGTTGTTTGGAATGCCTGAAAAGCAGTACGGGAATGACTCTGGGCCCGCCCATTGAAGTGTTGGGATGACTTTCAGTCCGCAGGCCTGCCAGTATGCTCCGATCAGACGGCTTCGGAAGACGTTATAGATCTTCATCGCTTCCGGCATGTCCATGTATGTGCTGAAATCAGGTGTCAGCACGCACTGGAAGCGTTTGAGCGGTGCGATGTATCTGTCCGGCTGGTTCCAGACTCTCTGGAACTGGTAGTCATCGATGAAGAAATGGATTCCGCAATGCTTGACTGTCTTTTTGCCGGTCGCGTAATTGAAGCCTATCAACGTGTCAGGGGGGTGACGTCCTGTTTTGCAAGCATTGGCATGTCGTATCGGCCAACTGTCCGCACCTTTTGCAGCAGCGGAAGATTGTATTGCCTCATCGTCCGCATCCTTGATTTGTTGAGTGGTCTATTGTCCCGCATAGCAGCTCTCCCATAGTCCGTCCTCGAGCCATGCGCCGCCGCCCTGCACCATGCGGTTGCCAAAGAAGCGTTCCGCCTGCGCGGGATCCTTCTCCATGAGGGCCTCGGCCTCCGCCTCGACGGAATCCAAGGGCACCCAGGGGCTGCCGGCGTACACCCATTCGAGGATCTTGCGGCGTTCGCGCCGGTTGTTGAAGCTGTATGGCGTACCGTCCTTGTGGCGCAGGTCCGGGTTGAGGTCGGGGTTGCGGTAGAAGATCCACACATCCGATGCCGATGTCTCGAATTGCTGTTGGGCATAGGAATTTTCGCCGGGGTCGTAGGCGTTGGTCCAGAAGTGCGTTCTGCCGCCCATGCCGGCGGCGCCGCGGCGTTGGGTGTCGGCCACGTCGAGCATGCCGTTCGACTTGGTGTACAGGCCGGCCTCGTCCTGTTCGGCATCGCTGATCGGGTTGCCCAGACGGCTGGTGGCCGATGCGGTCACCACATCGATGCGGTCAAGGTCGAGATCGTCATCGTCCAAGTTGATTCCGGGGCGCAGGATGCGGATGAAGCCCTCGCGCACCTTGAGCAGCTGCTTCAACGGGCCGAGCCGGATCATCGCGACGAGTGGACGGTAGGCGTTGCGCACCTGGTCCTCGGAGTTCGCGGTCAGCTGGATGAGTGGCGAAGGGTGACGCATGCCTTTCGGTTCGCCCGGATTGTAGTGGTAGACCCATCCGCAGGGGCAGCCGTTGTCGGAGCATCGGTACACGTCGCCGGGCTTCGCCCAACCGGCGAACACGACGGGCCCGCAGGCCTCGAGTATCGCGCATGAGGCCTCGGTCGGTCCCTTGCCGGTCTTCTGTGGTCCGATGCATCCGGTCAGACGGTATTGGAAGGCCTGGTTGAGGACGAGCGGATTGTCTACCGTGACCTCCTCGGGAGGCACGAATTCCGCGTCCTCGCGCACACGCCAGCGGTGCGCGGCGTACCAGAATTGCCAATCGGACCAGCAGAATGGCTTGCCGCGGAGGATGCCGTCTGGCTGGCGCACATGCCGCTGCACCCACGCGTCCTGCAGGTCGGCCAATGTCGGGAAGTCGATGATCCAATCGTCGGCCATGTCACGCCCTCAGGCGTCGTGGGAACTGGACGATCTTGGTGTCCATTCCGCTGGCGGCGGCCTCCACGTCCGTGGCGGACACCTCGTGGGCGGCCATGTCGACGTTGTCTTCGGAGATCTTCCAGCCGAGCGCCTGCAATCCGGCCTCGGACAGGCCGATGCGATCCTCAAGCCTGATCTTCACGGCCACGTCCGCGGCCTTCGCCAATGAGCTCTCGCAGATCACACATTCGCGCACGTACGAGGCAATCTGGTAGTGCAGGTACTTCAGCTGCGGCTGTTTCCATGCGCGCGCCTGCGGCAGACGCCACAGCTGTTTCCACAGTTCGGCCTCCCGATTGTTCCAGGATTCCGAACCGGCGGTGTCCTCGACCCACTCCTGCGACTCCTTGTCGAAATCGCGGAGCACATACGGTGGTAGCGGGAATTTCGGCGGCCGGCCCTTGTATTCGGTGTTGGGCAGGCTGCGCAAAGTGTATCCCCTGCGTTCGCTCGCTCCGCTCGACGGATCCGGCATCGGACCGGATCTGACGCGTTTTCCTCCTCTTGGCATGTCTCCTCCATCGTCGGACGGCCTCGCGCCGTTCCTTCGCTGTCGGCGGCCGGGCCTTTCGCCCGACCCCCTCTGAAACCTTTGAACCCTCCGCACCTCGGAGACAGCTCTCCGGCGGTTCTAGCCACCAACCCGTTAGGGGGTACCCCCGTGGGTGTTTCGGCGGGTTGATTTCGTTGATTTTCCAACGTTTTCCAATGCCGCGCGTTCGGCTTCGCGGCGGGCTGCGAACCGAATTGAAAAAGACTTGATCGCTTTTGTCTTCCGCTTCGTCTCACGTTTGCGGCGCGCGTTGGACGTCGTCGGCTCGGCTCGACGGCATGCGTTCGTGGCGTCGATAGTGATGAATCAGCGAAGGCTTCGTCCGTTGAAGCCTGAAGGTTTCGTTCTTGCCGTCTTGCTGTCGTGGCAACGCTTGCACAGGCCGCGCATGCGTGTCGGGTCGTTGGGGTCCAGTCCGGCTTCGATGAGCTCGACTCGTTCGAGCGGCCAATGGTCGGCGATGGTGCTGGGGGCGCCGCACAGGCCATGGTGCCTGCCGCATCCGTCGGGTCCGTCACCTGGGCAGACGCATCGCGGATCCCTCGCCAGCACACGGGCACGTGCGAGCCGATGGGCTTTCGAGGTGTATGGATTGCGGCCGCGCGAGCGGCGCTTGTCCTTGGCTTTCCTGCACTCGTCGCACAGGGAGCCGGAGGAGACCAGATGCGGGCAGCCGGAGGTGGAGCATACCTTGTACATCGAATCCCCCATTGGTGGAGAAGGTCCGGCATGTCGGGGTACCCGCACCTCGAAAGCTCCCCCGCAAACCACTGCCAGATTCGCCATTCTCAAGCACATCAGGTGAACCACCCCATGGATGTGGCGCTGACGAGCCCTGGTGGCCGGTTCTACTAGTGGACCATGCCGGACACGGATAATCATAAGCGCTTCGGGCTGGAGTCGAACCAGCGACCCGCGGGCCGGCACATATCGTTGACGGGCAATTGAGAATTGGAAACCATGACCGGTTAGAGGTCCGCTCATTGGAATCCGTGCCGTCCCGCAGCTCTACCGCTGAGCCTACCGAAGCACGAAGGCCACCCGGCAAACGCCGGATGGCCTCCAATCACGAAAGGGCACGAACAAGGCAACCTGTGGCCACCCACAATTCGCGCTCACCATACACATTAAACGGCGAGCGGACATCGAACAAATGTTCGGCGTGTCGCATCAGCCGACATGCGACGCCGCATCAAGCAACTCACCCGCCACCACACGCCACCTGCCCGAGCCAAGGCGCTCGCAGCCATGCAGCCTGCCCGACCGCAACAGCCACTCGACCTGCTTGCGCGACACGCGCCGTCCGATGACATTGGAAAGCCACGACGCCAACTCGGCCGGACTGCCGTCCACGGTGCGCGAACGCGCGTCCCGCTCATGCTCCGTGACCAACGCCTCCAAATCCAGGCGAACGCCACAGGACGGACAGTCACCGGCCCTCATGCCGAACGGGGCCGCTATCCGCTGGCCGCACTCCGTGCAGGAGACCACCGTCACACGAGGATCGCGCTCGCGCATCATGCCGTCGAAATCGATGAGCGTGGCGTGCAGGTCGAGCATGAGGTCCGGCGTCCTGCCGCTGGCCGCCAGGCTGTTGCGGTTGGAGATGGCCTTGCGCCATGCCTTGCGCCATGATTCCGGCCTGAGCAGGCTGTAGCGGATGTCGACGGTGGAGGCGATGTCGAGCATGAGGCGCGAGGCGCGCTCCCACTGCTCCTGCCAGTGGGTGCTGATGGGCAGTGGCGCGACTCCGCGCGATGGCGCGTGCGAGCGTCCACCGATGCGGGCGGTGCGGTCGGCCAGCGCGCGGAGTGCCGGAATCACGTGGGCCAGCGAGCCGATGTCCTCGATATACCGGCGCAGGCAGGATTGGCAGATGGCCCATCCGGCCGTGGTTGGATTGCCGCAGTTCGGGCATGGCGTCTCAGTGTCCCTCATGACTTCCTTCGGTTCGAACGGATGTTCTGCTTAGATTCTACCGTCGGCGAGCGCCGTTTTCGGTGGGATGGTTGTTGATGACGGCGGTTATCTCGTCGGTGGTGCATTGCGGCATGATCCGGCGGATTTCAGCCACCGTGTATCCGCGCTCATGCCATCGGATGATGTCGTGTTCGGTGGATTTCCTCATTTCCGCCCTCGTCTCCTTTCACGGTGTTCGATGATGGCGAGCGCCAGGTAGATGGAGAGGAGCGCTGGGATCATGAGTATCTGCCTGATGGTCTGGATGATTCGTCTCATGATTCCTCCTTCGTCCGTCCGTTTTCGATTTCGGCGATTTTGCGTATGAGGATGGTCAGGGCATGCTGTCTGCATCCTCCTGCCATGACGGCCCATACGTCTCTCAGGTCGGCCCAGTCCGCTTCGGCGAGTGTGGATAGCAGGGCGACGACTTCGTCCCTGTGGCCTTCGTCGGTGAGCGGGACGCCGTGCATGATGGCGTCCTTGGCGTACCATACGGCCTTGTCCAGGTCTTCGATGCCGTTCTTGCCTTTCCATCTGAAGCAGTATTTGACCACGTTGCCCCATTCGAAGCTGAGCAGGCGCGTCAGCTCGATGCATTCGAACGGGCCGTTGCGGTAGTGGTCCGGATTGATGCTGTCACTCATCGGCGTCCTCCTTGAATGGATTGTCGGCGGTGTGTGGAGGGAAGTCGCATTGCTGATCGGTCCATCCGGCGGAGTATCCAGCCTCCCATGCCTGCGCGAGCTGCCGGCGGCGCTCGCCGGATTCGATGAGGTCGTACATGTCGCTCATGCGTCCTCCTCCGCGCCGGCCGGCCCTTCCTGGAGCCCGAGCCTCCTCTTGCAACGCGAGATGGCCGCGTAGAACGCGTCCATGCGTCCGAGACAGAACTGCAAGTCGCACATATCACTCCGATGCTGGATCAGATCGATGTACTCCTCGGTGGCCTCGCCCTCGAGCTCGGAAATCAGTCCACTCATCTCCGCCATGTCCCGTCGTTCTGCGCTCGCCGGCGGCTCCTTCGGTTCGAACGGATGTTCGGCGGCGATGGCGTCTCGTACCGCTATGGCGGTCTCGTCATCCTCGAAGACGAGGTCCACGCATCCGGTTTTGGCGCTCACGGTCGGCGTGCGCGAGCAGTTGGTGTCGATGATGCTGAGCATGTGGTTTCGCTTCGTGTATTGCGCTTTTATCACGATTCCTCCTTTTCGAGCGCCTCCGCCATGGCCGAGCACATGCCGGCCACCGCGAACTTCGCGGCCATGATGGTGATGCCCTCGCGCAGCAGTCCCTGGCGGAGCAGGTATCTGAGCGCGGCGGCCACCTCCACGTCCGACGGCTGGCGCAGGCTCCCGGCCGTGTAGCCGTCCGCGTACGCCTGGATGACCGCCTCGGCGATCGGCGAGCGCAACGACGGCGCCCTGCCGCGCAGGGTCTCCTTCTCGCGCCTGACTTCCTCTTCCAATCCGTTCATCGGCGATTCCCCTTTCTTGCTTGTTTGATGATGGTGCGTCTTCCGGTGACGAGATCAGCGATTTCGACCTTGCCCGCATGTTCGGCGAGCGCCTTGGCTTTGGCGAGCGCCTCGTCCATCTCGGTGAGGATGTCCACCAGCTCGCCGTCAACGATCAGATAGATCATCGGAGCACCTCCCCGCAGTCGGATGCTCCGACACCCAGCGCTCATACCGCCAATACGTCGCGAGCGGCACCGTCCTGACCGGCCTGAATCCAAGCCTCCACATGCAGTCGGCGCACACTTCGGACGCCACCCTGGACTGGTCCGCGTAGCACAGGCACACGCGGTACACGGGACCCGAACACCACCGGCCGCACAAATCGCAGGTGTGCATGTCCTGCGTGACCAACTCGTCACGCCGGGGCAGGAAAGGATTCCCCGCATCCCGCTCCTCCACGGCATCAGCGAGCGCCTCTTTGATCTTGTCCCTGGCGAAGGCATAGGCGTTGGATCTGGTCGTCGCGCATTCCTCGAGGGGCCTATTGCCTTGACAACTTCCGGCGCGTGCGGCCTTGAGTTCCTGGGTGATGAGTTTGTTGAGCGTGTTGATGGCGATGTCTGCGTCACTGTCTCTCATTGTTTTCCTTCCTTTTCCTGCGGTATTCGCGTTTTCATTCGGCTTCGTGGGCGAGTCTGATTTCGAGTGGCTGTTTGCCGTATCGCTTCTCGGTCTTCGTCCGCATGGCCGTGATGTCGTCCGCGAAATACCCGATGATCCATTCGGCGGATGGAGCGCTCATTCCGTGTCCTCGCTTTGATGGCCCTGCAGCGCGTTGCGCTTGCGCTGCCGTTCGGTCTTGCGGTCGATCCATGCGTGGACGTCGGCGTCGTCGACGTCGTACATGCGGGACAACTGGTAGAGGCAGACCGTCACGTCGGCCATCTCCTCGGCGAGGTTGTCCTCGATGTCGAGCTCGCCGCGCAGGCGTTTGCTGATCGCTTTGATGAGTTCGGAGCATTCCTCCATGCAGACGACGCTCTGTATTGCGACTCCGTTGAGCTCGATCGTCTTGTCCCAGACTTCGTGGTTGGTCATTTCCTTGTCCTTTCGTGGTTGGCGTCAGTCATCGCCGGCGATGATGAGGTTGTGGCATCCGTCGACGACGAATTCCCTGCATTCGGTCTTCCGCATGCGCGCCCTGCCGACCGCCCGCCATCCGTTGATGGCGAACAGCACGGTCAGCAGCAGGAACAGCAGGGACAGCAGCCAATGGCCGCCGGCGAGCGCCATTCCCGTGGCGGCGCCTTCCAGGCCGATGGAGATGGCTGTGAGGGTGTATGGTTTTGGGTCCATGTCGGCGTCTTCGGTGATGGTCATGATGATTCCTTTGTGTTCCGTGTCGTGGTCGGTCATCGGATGCTCCTTTCGGCTTGGCGCATGATGTGCATGGTGTCGGCGGCGGAGCGTTGGATGAATTTTTCGACCATCTGCGGGGTGGCGTTGCGTGGCAGTGGGTTGATGCAGGGGCCGTCGTCCAGGCGTTGCATGAGGCGGATGACCTTGCGGCGGCGTTTGGGCGTGAGGGTAACGTGTCTTTCGACGGCTCTGACGATCACCAGCCGGTCGCACCGGTAGCAGCCGTCGAAGTCCTCGTCGGAGGCTTCGAGTTCTCCGACTGGGCGCACCTGGTACACGTCGCCCTTGCCGTACATTGACGCGTAGAGGGCGGCGTAGTCGCGGTATCTGGTGCAGTACACCTGTTCGGGGTGTCCGGTGCCTTCGATGGCGTCCGCGCCTTTTTCGCGTCTGGCGCGGCAGATCGGGCAATCGTCGTAGTTGTCGCGGCTGTGGCCTGGTTCGATGCTGTCGCCGGGTTGGAGGTCGGGGGCTCCTCCGTGGTAGAGCACGCTCATTGTGTTTCCTTTCGTGGTTGGTGTCATTTCCGTGGTCCCGCAGGGCCGTCGTGGTCTCCGCCGAGCCATGCGATGAAGACCGCGGTGAGCAGGATGAATGCGGCTAGTCCGTCCATCGTCCGCGAGCGCCTTTCCGTTTCATTTGCCGCTGTCCTTGAGTTGGATGGTTTCGAGGTAGTGGCGGTAGTCGTGGATGTCTCTGGTGATGCAGTCCTCGACGCGGTGGCGTCCTTCGTGGTGGCTGGTGTATGGGTCGGGGCCTCCGAGGATGGCGACGAGGCGTCTGATGGTGGTCAGGTCGAGTTTTCGGCGGCTGAGCGGGCTGGTGTCGATGGCGAGGAGTCCGAGGAATCCGAGGTCGAAGTCGACGTTGGTGCCGGTTGGTACGAGCTGGAACCGTTGTTCGAGTGATTCGAGGTATTCCTCCGCGGCGTTGCCTACGGCGGCTGGGCCGTTCTGGCGCGTGCTGGCGGCGCGGACTTCGGCGATGAGGCCGTTGGCTGTGTGGTGCTCCCATGCCCAGGGTGTGATGCGGCTGATGTCGAGGATGTCGGGTTTGACGATCGCGTGGAAGGCGCCGTAGTCCTGGGTGGCGGTGCTGTCGGTGCAGGCCATGCCGATTTCGAGGATCTGCGCTGTGGTGCGGTCGGGGCCGGTGGTCTCCACGTCGATCCATAGGAGCGCTTCCGGCTTGGTGCTGGTGGTGGTCATGCTAGTCGTCCTCTCCGTCGAGCGGGATGGTGAGGATGTGGTCCATGAGGCTTTTCCTCTTGGCCTTCTCGGCGAGGAGACGGTCGGGTTGTTCGAGGTTCTCGCATGCGTTGCGCATGCTGTGCGCCCTGTCGGTGACCTTGCGGTTGAGGTGCAGGATGAGGCTGGCGGCCTCGTCGACGATGATGTCGTCGCTGCCGATGAGCGATGCCGCGTACGCGTCGAGGCGTCCGGCGGCCTGCTGCAGGCCGGTGACCAGCCTGTCGAGCTGGGCGGCCGCGTCGAGGCGTCCGAGGCTCCTGTCGAGGTCGGCCGCGGCCTGTCCGGATTCGGTGGTCTTGTTCTGTTCTTCCATGGTGTTTTCCTTTCGGTGTTCAGGATTTCCGTTCGAGCGTGAGGATCGATTCGAATGGCGGCAGGAGGATGTTGTCCCTGTCGGGCGCGGTCAGCAGGATGACCGGGAAGCCGATGGCCTCGTCGACCAGGTATGGCATCGGCAGGCCGTTGCGCGTCGGCATGGGCGCGAAACGTCCGTCGACCACTCCGGTCGGCGTGTATGCGACGTACCGCATGCCGTCGAGCTGGGATTCGTCCATGCGCCGCCAGTCGACGTGGGCGAACACGTGGCCGTTGCCCCTCATGCTCCGCCTCCCTCCGGCACCGGTGCCGCCATGTCGGCGAGCGCCTTGGATGCCTTGTCTGGGTCGAGGCCGTTGTTGAGCATGTCGGCGAGGGCGCAGGCGGTTTCGTCGGGTGTGGCGGTGGTGTCGGTGCGGTCGAGCAGGCCGAGGACGTGGCCGCATGCCCAGGTGTGCGTGTGTGGCTTCGGCTCGGGGGCGGGTTTGCCGGAGTGGGCGGGTCGGCCTTCGGCGAGTTGTCGGGATTCGCTGCGAATCCACTCGAAGAAGGCGTTGTCGAGTCCGTCGAGCGTGGAGCGGTAGCCGTAGTGTTCCAGTCCTTTGGCGTGGAGCTTGAGACGGAAGGTGGTGGCGAGTTCGTCGAGGTCGACGCGTGGCCTGCCCTGGGCGGCGAGTTCGTCTGCGACTCCCTGGTGGGCTTCGGTGGGCGTCCACGTGTCGATGAGCTCGCGTTCCTTGCGTTCCTGTTCGGTTTCGTTCACGGGCGCGCACTCTCTCACGACGTTAGGAGTGAGAGAGTTTTGGTTTTGGTTTTGGTTTTGGTTTTGGTTAAAGGTCACGCGTGAGTCACATGTGACCTTGGTTTCGGTCACGTGTGACTGCGTGGCTTCGGTGGTTTCGGTGTTCCTGCGGCGGCTCCTGGCCTTGCGCTGGCGTGCGTCCTCCTTGGATTTCTCCACGTCCGCCTTGCTGTTCTGCAGGTCGAGATAACCGTGGATGGTCCAGCCGTCATCGTCCTGGTCGAGCAGACCGAGGCCGACGAGCCTGCCGATGGACTCCTCGTCGAAGCCGAGGTTGAAAAGCATGTCGTCCTCGGTGAGTCGTCCGTCGGTGAGCTTGTCGCTGCAGAAGCTGATGGCCATGATCCAGTCGGCGAGCGCCTGTGGGTCCTTTCTGGCGATCTTGCGGATCTTGGTGTTGCGCCAGAGGCCGTTGGACAGGCGTGCGTATCCTTCGTTGTTTGCCATGTCGTGTCCTTTCGTGCCCGCTACCGGTGGTCGGCCTGTTCGATGCGGATGGTGATGTGGTAGGTGGTCTTGTCCGGGCTTGGCGTGCCGGGCCGGTAGTCGGGGCCGATGATGTATTCGGCGTTGTCGTCGGGCCACATGCCGGCCTGGGTTCCCGCGTCGAGGATGGCCTTGACCATCGGGGCGGCGTTTTCGGGGTCGAATCTGCCGTGTGTGAGCGGGTGGATGATGGCGGTGACGTGCACCGGCCAGTCGGTCTCCGTGTCCGCCGGACGCTTGCCTCCGTTCCGGTTGATGTGGTCGAGGAAGATGAGATGGGCGATGCGTTTGACGGTTTTCTTCCGCTGGTATGGCGTCACCCATGTGCGGCTTCGGCGGTTCTGGGTCCACCAGATGTGCCTACTGATCGGGATGTCGATTTCGATCATCAGAATTCGGGCTCCTTCTCCACGTCGTCTCCTGGAGTGCCGAAGGCTCCGAAGGCGGCTCCTCCGTCGGTGGGCTGTCCCCATGGGTCGGTGGCTGGAGCCTGCGGGCCGGCAGTCGGCACCGTGGCTCCGAAGGACGCGCCTCCGGTGTATCCGCCCGCCGGCTGGTGGCCCTGCTGACGGCTGATGCGGGTGACCTGCGCGGTGGCGTAGCGCAGGCTTGGCCCGATCTCGTCCAGCTGCATTTCGATGACGGTGTGGTTGGCTCCCTGCTCGTCCTGCCATGAGCGTTGCGTGAGCCTGCCTTGTGCTATGACGCGCATGCCTTTTGACAGGGTCGAGGCGATGTGCGTGGCGAAATCCCCCCACGCGGTGCAGCGCAGGAAGAGCGCCTGCCCGTCGGTCCACTGGTTCGTCTGCTTGTCGAAGACGCGTGGCGTGGACGCGACGGTCACGTTGCATACCTGCTTGCCGGACTGGGTGGTGCGCAGTTCGGGATCCGCGGTGAGGTTGCCGACGATGGCGAGTGTGGTTTCTCCGGCCATGGTGTCCCTCACGCCTCCATCGGACGGCAGGACGCGTAGACGAGCGTGGGTCCGTCCGGTTCCGGTGTGGTGATGACCGCATCGAAGCGTCCGCTCGGACGGAAGGCCGCGAGCTTGCCGGTGCGGATGCGCTGGCGCATCTGGCGGGCGCGTTCGCGCGGGTCCTTCTGGTCGGCGAAGGTCTTCACGCACGCCCACCGTCCGGCGTGGCGGCGGAGCTGCTCGGCAACGCCGAAGTAGCGTGGATTCGGCGTCCTGTTGGGCTGCATGTCGCGTGGGATCTGGTCGAAGTCGACGAACACGAGCTCATCCCCATCCCCGCCGAGCGGCTCATGCTCGGGTTCGGCGGTGACGACGATCGGCTCATGACGCTCCGGAGCCGGATACGGCACGGGCTTCGAGGCGTCCACCCGTCCGCCGGTCACCTTGGCGATGGCCTCGTCGATGCTGAGACGGTCGTTCTTGGCGATCGCCAGCGACGCATGCGCGGCCACGCTGGAATCGATCCGCCTGGACCTCCAGCGGAAGGCGCTGGTGTACTCGCTCTTGCTCAGATCTCGGCGCGGGGTCGCGCAGCGTTCTGCCTGTTCCTGGTCGCTTGCCTTTGGCATTTTTGTGTCCTTTCTGTTGTCGTTGTGACGTTTGGCGGATGCCGTCCGCTGGAGCCCCGAAGAGAAGTGACGAGAGAAGACTCCATCGTTCCCGCGCGGCGAAGCTGAAGGGAAAGCCGCCGGGTGGCGTTGACGGCCGGCATCCCAGTGCCGGAGGGAGGATTCGAACCTCCAGGGGCGTCGTGTCCGATTGGTCGTGGCTGTGTGTATGCAATCCGCGCAATGTGCGGGAAAGTAATGGATAAGGAGATTCAGCCACGCACCGTCGGACCGATTGGTCCCGTCCTTGTTCTCCGGCCGGTGTCAGACGCCGAGCATGGACTCGAGTCTGGCGGCCATGTCAGGCCTCCGTCCGGCCGCCCACGCCATCGCGATGGGCGGGGTGGCCACGGTCAGCCATACGAAGGCCGCGACGTGTTCGAGCGGGTGGTGGCACGCGTCGGTGCCGAACAGCACCCACAGGCACAGGCCCGCTGAGAGAGCTAGGAGGAGGATGGCCGCCATGCGCGGCTTCTCCGCTGGTTTCTCGTCGTCCTCTCGTCGGAAGTCGCTGTCGGTCATTTCCGTTCCCTTTTCTGGTCGAGTTCCTTGATGACACGTCCGCATTCGCGGCGGATGCGCTGCACTTCGGTCTTGCCGAGGATGATGTCGAAGTGTCCCGTGGAGGTGCGGAAGCTCATCTGCGCCATCGCTCGCCCGGCCTTGTCGGCGAATGTCCTGATCTCGAATCCGCCGTCGTCCATCCAGCTCATCTCACAGCTCCTTGTTGATCGCGTCGACGACGATGTCCACGAGGTCGGCGACGCAGATGTCGACATAGCCGACGATGTGGCCGAGCGGACGGCTCGCGTCGATCTCCTCCCATTCACCGTTGACGGCGGGCCTGATGGCGTCGCCGCACTGGTCAAAGTCGTCGAAGATTGCTTTGACGCATTCCTTCCTGATGTCCTTCATTTCGTGTCCTTCCGTGTTTTTCAGATTCCGTGTTTCGCTTTGGCGTCGAAGTCCTGCAGGCTCGCGACCTTGACGAGGCGCTTGCCGTGCGGGCCGTTTGGTTGTTTGATCTTGACCTTGCCTTCCTTCGCCATCTTCATGAGCGTCTTCTCGCAGAGCCCGACCATTTCCGCGGCCTCCTTGAGTGGCACCCAGATCATGTATTTCGGCGGTTCCATCACATCGGCCATCGTCCCCACCTCCCTCACGCCGCGTCGGCGAGCGCCACGGGGACCATGGGGACTCCGGTGGCGAGTCCGAATCCGTCGACGATTCTGGAAAATTCCAGATACGAGGGGCAGGCGCCTTCGCACAGTTCGTCGAACCTTTGCTGATTGAGTCCGCAGGCCGCGAGAAACGCTTCGTGGCTGAGGTTGCGTTCCTTCTGGAGGTTGTCGAGGAATCCAGGAGAGATTCTCAAAGCTTGCAGTTTGTTTTCGTCTGCCATGTCATCCGTCCTTTCAAACGTTTTCCGTTTCTGGAATACAAATTACCACTGATGGAAAAAATATGCAACTCGATGTGGTACAGTATTTTCCATAAACGGAAAATCTGGAAAGGAGGTGAACATGAAAAATTCATTTGAGGAATGGGTGCAGGAGATCGCCGAAGGCGCAAGCAATCGAGAGATCGCGATGAAGGCCGGTATCCCAATGACCACATTCCACCGCAAATGGACCAAGGGTGAATTCACCGCGGAGGATGCCGTGACGATCGCTCGAGCGTATGGGCGCAATCCAATCGAAGCGCTTGTCGAACAGGGGACGCTCACGCCGGACGAAGTCCACAACGCCGGTGTCCACCCAATCGAGGAATTCACGATGCTCGAGCTCAGCCGTGAGATGCTCAGGCGCGTGCAGCAACAAGCCGCCGTGCCGGATTATCTCTCGGAGCCAATGGATGGCACGAGCGGAAAGAAGTCCGACTGAACGACACACCCCTGCAGCTACTTTGCGGCAGGGGTGTTGTCTTATCTAAGCTTGGAACGGGCATCAGAGAAGAGAAAGGGACGCCATGTCATCGAAGAATGGTCTGAAAATCCACCAGCCACACAAGCTGGAAACGAAAATCAAAGCTCTGACGAAAAGCGACGTAAGCTTCAAGTCCGCGGCATGCGTATGCGTCGCCTTGTTCTGCGCCGCCGTACTGGCCACGGCTCCAATCGCCTACACTGCAGGCACCAAGTCGGCGGCCACGAAGGAAGTGGCACAGAGCATGGCGGCGGACAACAAGGATTACGCGAAGCTCATCAAGAAATACAACAGCCTCGTGGATGAGTACAACGGGGTCGCCGACGACTACAACGACGCCAAGGATGCAATCGCCGAAGCAGACAACGTGAAGGCCGGCATCAAGGACCTCAATTCGCAGCATGACGAGCTGCAGAAGAAAGTGGACGCGAAGAAGGCCGAGCTGCAGTCCCTGACCGGTCAGGTGGACCAGGCGAAAAAGAATTCCATCTCCGACGGCGTGTGGCAGGTCGGCAAGGACATCGACGCCGGCACATACCGCGCCACAAGCCAGGTGGGAAGCGACTGCTATTGGGAGATCTCCACCGATAACGGCGACAACATCATCCAGAACGACTTCCCTGGTGGCGGTTATCCGGAAGTGACGGTGAGTAATGGTCAGCAGTTAAAGATCAGCTCATGCGGCACTCTCACCAAGCAGTAATCACGAAGCCCGGCCCGATGAAAGCCGGGCTTTACCGTATCTACTCCCCCATCGCCTCTAGTTCGGCGAGCCGCGCGCGCAGCCTGGCGATCTCCTGGTCACGCTCGGACGCCTTCGACGCCTTGGACGGATCGAGCGTGGCGGCCACCTTGTCGGCGAGCGCCCGCTGTCTTTTTTCGGTGGTGCGCTGGTAGTGGATGGCCATGTTGGGTGTGGTGTGTCCGGCGGCGGCCATGAGTTCGCGGACGGTGGCGCCCTGTTGTGCGAGCATGGTGAGCGCGGTGACGCGCAAATCGTGGAATCTGAGGTCGTCGCGTCCGGCCTTGTGGCGGGCGGCTATGAAGTCGCTGCGCATGCTCGATAGTGCGATCGGCGAATTTCGGTCGTGGATGATGCTGATTCGTCCACGGAAGATCCATGCGTCCGGTTTGTCCTGGACCCATCTGTCGAGGTGTGCTTTGATTTCCGGGATGACGGATTCCGGCAGTGGCTCCGTGCGTCGGCTGGCCGGCGTCTTCGGGTCGCCGGCGATCGAGCGTTTCTCGGCGAGTCTGGTCCGGCGGATGGTGATGGTGCGGCGATCGAGATCGATGTCCTGCCTTTGCAGTCCGCAGACCTCTCCGATGCGCAGTCCTCCGGCGGCGATGGCGAGCGTGATGGCGAGGCGCAGATGGCGTGGCATGGAATCGTGGATGACTCGGAGCTCTTCCGCGGTGGCCGGTTCGGTCTCACTTCGGCGACGGACTGGTGGGATCCTGACATCGAAAGGCGAGCGCTTGATGACGGAATGGCCGTCGGCGTCCGGTTTGGCGGCGGCGGCGAGTATCTGCCGAAGGTAGAGGAGCCTGACGCGCCGCTCGTGGTCCGTGGTCTCGGCGGCAAGCTCTTGGTCGTATGCTTCAATGTCTTTCGGGCCGATGCGGTCGAGCACCATGTGGCCGAAGCGTCTGCAGAGGATGCGTCCGTAATACTCCGACAGCCGCGTCGTGCCTTCGTGCAGCACTCCCGATTCCAAGCGGACGCGGTTCCACTTGTCCACGAATTCGGCGAAGGTCATGCCTTTCTCCCGCTCACGCCTTCGGATGATCCTCTCGGGCTGCCAGACTCCGGCATCGATTCTTTTTCGCGCTGCGGAGAGCCATGCGGCCGCATCGTCGCGGCCTTCCGGTGTGAGCGGGAAGGTGGTGGTCTGCCTCGCCGCCAGTCCGGGCCATTGTCCGAAGGCGTCCACCGGTGTGGGGTAGGATGCCTCGATGTATTTTGGATTCGACTTGTTTGGCTTGACGACGATCTTGCCGAACCTGCGCATTTCGATTTTCCTTTTTCGTGTCTTCTCGTGATTGGTGGTACCACTCGAGATACCACCTCTAGACTACCTCAGGAGTGGTTTTAATGCGCTTTTTTTCCTAACGTTTCCGTTTGACACGGCGTGGGCGACTGCTTGGAATCGTTGGAATGAAGCCGTTTCTTGGACTTCATTTTATTACGGCAGGCAAAATGTCACGTAAAGCGACTGACTGCGTTCCGTAGGTGATTTTTGCGTTCCGTAGGCGGTCAGCTTCGAATCCGGACACGAGCAAACGCCTAATTCCAGGCATCTCGCCGATGCTTATCCGGCAGCAACCACCTACGGAAGCCCAAAATCACCTACGGAATCGCGCCTGTCAAGGGACGCAGATAGATTAAGCACTGTTGTAAACATGCGGGGGTGCTTGATGGCCAAGTCCATCAAGCTGAGATAGGCATGAACGCCTGACCCTTTGAACCTGTTGGTTAGGACCAACGTAGGGAGCAGATCATGAGCGATGACTCATCCGCCAATGACGCACTCGGCGCATTGCGTGCCGCCATCAAACAAGCCGTCATGGACGTACGCGAGCAGACGCCGCTGGCGCAGTCGTTCACCAATTTCGTAACCATCAATCTGGTGGCCAACGCGCAGCTTGCGGCGGGCGGCACCGCGGCCATGAGCTATCTGCCGGATGATGTGATCGCCACCGCCGAAATCGCCGGATCGAACTACATCAACATGGGCACGTTGCTGCCGTTCTTCAAGGACGCGCTGCCGGAAATCGCGCGCAAACTGCACGAAAACGGCAAGACGTGGGTGCTAGACCCGGTTGCTGCGGGCATTGGCGAAACACGCACGTTCATTCTTGAATCGTTCCGTGACGCGCCTCCGACCATTGTGCGCGGCAATGCGAGCGAGGTCATCGCGCTTGATGCGATGTGGGGGCTGGCCGACGCCGACAGCACTGATCCGACCACGCGTCCGGCTGGAGTGGAGGCCGTTGACGAGGTCGACGCGGCCATCGACGCGGCCAAACGTGTGGCCCGCCATTTGGCGAAGCACTCCCCCGTCGGCAAGGGCGCGGTTGCGGTGTCCGGCGCGGTTGATCTGGTGACCGACGGCGAGCGCACGTTCCGCCTGCCCGGAGGCAGCGCGATGATGACGAAGATCACCGGCGCCGGCTGTTCGCTCGGCGGCGTGACCGCAACGTATCTTGCCGTGGCCGAGCCGCTGGTCGCCGCCCTTGCCGCGTCGCTGCTGTATGATCGTGCGTCCGAAATCGCCGAAGTCAAATCCGATGGCCCCGGTTCGTTCCAGGTGGCGCTGCTCGACGCGCTGCGGAACGTCACCGCCGACCAGGTGGCCGCGTCCGACATCATCGAAACCAACTGACCGCAACGTTCCGTGGATGGTTTCGCACCATCGCAATCGTATATACGGAATATATACGTTCAGTGCGGTGCGACGGAAAATAAACGGAAAATAACAAGACTTCTTCTGGAGCACTTACCCAAAGAACAACAAAGGGGAAACCAATGAATAATTATCCATTCGCCTCGATGCGCGACTGCTTTGATATGAGCGCGTATTTCGTGGTCGGTCCGCAGGATTGCAAGGGCCGGCCGGTGACGGATGTGGTGGATGACGCGTTGCGTGGGGGCGCGACGTTCATCCAATTGCGCGCCAAGAACGCGGATGCGAAGGATATCACCGAAATGGCCCGCGATATCGCGCAGGTCATCAAGAACAGCGGCAAGTCCGATTCCGTGGCGTTTGTGATCGACGACCGCGTGGATGTGGTGTGGCAGGCGCGCGACAAGGGCATCAAGGTGGATGGCGTGCATATCGGCCAGACCGATATGGAACCGCAGGAGGCTCGCGCGCTGCTCGGCGAGGATGCCATCGTGGGCCTGTCCGCCGAGACCGAAAGTCTGGTGAAGCTTATCAACGAGCTGCCGAGCGGCTGCATCGACTACATCGGCGCCGGCCCGCTACATGTGTCCACCACCAAGCCGGAGGCTTCCGTGGGCGGCAACGACGGTTCCGGGCACACGCTTGACGAGGAGCAGATCAACGCGATTTGCGCGGCGAGCGAGTTCCCGGTAGTGGTCGGCGGCGGCGTACATGCCGACGATATGGAGATGCTGGCCCGTTCGAAGGCGGCCGGCTGGTTCGTGGTGTCCGCGATCGCCGGTGCCGACGATCCGGAAGCGGCCACCCGCGAAATGGTGACGCGCTGGAAGGCGGTGCGCGGCGACGCGAAGCACGGCTATGCGCCGCGTGTGAAGTAGTCCGTCGTACAGGAAATCGACAAGCCCGCTGAGATGAGCGAGAAGTTCCGCAAGGGTGGTTCTACACTGTATCAGTGAGCTCAGTGAAGATAATCAATGAATCAGTGAGCCTAATAAGGAGAGTTACCATGACTAGCACATTGCCACCGGTATTGAGCATCGCAGGATCGGATTCGTCCGGCGGTGCCGGCATTCAGGCGGATTTGAAGACCATGCTCGCCAACGGCGTGTTCGGCATGACCGCGATCGCGGCGCTGACCGCGCAGAACACCACCGGCGTGACGATGGTCACCAACACTCCCCCGGAAATGCTTGCGGCGCAGATCGACGCGGTGTTCGAAGACATTCCGCCGGTGGCGGTGAAGATCGGCATGGTGTCCAGCGCCGAGCTCATCACCGTGATCGCCGACCGTCTGACCGCGCACAACGCGAAGAACGTGGTGCTCGACCCGGTGATGGTGGCCACGTCCGGCGCGAAGCTCATCGAGGATGATGCCATCGCGGCGCTGACGTCCAAACTGTTCCCGCTGGCCACCGTGATCACGCCGAACATGCCGGAGACCCAGGTACTGTGCGACTTGGCCGTAGAGCAAGGTGCGGGCGCAATCGACTATGAGAACGGCGAATCCATCTCCACCGAGAACGACATGGTGACCGCAGGTCATCTGCTCGCCGGCCATTTCGGCTGCGCGGTGCTCGTCAAGGGCGGCCACGGCACGCATGACGCGAGTGACGTGCTTGTCGAGCCGGATGGCAAGATCACCTGGTTCCGTTCCCGTCGCATCAACAACCCGAACACGCACGGCACCGGCTGCACGCTGTCTTCCGCCATCGCCAGCCATTTGGCTCTTGGCGAGGCGCTGCCGACGGCCGTCGACCATGCCAAGCTGTACCTGACCGGCGCTTTGGAAGCGCAGCTCGATCTTGGACATGGTTCCGGTCCGATGGACCACGCGTGGAAGTGGCGTTGAACCAAGCCACGCAAACCACGCGAACCACGGCAGCCGTTGGAACAGTACAACAAGTAATCGCACGAAAACACACGAGACAACGCTGAGAAAGGTAATCATGACGCTCGATCGCAACGCAGAAAAGCAGGAAGTGCCCGTCAATCCGGAAACCGGCAAACCGTATATCAACACGCTTGCCGCAGTAGCCATCTCCCCCGCCGGAGCCAGCCCGGAGAAGTCCACGTACGTGGCGCAGGCCGTGGACGTAATCCGTGAATCCGGCCTGCCGAACGAGACGAACGCCATGTTCACCAACATCGAAGGCGACATCGACGATGTGCTCAAGGTGATCCGCGACGCCACCATGAAGCTCGCCGGACAGGGCTACCGCACCGACGTGGTGATCCGTCTCGACATCCGCCCCGGTTTCGAAGGACAGATCCACGCCAAGCAGGAACTGGTAAACGAGATTCTGTCGAAATAACCCCCTTTACAGTGGTGAAACGAAACCATTCCATGTAAAAAAGCACGCTTTTTCTCGAAAAAGGCGCGCTTTTCGTGTTCATTTGGGTATAGTGTTGCGATTATGACGACAATGAAGGAAATCGCCGAACAAACGGGGGTATCCATCTCCACTGTATCCCTGGTGCTCAACGGACGCGACGAAGGCAGGGTAAATCCCGCGCTCGCCAAACTCGTACGCAACAAAGCGACCGAGCTCGGGTACAAAATCAATCCGTTGGCGCGAAGCCTGCGTACCAACAAAACCCGAATCCTCGGCTTCATCAGCGAGGAAGTCGCCACCACACCGTACGCGGGCGGCATCATTCTGGGCGCGCAGGACGCGGCCAGCGCCTACGGCTACATGCTGTTCACCGTCAGCACCGACGGCAAGGCGAGCGAGGAAAACGAGATCGCCACACTGAAAAGGTACGGCGTGGACGGATTCTTCTATTCGAAGATGTCGAACCGCATCGCACATGTTCCCGAATCGTTGAACGAATACCCCGTGGTGATGGTGGACGCCACCGACCACGAGAACAAAGTGCCCAGCATCGAGCCGGACGAGTTCATGATCGGCTACGACGCCACGAATCGGCTGATCCAGGCCGGATGCAAACGCATCGCATACGTGGGTTGCGCGGAAAACATGATCGCGCAGGACGGTCGTCTTGCCGGCTACCGCACCGCGTTGCAGGAGGCCGGACGTGCGTTCAACCCATCGCTGGTATGCAACGTAGTGCACAACGGTCCAGCTTTACGCGCCGTGAACAAGTTGTTCGACGACGAGCATCCGGACGGCTTCTTCTGCTTCAATGATGCGCGCGCCTGGTATGTGTACGAATGCGCGGCAAGAAGAGGGCTTACGGTAGGCAAGGATATTTCCGTGGTCGGCGTGGACAACCACCGCGTGTTCGCAGAGACACTTGAACCGCAGCTGACCACCGTCGAACTGCCACATTACGAAATGGGCTATTGGTCAGCCTGCAAGCTGATTTCCATGATTGAAGGCAAGGATGTGGATACCAGTTCATGTCCATCCGCCAGAGCTTCCCTGCCGCCGCTTGATGCGCCGATTCCGGCGAAGATCCACTGCGCATTGTTGGAAAAAGATTCCGTCATATCCTGATTTTTCTGTTTTTACAACGATTCAAATGCTTACGATTGTTCGCACAGCCATTTTCTATACATGAAAATTGTGCGTTTGTTCACGACACGCCGAATAAAGCAATCGTGCCAACAGTCCGCCAGCAGTTGATTCAGGCTTAATTTCAACTATCCGCAAATCCTTACAAACGTTTGACGTCAAACGATTGACGTCAAACGTTTGACGTAGCAGTTGCAACATGCTATCTTGAAGCCATGTTCGCTTTTCGGCACGGCAGCTGAAATCCGAGCAGACGCAAGCCAAAACAACATCGGAAGCGATCGCTGCCGCGCGGCAGCGGCACCGTGAAGAGAAAAAGAGAATCAAAATGGCAAGTAAAACACGTTCTGTATGGAAGAATCCTTCCTATCTGCAGAGCTCCTTCGGCATTTTCATGTTCTTCTGCTCCTGGGGCATCTGGTGGTCCTTCTTCTCCCGCTGGCTCACTGACCCGACCCACGGTCTGGGCATGAGCTCCGCGGAACAGGGCCAGATCTACTCCATCAACTCCTTGGCCACCCTGGTCATCATGTTCGTTTACGGCACCATTCAGGACCAGCTGGGCATCAAGCGTAAGCTCGTGATCTTCATCTCTGCGGTCGCTGCATGCGTTGGCCCGTTCGTCCAGTTCGTGTACCAGCCGATGCTGACCGCCGGCGGCACCACCCGATTCATCGGCGTGCTTCTCGGCTCCATCGTGCTGTCCGCAGGTTTCATGGCCGGCTGCTCCCTGTTCGAAGCCGTCACCGAACGTTACTCCCGTAAGTTCGGCTTCGAATACGGCCAGTCCCGCGCTTGGGGCTCCTTCGGCTACGCTGTCGTGGCACTGTGCGCAGGCTTCCTGTTCAACATCAACCCGCTGCTGAACTTCTGGGTTGGTTCCATCTGCGGCCTCGGCATGCTGTGCGTCTATGTTTTCTGGGTTCCGGCCGAGCAGAGGGAAGAGCTCAAGAAGGAAGCCGATCCGAACGCGGCTCCGACCAACCCGTCCTTCAAGGAGATGCTCGCTGTTCTGAAGATGCCGACCCTGTGGGTGCTCATCGTCTTCATGCTGTTCACCAACACTTTCTACACCGTGTTCGATCAGCAGATGTTCCCGAACTACTACGCTTCCCTCTTCCCGACCACTGAAATCGGCAACGCCACCTACGGTACCCTGAACTCCTTCCAGGTGTTCCTTGAGTCCGCTATGATGGGCGTCGTCCCGATCATCATGAAGAAGATCGGCGTGCGTAACTCCCTGCTGCTCGGCGCCACCGTGATGTTCGCCCGTATCGGTCTGTGCGGCGTGTTCCATGACCCGGTCTCCGTCTCCATCGTCAAGCTGTTCCACTCCATCGAGGTACCGCTGTTCTGCCTGCCGGCGTTCCGTTACTTCACCCTGCACTTCGACACGAAGCTGTCTGCCACCCTGTACATGGTTGGTTTCCAGATCGCTTCCCAGATCGGCCAGGTGATTTTCTCCACCCCGATGGGTGCTCTGCATGATGCCATGGGCGACCGTCCGACCTTCTTCACCATCTCTGCCATCGTGTTTGCGGCTCTGGTCTACGGCTTCTTCGTCATCAAGAAGGATGATCAGGAAGTCGGCGGCGATCCGTTCTACACTGACAAGCAGCTCAAGGCCATGAAGGCCGCTGGTGCGGAAGTGAAGGCCTGAGTCTCAGCCCGTACTAAGTCGGCGTACGGCGTCGATGGTGGTCGCAACCTACATCCCTTCTCCCGCGATCATCATCGGTACCGTACGCGTCATAACAACAATCGTGGTGTCCGAAGCGTTTCCCTTTTTCCGCTTTGGGCACCATCTTCAAAAAGCTTTTTACCCAACAATTCATAACCCAGATTCAGAAAGGCATTCAACGATGACTGGCTTTACTCCGGACGCACCTGTCCTTCACGAAATCAAGAACCACGGCGAGGAACTCACCAAGGCAGAGGCCGGTGTCGCGGCCTTCGCAGCCAAGCGTAACAACCGCTGGTATCCGAAGTTCCACATCGCATCCAATGGCGGTTGGATCAACGATCCGAACGGCCTGTGCTTCTACAAGGGCCGTTGGCACGTCTTCTACCAGCTGCACCCGTATGGCACCCAGTGGGGTCCGATGCATTGGGGTCACGTCTCCTCCACCGACATGGTCAATTGGAAGCGTGAGCCGATTATGTTCGCCCCGTCTCTGGAAGAAGAAAAGGACGGCGTCTTCTCTGGCTCCGCAGTGATCGGCGACGATGGCAAGCTCAAGTTCTACTACACCGGCCACCGTTGGGCCAACGGCAAGGACAACACCGGCGGCGACTGGCAGGTACAGATGCTCGCCGAACCAGACAACGATGAGCTGACCAGCGCCACTAAGCGCGGTATGGTCATTGATTGCCCGACCGACAAGGTGAACCACCACTACCGCGACCCGAAGGTCTGGAAGACCGGCGACAAGTGGTACATGACCTTCGGTGTCTCCTCTGCCGAGAAGCGCGGCCAGATGTGGCTGTTCTCCTCCGATGACATGGTCAAGTGGACCTATGAGCAGGTGCTGTTCGAGCATCCGGATCCGGACGTGTTTATGCTTGAGTGCCCGGACTTCTTCCCGATCAAGGACGTCGAAGGCAACGAGAAGTGGGTTATCGGCTTCTCCGCCATGGGCGCTCAGCCGTCCGGCTTCATGAACCGCAACGTCAACAACGCCGGCTACATGATCGGCACTTGGACTCCGGGTGAGCAGTTCAAGCCGGAAACCGAGTTCCGTCTGTGGGATTGCGGCCACAATTACTACGCGCCGCAGTCGTTCAACGACGGCAAGCGTCAGATCGTCTACGGTTGGATGAGCCCGTTCGTCGAGCCGATTCCGATGCAGGACGACGGCTGGTGCGGCAACCTCACCCTGCCGCGTGAGATCACGCTGGGCGCCGACGGCGACCTGCACACCGCGCCGGTGGCCGAAATGGAAGGCCTGCGCGAGGATACCGTCGATTTCGGTGCGATCGATCTGGACGTCAGCGGCGAGAAGACCATTGTGGACGATGCCGAAGCCGTGGAAATCGAAATGACCATCGACCTGGCCAACTCCACCGCCGAGCGTGCCGGCCTGCGTGTCCACGCCACCGAGGATGGCGCCTACACGTCCGTTGCGTATGACGATCAGATCGGCCGCGTGGTGGTCGACCGGCAGGCCAACGCTCAGGGCGATCGCGGCTACCGTACGGCACCGCTGTCCGAAGCCGAACTTGCCGCCGGCGAACTCAAGCTGCGCGTGTACGTGGACCGTGGCTGCGTGGAGGTGTACGTCAACGACGGCCGTCAGGTGCTCAGCTCGTACAGCTACGCGTCCGAAGGTCCGCGCGCCATCAAGCTCGTGGCCGAATCCGGCACGCTCAAGGTCAAGTCCCTGGTGCTTCACCACATGAAGTCCATCGGACTGGAATGATAGACGTCTGTCATGGTTGACAGGCAAACAACCATAAGACAGTAGCAAGGGGTATATGGGAAGGCCTCCGCATCGGAAGGGTGCGGAGGCCTTTCTATATCTGTCTCTCTATATCTAAAGTGATATCTGGAATGGTATCCAACGCACGTTATCTCTCGTTACTGCCGTACTTGCTGTGCGGGTTTGCCTACGTTCCGCCCCACCGTCTATACTGGCGAGCCGGTAACAATCTTTTCTGGCCGATTGGCGGGCAGGCTCCTCACCTTACTGATTTCCCGCAGTCGGTCACGTGCGCGTCCACTTTGACGCAGAAAGCAAGGTGAACGATGGCGGAAGCGCACGTTCAACACAAACTACTCGGTATGGCGAAGCGTCGTATTCCAACGCTGATCGCCGTCATCACACTGCTTGTCGTATGGGAGGCATGGGTGCGATTGGGGCACGTGCCATCCACGATGATCGCCGCCCCCAGCGAAATCGCGCAGGCGACCGTCGAAACATGGCCGACCCTGTGGCCCGCGACCGAAGTCACGCTGTTGGAAGGCACCGTCGGCTTCCTGTTCGCCGTGACATGCGGCATTCTGATCGGCATTCTGCTGTACTGCTCCCGTATTGCCGATGCCGCGTTGTTCCCGCTGCTGTCGGCCGCGCAGACGATGCCGTTGATTTCAATCGCGCCACTGTTTCTGATCTGGTTCGGTTTCGAGATTTCCGGCAAAATCGTGATCGTGGCCGTGTTCGGCTTGTTTCCGATCGCCGTGCAGACGGTTCGCGGGCTTGAGGCGGTGCCGCAGTTCTATTCCGATGTGGCGTTGACATGCGGCGCGACCCGCGCATGGACGCTGTGGCATGTGAAGCTTCGCGTCGCCGCACGGCAGATTTACGGCGGCATCCGCGTATCCGCCGCATACATCTTCGCCACCGCCACCACTGCCGAGTATCTGGGTGCGCGCAAGGGTCTCGGCATCTGGCTGCAGGCAGCCTACAATTCGTTCCGCACGCCGCTGATCTTCTCGGCCACGCTGGTCATCATCGTCATCACCGGCATACTCATGTGCCTCGTGAATCTCAGCGAACGCCTGCTGCTCGGCCCAGCCGACGCGGACGCCGATCCGGACGCGGACCAGTGAAAACGCAACAATCACCATTGCGGCCCTCATCATCGTCATGCACACCCGTATAATGGGACTCGCTGTTTAGCCAATGTGTGGCAAACCGGCAATGTTCCACAGCTTCGGCGTCAAACGGTCAACCGTGTGGCGGCAGGCACCATAAGGAACGTCGGGGGCATTGGACGAGCGGGGGCCTTAGCCCTTCGTATCGTTTTCTGCCCGAACCCCGCCCGCAGCGTCATCCCTAGAAAACGGTAGAGAAGCAAGATTCAAGGGAAATCGCAAGGTATGAAGAAGACCATCTTCAGCAAAGCAATCGCAATCCTCGGCTCGATCGCCATGCTCGTCGGCGTGGCCGCATGCGGGCAAAGCAACGACTCCACGAAAACCGCGACGGACGGCAACGACCTCACCAAGGTGACGTTCATGCTTTCGTGGGCGCCCGACACCAACCATATCGGCGTGTATGTGGCGAAGAACAAAGGCTATTTCAAGCAGGCCGGTCTTGACGTGGACATCGTGGCGGTGGCGCAGGCCGGCGCGGAGCAGGCCGTGAACAACGGCATGGCGGATTTCGCGCTGTCCAACCTCACCAACGTGGGCATTTACACGCTTAAGGGCGCGAAAATCAAACAGGTCATGCAGGTGCAGCAGAAGCCGAGCGCCATCTGGTGTTCGCTCGCGTCGAACAAGGACATCAAGTCCCCGAAGGATTTCGACGGCAAGACCTTCGCCACGTTCGGCTCCAACGAATCCGACGCAGTGATCCGCCGCATGATCCAGACCGACGGCGGCAAGGGCACGTTCGACAAGGTGACCGTCGGCACGTCCACGTTCCAGACGCTGTCCAGCAAGAAGGCCGATTTCGGCGGATTTTACGCCACATGGGAAGGCGTACAGGCCGACATGTACGGTCCAAAGCTCAACTGCTTCACCGAGCCGGATTACGGCGTGCCTGGCAATGCGGACACCATCGGCGTGATCACCAGCGACAAGACCATCTCCTCCAACCCAGGACTTGTGAAGAAGTTCGTACAGGCCACCAAGAAGGGCTACGAATACGCCTACTCGCACCCTGATGACGCCGCTGCGATTCTCGTCAAGGAGGCTCCGGACGCGAATCTGAAGCTCGACTTCGTCAAGAAGAGTATGAAGACTATCGTGGACGACCAGTATTGGGGCGATCCGGCCAAGATCAAGGACGGCTCGTTCACGTTCGGCACCAACGACACAGCCGGCGCGCAGAAGTACTTTGACTTCCTCGCCGAAGAGAACGCCTACACCGACTCGCACGATAAGGTGATTCACACCGCGCCTGTGGCCAAGGACATCTCGACCGACGAGTTCTTGAAGTAAGCAGTCGCCTGCTCCATCTTCAGCTTTCATAGTGCCAAACATGTGAAACGCGCCCGAAATCACGGGTCGAAGCGCATGTTTGGCACTATTGGTTATTGAGGTGCTGACGCTGTTGGCACATATGGTACCGTACATTTTTGTGCTGGAAAATCGCAGTTGGAGGTTGTGACTATGGCTGTGCCTATGAAAACCACGAACGGCAATCGCAAGCTAATTCTCGATGTCGATACCGGCATTGACGACGCGCTTGCACTGGCATATCTCGCCTCGTTCAACAACATCGAGATACTGGGCGTCATCGGCACCTACGGCAACGTTGCAGCCGACACTGCCGTATACAACACGGCTTACGTACTGGAACGGTTGGGGTTCCGGAACGTTCCGGTATTACGTGGTTCGACACGTCCCTCCTGGGCGGCCTCGTTCATTCCCGACGCAGGTTGCGCGCAGTTCCATGGTACGGATGGGCTGGGCGGATTCGGTCCGGCTGTTGGCTCTCCTGCCGTTGCTTGCGTGTCCGATTCTGGTGAAACGGACATCTGGAAGTCCGATTCGGCACCCTATGTGTCCGATTCTGCAGAATCGGACATTCAGAGCACCACGAACACCGTCTATGCGTCCGATTCGGGTGAATCGGACATTCCCGGTACCCTCAGCACTACTTATGTGTCCGATTCAGGAGAATCGGACACTCGAGTGAGGCACGGGCTGATTTCCGTCGGCGGATACGACGTACACGACCCGCACGCGAATCCTGCCGCCGATTCGTTCTCACTTTCGTTCACGACCTGCGATGGCGCTGCCCACTCCCCTGCGTTACCGGAAGGTGTGCGATTCATCGTCGATATGGTCCGTAAATACGGCAGCGACGTCACGGTAGTGGCGACCGGCCCACTGACTGACGTCGATGCGGCACTTACTGCGGCGCCGGAAATCGCAAGCAAACTGCGATTGGTGATGATGGGCGGAACGCTCACGCAGGAAGGCAATTGCTGGGACACGACCGCCGAAACGAATATCATCCAGGATCCGGAGGCTGCCGACCGTGTATTCCATTCCGGCGCGGACGTGACCATGGTCGGCTTGGACGTGACGCACCAGTGCCTGCTGGGTTCCGACGCGACTATGCGGTGGCGCCAGGCAGCATCGCAATCGCATGATCCGCGTACCGATGCGCGGACGTTTCTTGCCGATATCGTCGACTTTTCGATTGCCGCAAATATTCAGGCGGACGCACGCCTTTTCTCAACGGGCATGCCATTGCACGATCCGCTCGCCGCAGCCGTAGCGGCGGATCCGAGTTTGGTGGAATGTTTCGATCTGCCGATGAAGGTCGAAACGGAGACAGGCGATTTTCATGGCACGCGCGGCCGCACCATCGGCGATCCGGCCGGACTGATTGACCCGTCGGCGCCACGCGTGCACGTGGCGCTCACCGTGGATCATGATCGTTTCATAACTGATTTCACGTGGCGAATCGCGCAACTGGCAGGCGATTAAAAGCCGTTTTAGGAGCAGAATAGAAAAAGACCCCCGCGGGGGTCTTTTTCTTATTTCTTCACGTCCTGCAATTATTGACGGCCTACGGCCGGCTCAACATTACCCTCGCGGCATAGCCGCTCGGGCGTGAAGCTGGAACAGCCCACCGGGCTGTTCCTTATCGCTTCACGCCACCGAAACGACGATCGCGGTGGATGTAGTGGTCGATAGAACGCCACAGCACCTCACGGCCGCAATCCGGGAACAGTTCCGGCACGAAATCAAGTTCCGCGTAGGCGGCTTCCCACGGCAGGAAGTTGGAGGTACGCTGCTCGCCGGACGTGCGGATCACCAGATCGCAGTCGGGAATATCCGGGTTGTACAGGTGCTCAGCAATCATCTTCTCCGTCACGCGATCGCCAGAGATCTTGCCGTCACGAACCTCGCGTGCAATCGCTGCGCACGCGTCCGCGATTTCGGCGCGACCACCATAGTTCAGGCAGAACACCACATCGATGGTCTTGTTGTTCTTCGTCTTCTCCTGTGCCACTTCCAGCTCGTCGATCACGGACTTCCACAGCTTCGGCCGGCGGCCCGACCAGCGCACGCGCACGCCCCACTCGTTCATCTGATCGACGCGACGGTGGATGATGTCACGCGAGAAGCCCATAAGGAAACGCACCTCCTGCGGTGAACGCTTCCAATTCTCCGTAGAGAACGTGTATAGGGACAGGTACCGTACGCCCGCTTCGATGGCACCTGCGATGGTATCGAACACCACCGGTTCGGCCGCCTGATGGCCGTCGGTGCGGATGAGTCCGCGCTGCTGTGCCCAACGGCCGTTGCCGTCCATGATCACGCCCACATGTCGCGGAACCTTGTTCTTGGGAAAATCGGGAATGATCGACGGATCGGAAAATGGTGCCGCCGGAATGTCAAGGGATTTGTAATCCACGTTCTCAAAAGCCATACCCGCTAATCTAGCAAGCGCATGGAACGAATCGGCCGCTCCAGATAGTATTCGCCCCATTCTTCCACTATTTGGTGGGTTTCCCGTTGAATCGACGCGGCCGCCGGAACACCGTCCAGCTCCCCCCAATCGCCATCGACAAGCGCCGAAAGCCGGCAAATCGCATCCCACGACACCGCTTCCGATTCGGGGGTATGGTCGGCGGCGCACATCAGGCCGCCGGCGGGAATCGAAAAATACCAGGACAACGTGGACGAAATCGGCTCGCCGCACACCACGCAGACGCGCAGACGGGGTGTCCAACCAGCGATCGCCAGTGCGCGCAGCACGTACGAATCGCCAATCGTGGATGGCTCGTGCGCATGTTTGGCAAGCGCGTTCAACGCGCCCAATACAAGCCGGTATTGTGCGACCGCAGGCTCCTTTTCCGTGGCGACCAGATTGTCGGCGGTTTCGCAGATCACGTTCGCCGCCGTATACGCTTGAAAATCGGCGCAAATCGGCCCTGCATACGCGGCGATCGATTCGGCTTGGGACACGACGTCGAGTGAACGACCTTCCGCAATGAGCAGCGCCACGCGCATGAACGGTTCGAGTCGGCCTCCGAAACGCGATTTGGTACGGCGCACGCCTTTCGCGACGGCGCGTACTTTGCCATGGTCACGTGTGAGCAAGGTGAGTATGCGGTCGGCTTCGCCGAGTTTGGCGGTGCGCAGCACCACGCCTTCGTCTTGATACAGCGGCATCGCACCTCCTTTTCTTGCCGTTCATCGCATCCTGTTATGCATACGCTCGCCGCACGTGCGCGTTCCGAGATACATTCGCCCCGTCAGTAGATGAACAGCCCCCAGAACGCGAACACCAGCAATACGCAGAACATGGCGGCCACGGTCAGCCAGAACATCACGCGTCCGAACCGCGTGGAAGCCAGCACCGGCTGCCGTCCGCTGACGATTTCGCCGATAGCACCCTTACGTGGCGGCCACTGCGCGATGCCTCGATGGGTTGCCTCTTCGATCAGCCGCATAAACACGCGGGACCATGCCCACACCACGGCGACGCACACGATCTGGATCACCGGCCAGCTCCAATACATCACGCCCGGATTCTCCACTGGGGCACTGCCCCATGCCAGTTTGACCACACCCATGATCACATCGCCAAGGCCGGCGCAGAACAGCACGAACGTGGCCATAGTGGCGATAGTCAACGTGACCAGCGAGTTTTTGAACCCTTGCGCAAGCCCCAGCCGATACCGTCGTCCGTGGGCACGCGCCCAGATCTTACGCATCAGCACGGCGAGCCACAGCACGCCTGCGGCAAGCAGCAGCACCAGCATGCTGGCATGCAACGCGACCAGGTAGATGGTCAGGCCGCGATTGGCTTTGAGGTCCAATGGCACTGCGATTGACTGGTACATTCTGGTGCCGGCCACGCGTTCGCTGGTCTGTTTGAGTCCGTGCGTGGTGCCGACGGCCCAGTCGACCACATCGTCCACGTACGCGTCGGCGAACGGGGTTCCGGAATTGGCTTCGTCGCCGAGCCTCAGCACATGGTTGGCGATAGGGTACGTGCGTATGGTGACGTCCCAGTTGCCGGCCTGGTGAGCCAGATCGACGATTTTCTCCGTGCCTTCCACCTGCGCGGTCATGACGTCTTTCGTGCCATATGCCACCAATGTCGGAATGGCATACGCTTTCGGCGTCAACGTGTCGATGTCGAGGTTGGTGAGTCCGAACAGGGACGCGTCGATATTGAATACGCGGCGGACGATCGACTGGTAGCCGTCATGCGCGCCGACGAGCGCGAAGTCCTGTGCGGCGAGGAAGCCCAGCGAATACCGCGGCTCGTAGACCATCGGACTGAGCAGCACCTGAAAAGCGACGTCCGGATCGCGCTGCAGCAGATACGATGAGATCCATGTGCTTTCGGAAGTGGCGTAGATGCCCACTTTGGAGGCGTCCACCGTATCCATTTTCCGCAGGAGGTTGATGACCTGGTCGTAGATGGCGGCGGAACCCGGGTAGTCGCGATTGGCGTCGTTGGTGGACCAGACCGGCTTGTCAAGCACCGCCGTCACGAATCCCGCCGAAGACAGGTCGGAGGCCATGTCGCCGAAGGAATTGTCGCAGGTGCCATAGCCGGCGCCGTGCATGAAAACCACACCGGGACGTCCGTTCCCAGCCCCTTTCGGTTTGCGGATCAGCACTTTGATGTTCTGTATCTCACCGGTGGAAGGCCGTTTCGCTTTGATGGTGACGTACCGTTTCGCCACCTCGTAATCGCCTTTTTTCGCCAGTTTTTCGCCGGATGGATTGGCGAAGGTCACGGCGGTGTTGGCGTCAAGCGTTTCGATGGTCTGCTCGGTCGGCTCGTAGTTCCATGTGGATGCCGTCAAATTGGCCACGGACACCAGAATGCCCAGCAGCATGATGAAAATAGGCAGGTTGACCATGAGTCGCCGCCCGCGCGTCCACGGTTGATGTTGCGGTTGCGGACGCGCGGGCGATGAAGCCGATTCTTGCCGTAATGACTGGCTGGCGGCTGATGATTGACGTTCCTGCTCTGACACGCCGCTCATTCTACCGGCCTTTGCTGAGAAGCCTGCGATTGCATGCTACCGACGGCACGCTGGAACATGGCTTTCAGCAGTTGCCGTTTTGCGTCACCGGCACGACCACCGGACCGGTGGCGGTGGCAGGCAACTGGCCGTCGGCCTCCATCTGCGCGGCGATCTCCTGCGCCTTGGCGAGCAGGGTTTCCACGATCTGGTCTTCCGGCACGGTCTGGATGACCTTGCCCTTGATGAAAATCTGCCCCTTGCCGTTGCCGGAGGCCACGCCCAAATCGGCTTCGCGAGCCTCGCCCGGACCGTTGACGATGCAGCCCATGACGGCCACGCGAATCGGCGCGGTCACGTCCTTCAACCCTTCGGTCACCGCGTTGGCCAGCTGAATCACGTCCACCTGGGAACGGCCGCAGGACGGGCAGGAGATGATGTCGAACTTACGCGGGCGCAATCCCATGTATTCCAGCAGCTTGCAGCCCACCTTCACTTCCTCCACGGGAGGCGCGGACAGTGAAACGCGGATCGTATCGCCGATGCCTTCGGCCAGCAGCGCGCCGAATGCCAGGCAGCTTTTGATTGTGCCCTGCCAGGTCGGGCCGGCTTCGGTGACGCCCAAATGCAGCGGCCAATCGCCCTTGGAAGCCAACAGACGGTACGTCTGCACCATGGTGACCACATCATGGTGCTTGACGGAAATCTTGAAATCGTGGAAGCCGACGTCTTCGAACATGCGCGCTTCCTTCATCGCGGACGCCACCAGCGCCTCCGGTGTCGGGCCGCCGTATTTGGCGTACAGCTCCTTATCGAGCGAACCGGCGTTCACGCCGATGCGCAGGGAAATGCCCGCATCCGTGGCGGCCTTGCAGATCGAAGGGCCGACCTCGTCGAATTTGCGAATGTTGCCGGGGTTCACGCGCACGGCCGCGCAGCCGGCGTCGATGGCCTGGAACACGTACTTGCTTTGGAAGTGGATGTCCGCAATCACCGGAATCGGCGATTTTTTGACGATTTCCGGCAATGCGTCGGCATCATCCTGGCTTGGCACGGCCACACGCACGATATCGCAGCCGGCCGCGGTCAGTTCCGCGATCTGCTGCAGGGTGGCCGGCACGTCAGCCGTCAGCGTATTGGTCATGGATTGCACTGAAATCGGCGCTCCCCCGCCGACCGGCACCGGGCCGACCATGATGCGGCGGGACTTGCGGCGCGGATGCAGCGGGCTTTCGCTGATGGCCGCGTCACCGGTTTTGCGGAACGGTTTTTCGATTTCTGGCATACGTGATCCTTGCATGTGCGAGGCGCGTTATGCGCCCCGCGATGGTTCTTACGGCTTGTGCTCTTTACTTGTTTATCAGCTTGTCGGCGCGGGCGCGAGCCTCCTGCTCGAGTCGGCTCATTTCCTCCACGGAAGCGAACAGCGGGTTGCCGCGCAGTTCGGCGTCCATCTCGTCAAGCACTTCGCGCACGGTGTCGACGATGCCGAGGTATGGCAGACGGTGTTCGAGGAACGCGTGGACGGCCTGCTCGTTGGCCGCGTTGAGCACGGCCGTATGCTTTTCGGACGATTCGAGGCAGTGCCGGGCCAGGTTCACCGCGGGGAACGCCTCGTTGTCGAGCGGCTCGAACGTCCACGTGGCCGCCTTCGTCCAATCGCATGCGGCGGCGACGTTTCCGAGACGTTCCGGCGCGGACAGGCCGAGGGCGATCGGCAGGCGCATGTCCGGCGGCGAAGCCTGCGCGATGGTGGCGCCGTCGCGGAATTCCACCATGGAATGCACGATGGATTGCGGATGCACGGTCACGTCGATGCGGCTCGGTGGCACATCGAACAGTCGGCTTGCTTCGATGACTTCAAGACCTTTGTTCATCAGCGTGGACGAGTTGATGGTCACGACCGGCCCCATGTTCCATGTGGGGTGGTTCAAGGCCTGTTCCGGCGTGATGTCGGTCATTTGGTCGCGCTTCCAGCCGCGGAACGGACCGCCGGACGCGGTGACGACGAGCTTGGACACTTCGCCGTGCGTGCCGGAACGCAACGACTGCCAGATGGCGGAATGTTCGGAATCGACCGGATTGATCTGCTTGTCGCGTACCTGCGCGCTAAACAGCAGGTGTCCGCCGGCCACCACGGATTCCTTGTTGGCCAATGCCAGCTGGGAGCCTGCCTGCAGTGCCGCGATGGACGGTTCGAGGCCGATGGAGCCGGTGATGCCGTTAAGCACCACGTCGGCGCCGGAGCCTGCCATGGCGATCACCGCGTCAGGGCCGGCTGTGATGTTGACGTTGCCTGCGCCGACCTGTTCCAACGCCTCACGTAGCGCGGGGACGGCTTCCTTGTAGAAGATCGCGACGGTTGGCACATGGAATTTCGCCGCCTGCTGCGCAAGCAGTTCGACATGTGCTCCGCCCGCGGCGAGACCCGTCACGGTGAAGCGGTCGAGATGACGTGAGATGACGTCAAGGCCTTGGGTGCCGATGGATCCGGTGGAGCCCAGAATTACTACGGTTGATGGTTGCATGGGTTATGCGCTGCTCTCCGTATGATATGCCGATGTTCCGGCATTGGTTTGGACTATGTAAGTTTGGACTATGTAAGTTGGGACTGTGTAGTCGAGGCTGTGTAGTTGGGATTGTGTAAACGCGAGAACAGGCTGACGATTCCGCCAGCCTGTTTATTACCGTTGGTTCACTCGAAGGACGGGAACGACAGATCCGGAATATCGAGATTGTCGTCGTTGCCCGACGCCGGGAAAATCGACCTGAAAGCCGGGCTTGGTTCCGGCTTTTTGTCCTCCTGCTGCTTGTCCGCGTCGGGTTCGGCGGACGGTTCAGTTGCCGGGACAACTGCCGGTTCTACGGCAGGTTCAGCCGGAGCGGCCGGCTCGGCCGGAGCCTGTTCAACAACCGGAACCGGAGTGGCCGGAGCGGCCGGTTCAGGCGTGAAGGATGGCGGCACCGAGGCTGCGAGGGAGCTCAGGCTCGTCGAACCGGTGGTGACCTGAGGCAAGTCGGACGCGGACAGGCTCGGAACCTGCGGCGTGAACGTGTTTTCCGTCTGGTTCGTCTCATTGATGGTGTGGGCCAGATGCGCCAACGCGGCCAAAGACGGATCCTGCTGCGGCTCGGGTTCAACCGGAGCCGGCGAGAATGCCGGAGCGGCTGGAGCCTGCGAATCGGTCGCGGTCGGAGCCGGAGCCTTTGGCGCGGCATCTTCCATCGCATCATCGGCAAGCGGATCGAACGCCTGGGTCTCTTCAACGGCGCTCGGCGCGGAAGAAGCGGAATCGGTCTGCGGCTGGAACACCGGCGGAACCACCGGAACCGCAGGCGGAGTGTTCATCGGCGTGGCAGGCACGCTCACCGGGGAGGTGACCGCGGACGTGAAGATCTCATGCTCGGCCTTGTTCAGCGCGTCGAAGGAATCCTCTTCGCTCGGCGTGACGGTTGGCACAGTAGGAAGAACCGGAGCAGCCGGAACCGTGGCGGAAGGAGCTGCGAACAGCGGTGCGATCATCTGGGTTTCGCCAGCTGCGGAATCGCCGGAAGCCGGGGCAACGGACGGTGCGGCCGCGGCCATCGCCTCTTCGGAGGGTTCACCGACGAAATCCGCGACGCGCGCATACGATTCGAGTCGGGTCAGCAACTGCGCGCAGGCGGCCAGATAGTAATCCACCTGACGTTCGTCGTATCCCCTCTTGCCTTTGCGCTGAGTGAAGATCACGTTGCTCAAGGTCTGGGAATTCGTGTCGGCGATCGCCTTGGCGTCCGCTTCACTGACTTCCTCAACACCCAGCTCGCCGGCGGCTTTCGTCAGGCACTTGTCGATCACGCTGTCGACCTGCTTGCGGTCGTAGCTCGGATTCTTGCCCTCGCCCGGCTTGAACCGTTGGCCGTGCTCGCGTTCGGCATGCGCGTCGAGCTTCTTGAACAGGTCCTCGGTCTGCGCCTTCCATGCCACACGGCCATGCTGGGAGATTTCCCACGTGGTCTGCTTGTCGACCACGGCACGTTCCAGACGGGCAAGCGCGGCATCCACTTGGGCGATCACATAGCCGCCCTTGACCAGTTCGAAGGAGACGTTCTGAATATCATGCTGGGTGAGTTGCGCGCCCTCACCTTCATACAGCATGTGCGCACGTTCAAGGAAAGCATCCACCTGTTCCGCATCGTAGCCCCACTTTCGCTTCGCGGCATGAGCGATTCCCGATGCGTTCTTCTCGGTTTCAGGTTCCTGTGCCATTGGCGTTCGACCTCCTGCTACACGTATTAACGTCACTACTTTACGTGATTGATTCGACGCAGACGCCGCAAAAGATGAAAATTCAGTGAATCGACACGTGCGGCTCATCGCTCACACGGCGGTTTCGTACCGATCAAGCGGCATCATATCCGCCATGCCGACACACGAGTGCGGCTCATCGCGCGGATACGGTACAGTAGTTCGTTGCGGGCGATTAGCTCAGTTGGTTAGAGCGCCACCTTTACACGGTGGATGTCGGGGGTTCGAATCCCTCATCGCCCACTTTTCGCAACGCCGTGAAAAATCAAGGAATCGCATATCATCCCGCGTAATATCAACGCGCGCACCCGTGTTTTGCCCACATTCCGCCCACGTTTTGTTTGTGTTTTGCCGGAAAGTCCACGTAATAGCGAAATCCCCCAAGCCCAATGGGCCCGGGGGATTTTCGTATACGCGAGAAAAATCGCGAAAAGTCTTGGTTTACTTGCCCTTGCCGAACGCGCGCAGGTGAATACCGTTCCAATCGGAGCTGACGGTCAGCGGAGTGGCGGCGTTCATGCCGGCGGTCTTGGCCGCGGACTGCACGGTGCTGGAGCTTGCGGCACCCGGACGTCCCGGCTTCGGGGTGAGCACCCACAGCGGGCCGTCATCGCCGAGAACCGCATAAGCATCGACAATGGTGTCGGCCAGTTCGTCCTCGTCATCGCCATCACGCCACCAGATGATCACACCGTCGACTGCGGAGTCATAATCCTCGTCGACCAGCTCCTCACCGGTCAGTTCCTCGATCTTGGCGCGGATCGAGTCATCCACATCATCGTCCCACAGCCATTCCTGTACCAGGTCGCCGGCGTGGAAACCGAATTCTTCAGCGTTATCAGATGCCGTTTGATTCACGTTCGTCAATATACCAACACTGCTCGAACATATACGTTACGAACGCCGGAATCGCCCACTTTTCGAGATGAAACGGCGATTTCCGCCTGTATCACGCCTATCTCCTTCCGCCGCACGCTCATTGCTTGACGGTGCATTGCGGCAGTGAACCGCCTTTACCATCGCGGATGGCGACCAGCGCGTCGTACGCCTCGTCCAACGTGCCCACCTTCACCACGTGGAGGCCCTGTGGCACGTGCCCAACCACGTCGGAGCAGTTGGATTCCGGGGCAAGGAACCACGTGGCCCCGTCACGCTTCGCGCCGATCATCTTCAACCGGATGCCGCCGATCGCGCCAACCTTGCCTTTGGCGTTCATCGTGCCGGTACCCGCGATGGTCTTCCCGCCGGAAAGCTGCTCTCCGGTCACCTTGTCGATCAGACCGAGCGTGTACATCATGCCCGCGGACGGGCCGCCGATGTCGTCGACGTGCATGGACACCTTCATACCGGACACGTCATAACCGTGCGCCTTGAGGAACCGCTTCGCGGCCGTGGCCGCGGCGTTCTGCGATGAGGACATCTCCTTGTTGCTTTCCTTCGCATAGTCCTTGGCGCTTTGTCCGACGGGGAACACGGCCTCCTGCGGAATCACCGTGGCCTTCGGATTGGCCCATGCCAGCAACGCCTGCGCGTTGGTCACAGGATATCCGGGAACGCCTGAGGCGTTGACGGTGACGAGCAGTAGTTTGCCGGAGTCCTTATGCGTCTTCACGCCGGACACGTCGATGACCTGCTTGCCTTCGACTTTTCCGAGCACGTCCTGGGTCGGTCCCGGCTCCTGCACCACGTACGCGCTGGGCGCAATAAGCACCAGCACGCAGAGCACAGCCACGATCGGTCCGGCGAGATATCGCCAAGGGCGAACATCGAACCACCGTCCGACCTGACGCCAACGTCGTCTGATACGTGGCAGAAGGCCTTGAGACGACCCGTTACGTGTGCTTTTGGCGTGAACTCGCTGTGTTTCCTGCATATCGGCCATGCCTCCCATACTATGGAAGGCAACGAACTTAACAATCGCGTGGAACAAAGGCAGGAAACGGTATGGATGAGAATGCGATCCGCCAGTGGCTTATCGATTGCTTCGGACCGATTCAGGGCGAGATGGCATGGAACCAGCTTTCCAACATGCCGGAAGCCGTACGCGACCAGCTGATGAGTCAGGATCCGAGCACGCTGCCCAAGCCCGAAGAGGTCAAGTCCATGATGCAGGCGTTCACCGCCGGCGGACTCAACACCATGGGAGATATGCAGCAGGCCGTGGAACAGGGGCCGATCAACATCAAACTGGCGAAATCGCTCGCGTTGCAGCAGGCGAATGGTGCCGGATCGGACAGCAGCGTGAACGCCGAAACCGGCGAAATCGCAAGACGTGCCATCAGCGAGGCGAACCTGTGGCTTGATACCGCTTGCGAGTTCAACCCGGCGCAAGGCGAGACGCAGCTGCTCACCCGCGCCGGCTGGGTGGAGGACACAATCGACGCGTGGGCGCAGTTCGCCTCCCCCGTGGCCGAATCGATGAACGACGCTCTGGCTTCGATTCTGTCGCAGCGTTTCGGCGACGGCGAAATACAGACCGAGATTTCCGGGGTTTTCGCAGGCCCCATCGAAATTCCGATTCCGGACGAGATGAAGAATCCGGCGAAGCTGATGCGATTCGTCGGCAACACGTCGTTCGCCATGCAGTTGGGGCGTGCCGCCGGCGACCTGTCCCATGAGGTGCGCGGCAGCTTCGATCAGGGCATCGCGCTGCTGAAGAATCCCGCCGGCGGACTGATCGTGCAGAACGTGACCGAATACGCGAAGTCGCTGGATATCGACGTGAACGAAGTGATAGGCTATCTTGCGCTGCAGGAGCTTGCGCATGCCAGGCTGTTCGCCTCCGTGCCGTGGCTGATGCCCCGCTTCGAGGCGCTGCTGGGCAAATACGCGCGTGGCATCACCATCGACATGGATGCCATGGAGGAGCAGATCCGTGAGGCGGAGTCCATCGATCCGGATTCCATGGCCAGCGCGGTGAACATCACCAAGGTGGCGTTCCCGGACACTCCGGAGCAGAAGCAGGCCATGAAGGCGTTGGAGAATCTGCTTGCCTTGGTGGAGGGCTGGGTGGATGCCGTCGTGTGGCGTGCGGGCATGGCGCATATTCCGCATATCGAACAGCTTCGTGAGATGTTGCGCCGCGAACGCGCCATCGGAGGCCCTGCGGAACGCACGTTCGAAAGCCTGATGGGCATGCAATTGCGCCCCAAGCGCATGCGTGAGGCGGCCGCGCTGTGGGAAAGCATCGGCGCGCAGGAAGGCCCCGAGGCGCGCGACGCGAAATGGTCGCATCCGGATCTGCTGCCGCAACTGCCGGACGAACAGTCCGAGGATAGCTCCAACGAAGAGAACGGCGCCGCATCCGCCACTACCGGTACGGAACAGACCACGGCGCAACAGGATATTCCGGACAGCATCGATTGGGATGCCGAACTGTCCAAGCTGCTCGACGAGGAAGAGCACAAGGGCGATGACGCCGATGGCACGAACGACGCCGACGGTACAGATGACGCCGGCGATACGAACGCTTCCGGCGACCCGCAGTCACCGGAAGAAGCGTGATTTCCTGCGCCCGCGATCGGACCCATCGTCCTCGCGGGCGCGTGCATAGGATACGTCGAGCGTGTCTTCGGCACGCGTGACCGCCACGTACATCAATCGCCGTTCCTCTTCCAGAAGGTCGCCTTCGGGCGGTGAACCGTATGGAATCAGCCCTTCGGAGCACCCGATCAGGAACACGTGTTTGAATTCCAGGCCCTTGGAGGCATGGATGGTGGAGATGGTCACGCCTTTAACGTCGCCGCCTGCGCCAAGTGCTTCCAACATGGCCAAGCGGGTCTGAGCGTCATCCGCGAGCGCGGAGTTCTGCCATCCGCTGTCTCGTTTGACGCGGTAGCGCAGGTGTTGTTCGCCCAGTGCCCGGCAGAGGATTTTCTGCTGCGCGTTGACTCGGGTGAGGATGGCGCAGTCGCCCGGAGATGCTCCCTCGTCCACGAGTCTGCGGATGCGTGCAGCCACGCCCCGGGCTTCTTCGAGATCGCTGTTGTAGACGGTTTGCGCGACTCGGCGGCCTTGGTCTCGCTTGGAGTTGAGTTTGAGATAGTCGGCGCGTTGCGGTGAGACTTCGAGCACGCGGTTGGCGTAGTTGACGATCTGCGGGGTGGAACGGTAGTCGTTGTTGAGTCTGACGTCGGCGGTGAGGGGTCCGAATTCGGAGGCGAAGTTGAGCAGGTTGTAGCTGCTGGCTCCGGCGAACGAGTAGATGGTCTGTGCCGGGTCGCCGACCACGCAGATGTTGCGGTTGTCACCGAGCCATCGGGTGAGCAGCCGATGCTGCAGGGGCGAGACGTCTTGGTATTCGTCGACGGTGAGCCATGTGATGCCGGAGCGGATGTTGGCCGCCACGTCTTCGTCGCTTTCGATGAGGTGGCAGGTGATGAGCAGGATGTCGTCGAAGTCGATTTCGTTGCGATTGGTTTTTTCGGTTTCGTATGCTCTGTAGATGTCCACGAATTGGCTTGGTTCCAGTCCTGCCGGCGGCTGGTGGTGGATGGCCGCGCAGACGCGTTCATAGTCTTCCGGCGCGATGAGTGAGATTTTGCACCAGTTGATTTCGGCTTGCAGGTTGCGCACGGTGTCGTCGTCCACCTGCTGGGTGGTGACTCGGCGTAGGGAATGTTCCACGATTTCGCGCGGATTGCGTGAGATGAACGGCATGGGCCCTTCGCATACGTCTGGCCAGATCCGACGGAGTTGGTGTAGTGCCGCGGAGTGGAAGGTGGCGGCTTTGACGTCGGATGCGACGTCGAGTTGGGATAGTCTGTTGCGCATTTCCGCGGCCGCTTTGACGGAGAAGGTCACGGCGAGCGTGGCGCGCGGATCCCATGCCTTGGTGGCGCATGCGTAGGCGATTCTTCGGGTGACGGTCCGCGTTTTGCCGGCACCTGCGCCGGCGATGATACGGACGGGTCCGCGCACGGCGGTCGCCGCCATGCGCTGCGCATCGTCCAGTCCGTCGAGAATCGCTTCCGCTGTTGCATCCATATGCTCCATTGTGGCAGATTGCGTGACGAGACGGACGCCATCGGCGCGATTAACCGTGAATTCGTGGCAAGTCGCGCCCTTATTAGCCTTCAGTGTGTATTAAGGTTGGAATTGTGACCGAACGAAGCAGATTTATGATGGCCGCCTTGGCGAGCGCGGCGATGCCGAACGCCACCATCGCTGGCACGCGTGACAGCGAGCAGGTCAACGCCACCGACAAGGGGTATGGCATTGATCATGCCGTGGTGCAGGACGCCGCGGGCAAGTTGTATGACACGTTCGCTTCGAACACACCGAAGGGACGCAAGCGTCTCGTTGGTCGCGTGCGTGCCGCGCAGACGTTGATGGGCAACCGCGAGTTGGGCGGATTGGGGTTCGACGTCGATCGCGTTCTGGCGTTCTCCAACGGCGAACAGGAGAGGTCCGTCACAGGAGACGTTTCCGTGATGATCGCCACGCATCATGATGGTCAGGCGCGTCCGCTGACGCTGCTGACGTTGGACGACTGTGCCAGCGTGGGCACCGCGTTGGGCGCGATACACCGTCTTCGTCCGGATTTTCTGCAGGAGGCCGGCTATCCGGTGTTCTCCACGGGGCAGATTCGCGCGCAGCTGACCGCATGGATCAAGCGTTTGCGTCAGGCTGGCCATGTGCCGCAGGAAATCACGACGAGCTGGTCCGACGTTCTTGAAACGGACGGCCTGTGGTCGTTCGCCACTTGTCCGGTGCATGGTGGCCTGTCCGACGGCGATGTGCTGTTCTCGGGCTCGTCGATCACCGCCATCACGAACTGGCAGGATATGCAGGTCAATGATCCGGCACGTGATTTGGCGTGGATTTTCTCCAAGCTTGACGAGAACCACCGTAATGCGTTGCTCAGCGCGTATGGACGTATGCTGGGCAATCGTCTGGATGATCTGATCATGCTGCGCGCCAACCTGTGGCTGCAGATGGAACAGGTGGGCGATTTCATCAGCGCGTTGAATCAGGCCGATAGCGTCAAGATCATGCAGTTCAAGGCGCAGGTGGAACGTTTGGCTCACCAGTTGGGTATGCTCACCGCGAAGAACCACAGGCCGAGCGAGACGCGTCAGGACGAGCAGAAGGCCGGCAACCGTCCGCCGAGCACCATCACCGTGGGCACGTTGCTGGACGAATCGGAACGTCGCAGGCAGGCGGCGGCGCAGCAGAATAACGATGCCGACGCGACCGGCGAACGTCATATCGACGCGACCGATATGGATGATGACAGGACCGGCGATTTCGATGTCACCGGCTCCCAGCCCGTCCGTAAGACGAAGCAGATCGTCGATGACGCCACGGAAGCGTTCGATGTGACTGCCGCCGAACATATCGCCTCCGCCGGCATGGTTTCCGGCAGTGCCGATTCGGACGATACGAGCGAACGTGAGGAATCCCCCGTCAGCACGTTCGTTCCGGAGCAGTCCGCGAGGGAGCGTCACGAGTCGTTGCCGTCCAGTTCGACCATTGTGATCAGCACGTTGCAGACCGCCGATGGCAGCGACGACACGAACGAGGAGGAAATTCCTCAAGCCCATAGCGAAGCGGCGACCATGCTCATTCCGCTGCTCGAACGCGATGAGGCCACTATGCAGAAGGCCAAAGCGGAGGTCGACCGGCTGCAGGCCGAGGACGCCACCGATGAGAAACCGCGCGTAGAATAAGCGCATACATTGCAAACGAATTTGCACACGAACACCCTTACAAGGAGCATCATGGATATCGAACTGGGCATTCAGAACGTGGCGCGCACCGTCACCTTCAGCACCGAGCAGAGCGCCGACGAGGTGAACAACGTCATCGCCGAGGCCGTGGAGAATGGCAAGACCATCAACCTGACCGACGACAAGGGCCGTCGCATCGTGGTGCCGGCCGGTTCTCTCGGCTATGCCATCATCGGTTCCGAAACCAAGCACGCCGTCGGCTTCGGCAATCTCTGATCGTCACCAACAAACGCGTTGGACACGTTCCATATGAAGAAGACGTCGGACCATATCAGGTTCGGCGCCTTTTTCATATTCGATTCATGTATCCGGTTCACGCTTGGAAATTCCATATCCGGATTTCATGCGGCATGTGAGCTGCCGACGCGACCGATCAAATCCACACCCCGATGCAGGATTTCGCGTACGGTGTCGTCGTCGGTAAGGTTCTCGCCCAGACCGTTCGGCTTGCCTTTGCCATGCCAGTCCGAGCCGCCGGTCACCAGCAGATCGTGCCGTGCGGCAATCGTCAGCAATCGTTCGCGCTGTTCCGGAGGATTGCCGCGATGCCATATTTCCAAGCCGTCCAAGCCGTCGGCGATCATCGCGTCAAGCTGCTCGTCGGACAGCAGCCGGCGGTTGCGTTGCGGATCGCCCGCATGCGCGGCGACCACCACACCGCCCGCCCCCTTGACGGCGGCGATGACCTCGTGCGTCGACGGCGACGGCGTGGGAATGTAATACTTGGATTTGGCGCTCACCGCGTCGGCGAACGCGTCGGAACGCGTCTCGTATACGCCCGCCGCGACCAGCGCGTCGGCGATGTGCGGACGGCCGATTGTGGTGCGCTCCCCTTCCTTCACTTGGGCGAGCACATCGTCCCACGTAATCGGAAAATCCTGCGACAGCCGCTCAACCATGCGTTTCGTACGCCGCAATCGCGCCGCACGCGTGTTGGCGAACATGCTGGAAATATGCTCGTTGGACGGATCGTATTGGAAGGCGAGCATGTGCACGGACACATCTTCGTCGACGGCGGTGATTTCCGTGCCCAGCAGCAACGGCAAACCGATTTCCTCCGAGGCTTCCGTCGCCTCGCCCCAGCCGGCGGTGGTGTCATGGTCGGCAATCGCCACACCATGCAAGCCAAGCTTCCTTGCCTGCTCCACCAGCGTGCGCGGCGTCTCCGTACCGTCGGAAAAGACGGTATGGCAATGAATATCCCAACCTTGTGCGGGTGGTTCCGCGTAACTCACGTGACTCATATGACTATCGTAAGCTCGAATCCGCGGTTTTTCGCGTAGACTGAGACATGACAACGTTTGTATTTTGATTTTCCAAGGATTGACGATGAGCGATTTTGAAGGCCAGGCCGCTGTGGACGCAGCCGATGACGAAACGAGCGTCGGCACAGCCGTCGCCATGGACGACGACTACACGAAGCCGCGCGGGTGGCGTCACGGCGCAACGTGGACGTATCTGATCATGCTGCTCGCTTCGGCGGTGGCATTGCTCGTATCGTTCATTCTGTCGGCGGACACGCTGAAAATGGCACGCAATCCCGGGCAGAAGCTCAACTGCGATGTGAACGCCGTGCTGTCCTGTTCCACGGTGGCCGAATCCTGGCAGGCGGAGATCGTGAAGTTCGCCGGATTGAGCTTTCCGAACGCGTTCTTCGGCATTGCCGCCGAATCGGTGTTCGTGACGATCGCGGTGATCGGACTGGCCAAGGTGGCCGTGCCGCGTTGGTTCGCGCTGTGCACATGGCTTGGAGGCCTTGCCGCGTTGGCGTATTCGTATTGGCTGACCACGCAGTCGCTGTTCGTCATCAACGCGATGTGCCCGTGGTGCCTGGTGCTGATGTTCTCCACCACCGTGCAGTTCATGGCGTTGTCGCATGCCACGGTGGCCGTGCAGGACATGCCGTCCGGCCATGCTGGATTGCGCAAGTATTACCGGCTGAATTTCGATCTGATGGTCGATGTGGTGTGGATTGTGGCGCTGATCGTGGTCATTCTCGTCAAGGACGGCCCGATGCTGTTCGCCTGATACGGTTTGCATCGAGCCTTTTACGATGAAGGCCGACCCTGCGGGGCCGGCCTTTTGCCTATCCGCTTTTCGTTTGCTGCCGCAGCGGTTACAGCAGTTCGATTTTGCCTACGATGGTGGCGCTGCCGGTAAGCTTCACGTCTTCGTCGGTCACGTCGACGCGCAAGGTGCCGCCACGTACGGTGATGGTCCAATGGTCGATGCCGGTTTTGGCACGCAACGTGATGGCGGTGGCGCATAGGCCCGTGCCGCACGACAGGGTTTCGCCGCAACCGCGTTCGTTGACGCGCATGGTGGCCTCGCCCGCATCGTCGCCTTCGCTTTGCTCGTCGATGCGCACGAACTCCACGTTCTGGTCCGACGGAATCTCGGGCGCGACGACCGGCTTGGTGACCAGATCAAGGTCTTCGACGTTCGGCAGGCTGGCGAACGCGTCTTCAAGTACGGCCACGACGTGCGGATTGCCCATGTCCACGAACGTGCCACGTGCGGAACCGGACGTGCCCGGAATGGTCACTTCGTAACCGTCGACGTCGCCACGCTTCCATGCGCCCATCTCCACTTGGAACACGTCCTTGCCAAGGCCCGGCACATCGCCGAGCGAAGTCAGGATCTTCACGCCGGCGCGGGTGCCGAGATGGAATGGCTTGCCGCCCGGCTGGTCGGCGATGCCCTGCCGCTGCGCGAACAAGGTGATCGCACGTGTGCCGTTGCCGCACATCTCGGCCAGCGAGCCGTCCGCGTTGCGGTAGTCCATGAACCAGTCCGCATCGCCCGCCGCGCAATCGGCGATCTGCCTTTCGTTCACATCGGACACCGCCTGCGGATGCGCCAGACGGATCAGACCGTCGCCGCCGATGCCGAAATGGCGGTCGCACAGGAATCGCACTTCATCGGCGGTCGGCTCGTGCGTACCGTCTTCGTCGAGATACACCACGAAATCGTTGCCCGTGGCGTGCGCTTTGTAAACAATGCTCGGAATGCTCATACCGATTCACTCTACACGCGGTAGGCTATTGAAGTGTTTGGCTCGATGCGCGCATGGCATTTCCGCGCACGGAACAGGCGGAGCAAGGGAGGACGTATGGCTTCAACGGCACCGATCGGCGTTTTCGATTCCGGCTTGGGAGGAATCTCCGTGGCACGTGAGATCCGCCGCGATATGCCGAACGAGCGCGTGCTGTATTTTGGCGATTCCGCGAACGCGCCGTACGGCACGAAATCGCCCGAACAGGTGCGTGAGCTATCCGACGCCATTGTGAAACGCTTCGTGGAGCAGGGTGTGAAGGCGGTCGTCATCGCCTGTAATACCGCCACTTCTGCCGCGGCCAACGAATTGCGCGACAGATACGACATTCCGATTATCGGCATGGAACCTGCGCTGAAGGTGGCATGCGACCGCGGTCATGGCAATCGTCAGCGTGTCATCGTCGCCGCCACTCCCCTGACGTTGCGGGAACGCAAGTTCGCGGTGCTGATGGATCGTTTCAAAGCCGACCATACGATTTTCCCGGAGCCTTGCCCCGGCTTGGTGGAGATCGTGGAGCACGGCCAGCTCGACGATCACGACGTGGTGATGCGTACGCTGCACCAGTATTTCGACCAGTACGACCTATCCACGATTGACGCGGTTGTGCTCGGCTGCACGCATTTCGTATTTTATCGCGACTATTTCCGCGAACTGTTGCCTGATACAGCGGAGATTATCGACGGCAACGAGGGTACCGTACGTCACCTTGGCGTGGTACTCGAATCGCTTGGCAAGCTCGCTCCGGAAGACACGGAAGGTGATATTAAACTAGCCAATTCCGACACTTCTGTACGAATCGCGCAGTTGGCACAGTCACTACTTAATCGCTGAACGCGAATGTCCCGACAAGGCGCGTAAAGTCAGGGGAAACCCGAAAAAGGGACGACGCGAAAGGACAGGTGCGTATGGCCAACAGAACAGCGATGATCGACGTCGGTGGCGGTTTCCGCGCGATTTACGGCGCGGGCGTGATGGACCGCATGCTGGAGGACGGCATACATGTCGACCATTGCTATGGTGTTTCCGCCGGCAGCGCCAATATGGTTTCCTACATTTCCGGACAGCACGGGCGAAACCACACGTTCTACACGCAGTACGCGTTCCGTAAGGAATACGCGAGCTTCGACAGCTATGTGAAGAACCACAATTACGCGAACCTCGATTATGTGTACAGCACGCTGAGCAACCACGATGGCGAGAATCCGGTGGATTACGAGGCGTTTGCGGCGAATCCGACCGAATTCACCGTGGTGGCCTGCAATGCGGACGATGGTTCCACGAAGTATTTCGACAAGTCGGACGTCGGCTACGACAATTACGACATCATGAAGGCGTCATCGGCGGTGCCGGTGGCGTGCGAACCGTATGTGATCGACGGCGTCCCGTATTACGACGGGGGCATCGCTGATCCGATTCCGGTGCAGAAGGCCATCGATGACGGCTATGACCGCATCGTGGTGATTCTCACCCGTCCGAAAGACACCGTACGCGAACAGAAGAAGGACATCGGCCCGGCCACGATCCTGAAGCGCACGCACCCGGAGGCCGCGGAAAAGCTGATGAACCGCTATCAGACGTACAACGACGAGGTGGCGTTGGCCAAGGAATACGAGAAGGATGGCCATGTGCTCATCCTCGCGCCGGAAAGCATGTACGGCTTGAACACGCTGAGCAAATCGTTCGAAGGTCTGGAACGCATGTACCGCGCCGGATATGCGGCGGCGGCCGCGATTCCAGCGTTCCTGGAAAGCTGAAATCCGTTCTTCCGCAGCGCTGTCATGCGTTTCCAACGGCCCTAACGGCAACCATATGACAGTGATCGCATGACAGCAATCGCACATACGACGATTACATGGCAGCCGTCATATGTGCGTTACGGCATCGCAACACGCGTAACCGGGCGGCGGCTATGCTGGAACGCATGGAAAAGCAGAATCGTATTTTTTCCGGCTTTGATGCCGATGCCATCGATCGCACCACCGCCGCAGATCTGGCCGAAGTCGGTTCCGACAAGTGGACCCGCTACCCCGGCTGTATCGGCGCGTTCATCGCGGAAATGGACTACGGCCTGGCGCCGTGCATCCAGCAGGCCATCGACAGCGCCTGCGACCATTGCAAACTCGGTTACATTCCCGAACCGTGGAAGCGCCGCGTGGCCGAGGCGTGCGCCGGCTGGCAGAAAAGCCACTACGGCTGGGACGTGGATCCGGACATCATCCGCGTGGTGCCGGACGTGTTGGAAGCGTACGAGATCTTCCTGCGCGAGCTGGTCGGCGCCGGCAATGCCGTGGTCGTGCCGACGCCCGCGTACATGCCGTTCCTGAGCGTGCCGAAGCTGTACGACGTCGACGTGATCGAAATCGAAATGCTTCAGGGAACCGACGAAACGACCGGCGAGCGCGAATGGCTGTTCGATTTCGACGCCATCGAACGCGCGTTCGCGGCTGGCTGCCATGCGTTCGTGCTGTGCAATCCGCACAATCCGATCGGCAAGGTGCTTACGTTGGCCGAGGAGCAGCGGCTGTGCGAGCTGGCGGAACGGTACGACGTGCGTATTTTCAATGATGAGATTCACGCGCCGTTCGTGTTCGAGGGGCGTCATATTCCGTATCCGACCATCAGCGAGGCGGCCGCGCGGCAGTCTATGACCGCCACCAGCGCGTCGAAGTCGTTCAACATTCCGGGTACGAAGTGCGCGCAGGTGCTGCTGACGAATCCGGCGGACCGTGAGATGTGGGCGGAACGTGCGGAGTGGAGCGAGCATCAGACCGCCACGATCGGTGCGATCGCCACCACCACCGCCTACAACGAGGGCGATCCGTGGTTCCAGGACGCGCTTTCCTACGTGCGACGCAATCTTGGGTTGTTCGATGAGCAGATGAGCACGCGGTTCTCGGGCGTTGGCTATATTCGCCCACGCGGCACGTATATCGCATGGCTGGATTTCGGCCCGCTCGGCATTGACGATCCGGCCGCGTATTTCCTTGAGAAGGCGAAGGTGGCGCTGACCGACGGCCGTTCGTGCGGCCGTGCGGGAGCCGGCTGCGCGCGTGTGAACATGGCGATGCCGTATCCGCTGCTGGAGGATTGCCTCAACCGCATGCATGACGCGTTGCAGGCGGACGGTTTGCTTTAAAGTTTTCCGTCTTTCGTGTGTGACCGACGCTATGGTCGGCCACACACGCCATATTGCGGGAAAAGCCGCCGAATCATTGCGATTGCAACGGTTGCGCTATGGGCGAATAGCAGCATGTTACGATGGCCGCACACCACCGTCGGTGGACGCGCGACGCGAATCCAGCGTATGCGTTTCATTGAGAAGAAGGCTTTACGAATATGCGATTCCCCTACAGCGGCAACGGCACATGGACGCCCGACTACCACTGCGGTTTCATTGATGCCGTCAAACGTTTTTTCATCGGCTACATGGAGTTTCGGGGGCGTTCCAGCAGACGCGAGTTCTGGCTCGCCATGCTGTTCTTCATTCCGGTCAGCGTGCTGATATTCCTTATTCCGGCTGCCGGAACGGTGTCCGGAATACTGTGGATGCTGGCCACCATGGTACCGATCATGGCCATCTCCTTCAGAAGGCTGCATGATGCCAACCGCACCGGCTGGTGGTTTCTGCTTGGGCACGTCGGCACCATTCTGGCCCTTGCGATGCTGGTCGTCATTGCGTTCGGCCTGGTCATCATCGAAATCGGCATGATCATGGTCATCCCCCACGAGCCACCGAAACTCGACTTTCATGACCCGAACAGCTTCCCGGGAATGCTGCTCACGCTGTTCTATGTCAGCCTCGGCATGGCCGGCATCTCGCTGATCATCCAAGCATTCCTGTACTCGCTGCCCAGCAAGCCCGAGGGCGTCCGCTTCGACTGATGTTCTCAGCGGCATCCCGCCCCTCTTCCCTCCCTGCATTACCCTCTTAGCCCTTTTGTATGGAAACGTTCCATCTCACATTGAGACAGAGCAGTGAGCTCGGTTAACAAAACTCCTATAATCACGTCTATTGTCTTTCCGCCGTCATAAGCGACGGAATGTCAACATCAGAGGAGAAAACAATGAAGAGAAACATGCTCCACCGCCTGGTCGCCATGGCCGCGGCGGGAACCATGCTGATGTCGGTCGCCGCGTGCGGCTCGTCATCCGATAACAACGCCACCACCAGCAATTCCAGCGACACCTCGCTGATTTCCGTGAACAACAGCGAGCCACAGAACGGTCTGATTCCGAGCGACACCAACGAAATGGGCGGCGGCAAGGTCATCCGCTACCTGTTCGAAGGTCTGGTGAGCTTCGACGCGAAGGGCAAGCAGCATCTTGAAGTGGCCGAAAGCATCACACCGAACGAGGACGCCACCAAGTACACGATCAAACTGAAGAAGGGTTGGAAGTTCACCAACGGTGAGGCTGTGACCTCCCACTCCTTCGCCGACACCTGGAGTTTCGCCGCCAATGTGAAGAACGCGCAGAAGACCTCGAGCCGCTTCTCCACCATCAAGGGCTATGACGAGCTGCAGGATCCGAACGTCGATCCGAAGGCCACACTTTCCGGTCTTTCCACCCCGG
>NZ_CAUEQY010000009.1 GCF_959020145.1 uncultured Bifidobacterium sp. | reverse complement strand
TCATCGTCCCATGGACGGGCACGACCCTAAGTGCGCAAACCTTCGGGCACTACCTTTAACGTTAGCTACACTTATGCGGATAAGTGTAGCTAACGCACATGCGATGCGACTGATAGATTGGCAAATACAATCATCCCCGCATGTGCGGGGAACACTTGAAACGCTGGCGCAGCTTGTTTTCGAGCGCGGGATCATCCCCGCATGCGCGAGGGACACCTGCCGAGTGGCTGGTAGTCCTGCATGTCGTGGGGATCATCTCCGCATGTGCGGGGAACACGGTGTCGTGGTGGTAGAATTGGATTGCTCGAAGATCCCACGCGACCAGCTTTCAAGACTGGAACATCAGTCGGGGGGTTATCTTCGGGTTTTCTATTTCAGTTGGATCTGATGCAGTCCCGATATGTCGAGCACCCATAGCTCGCGGATATGCGTTTCGTACCGTTGGGGATCATCCCCGCATATGCGGGGAACACGCGAACGTCTGCGTTTTCATGACATATCTGCAACAAAATCTATTAGCTTATCCTGAACACTTATCCATGCTTCAGAATCCAATCCAACATTGGTTTTCCTGTTTTTCTCTTCATCAATTTTGCTTTTGTCTGGCGGGGTGCCATGATGCCCTCCGACCACGCAGGCATACTGCGTGCAGCTTTTCTCCCCCAACCTCGGACTCGCAGGAGATATCCCTCAAGAATAATCTCTCCTGCGATGGGATGTGTGGGATGATCGGTATCTCGCAAGCCAGCTGCGTCTGTTCAATAGAAGTTAGGCCGATGGGGGCGGCGCCGTTTTGTTGGACTGCTTCAATTTGACAAAACACAGAGGACCGCGGGGCCCTGCTGCCCCTGCCTATATTTAGGCAAGTCGGCGTTTCGTAACCAATCACAAAACGCCGACTTGACTAAATACATAAATATAGCTAACGCGCGTGTGATACAACGAATATTTGAGTTGGAACGCGAGCTTTGTCAGCATCTCGTTTTGCCGATAACTACAAACGCGTCCGTATAATTGGACATTAAACGGCACGAGCCAGGCACTTGCGCATCAATAAACAGAGGACATAATCATGCAAAGAGATTTAGCACTGGTCAAGCCAACGCGAAAATACGCGAGCCAAGTGATGCATTACAAGCAGGAGATGCTTGCAAACAACGACAGTCTCGATGGATGCGCCGGTCTCGAAGACACGGATTCTTTTGATGAATGGATCGATTTCGATAATCGATTGAAAAAGAAATACGGCGAAGGCTATGTGCCGTCGGAAGTATTTTTAGCTATTCGGAAGGCGGATGACAAGCTCGTCGGCATCATTGATTTCAGACGTCCGCTATCCCCTTTTCTGCTGCAATACGGAGGAAATATTGGGTATAGCATTTTGCCATCGGAACGTCAAAAAGGGTATGCCAAAGCGATGCTCGCCTTACTCCTGCCCATCTGCAAAGAGCAGGGCGAGCAACGTGTTCTACTTACCTGTCACAAGAGCAATGAAGCATCAAGACGGACGATTATCAGCAATGGTGGAAAGATGGAGAATGAAATCGTGAACGGTACGGGACGGAACGAAGACAGTATCATCCAGCGATTTTGGATAGACCTCTGAATATTGGCTTTAATCCAAAAAACTGGAGACGGTTGCGCTTCTTCGCCCACAGCTCCTCAATGAAATCCCGAGTTTGAATACTCAGGAATCTTTGGTTCGGCACTTCGCTTGGCATGTCGCCGGGTCCTCAATGAAGTCCTGAGCTTGAATGCTCAGGAATCTGCGGTGCCGCGTCTGCATACGCGTTCGCCCGCTCCTCAATGAAGTCCTGAGCTTGAATGCTCAGGAATCTGGTGCCGCACCGAGAAGCTGCACAAGGGGCTCAGTCCTCAATGAAGTCCTGAGCTTGAATGCTCAGGAATTCCACGTGGACGCGCCAAGCGTCTTCCAGCGACTTGACTCCTCAATGAAGTCCTGAGCTTGAATGCTCAGGAATATCCTCGAAACCGTACCGCCGGAAAACATTGTCGTTTCCTCAATGAAGTCCTGAGCTTGAATGCTCAGGAATGTCTGTGATGCCGGTGATCTGCGTGACCTTGGCCGTCCTCAATGAAGTCCTGAGCTTGAATGCTCAGGAATCCCACTTGAAGCCACGACGCTTCACAAAAGTCACATCCTCAATGAAGTCCTGAGCTTGAATGCTCAGGAATTGAAGTCAATCACGACACGCACCGCATATTCCCTGCATCCTCAATGAAGTCCTGAGCTTGAATGCTCAGGAATGCAGGCGGCGTTCCAATCGGGCGCGTCTGCGGTCGATTCCTCAATGAAGTCCTGAGCTTGAATGCTCAGGAATTGGTGCATGCGCTGGAATTGCTTGAGGATGGCAGTCCTCAATGAAGTCCTGAGCTTGAATGCTCAGGAATCGCCCCACGACAGCACCTTGCTGCCATCCACCAGCACTCCTCAATGAAGTCCTGAGCTTGAATGCTCAGGAATATAATACGCCACTGTCTGGCATCTCATATTGAGACTCCTCAATGAAGTCCTGAGCTTGAATGCTCAGGAATACGATACGCCTATGTGACGCCTTGCATGTCGCTAACCCGCTCCTCAATGAAGTCCTGAGCTTGAATGCTCAGGAATGTCATAGGAGTACTCATTCTCGAAAAGTTCGGAGATCCTCAATGAAGTCCTGAGCTTGAATGCTCAGGAATACCCTGACCGACAAGAGGAAAGTGGACTGCGTCGTTCCTCAATGAAGTCCTGAGCTTGAATGCTCAGGAATTGAGCAGCTGCTGCTCCTCGACAATGCTCAAATTTCCTCAATGAAGTCCTGAGCTTGAATGCTCAGGAATACGTCGTCCCGTCATGGGGAGAGCGGCACATCGCCGGTCCTCAATGAAGTCCTGAGCTTGAATGCTCAGGAATTAGTGGTTGGGCGTCTTGGTCTGACGGTCTGGCCGTCCTCAATGAAGTCCTGAGCTTGAATGCTCAGGAATCTAATTCCACGGCCATCATCCACGTATTGCCCTCTCCTCAATGAAGTCCTGAGCTTGAATGCTCAGGAATGGTTCCCTTGGTGCGCGCCCATCCGGCCGACTCGTAACTTCCTCAATGAAGTCCTGAGCTTGAATGCTCAGGAATATCTTACTGCATATTATGCTCTTGGATATCTGCGTCCTCAATGAAGTCCTGAGCTTGAATGCTCAGGAATGGCTTCGTGTTGTCGGTGTAGTGTTCTGGATGATTGTCCTCAATGAAGTCCTGAGCTTGAATGCTCAGGAATAGTCATAGTCTAAGACCTTACAATGACACATATTCTAAAGGCTTTTGCGAGCGACTCTTTCATTTCTATCGCAATACAGAAGCAATATAAGTTCACTGGCTCCAAAACAACTATTTTTCAAGTGCGAGCGCTCACCGTGTGTCGCAGCAATGATGCATCTCTCGCACTTGAAAAACAGCAAAACACTCTTTACTTATCAAACAACATCGCCATTAGGCTAAAACTTCAAATCACTGTCGGTATCTCTAAATCGACGTATCCACGGCGCCCCAAGAAATCCAAGCCCTCTTCCGTTTGAGAAATGGTTCCAAGAGAACAGAACACAACAGAATCGATTGAGTCATCTATTTCCTTCTCTATCTGCATACGGACATCCAACATCATCGAAGGACGTACCCGCAGTAAGAAGACGCTATATTGCAATCGCTCTCCATAGTGTTGAAGAATTTTCGCAACATGTGAGCGGCAGCAATCATCGCTGATATCATATGCCACCAGATAGCCACGTTTCTGATTCGTCATGCCCCACTCCTTAACGAATTCTGATTCCGCGATATTCAGTTTGCGTCCCATCAAGATATCCCAAAATCATTCTGGCCTGAATTTCGATAGTCCTTCGCCAAGAAGCTTTGTATTTGAATACCGGATGGATGATTTCCGTAGCCATTCTTCGTTCGTATGCTTTGATCACCGTTTTCCGAGTCTCATCTGTCATGCGCACGGAGCCAAGCGCATCCGAGAATCCAGATGCATTGATTTCACCGTTATTAATCACTGTTTGCACTACCGAATCTGCAATCGGAGCCCTGAATTCCTCCATCAAATCCAGAGCCAATGCCGGTTTATTCCGTTTGCTGCTATGCAAGAAACCAGCATGCGGATCAAGACCGCAGGAAATCAAAGCTCGCACACAATCCGACAACAATAATGTGTATGTAAAATCAAGCAGTGCATTCAACGCGTCTGGAGCGGGTCTACGCATACGGGCAATCCAAGGCCACTCAGCTTGACGATCAGTTTTAATAAGATGCTCGAATTGAGAGAAATACAACGCTGCAGACTCTCCTTCGAGACCAAGTATGTCCTGCCAACGGTTCGCATTTCCAACCTGTTTCTCAATATGTCGCAGTTGCGGCAATACTGGATTGTCCGATTCTGACCGTCGCAGCAAAACAGATTGATTGTGTATTTTTGCGACGATAAATTCACGTGCAAGACCAAGCCGTCCTTCATGGGAAGCTACATGTTGGTCAACACGTTGCTCCCCGTTTGGTCCATAAGAGGGAATGGACCATCCGTACATTCGTCCTGTTCCACTGCACCAAACTATGGGAATATCACGCCACATCAACTCACGGATTAGCCCACTTGACAAATCGGTATTGCCGTAAATCTGCAAACCCTGCATGGTATCAATTGGAATAGAAGCAAGTTCTTCGCCATTTTTCTGAACAATCATTCTTCCGGATCTTGTAAAGGCTTTTGCTCCAGGAGTAGCAAGATGCGTTACTTGATTATCTGGAGACGAAACCATCACTCGATGCGCGACAGCACATAACTTGCGTTCTTCCGGCAGACAAATCCCTACATGTGAGCATCGCATACAACGAGCGCTGTCCTCTAATGGCTCAGGAGCTTGTTCCGAATTAATTAACGTTCGAGTTTCTTCCACCGCTTTATGCGCATTTTCATAATCTTCTTCGTCAAGGTCAACTTCAACCCGCCGATGGTGCGTGGTGAAAAATATTTCAGTACCAGCTACATGAAAACCCATATTTTCAAGACATGCAGCCTGTAAAGCAAGCTGTGTACGCATTGCGGGCGTAACTATCATCGCCCGCTTCACAGGCGTCGCTTTATATTCACGAATAACGATTCCGCTATCCGTCATTTTTGCAGCATCCAGCTTGCCGCTGACGCCCCATTCCTCATGCCTGATATTCACGGCTTGATACGAATCCGCATCAGGAGCGCCATCAGTACGGTCAACCTTGCGATGATCATATGTTCCTCGCATGATTTGATCCGAATCGACTTTTTCTCCTACCGCTTCCAACCACGCTCTGCGCGGGCAGAACATGTAATTGGCAACCAAGCTAATCGGAATAGGGTCGTCATCCATAGCTTTCTCCTTGTTATTCCATTTGTTTTACTGGGATGATTTCACCAGGCTCCAGCCATCGTTCCGGAGCACTTTTGTTATCAGACATGAACTGATTGAAAAGGCAACAGGCAGGAACACCTTTTTCTTCAAGCCAGTCAGATGCCGCACTCATTACTTGGTCTCCCCTGAAACGAGCCTGCTGAATACCGAATTGCGCAAGCGCTTCGCTACGTATAACGGAACGGTATTTCGCAGTTGTCCAGTATTGATCGAACAACGGAAGAATCGCGAAACGAATTGGACCTTTAATCTGGAACATTGCCGCGCTACTGTCACGAGACATTTCGCTTCCAATAGTCGTAACACGCGTCGGAAAGGCGGAAACGCCAATCAATGCGCACCATGCACGCGCATTGTCGGTTTTCGATGGAGCGTGAAGGCCCGTGGCAGCACGGCTAAATGCTTTATTGCCACCAACCTCATCCTCAATTGTCGTGCCAAGCAATCCATCCCGAACTTTTTCGATGGGTCGTGCTGCAACCTTTTGGGCCAAAGGAAACAAACGACCTCCGATGAATTCTTGCCCTTTGTTTCGCGTCACCATTTCCCAACGAGAAGCCCCGAAATCAGAACGTAAACTATGATTAGTTTGCTCACCTGACCAGTATGAAGGCTGCCCCAGTGCGCCGAAGTAACGGTAATCGCCGAATGTTTCCATGGCGTCAACCGCAGCTTCTCGATTTCTTTGAAGTTTTTCCCAGCCATAAGGAACACCCAAATTGCTTAGCCTCGGTGACATTGTGGCATGGAACGCCCCACTTGGCTTGTCGGATTCATTTGAAACCGTATAGTCGTCTTGAGAAGTCAACGGCAAAGATTGAGACCACCGCTTAGCATGTTCACTCACAACCTTCGATATTTGATCGATATCCAAATCATCATTCGTCTTTATCTCAAAAGCCTGCAAATCATCCAGCCATCGAAATAGGCAAACACGATCAGGATTAGCATCTTCAAGAATGGATGCAAGACCGACCATAAGCAAATGCGAGAATGCGTCGGTCGCATCCGCAGAAATGACAACACTCATCACAGCCCCTCCTTCGAACATGTAATATCCGCAGCGCGAAGCAAAGCTTCAAGGTAAGAAACTCCCCAGAAACCATACCTTTGATTGGTATGGTCGATGAGGGTCTCCCACTCACCGGTTTCGAACAATCGGTCGGAAAGCACATTCAATTCCGGATTCATTTCGCGGGAAGAACCACCCTCCACAGGAAGCAGATATTCAGTCCCATACTGGAAAGATGCACGTCCGTGGCCATGTGATGTGCCTATGAGTCGTGCGACAAGCTGCTTGTCGGTTTCTTCCATATCTCGCAACCGTTCATTCGTTTTGCTGGCTTGAAGGAATTCCGCAACGGAACGTTGCTCATGACGCCAACCATGCAGTCGATATTCGTTACGAAGTCCCCGCTCTTTGGCATGCGAAATAAAGTACCGGCTCTTTGCCCAAAGTTCCGTTTCCTGCACCTCGCGATCATTACGAAGCAGTCTCTGGAAACGCCTGTCTTTCTTGCCCTCATCATGATATTCACCGGCAATACGCAAATCATTGGTCAAAGTATCATCAAGCCCGACAGCTTTACCAAGCGCTTGTGCACGCCAAGCTACATGATCTTGATGGCCTTCTTTCCTGCGAAGATTGGAATCATTCGATATTCCTCCTAGAAAAAGAGTCTTTTTCCTAGAGACTATGATTTCCTGGTCAGATTCAGAATCTGGCGCATTTTCAGAAGCACTGCTTACGATCCATCTGACTTCACGGATAATCTCATTGCCATCAACATCAAAACAAGAATGTTCTCGTTCAAAACAAAGCAAGGAGCACTCCACCGAACTTGTCGACTCCGCTGCCGCAGCTGCACGAATCAGTCTTAACGACTCTTGCATGTCGTTTTGCACTTTGTCAGAAAGGACTTCAGCATTGTGCTCGCCAGAGATTTCTTCAATCTTTTGAATATGCTGAAATGCTTCAATCTCTTTCGGCTTAAGCGAAATGTCATTGATGACCATGATAGAGGAGCCACATTTGTTAAAAACATCCTCTACCGTAGAAGAACCTTCTGGATCAAAAATCGCAACATTCTCAGTGAATGTAGAGAAAACTCTTTCAAAATCATCAAGGATAAGTATGTCGCCAGATTTGATCACAGCATGCTCGGCATCTTGCACATGCATGCATATCACACGATGACCTTCAGGTTCCGAGGCGCGATATCTGAATACTCTATGTGGAAAATCGATTTTATCTTTTCCACCATGCTCATTGTCAGCCTCGACCCGAGCACCTCTCCTTCGCGACTTATTGTCTTCCTTCTCCAAACATTTAAAGAACTCTTGAAGTCCACGCCATTTTCTAACGGGGAATAACTCGTCATTCTCAGGCTGCGCCATTTCCAGAATTCGAATAGCCGACATGTCATTCCATGGCAAATTTCTCACCACGATATTAATGTCAGGACCACTGGAATTAAGATCATCCCGTAACCATAGATTGAGGTCCGCACGTCCCTGTTGAAGATCAACCCCACACAGGTTGGCACATAAATTCTCATCTGTGACAGATAGATTCTCAACATCCCATGGTTCCAAACGCTGGATTAAAAGTCTGTCGGGATCTTCCCGAGGTACCATGGTTTTTCCTACGGACCATGCGCTGATGCTCGGCTTTCCAGTTTCTGCATCTTCCAAGGAATTTAGCCAAGTCTGCGCCTTTATAATATCTTCAGGCTTGTAAGGAACAGTCTCGTCAGATTGCTTCTTTTCAGAAAGCTTCTGCAAATCAACGCCAAATATGTAGATAAGGCCTTCAGATCTCAAGCCACGACGATTCACACGGCCGGCACGTTGAACCAACGCAGATCCAGGAGCAATCTCAGTCACCATATTTGCAAAATCGATATCAACGCCGACTTCCAAAGTCTGTGTGCCGATAATGCAGCAAGGAGCCTCATCTGGTTTTAGCTCAGAAAGAGAATGCAGCTTATCGGCCACTTTTCTTTTGTCGTATGCACGCATTGGACCGATATAAACGTCAATAGGCTTTTTGATGCCATTCTTTTTGCATAGTTTTTCGAGTTTGTCAGCAACGAGGTTGGCTTTTTTAACTGTGTTGAGAATGCATCCAAGAACATGGGGACCTGAATCGCTGTATTCATCAGCCTCGATATTGGAGTGAATCAGAGAAAGGCACTGCTCAACAATTGCATCTATCTCATCTTTCGACTTCTCAAAATCACAAGTTACAACAACTGGTTTTGACTGGTTAAGACGCTTTTCGAGCATAACGTCAGTTGTGAAATCAGATTCAAGGACAGAAATCGCATTATCAGTATCTTCAGAAACTGGGGTTGCAGTCGTTTCTACAACTTGTAAAGGAGATACTTGTCGAGCAATCGGAGCATCAGCCATGTTTTCGATACGTGCCACTTGCTGTGCGGTTTTTAATAATTGCTGGCTCAGATGAGCTTCATCAACAATCAACACTGTGTCGTATGCAAGCAATCCAGCTTCCATAGAACGCATGGTACGACTAGTGCCGTAGCCACGAAACAGCAAGCGGCTTCCGAACATGTCAGGAGTAGCACAAATCACAGCACAGGTCTGCGGATAATAGCGCCACTCTCGGTCCGGACTGATACTGCCTCGCAATTCAACAGCAATCATCCGCGGAATCGCAGAATCGCTTTTAGTTCTATCATTAATAGCTGCACGAAGTTTTAAACCGTCTCGATATACGTCAAGCCCGTCATTGGCGACATGCTCAATCTGCATTTTGTCCTGTAACGCACAAGCTTCATCAAATTGATCATCAACCAATGAACGACGATTTACCGTAAGCGCCAAACGACGAGGAATGTTTCGCAATGGTAAATCGAAAAGACCGTTTCCTTCCACGAGAGAAAGGCCTGCCATAGCATTAAGGAACACATGGATATCTATCACACTGGTTTTCCCAGAAGCGGTTGGAGCGCCAATACTTCGAGGCCAATACCCATGCTCTGCAACATACAGCATCAATCTAATCTGCCATTGATAAGGTGTACGAACAGGCAAATTCGATTCATGACTTGAATGAACCGCAGCGATGAATTCTTTGAACTTAGCAGTCAGGTATTGCCGCTGCTCCAGACTCATTTCAGCCATGTTGGAATCCCCTTTTCGAAATCATCATCCGATTGACACACGCTTACGGCAAAATCCGCCGGCACAAGGAAACCTCCACCCAAATGGCGACTCTGACCGATTGCCATAGCCGCACAATCCAGAGACTCACCGGCATCAGAAATCGCAATCAACGCATTCATACCATGCAAAATGTTGGAACCGTTCGCACGATGCACATAATCCGTCATGTTGGCACGATGAACGGTACGATAATTGTAAATACGGAAATGCGAGGTCTTCGCGCTCACCACATCAACAATGTTCCAATAGCGTTCCTCTCGACTTCCTTCCGACGATTGCGGATATTGCGAACGCCAAACATGTCCAATCGACAAACAAAGAGCCTCATAAACTCCCCATTTGCGATGCAACTTTATGTCAGGAATAGGGCGTGTCTCAGCGATGGCCATCGGTCTGACCGCCCAATATCGACACATTCCCGGCGCTACTGGCTTCCAGAAATGCTCGGCATCAACCGTTGTGACTTTCCCGATACGCAAAGTCGACTTTTCCGGAGCATAGTACAACGATTTGCCTTCAGCTCCGGCACAGACATCGCGCAACTTGCCAATGTCGCCTTTAGACATATCTGAAGGAATCAAAATAAGAAAACCAGGATTCAACTTCACAACATCGTCTCGGATTTGTTGACTATACCGCTGCTTGAAATCGGCATCAATAATCTGAATGGACACGTTATTGGCCGGTCTGGCTATGCCTGGAGCATATTTACCCACCAAAGCCGGCGATGGATCAATTCCCCACTCCTTTACTAGAAAACGATGCAGTGCCACAGCCCAATTGACAAATTCGGATTCCTGAGGTTTCCATTCAGATGAATTTTTAATGTCACCATTGCATGCAATTGCATTGATTTCCAAGTATAAAGCCATCACCCAAGGAGCTTTAAGCACTTCCCTCTGCTTCCGAGCAGCCGAAGAAAGATACCTAGCTTTGCCTTCCGTTTGAGCAAGTGGATACTCATTAAGGAAATTCTGCTCGTCCTCTTTGTCGCTAACAGTAAGGTTTTTCTTACCCTTCGGTTTGGGATTCGCTGCCACAAAAGCCTGCTTCAAATCATCAAGACGCCCCTTTTTAGGGTAAGCAACAGGCTTTCCCCTCTTTCGAATATTCGTTAATGCCGAATCGGGGGAAAGTGTCCATAACTGTTCATCGACGCCAGAAGGAAGAACATAATCCTCATAAGTATTCAGCTCCACCGGAGAACAAGCTTCGCCTAGATAAGGAACTTCATTGCAAAGCCAGCTCAACACCATTCTCGCTGTAGATGAGGGGCATTCATGCCATATCCAAGTCAGCAATCTTCCAGATTCAGGATGCTGCTCATATGCAGTGGCTATGTGGGCTGTAGTAGATGAAACTTTATCTTTCGGTTTTTTTCTATTCTGGACATTGCCTTTATTTCTATAGGCAACAGCCCTGCTATCAGCTTTAACAGCGTGTGGGAGCAGCATTCCCTGAGGTGGATTATCCTCAAGCCAGTTCAAAGCCTCTCGAATCTGATCGTCCGTCAGATTACGATTGGCATCAACCTGTTCAAAACCGAAAGTCAAGTATGCCACCGAAACAAGCGCAGAATACAAGCGGCAAAGTGAAGGAAACTCTTCCGGTCTGCCACCAGAATCACTGCCCTGATAAAAACCAAGCGGAAAATAAGCCGATATCGCGAAAGCCATATCAGTTTCCCTTTTCATCATCTTCAGCAGAAGCATTGGCAAGCACCGCAGGATTACCTTCCACAAGGAATTCCTGCCCCTCCCAAGTGATTCCCGCCTTTTCATGAGCCTGCGCGTAAGCCTCTTCCAAAAGTTTTTCAGCCATTCCAGCAGTAAGAGGTTCCAATTCCTCCTTCTCGCCATAGCGCTTGTTCAACATGACAGTCGGCTTGCCGGTCTCCGCAAGGAAGCAATTCGCACGGATGAAAGGATTCTCATCATAACCGGCAATATCACGCAGAAGTACAGCGAGAATTAATGCACGAATCGCAGCATCCCCTTCAACACCCTTGCCGAAATGGAATGTACGCACGGTAGCGAAGCTCAGCACACGGGTGGAGATGACTTTCCGGACAGAAACACCGTCTAGAACGTCTTTTTTAGCACTTGGTGGAATGGCACCCAAACCGATGGTCGAACCCTTGCCCGATTTCTTGAAACTTGTTTTAGTCTTGTCGCTTAGGTCAATACTGTCACCAACAATCTTCTGACGGTCAGCTTCGGTAGATACAATCACGCTCGCCCCAACTGGATCAATGCGTCCGCCCGCACGATGGATTACAGGGTCTTCTTCTTGTTCGGCCAGAATGGCATATGTTTCGCCAACCATAACAGAAGGAATCCTCAGCTGATTCTTACTGCGAGTGGAGTCCCATCCACCGAAAATGACCGTCTCCGGAGAAAGTTCGAAAATCGGCAGCAGATTATCCAAAGTCGAATTACGCGCCTTCACATATTCCTCCGCCTTGGAAGTAGATTCACCCTTATAACTTCCGACACGAATATGGCCATCGAAGCCACGATGTGGAAGCTGATTATCATAGACAACTTCCTTTCCGGCATCGGTATCATACTGAACCGCAATGCGAGGCATTTTTGAAAGAACGCCCTCACCATTCCGCATGGCTTCCGTTGTCGTTTCCTCAGCACGATTAGCAAAAGAACCCTTGGAATCAATCATCACCGTCTTCACCGGCTTTTCTTGATCTTCCTCATAGCGTTTTGCAAAAATATATGTCGCATTACCTCGGTCATCGACATACTTCGCAGGTGCGATCACACCATCCGGACCACTTGCAGGTTCCAGCTCCTGCCGCATCGTCAAACTGCCAGCTCCACCAACATGAGCAGCCGCATTCAAATCTTCAATAGTAAGCGCACGCATTCTAGCGTCCTTTCTTTCCCATACGAACAACCGTGTCCATATTGTTAAATATCAGTGTAGGGTGTGTTGGTGCACATGACGGATACGCCACGCGCACCAACACAGAAAAGAAGTCTTTTCCGCCAAGGGAAAAGAATTGCTTGAATCTAAATCCGAAGCAAATAAAAACAATTCCTCAATGAAGTCCTTATTCATGGGTGGAAAACACATCTATGCCCTTCACCCACACTAACGCCATGCATGTTCTATTTATTCACAAGAACAAGCACGACGATAGCAAGAATAAGCGTTATCGCATTACCCATATGCCTCCTTTCGTTTTATCCAATACAGAAGTTTCGCCAATACTAGGCTTAACGAAATTCCCGCACAACATGCACCCTACCACAATTCACAAATATTGCAAGTTCAGGAAATACCTTAAAATCCAAATTAAATAAATACTATATAAGAAGTTATATGCCAACTACACTTATATGAGTGTAAAAGCAGCAAAATCATACACAATATACAGAAAAGAAAAAGCCGGGAACGGGAACGACGGTTGAAACCGACGAACTCGACTCCCGGCATCGCGACTGCTTCTCAAAGATGTGCGCTTGACTCACATGGATGGTACTGAGAACCATTCGCTTGCGATCTGCTTCCGCGCACGTGCCAGCGCAACGTAAATACGTCGCAGGCACACGGCAGACACAAATCAAGTCTGTATAAATCTTCCAGCCGGTGTAAAAGCCAGCCGAAAAGCCACAGGCTACTCTAGTCGCACGGTCGAATAATCACAAATCGATCGCAAAACCATGGAACAGCATACGCATCCATGTTTTGTTACCCGGACATGGAGGTTACGGTAACAAAATGCGGAAAAGCGAGCCAGAAGCCGAAGGTTAGGACTGAAGGAATACAGACTGAAGGAATACGGACTGAAGGAATACAGACTGAAGGAATACAGACTGAAGGAATACAGACTGAAGGATATAGGGTGGGACAACGACGTGAAAGGGGTCCTGCCGTTTAAACGGCAGGACCCCTTCGCATCAAGACGAAATCAGCCCAATCAAGCCAAATCCGCACAACCCGGTCAATTCAGCCAAACCAACCCAATCCCAACCGGATCGCACCAACCAATTCGGCCAATCCGGTCGACTTAGTTGAATCGACCAAGCGGAATCAGCCCAACTGATTCACCCCAACCAAAATCAGGCCTTGGCAACCTCGATGGCGGGCTCGGAGCCTTCGGCGCCGGCAACAACGTCAAGCGAGTCGGCGAGCGTGTCGGCGGACACGAGATCGCGGAACTGCTCGACCTTCGCCACGTCGCCGGCCGGGACGGTCAGCTTCAGCGCGATATGGTCGGAGACCTCGAGACCGGCGGCCTTACGGGCGTCCTGCACGGAGCGGATCACGTCGCGGGCGTAGCCTTCGGCAACCAGATCGTCGTTCAGCTCGGTGTCGAGGATCACGAAACCGCCGGTCGGCAGGGCCGCGGACACGGAGTTGGCGGCCTCTTCGGCGTTCTGTTCCTCCACGCTGTTGATCAGCTCGTACTCGCCCTCTTCCAGCGTAATGTCGCCGTTCGGGGTCTCGCACACCGGAGCGCCGGAAGCGTCCACATGCCATGCGCCGGACTTGGAGGCCTTGATGGCGAACTGCACGTCCTTGCGCAGGCGCTTGCCTGCAACGCGGGCGTTCACGCGCAGCTCGTGGATGATCTTCAGGCCCTGGGAGCCCGCATCCTCAAGCGTGCACAGCTCCACGTTCTTGACGTTGAGCTCGGACTTCAGAATCTCGTCGTACGCGGCCACGGCGGCGGTATCCTCCACCACCACGGTGAGCTTGCTCAGCGGCTGGCGCACGCGGATCTGCTTCGCCTTACGCATGGACAGGGTGCTGGAGACGACCTCGCGCACCTTTTCCATGGCGTTCACCAAAGCCGGATCGTCGACGAGCACGCGGCCAAGTTCGGTGGCTTCGCCGGTCTTCTCGTCGGCCAGGAACGGCCAGTCGGCCAGATGCACGGATTCGCCTCCGGTCAGGCCGCGCCACACGGATTCGGCTTCCATCGGGGCAAGCGGCGCAAGGACGCGCATGAACACCTCAAGCACGGTGTACAAGGTGTTGAACGCGTTGGCGTCCTCGTTCCAGAAGCGGTCGCGGTTGTTGCGGATGTACCAGTTGGTGATCATGTCGATGAAGTCGGACACGGCGTCGCATGCATCGGAGATCAGGAACTGGTCCAGCGAGGACTGGGTCTTTTCGACCAGTCGGTGGGTACGGGCCAGCAGGTAACGGTCCATTTCCGGCAGCGATGCAACTTCGTCGGCGCGAAGCTTGCGCGCGTCGTACCCGGCCGCGTTCGCGTACAGCGTGAAGAAGTAGTAGGAACTCCACACCGGCAGCATGACCTGGCGGACGGTGTCGCGGATGCCATCGGCGGTGACGATAAGGTTGCCGCCGCGCAGGATCGGCGAGCTCATGAGGAACCAGCGCATGGCGTCGGAGCCGAAGTCGTTGAACACGCCGTTCACGTCCGGATAGTTGCGCAGATGCTTCGACATCTTCTGTCCGTCGGAGCCGAGCACTATGCCGTGGCAGATCACGTTCTTGAACGCCGGCCTGTCGAACAGGGCGGTGGCCATGACGTGCTGCACGTAGAACCAGCCACGGGTCTGGCCGATGTATTCCACGATGTAGTCGCACGGGAAGTGCTGTTCGAAGGTTTCCTTGTTTTCGAACGGATAGTGGTACTGGGCGAAGCTCATCGAACCGGATTCGAACCAGCAGTCCATCACGTCGCTGATGCGGTGCATGTGGCTCTTGCCGGTCGGATCGTCCGGGTTGACGCGGGTCAGCTCGTCGATGTACGGGCGGTGCATGTTGATGTTACCCTCATGATCGCGCGGATAATCGCCGAAGTCGGCCTTGAGCTCATCGAGTGAACCGTACACGTCCACACGCGGGTACTTCGGATCGTCCGAAACCCATACCGGGATCGGAGAGCCCCAGAAACGGTTGCGGGAGATCGACCAATCGCGTGCGTTCGCCAGCCACTTGCCGAACTGGCCGTCCTTCACGTTGTTCGGAATCCAGTTGATCTGCTGGTTGAGTTCGAGCAGGCGGTCCTTGATCTTGGTGACGGCCACGAACCAGGAGCTCACCGGCTTGTAGATCAGCGGGGTGGCGCAACGCCAGCAGTGCGGGTAGGAGTGCACGTAGCTCTTCTCCTGGAAGAGGATGGCGCGCTGCTCTTCGGGGATGCGGGCCAGCGGGCCGTCACCGGCGCGCAGGTTGCGCAGGATCGGCTTGTTGGCGTCGAACACGTACATGCCCTCGTAATCCGGGCACAGCGACGTGAACTTGCAGCCCGCGTCGAGCACGTCCACGCTCTTGATGCCCTTGGCGTTGAGCGTGTTCATATCGTCCTCGCCGTAGGGGGCCTGATGGACCAGGCCGGTACCTTCAACGGTGTCGACGTAGTCGGCGGTGAAGATCTGGTAGCCTTCCGGCCCCGGCACCTTGCCCTCGGCGGCGTTCTCGTCGCCTGCGAAGTACGGGAAGACCGGGTAGTAACGCCAGCCTTCCATTTCGGCGCCCTTAAGCTCGCGCACGATCTCGTAGTTCTCGCCAAGTTCCTTCTCGTAGGAGCCAAGCAGCGGCTTGCCGAGGTAGAACTTCTTGCCAGCGAACTTGCCTTCGGTCGGACGCACCTCGACGTAGTCGATGTCAGCGCCGACCACGATGGCGAAGTTGGTCGGAACGGTCCACGGAGTGGTGGTCCAGAAGACGGCGTAGGCATCCTCCTCGTCGCGCAGCTTCACGGCCACGGACACGGTGGTGTCCTGACGGTCCTGATACACGTCGGCGTCCATGCGCAGCTCGTGCGCGGACAGCGGCGTCTGGTCCTTCGGGCAGTACGGCAGCACGCGGTAGCCCTGGTAGGCCAGACCCTTGTCGTACAGCTGCTTGAAGGCCCACATCACGGACTCCATGTACGTGATGTTCAGGGTCTTGTAGCCGTGCTCGAAATCGACCCAACGGGCCTGACGGTGCACGTAGTCCTTCCACTCGTTCGTGTACTTGAGCACGGACGCGCGGCAGGCGTCGTTGAACTTGTCGATGCCCAGTTCCTTGATCTGGTCGACGGAGTCGATGCCCAGTTCCTTCTGGGCTTCAAGCTCGGCCGGCAGACCGTGCGTGTCCCAGCCGAACACGCGGTTGACGCGGTGGCCCTTCATGGTCTGGTAACGCGGGATGACGTCCTTCGCGTAACCGGTCAGCAGGTGGCCATAGTGCGGCAGGCCGTTGGCGAACGGCGGACCGTCGAAGAAGACGAATTCGTTCTGGCTGTGATCGCCGGAAGGACGGCGTTCGATGGACTTCTGGAAGGTGCCGTCCTTGTCCCAGTAGTCAAGCACGGACTCCTCAAGCTTGGGGAAGCTGGGGTTCGGCGCGACATTGGCGCTCTGCTCACCGGCAGCAGCCTTCGGATACACATGATTGGTGGATTCGCTCACCGTATGCTCCTCGTTTGGCGGTTTCATTACTTACTTTACGAGGACGATGATTTTCGTGCGATTGCGCACGTCCGACACCGCGGTACCACCTCGCTTGCCGCACTCCCCTGTTTTCTTACGCAGGCTTCCCTGCACAGGTTTCATACGACCGCTTGACGTTCGGCTGTTCGGGCCGATCCCGCCGGTTCTACTAGGCCGCACCCAAAAGCGCCGACCGTTCTTCCGGAAGCTCCCCGCTGATAACGGATCATTGCTATACGTTTCAAATCGTCAGCCTAGCACTTACCACGAACGTAGGAAACGCGAAAAGCCGCATGGCGTCCACCATGCGGCTCCTTCAGCGCGACGATTGAAATTCAATCGCAATCAAAAGCGAATCAGCCTTCGTTGAGCTGAGTTTCCAGCTGCTCGACAATGTCAGCATGCATCTTCTCGCTGATCTTCACCTTGAGCAGGAACACAACACCGCTCAGGATGATGACAGCCAGCGGCACATAGAAGGCGCAGACCTTGAAAGTGTGGATGTTCGCGGCAGTCATGTCGGCGGCGGTGGCGTCACCAATCATGCCGGCGGCGATGGCGACAGCACCGACGATACCGTTGGAGCAGGCGCCTGCGATCTTATCGAGCATCGGACGCACGGACAGGGTGACGGCCTCGTTACGTTTGCCGTTCTTCAGCTGGCCATATTCGATGGAGTCGGTCAGGGAGAGGATGGCAGTCATCTGGATGAAGGTCTGCGGCAGGTAGAAGAACACCAGGCCGACGGTGACGACAGCGAGGTTGTTGGTGCCGACGATGAACAGCAGGTAGCCGAGGACCATGAGCACCATACCGCCGAGGTACAGGTAGCGACGCGGTATGCGCTTGTTCAGAATCGGGTACAGCGGCGCCATGATGATGCCGGCGATGACCGAGACAACGCCGACGATGGAGTAGGCGGCGGAGTTGTTCAGGATGAACTTGAACATGTACATGAGCACGCCGGTGGTGGCCACGTTGGCGATGGCGTACAGCAGGTAGGACAGGGCGACCCACAGCAGCTGGTCGTTCTGGGCGAGAGCCTTGAACGCGGCGAGTGGACCACCGTTATCTTCGGCCTTGGCGCGCAGGGTGCTGGTGCTTTCCTTGGTGCCGAACGCGACGGAGCACACGGTGAGGACGCCGAGAATAGCCACGATGATGGCGAAGCAGGTCCAGCCACTTTGGCTTTCCTGGTGCTTGCCGGTGAAGATGTAGCTGAAGTAAGTGACGATCGGAATGACCACGATGGTCAGGCCGTTGTAGCCGATGGAGCCGCCGAAGGAACCGAGGGCGGTGTAGGTGGAGCGCTCATGGGAGTCGGAGGACAGCGCCGGGATCATGCCCCAATAGGAGATGTCGCGCAGGGAGTAGAACACGTCGAGCACGATGAAGGTGATGACGAACAGCACGATGAACAGCGTGGTGTTGACGTTCACCAAGCCGAACAGGCCGGTGTAGACCAGCACGAGCAGAACGGCGGAAACGGTGCCGCCGATGAGCTGCCATGGCTTGAAACGACCCCACTTGGTCTTGGTGTTATCGATGATGTTGCCCAGCAGCGGATCGATGAAGATCTCCGCGATACGGATGACAACCACAAGGCCGGTGATAACGCCGATGAGCTTGGTAGCGAGCGCCTTGTCAACGCCGGAGAACAGCGAGCTGGTGACGTAGACGATGAAGTAGGTGCTCAGCGCGTTGTAGAAGGCGGATTGGCCGACGTTGCCGAATGAATAGGCCACGCGGGACAGCAGACTGCCTTTCCTGGTTGGCTTCGCAGACTGCTGCGTCTCCTTCGGTGCGGCTGCGACATTGGATTCTGCCATCGTACTTCTCCTTAGAAGTTGTGATTGAAGCTGTAATCGGAAATCATCATTTGATTTCGCATGAGTTAAGTATATCCCTTTACCCCTGTTTAGTAAAATTTAACATCTGCGTTGTGCACTGTTGGGCGTGTCGCATTTTGTGCGATTCTGCACATATACATGTCATATTGTGTGCGATTCGCGGTATTTCGCCGACAGTAGACAAACAAAAGGCGATTGATGACATAGCATCATCAATCGCCTTTCATATTTTTCCGCACATACGTACGCTAGGCAGCCCGTTTCGACCGGGCAGATCGCTTCGATCGGGTCTGCAATTTTGGCCGCGATTCACGTTTCGGCTGCGCCGGCACGAAACTATCTCGCACTTCCAGCGTCGTCGACAGGTACGCATGCTGCCGTACTGTGCGCTTGCTGGCAATCGCATCGGCCAAGGTGAGAATCGCAACGCGCGCAAGCTCGTTCTGGTCGATTGAGAACGTGCTCAACGGTGGCGACGTAAGCTGTGCGATCGCCTGGTTGTTGATGCTGATGACGCTGATGTCGCGGGGCACGATCACACCAACCGCGTTGAACGCCTGCAGCACGCCGACCGCGATGATGTCCGCCGAAACAATAACTGCGTCAGGCAGTGCGCCGTTGTGGTCACGGATAAACTGCTCCCCCAGCTTGCGACCATTTTCCACGGTGAACAAGCCGTCAGAATACGCCAGTCCACGCAGGTCGAGACCATAACGGCCCATTTCACGCCGAAAATATGTGGCACGCCCCTCTTCGTCCACCTCATAAAAATTCGTCAGCCTCCCCTTGCCGCCGATGAATCCGACACGCTTCATGCCAGCCTTCGCACATGCTTCGACCGCGTCATGCATGGTCTGCTGTAGGTCGGGCTGTACGGAATCAAACAGGTTCGGTGCGGGATTCACATCGATGAACACACCGTATGGCATGACCTCATGCAACTTCTCAAGGTCGCTTTCGGCTATGACATTGGCGCCGATAGCCATGAAACCATCGAATTTCCCCTTCTGATTCAACATCTCGTCAAGACTGTGGAAAACAGTGAGCTCCATACGCTGCTGTTTGGCGTTATGTTCCAGCGCCGAACGCAAATCGGCAAAATACGAATCACGCAGCGTTTCGTCGGACTCCTCGTTGTCCAACAAGGCTACTTCGTGCGGAATGACGATACGCTTGGCCTGGGCGCTGTATCCCAAATCCTCGCTGGCGCGGATGATCGCGCGACGCGTCTCCTCACGCACGGACAGCGTCGGATCGCCATTCAACAGACGCGACACCGTGGCCTGCGAAAATCCCGTACGTTTCGCAATCTCCTTGATGGTCGCCATCGCTCCCTCGCCCTCCCATGGATGCCTCATCAGATTTTAGTAAAAGCATTACTAAATCCATCATATTACATTACCGAACGTATTCTTATAGCCATGACACAGCCAGAGCAATCACGGAAACCGCGAATCGCGCATCAGTCCACGGAACGGATGAACGAACTGCGTGCACAACAAAAATCCTTTGCCCTGCAGAACATGCGGAGCAAAGGACTCGGCAACGCCGGTCTGCCTTTCAAAGCGACCGGTCATAAAGGTGGCATCAGTCGGCAGGGTTCCAAACGCGGCTGACACCGTGGAGAAACGCGGTCACCGTCAGCCCCACGGGCCTGCGGCTGGAAGCGCCCGCCCTTCTGCGTGGCCGACTTGCCATGTGAGCCACCCCTCGATGACGCCACGCTCCGCATCGGTTCTACCGGACGCGTATACATCAGGCCTCTCCCCGGTGATGCTGCGGATGGAACCATGCACATATCCACATTTTTCACGGAGACGGTTGCGGGGCTGCTGGCTTTCCATATACCGTCAGCGCATGGAAAGCTTCGGACACAATACATTTTTCACATTAGAGCAGGCACGGGAGGAGGCGGCGAGACGGCATCTTGAATGCAGGCAGGTGTTGTCGCGGATAAGGTCACGCTCCTCGGTTCCACTCTATGTAAGCCACGGCACAGCGCTGGAGCTGCATGGCATGATTGCCACCATGAATTATTTACCCGGATATGGTTCGGAGCTCGTTCACGTTTCGGTGTGCCGGCAACGTGACCTGCGGAAAATCCAGGGGATGAAATTCCATTACGCAAGGCATGGCGTAGACGTGGCGCACGCCGACGAATTGGTGTCAAGCGTCTCCGCGATGCAGGCGGTCTGCCAGATTGCGCCCTATGTCGACGAACGGAGTCTGGTGATCGCCATGGATTGGCTCACTTGCGCCAATCCCGATTTACGCGTCTGCACTCACGATGAGCTCTCCGACTACATCCGGAGTGCGCCGCGATTCATTGGGAGCGCCAAATGCAGAAAGGCCTTGCGCCTGTCCAAACCAGGTACCGATTCTCCGCAGGAAACGGTGCTTCGTTTGGAGAGCGATGCCTACGGGCTGCCTGAGGCACATGTCAATTATGAGATCATTGACCACATACGCGGCTCGGGCACGATGAAGGTGGATATCGCCTACCCGGATGACCGCGTCTGCATAGAATACGACGGAAATTACCACTACACCCATGACCGCTGGATGTATGACCTCGATAAGCGGAACCGGCTGAGGGATCTCGGTTTCACTCCTTTTGTCGCCACCCGCGAGCATCTGGCTTCCAAGCAGAAGCTGAACGAGCTGTTCGGCATGGTCGCCCGCGCAATAGCCAGTCACCGTTACGGCTTGGACTAGTTCCGTAGGTGGTTTTTCGCTTCCGTAGGTGGTTGGGTCTGAATACCCGGCATGAAAACGGCCAGAATAAAGCCTTTCTCCAACCCCGATACTCTGACCAACCACCTACGGAACACCCAAACCGCCTACGGAACCGCATGAGTAGTCCCCGCAATGGATTTTTCGCCATTGATTCGGGGAATCCATGAAAAGCCACAGCGGGCGCACCCTGCGTAAAAGGTCATGCCCGCCGATTCATGGGAGCCATATGCGCAAGGGCCGTGCGGAAGCCACATATGTGGCTTCCGCACGGCCCTTGCATTCGTTGAACACTACCGTTCAGCCTGTCCAATTCACCAAGAACGGGACAGGAACGAAGCAGAAGGAGCCTTACTCCAGTTCCACGGCGCCCGTGTACAGCTGGTAGTACTCGCCCTTCTGCGCGATGAGCTCGTCGTGCGAGCCGCGCTCGATGATGCGGCCATGGTCGAGCACCATGATCACGTCGGAGTTGCGCACGGTGGACAGGCGGTGCGCGATCACGAACACGGTGCGTCCCTTCATGAGGTTGTCCATGCCGGCCTGCACCACTTCCTCGGTGCGGGTGTCGATGGATGAGGTGGCCTCATCAAGGATCATGGCCGGCGGGTCTGCCACTGCGGCGCGTGCGATGGAGATCAGCTGGCGCTGGCCTTGGGACAGACCGGAGCCGTCGCCTTCGAGCACGGTCTGGTAGCCGTTGGGCAGCATGCGGATGAAGCTGTCCGCGTTGGTGAGCTTAGCGGCGGCGATGCACTCCTCGTCGGTGGCGTCGAGCTTGCCATAGCGGATGTTGTCCATCACGGTGCCGGTGAACAGGTTCACGTCCTGCAGCACGATGCCGAGCGACTTGCGCAGGTCGGGCTTGCGGATGCCCTTGACGGAGATGCCGTCATACAGGATCATGCCTTCCTGGATGTCGTAGAAACGGTTGATCAGGTTGGTCACCGTGGTCTTGCCGGCACCGGTGGCGCCGACGAGCGCGACCTTCTGGCCGGGCTTGGCGAACCAGGTGATGTCGTGCAGCACGGGCTTGTCCGGGTTGTAGCCGAAGGTCACGTCGGTGAAACGCACGTCGCCCTGCAGCAGGGTCAGGCGCCCGTCCGGCGAGGTGATCGCGTTCTCGCGCGCCTTCCTCGCCACTTCCGCGGCCTTCGGGCTCAGCGACTGCGCGGCCTTCAGGGAACGGGTGCCGTCGTCGCCTTCCTCACGCTTCCAGGCCCAATGGCCGGTTTCGTGGTCCATTTCGGTCATGGTGCGGCCGTCTTCGCCGAGCTCGACGTTGACGAGTGTGACGGAGCCGCCGTCGTCCTCGGGCTTCTCATCCATCAGCTGGAAGATGCGGGACGCGCCGGCGAGCGCCATCATCACCATGTTGAACTGCATGGAGACCTGGCCGAGCGGGTTGACGAAGGAGCGCGACAGGGTGAGCAGGGAGATGAGGGCGCCGAGGGTGAGCTTGCCCGCGCCGGCGAGACCGAAGTTGCCCATGCCGGAGAGCGCCATGAATCCGCCGACGATGGCGAGCAGAATGTAGAGGATGTAGCCCATGTTGCCTACGACGGGCATGGTCACGTTGCCCCAGGTGTTCGCTTCGGCGGAAGCGTGGAACAGTTCCTCGTTCTTCTCGTCGAAGGTCTTCTGGGTGGCGTCCTCATGGTTGAAGACCTTGATGACCTTCTGACCGTTGACGGATTCCTCGACGAAGGCGTTCACGTCGCCGATCCACATCTGCTGCTTGACAAAGTAGCGGCCGGAGCGGGAGACGATGGCGCGCACGACTACGAACAGGATCGCGGCGAACACGAGCACGAAGATCGTGACCGGCACCGACAGCCACAGCATGGAGACCAGTGCGGCCAGTGCGGAGATCGCGGACGAGAACATCTGCGGGAAGGACTGGCTGATGGCCTGGCGCAGGGTGTCGGTGTCGTTGGTGTAGCGGCTCATGATGTCGCCGTGCTCGTTGGTGTCGAAGTAGCGGATCGGCAGCGTCTGCTGGTGTGCGAACATGTCGTCGCGGATCTTCTTCAGGGTGCCTTGCTCGACGGTGACGATGAGCCACTGCCATAGCCAGCTGCAGAAGGTGCCGGCCGCGTAGAGGCAGGCCATCAGCGTCAGGGCGCGCAGCAGCGGGTTCCAGTCGGGGTTCTTCACACCGACCAGCGGCAGGATGTAGCTGTCAATCAGGGATTGCAGGAACAGTGCGGATCCAGCTTGTGCGGCCGCGCCGATCAGGATGCACAGCACGATTGCCACGACATGCCATTTGTATTGGAAGATGTAGCCGAAGATGCGCTTGGTGGTTCCGGGGGCGGCTTTCTGCATCGGCGGCTTTGCGCCCGGCTTGTTACCCGGCTTGGTCTGCATGGTTTTTTCAGCGTTGTTCTTAGTCATTTCCGTTCCTCCTTTCACTTCAGTTCCTCAGGCTGGGCCTGGTTCTTGGTCTGCGATTCGTAGATGGAACGGTATTCGTCGCAGGTCCGCAGCAGTTCCTCATGGGTGCCGGATGCGGTGATGCGGCCTTCCTCCATGACGAGGATCATGTCGGATTCCTGCACGGACGCGATGCGCTGGGCGATGATGATCTTCGTGGTGTCGGGGATCTCGTCATGGAATGCGGTGCGGATCAGCTTGTCGGTCTTGGTGTCAACGGCCGAGGTGGAGTCGTCGAGAATCAGGATCTTCGGCTTCTTCAGGAGCGCGCGAGCGATGCACAGGCGCTGGCGCTGGCCGCCGGAGACGTTGGTGCCGCCCTGTTCGATGTACGTGTCGTACTTGTCCGGGAACTCCTGGATGAAGCCGTCGGCCTGCGCGAGCTGGCAGGCGTGGCGGATCTCCTCGTCGGTGGCGTTCGGGTTGCCCCAGCGCAGGTTCTCGGCGATGGTTCCGGAGAACAGCACGTTCTTCTGCAGCACCATGGCGACCTGGTCGCGCAGGACCTCCATGTCGTAGTCGCGCACGTCGACGCCGCCGACCTTGAGCGAGCCGGAGGTCACGTCGTACAGGCGCGGCACGAGCTGCACCAGGCTGGACTTCGCCGAACCGGTGCCGCCGACGATGCCGACGGTCATGCCGGAACGGATCTTCAGGTTGATATTGTCGAGCACCGGCTTTTCGGAGTTATCAGAGTAGCGGAAGTCGACGTTGTCGAATTCGATGGACCCGTCGGCCACTTCCTTGATGGGGTTGGCCGGGTTGGTCACCGTGCTTTCCTCGTTGAGCACCTGGCAGATACGTTCCGCGGACGCCTGGGAAATGATGCACATGACGAAGACCATGGACAGCATCATCATGGCCATGAGGATCTGCATGGCGTAGGTGACCAGTGCGGTCAGGTCGCCGGTGGTGAGCCCCAGCGCGGCATTATTGCCCGAGGCCACGATCTGCTTGGAGCCCATCCATGCAATGAGGATCATCGAGACGTATACGCAGACCATCATGAGCGGGTTGTTGAAGCTCATCACACGGTCGGCCTTGCTGAAGTCCTTGTAGATGCGCTGGGAGATGCGGCCGAATTTGGCGATTTCATGCGATTCGCGGGTGTAGGACTTGACCACGCGGATGCCTTGAAGGTTCTCGTCGACCACGTTGTTGAGCTTGTCGTAGGTGTGGAACACGCGCTCGAACACCGGGTGCACGTACACCGCCAGACCGCACAGACCGAAGGCGAGAACAGGGATGCACGCCAGGAACACCAAGGAAATGGACGGGCTGATGCGGAACGAGAAGATCCACGCCACGATCATCATGATCGGGGCTCGCACACCCAGACGAATGATCATGGAATAGGCGTTCTGCAGGTTGGTCACATCGGTGGTGAGCCTGGTGATGATCGAGCCGGTGGAGAACTTGTCAATATTGGTGAAGCTGAAGCCCTGCACCTTCTCGAATTCGTCATGACGCAGGTTCTTGGCGAATCCAGCGCCGGCGATCGCGGCGAACTTACCGGCAAGGAAGCCAGCCGCGAGCGAACATAGCGAGCACGCCAGAAGAATCAGACCGAATTTGACGATGGCGGGCATGCTTTTGCCGGTGATGCCTTCATCAATCAACGACGCCATCACCGTGGGGATGAGGATTTCCAGAACACCTTCGACCACCACAAATATCGGGGTGAGAATGCTGGGCTTCCTATATTCACGCAGCGATTTGCCAAGCGTGCGTACGAGATGCCGCTTTTGTTTTGGCTGCGATTGCACCGCAGCCGTTGTCACGTTTGTTCCGCTCACTTACTCTTCCTTTCCTGTTTCGTCTTCCTGTGATGTTTTCCGTACAGTTGGTTGCGATTCGCATTCCCGCGATTGCCGTTCCCGCGATTCCGCCTCGCACAATGCCAGGCTGGAGTAGCGACTTTCGTCGCCGATCAGCCCGGTGGAGACCAGATTGGTTTGCATCACGTCGAGCACGTGCATGAATTCGCGGATCTCGTCGTCGCTCAGGCCCTGCAGCAGAATGCCTTCCATGGCGATTGCGCTGGTGCGCAGCGCTTCGGCGATGTCGCGCGATTTGTCGGTAAGCACGATTTTCTTCAACCGCGCGTCCCTCGGCACGGATTCGCGCACGATAAGCCCTTTGCGTTCCATCAATGCGAGCACTCTGCTCGACGTCGACCGGGTGATGCCGAAGCGGCGTTCCACATCCTGCGGGAAGATCTCCCGTTCCGAATGGCGCGCGAGGAAGGTGATGATGTCGATGTTGCCACCGCTCAGACTCTCCACTTCCATGGGACGCGTCACCGCAAGATACCGGTTGATGACGTTGTGCAGCGATCGGATGGCGACGCTCGGCGGCTTGCATGCGCCCCGCTCCCATGCTTCGGTGAACGCGGGGTTCACCGAAGCCGTTCCATCGTTCTGTATATCGTTCACGGAACATACGATAACACGTTGTACATACAACAGTTGCATATGCAACATTCAGCGTGTCGTGTGTGACGGAACCGGATCGCAGCACACCGAACGCAATATTGCAATCGCAAAATCGCTTAAAAATAGCCAAAAATAAGCCCGGAACAAGCCGAAACCAAGTATGAAAAAGCCGAGGATGTGGTCCGCACCGGTTCATTCGCGGGGCCACATCCTCGGCCTAAATCCTTGAAACTCCTTTTGCTTACGTCTTGTTTACGTCAATCCGTCTTATTCGGCGGTTTCGGCGATTTTGGCGTACTCGTCGAGCATGAAGGCGGTGATGGCTTTGCCGCCGTCGCTCATCAGCATCGGCATGGAGTTGATCGGCATGGACTTGAGGAACATGCGCATCATGTCGTTGTCGGGCAGCTGCGGCAGATTGCCGGCCTCGCCTTCCGCATACACGGATGCGACGATTTTGGAGCCGACCGGATCGTCGGCCCATTCGCCGAACGTGGACCATTCGTCGAGCGGCAGGGCCTTGCCGTCGCCGTCGAGCGTGACGACGGCCACGGCGGCGATGTCGCGGCTGGACGTGCCGACTTCGACGGTGTATTCGCCGGCTTCGACATGCCAGTCATCGAACTTCTCGGACCAGTAGGCGAAGGCGCGCTCGTCCAGATCGAAGGAGATCTCAGCCGATTCGCCGGCCTTGAGGAACACCTTTCGGAAACCCTTGAGCTCATGCTTCGGGCGGGCTACGGCGGCCTTGCCTGGAGCCACGTAGACCTGCACGGTTTCGGCGGCGTCCACGTCGGACGTGTTGGTGACGGTCGCGGTGACGTGTACGGTGTTGGCGCCGGTCTTGGCGACGTTCACGCCGTCGATCGCAAAGGTCGCGTAGCTCAGGCCGAAGCCGAACGGGTAGTCGACGGCCTTGTCGTACGTGTCGTAGTAGCGGTAGCCGACGAACACGCCCTCACCATAGTCGACGTGCCCCTCCTCACCCGGCCAGTTGATCATGCTCGGATCGTCGTTGATGTCCATCGGAATGGTCTGTGCCAGCTTGCCGGACGGGCTGACCTTGCCGAAGATCACGTCGGCGAGCGCCGGACCGCCCGCCTGGCCGAGCAGCCAGGATTCGAGGATGCCCTTGGCGTTGCCCGCCCATGGTGCCACGGAGACGACGGATCCGTTGGACAGCACCACGACGATGTTCTTGTTTTCGGCGGCGACGGCTTTGAGCAGTTCGACCTGCTTGGCTGGAATGTCGAGGGTTTCGCGGTCGAAGCCTTCGGATTCGGCGGCTTCCGGAAGGCCGAGGAACATGAGGACGACGTCGGCGTTTTTGGCGGTTTCGACGGCTTCGGCTTCGAGCTTGGCGTCGGCCGGTTCGAGGTCGAGGGTGAAGCCCGGTGCGAACGCGACGTCCGCTCCGCGTTCGGCGAGGGTGTCGAGGAAGCTGGTCATCTTGGTTGGGGTGATGTGGGACGAGCCGCCGCCCTGGTAGCGCGGGGTGCGCGCGAATTCGCCGATGACGGCGATTTTCGCGTTTGCCGCGACCGGCAGGATGTCGTCGTCGTTTTTGAGCAGCACCATGGATTCGACGGCGGCCTGGTGGGCCACCTCGTCGTGGGCGTCCACGTCGAAACGGTAGTTCTCGACGCTCATGGCGGCACGGGTCTTGTTCACGAGGTCGACCATGCCTTGGGCCATACGGTCGAGCTGTTCGGGCTGGATGCGGCCGTCACGTGCGGCGTAGACGATCTGGTCGTCCGTGTAGCTCGGCGGCATTTCAAGGTTGAGGCCGGCGTTGAGGGAGGCGACGCGGTCATGGTCGGCGCCCCAATCGCTCATGACGATGCCTTCATACCCCCATTCGTCGCGCAGCACGTCGGTGAGCAGCCAGCGGTTTTGTGCGGAATGCACGCCGTTGATGCGGTTATAGGAGCACATGATGGTCCATGGCTGGGCGGTTTTGACGATGTGTTCGAAGGCCGGGAAGTAGATTTCACGCAGCGCGCGCTGGGAGATGTTGGCGGATACGCGCAGACGGTCGGTCTCCTGGTTGTTGGCCGCGAAGTGCTTGAGCGAGGTGCCCACGCCCTTGGACTGCACGCCGGCGACGATGCCGACTGCCTCATGGCCGGCCAGATACGGGTCTTCGGACCAATATTCGAAGCAGCGGCCGCCGAGCGGATTGCGCTTGATGTTGACTCCGGGGCCGAGGATGACGGCCACCTTCTCCTGGATGCATTCCTCCGCCATGGCCTCGCCGACCTTGTGGATGAGTTCCGGGTTCCAGGAGCTGGACAGGCCGGCTGCCGGCGGGAAGCAGGTGGCGGGCACGGAGTCGTTCAGGTCGGTTTCGCCGGTGCTGGATGCCAGGGATTTGCGCAGTCCGTGGGGGCCGTCGGTGATCATGTAGCCGGGAATGCCTTTGGTTTCCACACCCTGCAGGTGCCAGGCGTCGCCGCCGGAGGTGAGGGACGCCTTCTCTTCGAGGGTCAGGTCGTTGACGGAAGGATAAGCGGTGTCGCTCATGAGCTGCCTCTTTCGTATGTCTTCTGTGTTTCTGGTGCCTTTCGGCTATTTTCTCGGCCGTCTCGCGATTGTTTCGCGGTGGGACTTCAACCCCGAATTCCCTACCTACCGATTGGTAGGTACTTTATCAAAAAACAATACGCAACACGCCAATCATCTTTGAAAAAGAAACCGACCGACCGTAATGTGAATTACATATTCCAATAACCTCCAGCAACGACGGGAGCACATTATGGCCAACGACGAAGTCGACCGCAGAAGCGCGATTCTCAACGCGGCGGTCGAATGTTTCGGCACGCTCGGCTACTACGGCACGTCGCTGCAGCGCATCGCCACTATGGTGAACCTCACCAAACCGGGCGTGCTGCATTACGTCGGCAGCAAGGAAGGGCTGCTGCATGCGGTGCTCGACGAAATGTACGACCGTGAGACCGAGGACGTCACCGCCGGCATGGTGCGAGACGAACGTCCGCTTATCGCCGAAATGTGGCGCAGGACGGTGGCGGTCAACGCCAAACGACCCGAATTGGTGCACATGTTCTCCACGTTGAGCGCCGAGGCACTTAATCCCGACCATCCGGCGCATGATTATTTCGCCGAACGCGAGGAACGTATCGTGGAAGTGGCCGCGAACATCCGCTGGCATGTGCCGGAAGGCGTTGACGCCGAGCAGGTGCTGCGTTCCGGATTCGCGATGATGGATGGCGTGCAGCTGCGCTGGCTGCGGGTTCCGGGGCGCGACCTGAACGAAATGTGGGCGCGCTGCGAGGACGTCCTCTTCCCCCTGCCACAGTGGGAGGGCTATCGCTGACCATGAGGTATCTGCTGGCACCGGATTCGTTCAAGGAAGCCGCTTCCGCGCAGGCCGTGGCTGAGTCGATACGCCGGGGCGTGGCGGCCGGCGATCCCGGCGCCGAATGCCGCATGATGCCGTTGTCCGATGGCGGCGAGGGATTGACCGACGCGCTGGTCCAGGCAACCGGCGGCGAATTGCGATCGGAGCACGCGCATGACGCGCTGGGCCGGCCGATCATCACACGATATGGATTCCTTGGCGAGGGCGGTTTCGGAACATCTCACGATGGAGAGAATCCTCGCACCGCGGTGGTCGAGTTGGCTGCGGCGAGCGGCATCGAGCGCATCTCCCCCGCCGACCGCGATCCGTTGGCGGCGTCCACTTTCGGCACCGGCGAGCTGATTCGCGCCGCGATCGACGCCGGAGCGGAACGCATCGTACTTGGATTGGGCGGCAGCGCCACCACCGACGGCGGCACTGGCCTGGCCCGAGCGCTCGGCCATCGTTTCCTCGATGCGGACGATTGCGAGTTGCCGCTTGGCGGCGGCGCACTCCCCCGGCTTGCCCGCATCGACGACACCGAGGTTCCCGACGACGTGCGAAACATCCCGATCGTATTGGCATGCGACGTCACCAATCCTCTGACCGGGACGGACGGCGCCGCCGCCGTGTTCGCGCCGCAGAAAGGCGCGAATCCGGAACAAGTCGCATTGCTCGACTGCGGTTTGGGCAGGCTCGCCGACGCCATCACGGCACTGAACGGTCGCAAAATAACAGATAAGCCGGGCGCGGGCGCGGCGGGCGGCACCGGCGGCGGCATGCTGGGCCTGTTCAACGCGACCATGCGCCCCGGCATCGAGTTGGTGCTCGATTTGCTGCATGCACGCGAGGCGTGCGCGTGGGCCGATGTCGTCATCACCGGCGAAGGGTCGATCGACGGGCAGACGCCGTACGGCAAGGTACCGAGCGGCATCGCGCGACTGGCGAAATCGCAAGGAAAACCGGTTATCGCCATCGGAGGAAAAGTGACGCGCGATCCGAACGTCACCGCCGCGCTCAACGAAGCCGGCATCGTCGCGACGTTCGGCATCGCACCCGGCCCAGCCGCTCTGCCGGAACTGCTCACCGGAACAAAACGCAACGTGGAGGCCACCTGTGCCGCCATCGCCGGGCTGCTGAGCGTCACGCGCGAATGCTCATCGAGACCTCATCAATGAGGAACAGGAACCCCGCCTGTTGCACCGGTATTGAGGACTACTTTGGGGTCATCATCAACAGGCCACTCGCCTGAACTAGATTTTCACATCTGCTTACGGTAAGTATTCACGCAAAAGCGGAACCGCGAAATCAACTTCGCCGCAACCGGTCTGACGAATGACATATGCATCCAGCAACCGCTTGCGAATATGTTTGGCATTGTCGATATCAAAATTATCAAAGCTATCGAAAAACGACAGAAGTGAAGCCTTCCACCGCGCATGACCAGCTATGCGGCGCGCTTCGAGAAGCGGAACATGAGCAGGGCCAGGATCTCACCCGTCACGGCCATGCCGAAGAACACCCACATGCTGGTGGAAAACCCGGCGACGTAGGCGGCCGCGGACTTCATGCCCGCGGCACGGTTCGCTGCGGAGAATTCGGCGATCAGCGTGGACGCGACCGCGGTGCCGATGGCGCCAGCGAGCTGCTGCACGGTGTTCATCACCGCGGACCCGTCGGCGTTCATCGCGGCCGGCAGCTGGTTCAACGCATGCGTCTGGTCGGGCACGAGCACGAATCCGGACGCGGCCATGAACAGCGCGTAGGCGATCGCGACGGCCCATTCATGCGCGCCGCCGAGCAGCATCGAGACATCCATGATTGCCACGCCGACGAAACCGCAGGCGATGAATTTCGGCGGGAAATGCGCTTTCAGCGCGCCACCGATCAGCGGTGCGGAAATCGCGCCGATTACCGCACCCGGCAACAGAATCAGCGCCGCAATCATACTGGTATGACCCATGCCGCGCTGCAACAGAATCGGCAGCAGGAAATTGACACCCAGCACACCGCCGGATGACATGAGCAGAATCAGCATGCCCAGCGTGAAACCGGGGAATGCGAACGTGCGCACCTCGATCAGCGGATGCTCCATCCTCAGCTGCACGGCGGCGAACACACCCAGCACCACGATCGCGCCGACAAGCACCGTCCAGAAGCGCCAGTCGCCGTTCCACTGCGCGAAGAAGCTCGCCGCCACGATGATGCCGGCCAGACCGGCCGCCACCAATACCAGCGACGGCACCGACAGATGCCCCTTCCCGCCGTGGCGGATGTCGGGGACGGTAGCGCATCCCAGCACGAGCGAGATGAGCAGGAACGGGATCATCGTGTAGAAGATCCAATGCCAGTTGAGGAATTCCATGACGAGCCCGCCGAACACCGGGCCGATGGCCGGGGCCGCGCAGGTCACCAGACTGACCAGGCCAAGCATCATGCCGCGTCGGTTGAACGGCGCTTTCTCGAGGATGATGTTGGTCAGCAATGGCAGCGAGACGCCGGTGCCCAACGCCATGATGAGCCGCGCCGCGAGCAACATCGGAAAGTTCACGGCGAGCGCGCCGACCACCGTACCTGCCGAGAACAGCGCCACGGCGGTGACGAACAGCCCCTTGGTGGGGAATGTGCGCACCATGAACGGTGAGGTGGGGATGGCTATGGACAGGAGCAGCAGATAGCCGGTGGTGAGCCATTGCACCACGTCGGCGGAGATGGAGAACTCCCCCATCAGCGTGGAGTAGGCGATGTTGAGCGACGTTTCGGATAGGATGCCGAGGAAGGTGAGGATGGAGAGCGCCACCACCACGATAGTGAGTCTGCCTTCGCTCATGGTGCCGGCGGAGCTGGCTGCCGGTGTTGTCCGATGGTTGTGTCGTTCGTCGTGGATGCTCACGGTTCTCCTTGTCGTGTTGGCGTCGTCGGCGTTGACGGCCGCCGGCGATATCCGCATATCGTATTGCCTCGCCTATATCTAGGGAGGAAAAGTTACGCGAAATTGCATGCGCGTATTCGGACACGCCCCCGATTGCGCCAATGCTGCCTATGATGAGATGAAAGCGTGCCGATTACGAAGGGGGCGCATCAGTATAAAGAGAGACTGATGAGAAGGACACCGTTGCTTGTGTTGCGCGGCGGCGGCCGCGGCCGTCATGGCGCTGGGCGTCACCGTGCAGGCGCAATGCGCCGAACCGTATCCGTCCGATACGCAGCAGCCGGATTACACGGCATTGCTCACCGATTTCACCAATTATTACCAGCCGGATCTCACCGCGCCTTCCACGGAGCTGCGTGGACGCGTGGTCAATGCAGAGGTGCTCAAGGAAAACAGCGACGCCACGGTGTCGGTGAATCATAAGGCCAATGAGGGGCGGACCAGTGATGACGATCCGCTCAATCCTCAGCAGCAGCGCGCATTGAAGGACAGTGATTCGCTGATCGAAAACACGTACTCCGATGCGCTTGGCCCGGTTTTGGGGAGGTTTCTGAGCGAGGGCATCAAGCAGGGTGATCTGCCACTTTCCACAACGTTGTTGGTCAAACGGCCCGGAGAAAGCGACATCGGCACGGAACGGCACGCGTTGCTGTCACGGTATGTGAACGATTCCGCCGTGAAGAAGCAGTATGTCCATCCGCGTCCGTTCACGGATCGCACGAATGGCGGCTATGTGGCTGCCGGTCTGCCGAAGACCGAGAATATCATCCATCTGCCGGTGTGGACGGACGATTCCGGCACGCAGCACAACCCCGGCTATGACACGCTCGCCCCCACTGGTTCGTTCCCTTCCGGTCACACCACCGTCGCCTATTCCGGCGGTATCGGCCTGGCCACGCTGCTGCCCCAGCTCGCGCCGGAGATCATGACGCGCGCATCGGAGGCGGCCAACAATCGTCTGATCGTGGGCGTGCACTATCCGCTCGATCTGATGGGCGGGCGCATCATCGGAGAGGCCGGGCTTGCGACGCGGTGGTCCGATGAACAGTTCCGCAACGACAAGTTGATGCCGGCATATCAGGAAATGCAGGCGTATATGGCGAAGCGTTGCGTGGGCGCCAATATCGTTGCCCGCGCGGCGGATGATCCGACGACCGTGCAGAATTGCGTGACCGCGTTGAACGCGAATTCCGCCGATTCCTCCAAGCCGAGCGGCGGATACACCAACGATTTCACCGACGATTTCAGTACACAGCCGGTGACCAACCGCGCGTCGGCATTGGCCGCCTATCAGGCACGCATGAGCTATGGATTCAAGCCGACCTCCGCCACCGGCAAGGCCGCCGTCGTACCGGAAGGCGCGGAGAATCTGTTGACCACCGCGTTCCCGACGTTGAACGCCGAACAACGGAGGGCCGTGCTGGCCGCCACGGAGATTGATTCCGGCGAACCGTTGGACGCAAGCTCGAACGGCTATCAGCGGCTGAATCTCGCCGCCGCCTACAGCGCCAAAGTGACGCTGTCCGCAGACGGTTCCGTGGTCAAGGTGGAGCCGGGGCAGGCCGTCGCCTCCGTGGTGCGCGAGGGCGCCCCAGCTAAGCCCGGCTCATCCAGCGGAAGGAGCGATGCCACTGCCAGCACCACCAAAACCATTGCGAACACCGGCTCGGACATGCTGGCTCCGGCAGGCATGATGGTCGCCTGCTTCATGCTTGGCATCGGATTGATGCTGACCCGCCGACGCGCGTAAGGCAATAGGTCGGGTCACCCTATGGGAGGCCCGACCTTCACTCACCTATTGAAACGGCAACGACGCCGATGCTCATTGCAACCTGTACTCCAGATACACCTGCTCCTCTTCCATGAGCCCTTGGAGCAATGCGGCCCCCACCCTGCGATGCGGAATCCGCACCGTTGGCACAGGCGTTTCGCCGGCTCGTTATGCGCATAGGTGTCGAGGCGGACGACCGCGCAGCCGTGCCCGGCCGCATATTCCTTCGCGTATTGCACCATCCGGCTTCCATACCTGTGGCCCGCGAACCGCGGCGGCACGCACAGCGTATGCACGACAAGCACATCCTCGCCTTCGCCGGGATACTGCCATGCCACGTCGTCGTATTCCGCGGGCTGGGCATTTCAATATCATGCTGGCACGGATCTCACCATCCTCTTCCAGCACGATCATCTCCCCCTGCGGGCACGGCGCGCTTCGGTACAGCGATCGTCGGGTATACGCCCAATTCCCAATGGGAATCGCCTCCATGCTCCTGCTCGTAAGTCAGCAGGTCCTCGTAGGTCGCGGCGATCGCCGCGATATCCGCAGATGTTGCCTGTCGTATCATGCTATTTCTTCCTTTTCGAACCCCGGTGAACCGTAACCGATGTGTCATGGCGAGATTCCGTAGAGGGTTTCACTGTTCCGTAGGTGGTCGCCGGTGGTATCGGGGATGAGGAACGGCTTTATTCAGGCCATTCCTTCGGCAGGCATTCAGCCCCAACCACCTACGGAACCCGAAAACCGCCTACGGAAAGACCGGACCTTGCCGTGACTCCCGGCCCGTATGCATGCATGGAGCCGATACCGCAACCAAGAAGTCATTGTAGAACCGCCCACACGAGCAATGTCCGCCAAATACGACATGCGCTGCGGCGACTTGTGAAATTACCTGAATCATCGTAAAATACCAAGTGGTAATTAAAGGACACCGCTTCAACGAGGAAAGTGAGCAATCCATGACCAACACCACCGACCTGCCATACAAGAATCCCAACCTGCCTGCCGAAGAGCGCATCGCCGATTTGCTCGGACGCATGACCCTCGAAGAGAAGGTCGGCCAGATGATGCAGCTTGATGCTCGCAGCGGCGATCTGGATGACCTGATCGTCAACAAGCACGTCGGCTCGATTCTGCACACCTCCCCCGCGGACCTGCCCCGCGCGGTCGAGACCGTGAACACGAAGACCCGCCTCGGCATTCCGCTGATCATCGGCGACGACTGCATCCACGGCTATTCCTTCTGGCCAGGCTCCACCATCTTCCCATCCCAGCTCGGCATGGCAACAAGCTTCGACACGGCCAAGGTTCAGGCCGCGGGCCGTGCCACCGCCGAAGAGGTCTCCACCACCGGCGTGCATTGGACGTTCTCCCCCGTGCTGTGCATCGCCCGCGACACCCGTTGGGGCCGTGTGGACGAGACGTTCGGCGAGGATCCGTATCTTATCGGCGAGATGGCCTCCGCCATCGTCAAGGGCTATCAGGGCGGCGCCAAAGCTGGCGAGCCGCTCGCCAAGGATGCGATTCTGGCCTGCGCCAAGCATTTCGCCGGCTATTCCGAAACGCAGGGCGGCCGCGACGCTTCCGAAGCGGACCTGTCCCACCGCAAGCTGGAATCGTGGTTCCTGCCGCCGTTCGAACGCGTGGCGAAGGAGGGTTGCGGCACGTTCATGCTCGGATACGAATCCATCGACGGCGTGCCGGTCACCTTCAACAAGTGGCTGCTGTCCGACAAGCTGCGCGGCGACTGGCACTACCAGGGCACGCTGATCACCGACTGGGACAACGTCGGCCGTTCCGTGTGGGAGCAGAAGGTCAAGGCCGATTACGTGCACGCCGCCGCGGACGCGGTCAAGGCCGGCAACGACCTGATCATGACCACGCCGAAGTTCTACGAAGGTGCCATCGAGGCCGTGAAGACCGGCCTGCTGGATGAGTCGCTGATCGACGAAGCCGTGTCCCGCATCCTCGCACTCAAGTTCCGCCTGGGCCTGTTCGAAGATCCGCGTCTGCCGGACCAAGAGCGCATCAAGACGGTTATCGGCTCCAAAGCCCATCAAGAGCTCAACCTGCAAATCGCACGCGAATCCGTGGCGTTGCTGAAGAATGACGGCGCATTGCCGTTCTCGGCTGCGGCGGGCAAACGCATCGCCGTGGTGGGCCCGCTTGCCGATGACGCGCAGGAGCAGTTGGGCGATTGGGCCGGCAATTCCGGTCAGGTCAATTGGATGCCGGATGGCCAGCCGCGTGAGATGATCACCACCGTGCTTGACGGGTTCAAGCAGCTTGCGCCCGAAGGATGCGAGGTTGCGTATTCGCGTGGCGCGAACATCATCGATTTGGTGGACGATCCGGAAGGCGAGTTCTATCCGGATGGCCAGCCTCGTCCGAAGCTCGCCGTCTCCGCCAAGTTCGACCAGCAACTGCTGGATGAGGCGGTGGACAACGCTCGCCGTTCCGACCTTGTTGTCGCCGTCGTGGGCGATGTGGTGCAGTTGGTCGGCGAGACCTGCTCCACCGCCACACTGGAACTGCTCGGCGGGCAGAACGCCATGCTCAAAGCGCTTGCCGACGTGGCCCGCGAGACCGGCAAGCCGCTGGTCGTGGTGCTGATGAGCTCCAAGCCGCAGGTGATGCCGGCATGCGTGATCGGCACGAATGGCGTGATCGTGGACGAATCCACGGCCGACGGTGTCAGCGCGTTCATGTGGGCGCCGAATCCGGGTATGAAGGGTGGCCAGGCCATCGCCGAAATCATTCTTGGCGAAACCGAGCCGAGCGGACGTCTGCCGATCACCTTCCCGCGTCATGCGGGCCAGCTGCCGGTCTATTACAACCAGATCCGTGGCCAGCACGGCAATCGTTATGCCGATCTCACGCAGGATCCGGCGTTCGCGTTCGGCGAGGGCCTCGGCTACACGACCTTCGCATATGGCGAACCGACAATCACGAACGTTCCGGCTTCCGGCACGTTCGCCACCACCGATACCATGCATGTCGAGGTTGCGCTCACCAACACCGGCGAGCGCAAAGGCACCGAAGTAGCGCAGTTGTATATCGGCGATATCGTGACGTCCTACAGTTGGACGGACCGCGAGCTCAAAGCGTTCCAGCGCGTGGAGCTTGAGCCGGGTGAGACCAAGACCGTTGCGTTCGATATTCCGGTTTCGGAGTGCACTATCGTCGATTCGGATGCCAACCGTATCGTCGAGCCGGGCGAGTTCGAAGTGTTGATTGGCCATTCGAGCCGTCGTCGCGATTTGAAGCGCACCACGTTCACTGTGGCGTAGTTGTATGCGATAGTGCGATTGCGTTGCGTAACCACATTGCGTAATCGCACTATTCAATACCCCCTTTCGCTCACGCAAAGTAAATCAAGCCGTCAATATACGTATGTGAGCGAAAAGGGGTAATCGTATGCCATTATGCAAAATCACAAATGGCGGAATTCCAACGTTTCCTATTTCTAAAATCAGATAATTCAGCGCACGTATGCGCAAAAACGCACTTTTCCGCAATCCGTGAGCAAAAGGGTGGCTTGCGATTGGACTCGTGCAAGCCACAAACCACCAATCAAATCGCAAATCGCAATCCGTGAGCAAAAGGGTGCCTCACGCAAACCAAACCGCAAACCGCAAGTCCAAAAACCGCAGGTCGAAAAACGAAAGCAGATAGACAATCATCAGAATCACGCAATCGCAACCAACCGGCGGAACGGACACGACCAAATCAATAAATCCGAATCAGCGGTAGGCGTCCCACAGGGGCTCGGGGAACAGCAGGTTTTCCATTTCAGCCCATTCTGCGCATAGGTCGACTTCCGGTTCGCGCAGCCACCACAGCTGGATGCCGTCCATGATCTCCATGGCTTTGCGCACCACTGGCCGCATGCTGTCGGCCCATGCGCCCAATTGCGGCGGAACCACCCATGGGTATTTCGAATAGTGCTCCCAAATACCGTCCATGCGTTCCATGAATTCGTCATGCAATGGATGGTCCGGATTCAGCGATTCCGCCGACAGCACGGTGAACAGCTGCACCATCATGCGGCGGCGCGAGTTGTGTTTCACCAGGTAGCGCAGGTATGCGGGGAAATGCGGCGCGGATGGGTCGCTGCCCGGCATGCCCGATGAGAAGAAGTCCTCCGGAGTGCCGGTTTGCCCGTAGTATTCGTCATATACCAGCGCCAGCATCTTGTCTTTGTTTTCGACGTATCGCAGCACGCCTTGTTTGGAGATGCCGACGCGATCGGCCACGTCCTGGATGGAAATGCCGTTGAATCCGCGTTCGCTGATGAGCTGCACCGCCGCATCCAGCACTTCCGCACGACGCTCCTGCGGCGATTTGCGGGTACGTTTCGAAGTCTCTTCCTCTGCCATGACTCCGAGTCTAATGCCCTTTGCGTCGATTGTCGTTGATTGACGGCGCCGATGCCACGTCATCGTGGGGCGTATCCGCTTGAATCCATCCATGACGCCATACGCGGGTCAGATCCCACGCTTCGAGATTGCCGCCGTTGCGCGGGTCGCGTGGCGGTTTTCCTTCGCCGCTGCCTGGTTTCGCGGAACGCGCAAGCTGGTAGCTCCAATAGACCTGCCCCGCCGACGTATCCCATGCCGCGCGTTGCAATCGCGATACTTGACGGTATGCGTCCGCTCGGTTTCGGCTGTGCAGGGCCCACCGGTTCTCCACGCACCACTCGCCCACAAGTACAGGGATATGGCGGGCCGCCGAACGGATGGCGATTTCGCGCGCACCCACCAGCATTCGGTACAGCCATGGCAGGTGCCGCGATTGCAGGTACAGCCGGCGTGCCGGCCCCGCGAACAACGGTTCCTCCATGGCGATGAGATATTGGTGGGTGTCGAGCATGACGTTGCGCATGCCGGCGCGACGGAACCAGTTGCCCCAGCGGAGCAGTCGGAAGCCGTCATGGAATACGATTATGGTTTCCGGGCGCAGTATGGCGCGCAACCGAGCGTAGGCGTCGCGGTAGAAGCGCTTCAGAAAGCGCAGTGGGACATGCGTGCTGCCGGAGGCCTCGCGGACGTCCTTCGCCGTATTCGACGTGCCATGGAACACCGACCAGCTCACTGGTTCGTTGAGCACTTCGATGCTGTGTAGGGTCGGCTCGTCACGATATCGGCGGGCCAATCGTTCCAGCACATTCAGCGCGTATTCCACCAAGTCCGGATTCTGCGCCCATTTGCACACGCCCGTCAGACCGCCGTTGTCGAAACCATTCTGTGAGCCGGGCACGGTATGCAGGTCGATCATGATCTTCAGTCCCGTCTCCCGCGCCCAACGGAACGCGCGGTCGAGGTATGCGATGCAGCCCGGATGTCCGGGCCAGTCGCCGAAGATGAAATATGGTATGGGAATGCGCACGAGGTTGATTCCGTGACCGACGATAATACGGAAATCCTCCAAGGTGATGTAGGTTTCGCGGTGCCGGCGCAGTTCCTCGGCGAGATTCCGTTCGGACCAGAGGGATACGTGCGTGCGGTGCATCCAGATTTCATCGTCTTCGGCGCTGCGGGTGAACGGTTTCGGATCCATCCATTTCTCCAGCACCAGCCAGTTGCCGAGGTTCACGCCGTCGATTCGCTCGTCGATGCCTAGCACCATGCGTCTCACCGCCCTTACGTTCGGGGGTTGCCCGACTTTTCGCTTCCGCCCATCACAACCCATGGCAAAACCCATTCGGCCCAATGGGCCAAGGAACCGCGCGTCATTCGCAACGTTCCTTGGTCCATTGTATGCGCCCCGCGAGCGGCCACGCGGCCGCTCGGAATCGGATCACAGCCGGATCAGGGTCGTTGAATGATCGTGGTGGCCGGATGGGCGGGATCAGTCGACCGGCTTCGTCTCGTCCGCCTCGTAGTCGAAGAAGTCGAAGTCGGCAGTCTTCTCGTGCAGAGCGGCGTCGGTAACGGCGATGCCGACCATGGTGCCAGTGAATTCGCCGTACTTGCAGTATTCGTCAGAGAAGGTGGTAGTGTCGAAATCCGGGCCAATCTTGGTCCAGTTCTCGCCATCATAACCCCACTCGAACCAAGTACGACGACCTTCGATATTCAAACGGAAATAGATCGGCTTGTCTTCCACAGCAACGCGAGTGTCAAGCATTTCCATCTTTTCACCGTTTTCGAGACGCACAATCGAAATCGCGCTGCCGCCAAGCGTCTGTGAATAATACTTGCGCAGGAAAATATTATTCATGTTGTCGTAGTAGATGGTCAAGCCAGCGCTGTGCTGGTAGACTTCCGGCTCGAACTCCATCTTGGTGGTTACCGTGGCATACACGCTCGTCAGCTTGCGAGCAAGCAGGCTCGTACGATTCAGCGAGGCAAGCGATTCCTCACCACGAACACGCAACCAGCCCGGGCGTTCCGTAGCATTTGCAAACGTGCTCGGCATCTGACGCGGCGAGTAATACCAGTTACCCAGTTCCTCACCATCGAAATCGTCAAGGCTTGGAATTTCCGGCATCGGCACATCTGGCAGATTCGGCTCCTCGACTTCGATCTTTGCCAGATTAGAACCATCAGCCATACGCAACCAACCATCAGGCGTCCACTGCATCTTCTGAATGGCGGTCTCACGGCCAAGCGTACAACGCAATTCCGGCACAAACGGACGGCTGGTCAGGTGCACAAGATATGTCTCGCCGTTCGGCAGATCCACGTAGGAGCCGTGGCCGGACTTCTGCAATACGGAATCCGGGTTGAAATAGCGCGGCTTCAAATGATCGTCATCAGCACGCTCGTTTGACTCCTTCGGCTGCGAAGTGACGAGCGGACCATTCGGATCCGGCTCATACGGGCCCCACACATTGCGGGAACGGCCCATGGTCACAGAATGGTTGTAGCCGGTGCCGCCCTCGGCGCACATAATGTAATACCAGCCGTCACGCTTGGTCAGATGCGGAGCCTCAATGCAGCCACGATCAGTAGCGCCACGCCATATACGCTTCGGATAGCCAACCACATGCTTGGTTTCCGGATCATATTCCACACAGCAGATCACACCCGGCTTCTCATAGCCTTCACGGGTCTCCCATTCCAAGCTGACGATGTACTTCTTGCCATTGTCATCATGCAAAATGGACGCGTCGAAACCGGAAGATGTCAGATATACCGGCTCACTCCACGGACCTTCAATGCTCTTCGACTTAATCAGATAATTATTCACGTCGAAATAGCGTGCATTCATGGAATTCATAACGCCGTAAATCACGTAGAACATGTCCTCTTCCTCACAATACGTGAGGCATGGAGCCCAAATGCCCTTAGCGCTTGGCAGCTTGGTGAGGTTCGGATTCGTACCATCAGTAAGCACGTGGGTGAGCAGCTCCCAATGCTTCATATCCTTCGAATGGTAAATCGGAATGCCCGGAAACCATTCGAAGGTGGAGACGGCCACGTAGTAGTCGTCGCCTTTGCGGCAGATGGCCGGATCGGGATTGAAGCCTTTGAAGATCGGATTATGCAGCATTGTCGTTCCTTAATGTTCTTGATATCACGCGTTGCTTTGTACGATTCTTGCGTCCGACGGAATCACTTTTGGACGGGGAACCAATCTTGGGCGATGCAGCGCCCGAGGTCCCATGCGTCCCAGCCGATCCAGCCAGGGGTGTTGACGGTGTCGGTGAGCAGCTTGTAGTTCCAGTAGTAGAAGCCGCTGCCCTTGCTCCATGCGGCGAGCTGGGATTCGGCCACGCCCTGGTACAGCGAGCGCTTCTGTTCGGCGGTCAGGGTCTCGGCCTGCGCGCCTTCCTCGCCGTTGAGCACGCTTTGTCCGCCGTGGGTGTCCACACCGCAGCCGACGGAGTTGAACAGGCACCACTCCCCCACAATCACCGGGAAGTATTCGCTCATCTCGGCGATCATCGGCGCATAGGTATTCCTCACGAAGTCGTCGTAGCCCTCCGCTGTCTGCGGGCAACCCATCGTTTCGGCGGTCATGAGGTATTGGTGGGTATCAAGGACCACGTTCTTAAACTCGGGCGCGAGCTTGCCGTCGGGGCCGCGCATGAAGTCCTTCCACTGTTCGATGTCGAAACCGTCGTGGAACACCACCGCCTTGTCTGCCGGCAATGCGCCCTTGTCGGCATCGCGCAGACGGTGGTAGGCGGTGATGTAGAAGTTCTTGAGCCAGTCGAATGCGATCGGGCCGGTGCCTTCGGCGAGTTCCGGATCGACCGCCTTGTAGCGTTCGGTCACGTTCGCCATCGGCCAGCAGGTGGTGGTGTTCGGCTCGTTGATGATTTCGATGCCCATCAGCGCCCGACGATGGCCGTACCGCCTGGCGAGGCGTTCGAGCACGGACAGCACGAATTCGACCTCGTCGGGCAGCTGCGCCCACTTGCACACGCCGGAGATGCCGCCGTTGTCGAAGCCGTTCTGGCTCATCGGCGCGGTGTGCAGGTCGATGAGGATGGTCAGACCGTATTTCTCGGCCCAGTTGAAGGCCTTGTCGAGTTCGTCGATGCAGCCGATGAACGGCGCGCGGTCGCCGAAGATGAAGTACGGCACGGGGATGCGCACGGAGTTCAGTCCCCACGATTTGATGGTGGCAAAGTCGCGCTCGTTGATGTATTCGGCGCGGTGGGTCCTGATGCGGGCCTCGTAGACGGCCGGATCGAGTTGCGTCGGCAGATAGTATTCGTCATCGGCAGTGGTTCCATCGAATAATGCCGGGTTCATCCACTTTTCCAGAACCAGCCAGTTACCCAGGTTCACGCCCTTGATGTAATCAAGATCCATATGCACTCCTTCGTACGTCATGCAGTTTCTATTACTTAGTAACTACTTAGTTATATCGTAATACATTTCCGTTCCACACGCAACCCAATCTCGTCGGCATCCCACGGCGAAGGACTGCTCAGATGAGAAAAACCACCAATACAAACAAAGGTGCCCGCCGCGCATGGAGGGGATCCATCGCGGCGGGCACCTCATGGGCAGGGCGCCGGCGATCGGCATATCGCCGGGAAAAAGGGAAAAACCGGCATTACGCGCGAGCCGACGCCGTATCACTCCGGCTCAGTCCAGCACGAAGGTGTTGAACGATCGCGGAGCAAGCGTTACCTTGAAGCCGCGTTCGGCGGCATCGGGATCGGCGAATTCGAACGGGCGCTCCTCGTCGAGGGCGTTCTGCGCCACGACCACCACCGTGCCGTCCGGGTTGCGGAAGGCGATGGCCATCGAGTTGAAGTGGCCGGTGGTGCCGAGCACCTTCGCGCCGGGCCTGACGTAGTGCGAGAAGTGGCGCATCACGTAGTATTCCGGATTGCGGCGCACTTCGTGCTTGTCGGCGGTGATGGTGAACAGGGAGTTCTGCCACCAGCCCCATGTGGAATCCTGGTCGTCGAGGATCATGTTCCAGTAGGTGTATGCGGTGGCGCCGTTGCGGAAGTAGTGGTTGATCAGGTGGAAGATGTACTCCGCGTACTCCCAGCTGTTGTCGCCGGTGCCGCATTCGGACTCCGACTGGATCAGTTCGATCTCCGGCCATGATTCGTGCGTGCGGGCGATGCAGTTCTGGCCGGCCCACTGGTAGGCGATGCCCTTGATGTACTTGCGCGCGCCGTCGTCGAAGAGGATGTTGTCGACGAAGCGGTTGTAGTTGTTGAGCGTCATGCCATAGCCGCCGCCGGTCCAGGCCATGTCCTCCGGGCCGTTGAGGGTGCCCAGCCAGATGTCGGTGCTGAGTCCGGCCTCGTCGAACGCCGGTCCGAGGTAGTCGCGGATGAACACCTTGAGCGCTTCGGAATCCCACAGGGCGCTCGGGAACTTCTGGTCGGCGAACACCTCGTTCTGCACGTGCAGCTGGTTCACAGTGATGCCATGCTCGGCGTAGGCCTGAATGTACTTGACGAAGTACTTGGCGTAGGCCTTGAGGTTCTCCGGGGTCTGCACGAGACGGCCGTAGTTGTAGGCCTTCGGGCGCTTCATCCACGTCGGCGGGCTCCACGGGCTGGAGAACAGTTGCATGTTCGGCTGCCATTCCTGCGCGCGGTGGATGTACGGGATCAGGGTCTGTTCGTCGTGTTCGACGGAGAAATGCTCCATCTCGTAGTCGCCGTCTACCTCGTCGTAGCTGTACCAGTGGTCGGCGAAATCATTGGCTCCGACGGGGGCGCGGTTGAAGGTGAAGTTCATTTCGTCGGGGCTGAACAGCTCCTTGATGATCTGGTCGCGTTCGGCTTCGCTGACGTTCTGCAGCGGCAGCCAGCCGAGTTCGTTGAAGCAGCCGCCGAAGCCGCGCAGGGCCTGGTATTCGTTGCCGTCGAGCTGCAGGTCGGCCGCGGTGGTGGCGTTGGTGGATTCGATGTCGGAGGTTCGGTCGGCAAGCTTGTCGTCTTGCGTCGTTGCAATCCAGGTGGTCATGATGTTCCTTGGTATCGTCGTTGATAATTCGGATATGCGTTGATGGTTGGTATGGATGGGAGGCGGGGCGATTCGGTCCCGCGGAGGGGAGACGGCCTATGGCACGACCGTCTCCCCCGGTTTACAGCAGCTGCCTTACTTGACCTTCTTGATGGCCATGATGAAGAAGCAGCCGATGATGGCCAATGCGATGGACGTCGGGAACGCGAAGTTGTAGCCGAGGTTGACCACGATGGCGGACATGACGACCGGGCCGCACATCTGGCCGAGGGTGGTGGCCATGTTCAGGATGCCCAGATCCTTGCCGGCCTCTTCCTTGTTCGGCAGCACGTCCACCAGCAGCGCCTGGTCGACGGCGGAGTAGACGGCGTAGCCGAGGCCTGCGATGCCGGCGAACAGGTACATGCCCATGGTGGACTTGAAGATCCACGGCATGGCGATGCCGACGGCGAAGAGCACGGAAGCGACGACGACCGGGACCTTGCGGCGGCCGATGAGATCGGAGACCGGGCCGGAGATGAAGGAGCCAACCAGGGACATGACCATCATGATCATGGACACGACGGACACGGTGACGGCGGATTCCTTGACGGACTGGCCGATGTAGTTCTGGATGATGTACAGCTGGTAGACGTTGATCATCTGGTAGGCCATGAGCATGCAGAAGCGGCCGGCGAACGCCTTGTAGAAGTCATGCGCGGTGGAGAACTTCGGCGGGCGGAAGGAGGAGAGGATGTCCTTGGCGGAGCCTTCGTCCTTCGGCAGGAAGTCTGCGGACTGCTCCTTCGGGATGATGATCACGGCGACCACGCCACCGAGGAACATGAGCACGCCGGCGACGGCGAAGCCCGGAATCAGGTTTTCGATGAACAGTGCGCCGAGCATGGTGCCGATCGGAGCGCCGATGGTGGAGCCGGCGCCGTAGAAGGCGGACATGGTGCCACGGATCTTGGAAGGCACGCGGTCGGACAGGATGGCGACCATCGGCGCGATCATGCAGTTCAGACCGAACATGCAGGCGCAGTAGAAGATGGTCAGCAGCACGGCGTTATGCGTGGTGCCGGTCAGGAACAGGGTGACGCCACCGAGCACGGCTCCGAAGAGGATCCACGGGGTACGGCGGCCGAAGCGGGAACGGGAGCGATCGGAGAAGTTGCCGAACATCAGGTTGGCGACCAGGGATGCGACCGCGGTGAACGCGTTGACGATGCCGACCAACGCATCGGCGTTGACGCCCGGGATGGTCTTGTAGTGCATGGGCAGCAGCACTGCGGAAACGATGCCCAGACCGGACATCCACAGCACTCCGAATACCAGGAAGCCTGCGCCGAAACGTGCGGCGTTCATCTTGGACAGCGGCTTGCCGGTTTCCGGGGACAGTGACGGATCCTTTTCCGCCGCGGCGATGTTGGCGTTGTAAGCGGCAAGGCGCTCCGCCTTGCTGGCGATTGCTTCACTCATGAAACTCTCTCCTTCGAATCATGCTTCAGTAGTGAACTTATGTTGTGTGCGATTCCGCACCTTAGCGGTGTATGTGGTGGCGGGACGGCCTCGCCCCATCTGTTAACTACCATGTGGTAACTAACGTGTTTTCAGTGTAAACCATCTTTCGCAAAGGCACAAGTCGACGTCATGTCATCGCCGTCTCAAAGCGTTTGCAAAACCGGTCGGACACTGTTCCATTCAGCTTCACAGTCACCGGTTTTTATTACCTAGTAACTGCTTAGTTAAATCATATAACAAATCGTTTGTCTGCGATAATCCGGCGTGTTCCAAGGGTTCCCATCGTCTTCTTCTCCCCCTTCTTGTACCTTAGTAAGCACCAGATGAAGGAGAGCATATGCGTCGCCGCACCGAAAACAAACCCAGAAAGCGAATGAGCGCCGAGGATCGCAGGAAGGCGATTCTCGAAACCACGGTCTCATTCATCTCCCAGTTCGGTTTCTGGGGCTTCACCATACGCGATGTGGCCCAGGCTCAGAACATCACCGAAGCCGGCCTCCTTTACTACTTCAAATCCAAAGAACAACTGCTTGAGGAAACCCTCAAATACGCCGATCGGACCAATCAGATCGCCATCGCCGAGCATCTTGGCGTGCAGGGCGTGACCGGCGAAGTCCTTGACGACGGCATCGCGTACCACTGCGATCTGGGGCTGAAGGCCATTTCCACGGGAACCGTGGAGACCAACGCCGACCGTCCGGAGATGGTCCGTCTCTACACCTTGCTGGAAAGCGAGGCGTTAAGCAAGGACCATCCCGTGCACGAGTATTTCGAACAGCGCGAAATCAATCTGCTGAAGGAATACGCGTTCGCGGCCGAGCGCGACGGTGTCGCCGATCCGGAGCGCACCGCGCTGCAGGTCCTGTCCGCGATGGAGGGTCTGCAGCTGCGCTGGCTCAACGGATCGCATGACGTCGACTTCATCGGGGAATGGAAGGCCATCATCGACCTGCTCATCCCCTGACCCAGCGGGCCGACGCGCCACCACCGCTTTGCGGCTCAGCCGGCGATGACGACCACATTCCAGCGGCCGATCGTCAGCCTGTCGCCCACCTCGACCTTCGAGCCCTCCTTCAGAGCGATCGCCGCGGTGGCGGATTCATCGACGGTGCCGTCGGTGCCCACCACCACCGGAGCGACCACCACATCGCCCGACACCGGGCTGTCGATGGTGACCTCGTCGGCGGAGTAGTTGAGCAGATACGTCACCTGCTCGCCGCGGGCGTTCGTTCCGCGGCGCACCGTCACCTGTCCGGCGAGCGCGGTGCCGGCATCGGCGATGCCCGCGTGTTCCACGGCTTCACGCAGGACGGCGCGGATGGTGTCGGCGTCGAGCAGGGTGGCGATCCATTCGGCGTCGCCCTTGCCGAAGCCATGTCGGGTCACCGCGGCGTAATCCTTCCACGCGTAGTGGCCGTAGCTGGCGAGCACGTCGGTGCCGTCGAATGGGGTGACCAGTTCGATGAGCGCCTGCGCGTCGCTTGCCGGGGTTTTGGCGAGCGTTCCGGCGAATTCCACGGACACGTGGCCGTTTGGGCGGGTGAATTGGTTGTAGGTCATGCCGAACACGTCGGTGAGGTTGTGCGGCGCGCGGTCGTGCCATACGGTCACCTCGTCGTCGGTTACGAAGGAGCGCATGGTGGAGACAAGGTGGCCGCCGCTGGAGACGAATTCGCGCAGACGGTCGGTTGTTTCCTGCGGAGTGCAGTACAGTGCCGGGGTCACGATCATCTCGTATTTGGCCAGGCGTTCGGCCGGCGCGTCGGACGGGATGAAATCGCATTCCACGTTGAGTTCGAACAGCGCGTCGTAGATGTTGCGCACCACGTCGTTGTACTTGAGGGTGCCGCCGAACGGGAAGCCGGCCTCGATGAGGAACCAGTCGAGCGCGGTCAGCGATTCGTTGCTGACCATGATGGCCACCTTGTTGTGCTTCTTCAGGTGGACGAGCCGCTCCCCCACTTCCAGTTTGGCGATCTCGCGGCCGAACACGCCCGCCTCGCGGTAGGTGGAATTCGGTTCGAGGTCGTGGCTCAGCAGGCCCTTCCAATATGTTTCAAAGGAATTGTGGATGGAGTGCCAGTGCCAATATTCCACCATGTCGGCGCCGGAGGCGAGGTGGGAGTAGGCCTGCAGGCGCAGCTGGCCAGGGAACGGCACCCAGCCGTGCTGGCCCTGGGCCTCCGTTTCGAGCACCAGGTAGTTCCTGCCGTCCTTGGTGGAGCGGGTCATGTCGCCGCCGAAGGCGATCTCCTTGCCGGTCAGGTCGTCCTCGGTGGGGTGGTAGATGTCCACGCCGGTGATGTCCACGGCGGTCGAGGCCTTGAAGTGGTCGACGGCCGGCTGCACGCCGTAGGAGTATCCGCGCCATTCGAAATCGAAGTTGTGGGTGATGAACTGGTCGTCATGCGCGTATTCGCGCACGATGTCGGCCTGCCACTGCAGGAAGGCGCGCACCTGGTCGCGGCGGAACTTGTCGAATTCGCCGCCCAGGGACTCGTTGATGGTGGCGGTCACGTCCGGGAAGTCCTCCCAGGAGTCGATGCGGTTGGACCAGTAGTCGAGGCCGAAGTGGTGGTTGAGCTCGTCCAGATCGCCGTGGAACTTCTCCCGCAGGTACTTGACGAACAGGCGCTGCATGTCCTCGGAGACGGAATCGTAGTATTTCGTCTCGTTGTCCACCTGGTAGCCGATGACGGCCGGATGGTCGGCGACGTGGGAGATGAGCTTGCGGATCACGCGTTCGCCGTAGAAGCGGTAGGTGGCGTTGACGATGTCCATGATCTGGCGTGCGCCGTATTTGCCTTGGCCGCTCGGGGTGACCGCGAGCACGCTCGGGTCGAGTTTGACGAGCCAGCTGGGCACCGCGTAGGTCGGCGTGCCGACGATGACGTCGATGCCGGCGCGGTTGGCTGCGTCGAGCGCGCGGTCCACGTAGGTGAAGTCGAATACGCCCGGCTGCGGTTCGCAGGTGCTCCATGTGGATTCGGCGATGCGGATGACGTTCAGTCCCGCAGCCTTCATCATCGCCATGTCCTCATCGATGCGGTCAATGCCCTTCATCATGAGATATTCGTCGTAATATGCGGCGCCGAACAGAATGTGGTCTGCCTCGTAACGGCCCATGAATCCTCCATCGTCCTCGTTGACTTTTATATCTAACGGTTATTAGATATAGGAACTATATATCTTCCGAAACAAATCGTCAAGTACCGCAGATTTTCAGGCGTTTCTTAACTAACAGCCATTAGATACGCACGTCACGGGACGGTCTACCGGTATCCGTCCCACACCGGCGAGGGGAAGATCATCCGTTCGAAGGCGAGCCATTCGTCGTACAGGTCGATCGGCGGCTTGCGAGTCCACCGCAGCTGGATACCGTCCATCGCCTCGATGCATTGCCGCACGATCGGCCGCATATTATCCCATCCGCCGATCTGCGGCGGCAGCTTCCATGCGAACCGCGAATAATGATCCCACGTCAAGTCCGGTCGGTTTTCGAAATACTCGTGCAGTGGATGGTCCGCGTTGAACGATTCGGTTTCCAAAACCATGTACAGCTGCAGCAGACTGCGGCGTTGCGCATTGTAGCGGACCAGAAACCGCAGATATGCGGGAAACAGCATGCCGTCAGAATCGCTGCCGGGCAATCCCGACTTAGCGAAGTCGGCGGGTGTGCCCTGCTGGTCGTAGCTATCGGTGACCAGCAGCGACAACAACCGCTCCTTGTTGCCGATGTAGTGCAGCAGTCCGGGCTGGCTCATGCCGATGGCGTCGGCGATGTCCTTGAGCGACGTACCGTAGTACCCCTTCTCGCCGATCAGCCTGCCCGCCGCCGCGATGATTTCGCGTTTGCGCTCTTCGGGCGATTTACGAACCCGCTTTTTCCCCTCGGTAACCATATGGAACAGCGTACCATCGGACGGGCCCTCGGCCGGTCACGCCTGGAAGACGTCCGGATGCTTCGGATCGCCCGGTTCGTCGGCGAGCACGCCTTCGAGTCCCAGGAACTCCTGCCAGAATTCCAACGAATTGCCGTATGGGGAGGCTTGTCGTCCACGCGCCTGCAGATTCGCCTTGGCCTCGAACACGTCCTCCTCGCGGATGCCGTCGAAGTAGCTTTCCAGTCGGTCGAGATTCGTCGGATCGTAGAACAGCGAGCCGATGATTTCAGTAAGCCGCTCGGCGCGCGCCACCGGCAGCGAATCCCAGTGGCGGAATTCGATGAAGTTCTTCAAACGCACGTCGTTGAAGTGCGTGGAGATCACATGGTTGATCTCGTACGCGTTGAGCTCGCGGTCCGGGTACACGTCGTTCGCGTTCTCGTAGAACGCCGGATGGTGCAGATCGGTTCCGGGCACCGCCAGCGCTTCGGGCGTGTGCGTCAGGTCGGCGAACATCATCGGCGTGGACAGCACGTCCACCGCGTAATCCTCCCAACCGAAACGCGGGTCGAACAGGCCGGGGATGACGTTCGTGCGTTGGAAATCGAGATAATCCCACATGCGTTGGCGCAGCAGCGGATACGGGTTCTCTCTGCCTTCGAAATACGGGGTGTTGCGGAAGAACCATGCCAGAATCGGGCCGATCACCGTGCCCAACCGCAGTTTGGCGATCGCGTCCTGTTCCGAAACGTAGTCGATGCTGACCTGTGTCGAAGCGGAGCAACGCATCATGCACGGACCGAACTGTCCGACACGTCCCAGGTAGGCGGTCATCGCCTTGTACCGGTCCTTCGGATTGACGGGAATGTCCGCGTAACTGGATTTCGGTTGGTAACCATAGTTGACGAGTCGGAAACCAAGTTCTTCGAGGATGGGGTCGACTTCGCGGCGGAACGCGCCGTACAATGTGGCGAGCTCCTCCGGCTTGTGCAGGATGCCGATGGACGTTTCCAACTGTCCGCCCGGTTCCAAAGATACGGAGATGCCGTCACGGGCGAGTCCGACCAGTCGCCCGTTTTCCCAGTATTCCTTGTTTTCGTCGTAATACGGGCGGATGCGGTTGAGCAACGCTTCAATGCCGTTGCTTTCGTAGTAGGTCACCGCGGTATCGTCGCTGTTATGTACCGGCAGGTGTTCGATTTCCACGCCAAAACCGCCGGTGCCGCGCTGTTGGCAGCCGGATTCGAAGAATTTGATAAGGCTTTCCACATGCTTCGGATTCGGCTCGGTCAGCAGGTGCGCGTACGTGATCTTTGGCGTTGTCATAGTGGCCATCCTAACGAAAAGCGCCATTCGCAACGCAGGCTACGCTATACGGAAAATCGATAACCGACCATCATTCCCCATCGATTTGGCTGGCGATTTGAATGCCGATTCGACGACCATCGATTTTACGATCGCCGAATCAGCCGTCGATTTGGCGGCTCAGATACCGTCGAACCGACGTCGGAAAGTTTCCCAACGTCGGTTCGACGGAAATAAGAATGGCGATTCAAGCGGCCTTCTCGCTGTTGCGCGCCTCTTCGGCTGCGCGGTGCGCCTTCTTGGCAGCGGAGATCATCAGCTTGATGCGGTTGAGCTGGTTGGCTTCCGAAGCGCCCGGATCGTAATCGATGGACACGATGTTGGCTTCCGGATGCAGTCGGCGGATCTTGCCGAACATGCCTCGGCCTGTCACGTGGTTCGGCAGGCAGGCGAACGGCTGCGCGCACACCACGTTCGGGCATCCCGATTCGATGAGTTCCAGGATTTCCGCGGTCAGCAGCCAGCCTTCGCCGGCCTGCACGCCCACGGACGTGACCTCGTCGGCCTTCTTGACCAGTTCAGGCATCGGCAGATCCTGCGAGAACTTGCCGTGAGCCAGATCGACCGCCTCGCGTACCGGAGCGTTGTACAGGTCGAGGCCCTTGCGCATCAGCGCATAGCCGATCTTGCTGCCGCCCATGCCGAGGTAATGCTCGTTCCAGTCGGAAATGTACGGTCGGGTGGTCATGAATTCCATGATGCCCGGCACCACGGCCTCGCAATCCTGCGATTCGATGACGTCGACCACATGGTTGTTGGCGTCCGGCTGGTACTTGACGAGGATCTCGCCGACCACGCCGACGCGCACCTTGCGCGGCTCGTCCTTCAACGGCAACGCGTCGAACGACTTGACGATCTCCTTGACGAGCGTCGGATACGGCAGGTATTCCTTGCCTATGAACTTGCGTGCCGTCTTGGAACGACCGTGGTTCTCGAGCGTCTCGCGCACGATGGTGTCCCACGTCTTGTACAGCTGGTTCGCACTGCCGGGTGTCACTTCGTACGGACGCACGCGGTACAGGCACTTCATCAGCAGATCGCCAACGATAAGCGCCTTGATGGCACGATGCAGCAAAGCCGGCGTGGCGGTGAAGCCCGGGTTGTCCTCGATGCCCTGCGTGGAGATGGCGATCACCGGAATCTGCGGATAACCGGCGTCCACCAGCGCCTTGCGAATCAGGCCGAAGTAGTTGGTGGCACGGCACATGCCGCCGGTCTGCGTGATGGCGAGCGCGGTGTGGTCCGGATCGTATTTGCCTTCCAGAATCGCGTCCACGAGCTGGCCGATGACCATGATGGCCGGATAGCAGGCGTCGTTGTTGACGTATTTCAGGCCGGTTTCGACGTCCTCACGGCTGGCGTGCTCCAGAATGTCGAACTTGTAGCCGCCGGAGCGGATGACGGATTCCACCAGAGAGAAGTGGATCGGGCTCATCTGCGGAGCCACGATGGTGTAGTCCTTCATGTTCTTGCCGAACGGGATGCGGTTCGCGTACTTGGACAGGGTCGCCGAGTTGTGTGCGGACGCGCCCTTGCCATTTGTCTGCGTTTTGGCGGTTTCTTGCGATTCGCCCTTGCCGTTTTCCGCCGCGCGCTTGGATGCGGCCGTGACGGCTTCGGTGAGTTTCGGATTGGCTTTCATGACGGTGTCGAGCATGACCTGGCGACCGGGGGTCGGCGCTTCGGTGCCGGTCTTGCGGAATCCGTCGTTCTTCTTGTTGCGTTCACGCTCTTCGACGGCCGCCTTAAGCGAGCGCAGACGGATTTTCGCCGCACCCAGGTTGGAGACCTCGTCGATTTTGAGCATGGTGTACACGTCGGCCTTGTCCGCCAGGATCTCGGACACCTGGTCGGTGGTGATGGCGTCGAGGCCGCAGCCGAAGGAGTTGAGCTGCACGAGCTCGAGTCCCGGATAGGATGCGACGAAGTTGGCCGCCGCGTACAGACGCGCATGGTAGGCCCACTGGTTGGTGACGCGCAATGGCATCTTGGTGACCTTGCGGTCGTCGACGTGGCGGAAGCCGTTCGCGTTCTTCTTGCGCGGATCCTCTTCGCCTTCGGCGAGGAATTCGCTCAGGTTGAGCTTCTCCCCCGGCTGCAGTTCGCAGATGGAGTCTTCAGAAAGCACCACCATGCCGAGCGCGCAGATGGTCTCCGGGATGCCGTGGTTGATTTCCGGGTCGACGTGGTATGGGCGGCCGGCGAGCACGATGCCCTTGCAGTCGTGTTCCTTCATGTAGGCGAGGGCCTTGAGGCCTTCCATCTGCACGTCGTGCTTGAACACTTCGTTTTCGGCGTAGGCGGCCTTGACCGCGGTTTCGGCTTCCTCGCGGGTCACGTTGGCCCAGGCGAATTCCTCGACGATGCGGTCCACCATGAGCTCATGGTTGGCCATGTTGAAGTACGGGCGCATGTAGCGCACGCCTTCCTCGCGCAGTTCGGGCATGTTCGCGCCGATGACCACCGGATAGTTGGCCACGACCGGGCAGTTGTAGTGGTTGTCGGTGTTGGGAACGAAGTTCTCCTCATAGCTCACGCACGGGTAGAAGATCGTCTTGATGCCCTTGTTGAGCAGCCACTTGATGTGGCCGTGCACGAGTTTGGCCGGGTAGCAGATGTTTTCGGAGGCGATCGATTCGATGCCGGTTTCGAACAGTTCGTGCGAGCTGCGGCCGGAGATCATCACCTTGAAGCCGAGCGAGGTGAGCAGCGTGAACCAGAACGGGTAGTTCTCGTACATGTTGAGCACGCGTGGAATGCCGATTTCGCCGCGGGTGGCCTTCTTGTCGGTCAGACGACGGTAGGCGAAGCAACGCTTGTATTTGTAGTCGTACAGGTTGGGCCTGTCGGAACGCTGCTTCTTGGAATCGCCGCCGCGTTCGCAACGGTTGCCGGTCACGTAGCGGGAGCCGTCCTGGAATGTGGTGATGGTGAGCTTGCAGTGGTTCTGGCACAGCTTGCACACGTCACGTTCGGACGTCATGGACAGGTTGTCGAGGTCGCTGCCGGACACGATGCTGGATGCGGTGTGCGTGACGCCTGCGATATCGACCGTCTTCGCACCTTCCGTAGCGGCGGAATCGCCGTCGTCGAGACCGTCGGCCACGTCGGAATAGTGCATGCGTGCGGTCAACGCGGCGCCGTACGCGCCCATCAGGCCGGCGATGTTCGGTCGGGTCACCTCACGTTCGGTGAGCAGTTCGAAGGCGCGCAGCACGGCGTCGTTGAGGAACGTGCCGCCCTGCACCACCACGGTGTCGCCCAGCTCGCCGGAATCGCGCAGCTTGATCACCTTGTACAGCGCGTTGCGCACCACGGAATAGCACAGGCCCGCCGCGATGTCCTCCATCGTGGCGCCTTCCTTCTGCGCCTGCTTGACGGAGGAGTTCATGAACACGGTGCAGCGCGAGCCCAGATCGACGGGATGCGTGGAGTTGAGCGCGGCCTGCGTGAATTCCTCGATCGTCAGTCCCATGGACTGCGCGAACGTCTGCAGGAATGAACCGCAGCCGGACGAGCATGCCTCGTTGACGGCGATCGAATCGATCACGCCGTCGGAAATCGCCAGATACTTCATGTCCTGGCCGCCGATGTCGATGACGGCGGTGACGCCAGGTGAAACCATTTCCGCGCCGCGATAGTGCGCCATGGTCTCCACCACGCCCTCGTCCAGGTGCAGGCCGGTGGTGATGAGGCCTTCGCCGTAGCCGGTGGCGCAGGATCGGGCGATCCACGCGCCTTCCGGCAGCTGGCTTTGGATCTGCTTGACGATGTTGACGGCGGCCGTCAGCGGGCTGCCTTCGTTGGTGGCGTACGACGACCATACGATTTCGCGGTCGTCGTTGACGAGCGTCGCTTTGATGGTGGTCGAGCCCGCGTCGATGCCGAGGAAGTGCGGGCCTTGCGCGCCATCCAAAGTGCCGATGTGCACGTGCTCGCGATGATGGCGATTGTTGAACGCCTCGCGATCCGCTTCGGTCGGGAACAGCGGAGGCATGGTGGGGGTGTTGGCCGGCAGATTCTTCAGATCTTCAAGGCTTTTCAGAATATCGGCGCAGGTGCGTGCTTCGAAATGCTGGCCTTCCTCGAGTTGGTCCGGTTCGCCGGCGAGCAGCGCGGAGCCGAACGCCACGTACAGGTGCGCGTCGGTCGGCACGATGAATTCGTCGACTTTGCCTTCGAGCGCGCGGTGGAACGCCTCGCGCAGCTCGGACATGAAGAACAGCGGACCGCCCAGGAAGATGACGGTGCCGTGGATTGGTCGGCCGGACGCCAGACCTGCGATGGTCTGCGTGGCGACCGCCGTGAAGATGGATGCGGCCAGATCGGGCTTGGCCGCGCCGTCGTTGATGAGCGGCTGAAGATCGGTTTTGGCGAACACGCCGCAACGGGAGGCGATCGGATAGAGCGTCTCGTAATGCTTGGCCATGTCGTTGAGGCCCGCCGCGTCGGTGTCGAGCAGGGTGGCCATCTGGTCGATGAACGCGCCGGTGCCGCCTGCGCAGGAACCGTTCATGCGCTGTTCCGGAGTCGGCTTCAGATATGTGATCTTGGCGTCCTCACCGCCAAGTTCGATAATGACGTCGGCTTGCGGATATTCCTCGTCGATGGCGCGGGTCTCGGCGATGACCTCCTGCACGAACGGCACATGGAGATTATCGGCCAAGGCAAGGCCGCCGGAACCGGTGATGGCCAGACGAATCGGCTCGTCGCCGCGGCCACGGGCCTCAAGTTCTTTGTGGATGTCCTCCAGCAGGCCCGCCACGGTGGCACGCACGTTGGCGTGGTGGCGACGGTAATCGGAGAAGAGCACCGCGTCGAGCGAATCGGTCTGATCGAGCACCACGGCCTTCACCGTGGTGGAACCGATGTCAAGACCTACGCGCAACGGCTTCGTATCGCAGGTGTTGTCTGCGGTAACTGCTGCTTCGACCATGTACTGTACCTCTATCGTTCTCATCCGCCGGGTTGCGTCCGTGCCAACACGAACGCCCTGCCCCGGTTATCCAAGTATGTAATGGTAGTCTGTGCCCCTGCCTAATTCGGCACGGTATCGCATAAAGTGCACGACACGACGCATAATTAGACAACGAATATAGTCAGCTTGCCTAATTCCAACCGTTCGTATACGAACCGTTCAAAACCATTCAGGAAGCCGCCCCCTCCCCCGCAGCGCGGTCCTTGCCGTAGATTTCGGGAATGAACCGCGTCTGATCGTGTAGTTTCGACCACAGCACCACCTGCCCGCTTTCCAACGACTTGGGCACATCGATGATGCGCTGGTTGGAGCTGCCGCGAAACTGCAGCAGCGAATCGTGCAGATCCTTGATATACCGGCCATCCACGAGGATATCGATCTGTTCGAGCAGTTCACGCTTGTCGGGGCTTTCGCCTTCGCGCATGAGCTCCTCCCACGTGTAGCCCGTCCAGCACCAAATGTCCTTGGTGCGGCCGAACCGCTCCCGGATCTTGCGTGAAAGCGGCAGCAGCACGCCGGTGTTGAGCAGCGGCTCGCCCCCGAGGAAGGTGATGCCCTGCACGTACGGCAGGCTCAGATCGGCCATGATCTGAGCTTCGAGCCGGTCGTTGTATTCGTGGCCGGCGCGGAAATCCCAGATCGACGAGTTGTAGCAGCCTTCGCAGTGGAATGGGCAGCCGGAGACGTACAGCGAGCAGCGGATTCCCTCGCCGTCGGTCATGAGGAACCGCTTGTAGTCGGCGATCATGTTGTGGCTCATCGCGTTCGTCCATTGTCCGGCACGCGGGTTGCTGGCGCGGTTTGTCGGAATGAACGGCCCGCGGCCGGTTTCGCCGGCCGCGAAATCACGGCGAGACACAGCGGGATCGGCGCTGCTTACCATACGTTGCTCCTGAATTGCCTGTTGTTTTGCGATTATTGCGATTGATTACTTGGCTTCCTCGAACCATTCGCGTTCGGAACCGTCGTCAAGGGTGACATGGCCGGTTTCGCCGCTCATGTGCTTGACGCGGTGCGCGATTTCCTCGTGTCGGCCGTGCACCATCGGGCGCTGCACCGGATTGCCGAGGTAGCCGCAGGTGCGCTTGGTCACGTTGCAGCGGTCCGGGTCGGAGTTGCCGCATTCGGGGCACTTGAAGCCTTCTTCGGTCGGTTCGAAGTCACCTTCGAAACCGCATTCGTAGCAACGGTCGATTGGCGTGTTCGTGCCGAGATAGCCGATGCCGATGGTGTAGGCGTAGTCCCACACCGCTTCGAGCGCCTTCGGATTGGCCTGCAGGCACGGGAATTCGCAGTAGTTGATGAAGCCGCCGGACGCGTAGTACGGGAAGTCCTTCTCGTAGTCGAGCTTCTCCATCGGCGTGGGCTGCAGCCACACCGGGTAGTGGAAGGAGTTGGTGTAGAAGTCGTGGTCGGTGACGCCGTCCACTTCGCCGAACTTCTCGCGGTCCATGCGGTTGAAGCGGTCGGTGAGCGATTCGGCCGGCGTGGAGTACACGGAGTAGTGGTAGCCTTCCGCGGTGCTCCAATCCTTGCACAGCTCGTTCATGCGCTTGACGATGGACAGGGCGAATTCCTTGCCTTCCGGATCCCAGTCGTGGTCGCGCATCCAGTCCTTGCCATAGAACACGCTGGTCGCCTCATACAGGCCGATGTAACCAAGGGACACGGTGGCGCGTTCGTTGCGGAACAGCTGATCAACGCTGTCGTTGGCGCCGAGACGGCCGAATGCGCCGAAGCGGAACAGGGTCGGGGCGTTGACCGGAGTGGCCTGCTTGCAACGCATGATGCGGAACTGCAACGCCTGATGGGCGACGGTCATGCGCTCGTCGAAGATCTTCCAGAAGCGGTCCTTGTCTCCGTGGGATTCCAATGCGATGCGCGGAATGTTCACGGTGACCACGCCGAGGTTCATGCGGCCGTCCTCGACATCCTTGCCGGTCTTCGGGTCGATCCAGCCCTGCAGGAAGGAACGGCAGCCCATCGGCGCTTTGAAGGAGCCGGTGATCTTCACGATGTTCTCGTAGAAGATGACGTCCGGGTACATGCGCTTGGTGGCGCATTCGAGGGCCAACTGCTTCAGGTCGTAGTTCGGGTCGCCCGGATCGGCGTTCACACCGTGCTTGATGGTGAAGACGAGCTTCGGGAAGATGGCGGTGTGATGCTCGGAACCGAGGCCGCGGATGCGGTTGAGGAAGATGGCGCGCTGGATTTCGCGCGCGAACCAGTCGGTGCCGAGACCGAAGCCGACGGTCACGAACGGGGTCTGGCCGTTGGACACACGGTTGGAGTTGATCTGGTATTCCATGGTCTGCATGGCGTCGTAGATGGCCTTGCGGGTCTGGATCTTCGCCCAGATCTCACGCAGCTGCTGCAGACGGTCGGACGTCTTGTCGAACGGCTCGTCCATCGGCAGTGCCGGACGATCCTTTTCGAAGTGCAGGCGCTTCGGCTCGACGGCCTTGGCCATGCGCACCTGACGTTCGGCGATCTCGATCGGCAGATCGTCGGGCATGATCTCGTGGGCCTGCTCAAGGAACTTGTCGTAGTCCTTCTTGGCGTATTCGGCGAAATGCTCGTCGGCGCGGTTGGCGGTCTGTCCGCCGTACTGGCTGGAGGCCACGTCCTTCATGATCTGGGTGATCTGCGTGGCGGCGATGGAGATGCTGTTCGGCGAACCCATCGGCGCGTTGCCGAGGGTGAAGCCATTGGCCAGCATGTCCCAATAGTTCGGCAGCGAGCAGTTGGACTGCGCGGTGAACGGCGAGTAATCGGCGTCGTGGAAGTGGATGTCGCCCTTCATATGCGCGTTGGACACCGCATCCGGCAGCATGGAGAAGGCGGACGCCTTGGACACCGCGCCGGCCAGCAGGTCACGCTGGGTGGAGTAGACGTTGGAGTCCTTGTTGGCGTTCTCACGCACCAGAGCCTCGTCGCGGTCCACCAAGCGGCGCACGGCCTCGTTGATGTCTGTGGCCTTGGCGCGCTCGATGTCCTTGTTCAGACGGTAGTTGGTGTAGGTGCGGGCCACGTCGTACAGATGATCCTCGATCAGCCCATGCTCCACGAGGTTTTGGATGTCCTCGATCTTCGCCGGACCATTGTAACGGTCCTTGATTTCGGCCTCGACCTGATTGGCGATGTCGCGAATCAGCCGTTCCTCCTGAGGACCGATTTTCTTGTCGAGGTCGGCGAAAGCCGATTTCACCGCGCTGATGATGTTGATCGGATCGAAATCGACCACACGCCCGTCGCGCTTCTCGACAAGCACCTTGACCATTTCCGGCGCGTTCTCGGTTTCGGTCGCAACGCCTTCCAGAGTCTGGGTTTCCATGTATATTTCCTTTCCGGGCCGGACCCATCCGGCCAGGTTTCATGCTTCGTCCGCATGCCCGTTCGTATCTACAGATGCACACTCTACGCCAAGGTCGGCACTAAATGTAGTGTCACCACGCCGCTAGAGAAACTATATATTCTACTTTTGGCGAGATTTCGCCATTTTGTACCTTGTGTGACAAAAGTAACGATTTCATCTCGGAGTGTCGTTTTGACACAGCCCCACACACCGTACTATCTTCACGCACGGAGCATTCGCAACACTCGAACATATGTTCCATTTGTCCGCAAGATGATGGAATCTTGACTTATGACTTGGAACCCGGATTACAACCCACCGACGGCGCAGCGGACGTCGAAGCCGCTGCCCCGTCTGGCGTCGGAAACCACCGCCGACAACCCTTGGCCGGTGAGCCTGCTCAGCGAGAAGTTCTACACGGCGGTCGAACGTTGGCCCTCCGTATGGGTGGCCGGGCAAATCACGCAGATCAACACGCGTCGTCAGGGAAGCGCCTACATCACGCTGCGCGACGACCAGCAGGACATCGCTATGGAAGTCAACGGCTTCGGACGGTTCGCCGCGGCGGCGGCGCCGTTTGTGCAGGGCGACCGTGTCATCATCCACGGCAAGCCGAACGTGTGGATGAAGCGCACGTCGCTGTCGTTGCGCGGCGACGCGATCATCACGGCCGGCGCGGGCGGCAGTCTGAAGGCCATGATCGACGAGCTACGCAAGAAGCTTAAGGGAGAAGGTCTGTTCGACGCCGATCGCAAGAAGCCGTTGCCGGAATTTCCGCATTGCATCGGCTTGATCTGCGCGCCGCAGGCACGTGCGGAAGGCGACGTCATCACCAACGTGCGTCTGCGTTGGCCCGTCGTCGGCTTCAAGGTGACGCATGTGCACGTGCAGGGCGAGCAGTGCCCGTCGGACGTGGTAGCGGCCATCCGGCAGCTGGATGCCGATCCAGATGTGGATGTGATCATCGTGGCGCGTGGCGGCGGCGCTTTCGAAGATCTGATTGGCTTTTCCGATGAGAACGTGGTGCGCGCCGCGGCGGCGGCCCACACTCCTCTGATTTCCGCCATCGGGCATGAGGACGATTGGACCCTGCTGGATTTGGTGGCCGACCTCAGGGCCTCCACGCCGACCGACGCAGCGAAGAAGGTCGTGCCGGACGTGCATGAGCAGATGCAGCTGATTCAGGTGAACCTGGACCGCATGCGCATGCGCATCGACGCCACCGTCTCCAACGAGACCAGGCTTATCGAAGGCTACGCGAACCGTCCAAGCCTCACCCAGCCGCTCACCATGTTGGAACCGCATCAGCGTTTCCTTGATGACGCACGCACAAGAATGCGGATCGGTCTGACCCGTATTCTTGACGACGCGAGCCTGACCATCGAGAAAGCGCACGCGTCGCTGACCGCGCTGAGTCCGCAATCCACGCTTGACCGCGGGTACGCGGTGGTGCAATGCGCCGACGGGCATGTGCTTGACGACGCGGACAAGGTGAAGACGGGCGACCAGCTGACCATGACCTTGAAGCACGGCATCGTCGTGTCTGAAGTGAAAACCGTAACGAAGGAGTAGCACATGAGCAACGAAGCAGCACCGGCATCCAGCCTGACCGACAAGGAACGCGAAGCAATCGCGCAGATGCCATACGAGGAGGCGCGCGACAAGCTCATCCAGGCCGTGCAGGCGTTGGAGGCGGGCGGCCTGAACCTCGACCAGTCCATGCGGCAGTGGGAGATCGGCGAGGCGTTGGCCAAGCGCGCGCAGAGCCTGCTTGGCGAGGTCCGAGCCAAGCTCGACGCCGCGCAGGCAGAGCAGGCCACCGCGGCCAACACCGCAGGCACGCAAGACAATCTGGCCTGAGCATCCGTCGCGGCACAGCCGCTCCCCTCACCTACGGACGTTCCACCGGAACGTCCGTCAAACGGCTTGAGCCCGAACAATCAGGTCCGATTACCCGTCATGTCGAGTCCATATTGTGTGTACAATGGTGACTCGTTGCCTCAGTAGCTCAGTGGATAGAGCACTTCTCTCCTAAAGAAGGTGTCGTAGGTTCGATTCCTATCTGGGGCACTTTTTCATATCCCCGTACATTGTCGGCGCGCATCGCCATCGGCAGCATCCAAGATCAATCGCACGTCCGCAATCCGGACAACACCATCTCACCGCCACCCTCCAGCACAGGCACAATGACCCTCCCTCTGTTATAGTGGCAAACGGATACTTAAGCGGTTGAGTGAATGTATCCAAAAGGTTCCCCCTTCTGCTATGGAAGCATCGGAAAGCAACCGCACAACCCATACATCACCTTTGGAAGACCAAGGGATCAGCATGCAAGACATACCATATTTCTCTATTGTGGAACGGCTGGCGCACACGAATCCGGTAGGACAGTTGCCCGGACCGCTCTCCTACAAGCTGCTCGACCAGTTCACCATGCCGATGCTGCCCACAGAACCGCAATGCACGAACGTCATCGCCTGCATCTGATATTCGAATAACATGCCGGTCGTCACCGTCTAGCCACGGGCTTAGCCGACCCGCACAATCGCCAGCAGCGCTTTGTGGTCGCTGCCGTCCACTTTGACTGTGCGCACCTGTCCGGCCTGCATGCCGGAATCCAGTACGATATGGTCGATTCCGGCGAACGACGGCACGTAATCGACATTCGCAGGCCATGAGAATTTCAATCCCTCGCCGGCCTGACGGGAGGCGTCGGAGAAACGGTTTCCCAGAATGTTGCGGAACGGCGTATGGTCGTACGTCGCGTTGAAATCACCCATGAAAACGTACCGTCGGCTAGTGTCGAAACGTAGTTTCGCCAGTTCGTCGAGCGACCGCTTCCACTGCTGCCAGTAATCGTTCGTCGGCGACGTGGTATGCACGGATACGAAACGCACCTGCGTGGCTCCCCCATTGAACGAAACGGTGCCGCCCGGCATGAACGACGCGCTCGAATCGACATCGTCATCGGAAGGGTCGTCAAGCGGACTCGCCGACCAAAGGCCGTTGCCGTACACGCCGTCCGAACTCGACACCTGCGCATAGGGCAGATACGAGGCGATGCCGGCACGGTTCAGATCGTCCACGAAAGCGTCGGTCGTCTCCTGCAACGCAAGCACCTCGACGTGTTCGCTGCGCACCAGATCCACGATCTCACGCGCATCGGCGCGCCCTTTGTACACATTGCACGTCATCAGCCGCGCGTAGCCGTCATCCGTGTTGACGGTTTCGCCGGACGCCGCCGCGACTGCGGCACGTGGCAGTTTCGAAGGCTGGTAGAAGAACGGATACTGCCAGAACGCCTGCAACGCAATCGCCAGAACGGCCATCACGATGGACACCGTACGTTTGGAGACGATGGCGCAGACGAGCGCGATTACGGCGAGCAGCGTGAACCATGGCACTAGGGAGACGACGATCGGCATATACGGCAACGCCTGCAGTTCTTCCGGCAGAATGTGCGTGACAGTGCCCAGCAGCGCGGCGAGCGCGAATATGAAGGCAATCACCGCGCAGATGAAGTTGCGTACGCGATGCGTTTTCGTCTTATTCAGCGTGCGTAGCGGCTTGACCGGTCTCGTTGCGGCCGGTTTTGCCTTAGCCCGATTCGCTTTGGCCGACGCTTGCGATTTGCCCGTTGCCGGCCCTTGCGGCTGGCGTGTTTTTGCCTGAGCCATACCATTCCCTTGTTTTTTCGGAACGCACGTCCGCGACCATCCATGTCCGCCCGTGTCCGTTTATGTCCGTTCCGTTGATGTTCCGACGGTTTCCTTCACGCCTTCGGCTTAGTCGTCGAGGCCGAGCTCGTGGCGGATGCCGTCGATGATGATGCGGCTGGCGGTGGTGCCGCGTTCACGCGCGTTTTCCTGCAGCATCATTTTCAGATCGGATGGAATTTTGAAACTCATGAGCACACGTTCGCCGTTGCCATTGCCATTGCCACGGCTGCGGGTGTCCTGCACGCTGGTCAGCGGAGCGGTGGACACTGCCTTCGCACCACCGTTCGGTTTTCTAATGGCCATCAGGCGATCGCCTCCTCAAGTTCGAGATACACGTCTTCATACCCATTGAGATTGCTGGGAAATGCGTGGCCAATGACTTTCTGCATGCCCACGCGCTTGGGTACGGACGCGTCGAAGACGCTGGCGCCGCGTTCGCGGATGAGATTGACCGCGTTGCCGGCCAGCTTGTTGTTTTCCACTTTGAGCAGCAGCAGCGCGTACGGTTTGCCGGCCGCGTCGAGGCTTTCCGCGGTTTCGAGCGCATGGCTCAGTTCGAATGGCCCCTGGGTGGCCGGAACGATGACGAAATCGGCCACATCGCAGGCCACGTCCACCACGTTGCCGGCCGGCGGGCAGTCGATGATGACGAGTTCGTCATCCGCCATGGTTTTGCGCAGTCGTTTCAGTTTGCCGATATTGGCGGAGTCCACGGTGAACGGCAGGGTTTCGCCGGCGTCTTCGGCGTCGCCCGCCCATGTGGTGGCATCGCCTTGCGGATCGGTGTCCAGCACGGACACGTTGCGGTTGTGCCGTGCGGCCGCGGTGGCCAACGCCATGGCGGTGGTGGTTTTGCCGCTGCCGCCCTTGAGGTTGATGACCGAGATGATCATGAAGGTTCCTCCGCTTCGACAATCAATTTATATAAGACGTATATACTTTTTATATATTGGATAGACGACAGTCACGCTGACGGCGTAACGGCATTGGCAATGTAAAAGATAGTGGCGACGCACTCTTGTCAGTTGCTTTGACAGATAACGAAAAATCCCGAGGAGCTCAGCTCAACTCGGGATTCGAAAAGAGTAAACGCGGCGACTTGCTACTCTCCCACACCCTCTCGAGTGCAGTACCATCGCCGTGCTAGGCCTTAGCTTCCGGGTTCGGAATGGGACCGGGCGTCTCACCTAGGCTATGATCACCGCAAGAGGAAATAATACGCGAACATGCGGCAATCGGCAAACTTCGGCGTGTCGCGCACTGCAATCGCGTTCCCCAATCGCCAATGATCGCCAGTAATCGCGCGAATGCCGGCAATCGCAATGCATATGCGCTACAGTCGAAGCAATGCCGCAACAATTGCGGCGTGCTTACGAAAGAAGGCCAGCAATGACGATCGCCTCCTGCGGTTCCGTTTCCGCAACCACTTTGGGTCTGCCGAATTCCACTGCGATTCCCGCCGAGAAGGCGAGGCTGCCGAAAGGCCTGTTCGTGGCGAAGATTCCGGTTTCCGCCAAAACAAAGCAGCGTTTGGCGAACGACATCGAATCAATCACCATGCTGTCGCTGCTGCAGGCGCGCAATATCGGACTCGCCGCCGGTACGCGCGTGCCGGAAATACTGGTGATCGGCCTGCGTTTGCACGAACCAAACGCCGCCGTTCCGACGGATATCGTCGAATTGATTGCGATGCAACGCAAGTCGGGCATGCTGTTCGTTTGCGTACGCGACGCCGATTTCGAAGGTACGACGCGTCAGGAGTGCGCGTTCGCCGTCCGTCGAGCGCTGCCGGCACGTGCCGGGCACACGACCACATCCAAGGTGTTCGCTTCCGATTGGCAGCCGGCCGGCGAGGCCACGCTGAACGCCACGGATCCGGCGGTCGATTCCATGGACGCCTTGTGGGAGTCGCTATGCTCGCAGGTGATTCTGGACGACCCCTCCCCCATCGACGTGAACACGCGTCTTGCCCGACGCATGCAGATTGCACAGCTCACCGCGCAGGTCGACAAGCTCACCCGCGACCATCAGCGTGCCAAGAATCCCGAACAACGCAATGAAATCTACGCGAAACTGCACAAGACGAAGCGCCAGTTGGAGGAACTGCAAGGGCAGTAATACCGCCGTAATACAAAGCTCGGCTGCAATCGTTACGATTACCGAGATTCCAGTAATTGCAACAATTACAGCCGAGCCGTAAGCGAGGTTTGGCAACGTGGCCAAAGCGCGCTCTCAACAACGCGCCACAGCCGCGAAGCCGCTAGAAACCAAGCCTTGTGCGGCCGAACTGGTCGAGCCAGCGCAGAATCGCGCCTTCTCGCAGCGCCCACGGGCAGATTTCGATTTCTTTGACGTCCAGCGCCTTCATAATCTCATCGATCACCAGGCCACCGCCGACGATCTGATACGTACGTTCCGGCGTGACGCCCGGCAATGCGGTGCGCTGGTCCGGGGCGATGGCCGCAAGACGCGGTAGCCAATCCTCGAGCTGGTCGATCGTCATAATCGACGTGTCCACACGGCCCGGTTGGCGCATCACCGCACCGGCGAGACGGGCCAGGGAGCGAATCGTCTTCGACGTGCCCACGGCATGCATCGGATGCTTCGATTTGGGGAACGACTTGACCATTGGCTCGAGGATCTTGCGGATGTTCTTGCGGGCAGCTTCCAGATCGTCATCATCCGCGACGCCGCTTTCCGGCAGGAACTCGCGCGTCACGCGGCCTGCGCCGGCAGGAACGGACAGTGCGACTGTCGGATCCTCGTCGGAGCCCATGGCCACTTCGAGCGAGCCGCCGCCGATGTCGATGACGAGCAAACGGCCGGCATCCCAGCCATACCAACGGCGGGCGGCCAGGAAGGTGAGTCGGGCCTCATCCACGCCGGACAGCACGGTGACCGGCTGGCCGATGGCCTCTTCGATCTTGCGTAGGATCTTGCCTCCGTTCGGCGCTTCGCGTAGTGCGGAAGTGGCCAGGACCAGCAGCTGGGTGATTTCGTATTCTTCGGCGAGTTTCATCGCCTTTTCAACCGCGCTAAGCAAGGCTTCGGTGCCCGCTTTTTTGATGCTGCCGTCATCTTTGAGATACTGCATCAGGCGAATGGTGCTTTTGGTGCTGGCCTCGGGCTCGGGGCGCGCGCCCGGAGCCGCGTCGACGATGAGCATGTGGACGGTGTTCGAACCGATGTCAAGCACGCCAAGTCGGGTGGCGTGCGAATGCAATGTAACCATGGTTCACAGCTTAATAACTTAAGCGATTAACCTATTGCACGACATGCCTTGATAACCTTTGCAAATATGCCCACCCTCGGAAAGGAGGGTGGGCACCCAATAATCACAGTGCGGGAAACGATTGCATCGGCGTGAAAAATCGCGCTTCAGACATATGTTTCAGCCGAATATCTCAACCATGCACCTCAGCCACGCACTTTGGCTACGAAATCACCGAGTCGCTTCAATCCTTCGCGCAGGGCTTCGCGGGAAGCCGCGTACGACAGGCGCACGTGCGTATCCGCGGTGGCCTCGCCGAAATCGCGGCCAGGCGTCAACGCGATATGCGCCTCCTTCAACGCACGCTCGCAGAACGTCCACGCATCCAAACCGGTGCTGGAAATGTTGAAATACGCGTAGAACGCGCCGTTCGGTTCGACTTCCAGCGGCAGACCGATCTCGGCCAAACCGTCCACTACAATGCGGCGGCGCTCCAGCAGTTCCTGACGGCGTTCCTCGCACACGGCCAGCGTTTCCGGCGTGAAGCAGGCGAGCGCCGCATGCTGGGTCGGCGTGTGCGCGCACAGGAAGAAGTTGGTGGCGAGGTCGTCCATGGCTTCGAGCGCGTATTCGGGCACGACCATCCAGCCGAGCCTCCAGCCGGTCATGCCGAAGAACTTGGAGAAGCTGGAGCAGACGATGGCGTCCGGATCGCAGGCCAGCACGGATTTCACGTCGGATCCGTCCGGTTCGCGGTCGGCCAGGTCGAGGTAGGTTTCGTCGACGATGCGCCATGCGCCACGCTCACGGGCTAGGTCGCACACGGCTTTCAGGGTGTCGAAGGCGATGGTGGTGCCGGTCGGGTTGGACGGCGAAGTGATCATGACGGCCTTGGTGCGGTCCGTCCAGTATTCTTTGCACAGTTCCGGCGTCAGGTGGAATCGGGTGGCGGCGGACGTCGGCACGTCCACGACTTTGCCGCCGAACGCGCGTACCAGCTCGCGGTTGCACGGGTAGGACGGGTCTGCGATGAGCACTTCGTCGTCATCGTTGACCGTCAGCGCGGCGGACAGCAGCAGTGCCGTCGAACCGCCCGCGGTAATCGCGATGCGTTTCGGGTCGACGTCGACGTGGTGACGTTCCTTATAGAAATCGGAAATCGCCTGGCGCAGTTCCGGCAGGCCCATCGCCGCGGTGTACGGCAGCGGACGGCCGTCATACTGTTCGCGCATGGCGTCACGCACGGCCGGCGGCGCGCCGAAGTCCGGCTCGCCGAGGCTTAGTTTGACCACGTCGGTGCCGTCGGCGATCATCTCATCGGCCATGGCTCCGAACACCATGGCGCGGAACGGATTGGCAATCTGCGCGCGCTTCGACAACTGCGGCTGCGCGCCATTTTCAGCATTTCCCATATTTCGTTTTTACCACGTTCCCTGTAATGCTGCCTGCCGACACTCATTTCACGGAATCGTCCACGATTTCGCGGTAAAGCCGTTCCAACCGTTCGTCGCGCACCTTCTTACCGAGCTCGCATTCCCACACCACGATGACTTTCCAGCCGTCCGCTTCGAGTTCGGCGCGCTGCCTCGCGTCTCGTTCGTGATTGCGCAGCAGTTTCGCGGTCCAGAATTCGACGTTCGATTTGGGCACGCGTGTGGCTTTCGGACAGCCTTCGTGCATGTGCCAGAAGCAGCCGTTGACGAATATGATCGTACGGTATTTCGGTAGTACCACGTCCGGGTGGCCTGGGTATCGCTTGTCGTTTTTGCGGAATCGCAAGCCTTTGGCAAACAGAAAGCTACGTACCATCCGTTCGATGGATGTGTCTTTGCCGCGGATGTGGGACATGGTGTAGCTGCGCGTGCCCCGCTCGTATTTTTCGGGTTTGCCGGTTTTTCTAGGTTTGCCGGTTTTCTTGGGTTTGCCGGTTTTTCCGGGTTTGGCTGTCTGCCTGCGATGCTCTGCCGTCACGGCTTCCCATTATGGCAAAAGGGCCGATCAATCGTTTTCGCATAACGCGTGCCGCCGTCGCATGTGGCGTACGCTGGTCATTGCAACGTAGCAAACAGGCAGTTCAAAACAAGGAGATTTCATGGCACAGATCAATGTGGCGATTCTCGGCGCGGGCCGTATCGCGCAGAGCATGGCCGAAACGTTGGTGAAAATGGCGGCGGATGACCGGTACCGTGATCTGGTCGCACCGTACGCGGTGGCGGCCCGCGACGGCGAGCGCGCAGCGGCGTTCGCGGCGAAATATGGTTTTCCGGTGTCGTACGGATCGTATGAGGAGCTTGTCGCCGATCCGAACGTGAATCTTGTGTATATCGCCACTCCGCATAACTTCCATGCCGAGCAGGCGATTTTGTGCATGCGCGCCGGCAAGGGCGTGCTGGTGGAGAAGGCGTTCGGCGCGAACACGCAGCAGGCGCGTGAGATATTGGACGTTTCGGATGAGACCGGCATGCTGTGCACGGAGGCGATTTGGACGCGGTATATGCCGTCGCGTGGCATGATCGACGATATCATCGCGTCCGGCGTGATCGGCGAGGTGCAGGCGATCGACGCGAATCTGTGCTATCCGACCACGGCGAAGGCGCGTATCACCGATCCTGCGCTGGCTGGCGGCGCGCTGCTGGACGTCGGCGTGTATCCAATCAATTTCATCGACATGATCATGCATAATGCGCCGATCGCACGTGTTGAATCGTCGATGCAACCGTATGAAACCGGCGTGGACGCGCACAATTCGATGACGTTCTATTACCAGAATGGTGTGATGGCCACCGCGCAAAGCTCGATTCTGTGCCATTCGGACCGTATGGGCGCGGTGTGGGGCACGGAGGGGTATCTCACGTGCCAGAACATCAACAATGTCGAGGCGATTGACGTGTTCGACGGCTCGCATGCCGTCACCGCGCATTATGACGTTCCCGAACAGTTGACCGGCTACGAGTATGAGGTGGCATCGGCCGCGCAGGCCATGCTGGACGGGCGTACCGAATGCGATGAGATGCCGCATTCCGACACGTTGCGCATCATGGAATGCATGGATTCGCTGCGTGCGGATTGGGGTCTTAAGTACCCGTTCGAAGCGTAGCGATGCGATCGATGACGTGGGCGTGACGCGCTCCGCCCACGTTATAATTGCCCCTTGCGGCGGTTTGGAAACGCATGGAAGGAGCGTCATGGGATTGCTGAGGATGCTGAAGTACGTGCTGGGCACGGAAGATGAAACGCAGCAGCCCCGGCAAACGCAATCCTCTGCCAAGAATGCCAACAACGCCAAGCCTGCGCGGACCGGACAGACCAAGCAGACGGGACAGGTTGCGCGACGAGTCACGCAACCGCAACTGCAACCGCATGCCACGCCGCAACGTCAATCGCAACGCCGTCAATCGCAGCAACACCAATCGCAACGGCCTGCAAAGCTCACCCCGCAACCGCTGTTGCCAGCCGACCGCATCGACAAGGCGCGTGACATCATCGGCAATATCGAAAAGCACGAATTGAGCGACGAGCAGATCAGCGCGATCGCCGGCGCAGGTCACAACACCCTCGTGCTTGCGGGCGCGGGAACCGGCAAAACCACTACCATCGTCGGATATATCGCATGGCTGCTTGCCACAAAACGCGCCACCCCCGAAGAGATTCTCGTATTGTCGTTCACCAAGGCGTCCGCGGACGAAATGTCGCAACGCATCATGGCAAGCACCGGCAAAACGATCCGCGCATGCACGTTCCACAGTCTCGGCCTGGAAATCTGCCGTGCGGCCACCATCGCCAACCGTCCCATCATCGACGGCCATGCGTCGAACGCCGTGGTACGAGACACGTTTGACCGGCTGCTCGCACAGAACATCCCCTACCGTCTGCTCGCATTCAAGCTCATGTCGAAGGAGCTGTTCGGCAAGTATGGCGCCGCCGCGAAACGTGAGGATTTCCAACTGCCGACGGATGATTACGCTTTCAACCAGTACAGGCAAAGCCTTGTCGAAAACGCGCAGACCATCATCCAGCACATGCGGCAGAACAATATCGGCATCGACGGCATGCGCGAGCTCAATGAGAGGCGCGGCGGCAAACATATCGGCCGTAATCGTGAGATGCTGCAGCTCGTCGAGCCGCTGTACAACGCGTATGTCGGCAATTTCCGCGCGACCCAGGGCATCGATTTTCCCGGCATGATCACCGACGCCATTCGCTGCGTAAGGCGCGGCGCATACCGCCACCCGTACAAATACGTGCTCATCGACGAATACCAAGACATGTCGCGGCCACGTTACGAGCTGATCCGCGCATTGCGTGAGCAGAGCGATTTCACGCTGTTCTGCGTGGGCGACGACTGGCAGTCGATCTACCGTTTCGCCGGCAGCGACATTCACCTGATTCTCGATTTCGCCGATATTTGGCGCGATTGGGGGCCGACACGCATGTTCCAGATCACGACGACGCGACGGTTCCGGCAGAGCCTCATCGATGCGAGCGGCGCGTTCGTCATGCAGGACAAAAGCCTGTACGCCAAGCAATTGCGCAATCCGAGCGACAAGAAGGATTATTCGCTGAAGGCGCTTGGCGGCGCAACGCAGGAGGAACGGTTCGATGCGATCGTCGAGCAGCTGCGCAAACTGCCGAAAGCCGCGTCGGTGCTGATGCTGGGACGCTACCGAAGCGACCTGAACCTGCTGTCACGCAACGACCGCGACGGGCTGTTCCAAATCGACGAGCATACCGGCGGCATCGTTTTTCCGGAAAAACCGGACATGGACATCAAATTCATGACCGCGCACGCTTCCAAGGGTCTGCAACGCGATTTCGTGTTTCTGCTGTGCTGTTCCGGCGGTTTGAAGGGTTTCCCAAGCGCGATTCCGGAAGAGCCGCTGCTCGGCCTGCTACTGCCGGAAGTGGAACGCATGCCGCACGCGGAGGAACGCCGGCTGTTTTACGTGGCGATGACGCGTTGCAAAAAGAAGCTGTTTTTCGTGGTGGACCAGTCGCGTCCGTCACGTTTCATGTACGAATTGCACGACAGGATCTGTCCGAACATCTTCCGTGGCGTGAAACTGCCGCCGCAATGCCCGAATTGCGGTGAGGCATTGCGATTGCGGCACACCGGCTCCGACCCGTCCCGCGCGTTTTACGGGTGCACCGGTTTCCCCAACTGCCGATACACCAGGCCATGCAAGTGACACCATTGGGACTGATTTCCATCGCGTAAGTTGCTCCCCATTCGGGCCTGGCGTAATCTCCCCCGTTGTATCCTGGACCTGTTCATTAGTCAGGAGAAAGCAATGACGGCAACCGACCAGAATCCGCAACAGTCAGCGCAACCGACACCGCGCAAAACCATTAACGTCGTCGGCGCGGCTATCGTCAAAGACGGCAAGGTGCTGTGCGCGCAACGCGGAGAAGGCCGATCACTGGCTGGTTTCTGGGAGTTTCCGGGCGGCAAGATCGAACCGCATGAAACGGCGCGTCAGGCATTGCATCGCGAAATCGAAGAAGAGTTGCTGTGCGAGGTCGAAGTTGCCAACGAAGTGTGCACGTCTTCTTACGATTACGATTTCGGTACCGTCGTGCTCACGTCGTTTGTGTGCCATTTGATAAGCGGCGCACCCCATCTGACCGAGCATCATGAGATTCGTTGGGTAGCGCCCGCCGAAATGCCCACTTTGGACTGGGCGCCCGCCGACCGAGAAGCGGTGCGATTGATCTCCGCCATGGATTTTCCGGCTTTTCCGGCAGCCACGCACGAAAGTGACGACTGATGATGCGCAATATGGACGACCATGACCATTCCTCCCTTGTTGAGGCGCTGCTATCCGGTTTCATCAACAAAAAGGACAATGTCGACGCACAGTACGAGCCGACGTTGATCGCCAACCATGACGGTCGGACCATGGAATACGCCATCAAGGACGAACTGCAACGCAGTCAGGATTTCGACATGTCCGTCGCATTCGTCAGCCAGGGCGCGTTGCAGGTGCTTAAGCAGTATTTCCTTGATTTCGCCGACAACAATGACCATCAGGCCGGTCGAATCATCACGTCGACGTTCAATTATTTCAACTCTCCCAAAGCATTCAGGGAACTGCTGAAACTTCAGCGGGAAACCGGCATTCAAGTGCAAGTTTGGCAGCCGGAGCGGTCCAGCCGAAACGATGACGATGCCACAGCTGCCTACCCTTATCATCCCAAAGGCTATGTTTTCCATCATACGCAAGGCGACGAGCCGCTGTATTCCACGTATGTTGGCAGTTCGAATCTCACCATCAACGCGCTGAATTCCAATCGCGAGTGGAATCTCAAAGTCGCCACTACCGATACCAGCGGTCTTGCCGAACAGCTTAGCGAGGAAATCGAATCGCAAATCAGCGAATCGAAGCCGCTCACCGACGCTTGGCTGAAACTGTACGAGGAAGACTTCAAAAAGTACGCGCCGCAACGGCCGAATCGCAAGCCGATCGAAAAAACAAGCCAATCGCAAACCATTCAGCCGAACGCCATGCAGGTGGAAGCGCTGATGAATCTCGCACAGCTACGCAAGCAGGGCGAAAGCCGTGCGATCATCGTTTCCGCTACCGGCACCGGCAAAACGTATCTGTCAGCGTTCGACGTGCGGCAGGTCAAACCGAATCGCATGCTGTACATCGCGCAACAGGAGCAGATCCTCAAGAAAGCTGAAGAATCGTTCCAAAAAGTGCTTGGATGCCCGAAAAGCGAACTCGGCCTGTTTTCGGGTGGCAGCAAGGAATCGGATCGCAAATACGTGTTCGCCACCGTGCAGACGATGTCGCGTCCGGAAACGCTTGCACAATTCGACGCAGACGAGTTCGATTACATTCTCGTCGACGAAGTGCATCATGCGGCCGCCGAATCGTATAAACGCGTCATCGACCATTTCCAGCCGAATTTCATGCTCGGCATGACCGCAACGCCGGAACGTACGGACGGTGCGAACATCTTCGAATTATTCGGCAACAACGTGGCCTACGAAATCCGCCTGCAGAAGGCGCTTGAAGAGGACATGCTCTGCCCGTTCCACTATTACGGGGTGCACGAATACATTCAGGACGCGCCCGACGAGAAGATCGACGGCAAAGACGTCAAGGTCGAGTCAATGACCGACCAGGAACGTAACGAGCTAAGCCGTTGGCTTGAAGAACTCGCCGACCCGAACCGCGTGCGCTACATCATCGACAAGATACAGATCTACAGCGAGGCCGGAACACCCGTGCAAGGTCTGGTGTTCTGCAGCCGACGCGAGGAAGCGAAACGACTGTCCGACCTGTTCAACCAGCAGATGAACCAGCAGGCGGAACGGCCATACCGCACGAAAGCCATCACCGGCGAAAATTCGCAGATGGAACGCGACACTGCCGTGGCACAGTTGGAGAACGGCGAATTGGACTATATTTTCACCGTCGACCTGTTCAATGAAGGCGTGGATATTCCACACGTCAATCAGATCGTGATGCTGCGTCAGACGAAATCAAGCATCATCTTCACGCAACAGCTCGGCCGCGGCTTACGTAAGGCAAACGGCAAGGATTGCGTGGTCGTCATCGATTTCATCGGAAACTACGCGAACAACTATCTGATTCCGATCGCCCTGTATGGCAATACCGGCGATCGCGATGTGGCACGCAAGAATCTGCAACGCGAAACCATTGGTATCTCTTCCATCAGCTTCGACAAAATCTCTCGCGAGCGCGTGCTTGCATCGTTGGATACCGCCGATTTGTCGAACATGAAACTGTTGAGCCAGCAATATCAGCAGATGCGTTACGAATTGGGACGCATCCCGATGCTGATGGATTTCGCGCGACGCGATGTTTCGCTTGTGTTCACTATGGCTTCGAAGAATGACGATTATCTGTCGTTTGTACGTTCCCGCGAGAAGAGTTTGTCGCGCGGCAAGAATGCGGCCGCTTCGTATCTTGAGCAGCTTGAGCCAACTTCGGATGCGCAGAATGGTGTGCTGAAAATGTTGACGGCCACGCAACTGCGTGGTTTGCGCCCACATGAATTACTGATTTTGGCGGCATTGTGCGGTATGGATTGGCAGCGGATCGATCCGGATTGTTCCGAGGATGCGCTGACTGCGCTTCGTGAGGTCGCTTCACAGCATGCGATCACGATCGTCGATTTGCAGACGTTGTTGACTGCGCTGTTCCCCGATGCGGACAGTAACGAGTTGCAATGCCGTTCCGCGTTCGCCACGTTGGATTATTCCTATTTCATCGCCGCGAACAGCAAACGTTTCGGGCAGACTCCTTTGGTGCGCCTCTGCGATGATGGGGCTTATCGGTTGACCGACGAGTTCCGCTCGATGCTTGAACAGACCACTTTCCGCACGTTCTTCACGGATACCGTCGAAGCCGGTCTGTTCAACGCGTTGGCGTTGGCGGAATCGTCCCGCAAGCATCATATCCGCCAGAATCATGGGTTCCTGTATGGAGAAAAGTACAGTGTGTTCGATGTGATGCGACTGTGTGGTTGGCCTGCGGAACAGGTGCCGCAGAATGTCGGCGGATACAAATTGGACACCGAAAGCGGCTCGCTTCCGATTTTCATTAAATATGAGGCGAGCCAGTATGGCGACCGGTTCCTTAATCCCGGCGAGATCGAATGGTTCAGCAAGAACAATCGCTCGCTTAAATCAAACGAATTCCGGTGGCTGCTGGACGGAACGGAACGTACTCCGGAATGGCAGAATCGCCATTTTGTGCCGATTTTCATCCGTCGCAAAGCCGAAGAACAGGAGAAATCCTATTACTTCGTCGGCAGCGCAGTCGCATTGGACGACGTACGCGCGTCGGTGAACCCCGGCGAGGATGGCAGCGAGTCAAAGGTCGTCATTTCCACACTCAAGCTCGGCAAACCGGTCGATCCGGAACTCTACCGCCACCTCACCGGCAAGTCCGCCCTGTAATTCGCGACCTTCTGACACCTATCTCGCTTATAGATGGCGGATTTGGATCACTGACACATGCCATCTCGCTTATGGATGGCGGTTCCAACAGCAAAAACGAAGTTTGGGGGTATGAATCATACCCCCAAACAAGCGATTTACTTCAGTACACCGCCATCCATAAGCGAGATACCAGCAGACGCACATGAAAATCCGCCATCCATAAGCGAGATAGCCCCGCAATCACTCCAGCCACACATCGAAACATATAAAAGCGGCTTGTGTATATACGTTGTATGTACAGCATATATACGCAAGCCGTCCGAGCTGAAAGTAGCCGAAACTACGGAAGGTCACTCACCGACCGTCGGCGTAGCCACCCATGTCGGGCCCATCGAAACCGCCGTCGAAGCCAGGGCCGTCAGGACCTGGACCGAATCCCGGACCAGCAGGACCACCCGGACCGCCCAGGAATTCGCGCGCCGACATGCCGTTCTCCCTACGGGAGGCATCCACTGCTTCCTGCAGCACCTTGCGAACTTCGAATCCGTTCAGCACGTTCTTCAATGCCACTACGCCATTGCCGGACGACTGATCGCGCGTATCCAGCACAATCGTGCTCATGCCGAAGATGCGCTGCAGGAATGTACGTTCTACGCTGATATCCACGATGCGGAACAGTTTGATCAAGTTGAAACTCTCGTTCAGAATGCCGGTTTTGACGCTCAGCTCACGGTCGGTAAGTGTGTACACGGTGAACGTGAACGGCGTACGGCACCAATTGCGCTTGCGCTGCTGCCACAGGACATTGCCACTTGCAACCTTCATATGGTTCCCCCTTTTCATCAGAGGCCTAATTGGACTGGCCGCCCTATGCGGCACAGCACACCATTCTACCGTCACGCTCGCACGAACACCGTTTTATCTATCGCACAGCGCAGACGTTTCACACACTGTTTCACACGTCGTTCCGTGTAGGGAAAAGAGACACTTCACAGCACGCGCAGCAGCTTACGCAGCAACTCGCGCCGCATCCGTCACGTCGCGCACGATAACGCAAACACAGGCAAGCGCCGCTTCCGCGGCATTGGCACCAATCAGCACCACACCGTCAAATCAGTTGTAGCCCTTCACTTCGCGGAAGATGCCGCTCAAATTGCCGTTGCGTCCGTCGAACACCTTGCCATTGGACAGCTTGGCCAAATCGTTGAGCTGCTGCGAATCCGCGTCGCCGAACATGATGGAGAAAATCGGAACGCCTTTGCCATCGGACGCATACTGCTGCTTGAACTCGTCAAGCTTCGCCGTGTCCGACTGCCCGTCGGTCAGCAGCGCGATCGCCACCGTGTAATCGTCGCGGTCGGACGGCAGATTCTTCAACGCGACTTCCAGCGCATTGTAGATGTCCGCATTGCCATTTGCCACCTGATTTTCGCTGGCGGCCAGCAAGGTCGCGGTTTGCTTGCCTTGCGCGACCTGCGCCACTTTCGCGCTGCTGTTGAAGGGGATGAACACGTTGACGTCGTCATCGCCCGGCTCGATATGCGAGGCGCGTGCCTGATCGGTGTCGAGGGCCGCCTGCAAACCGGCCACGGCACCGCTTTTGCCCTTGCCTGACATCGATCCGGAATAATCCACCACCCACAAGGTGTAAGCGGGCTTGCGCAGGACGGTCTGATACTGGTCGAGCGCCTGTTCGATGATGTCGGAGGATGGCATGGTGATGGTTTTCAGCACCGATGAATCCGATTTGACGCCCCATTCCTTACGGAACGAATCCTTCACCTTCGCATCTTTGGCATACGCCAGCGTGCCGTCCGAACCGATTCTACGACCCGCCTGTTCGAACAGTTTCTTGGAATCCTTCGACGTGATCGACTTGCTGAATCGCTTGAACGCATCCTCTTTGTCCTGCCTGCGATCCACGTAAGCAAGCGGCGAATCGGAAATCGCGATGCCGTCGGACGGATAGACGGCCAGCAGCGGCTCCTTGTTCTTCGCCGTCAACGCCTTGTCCGCCTGGATGACGAGCGATTCGTAGTTCACCATGGAATCGTTCGTATCCGGGTCGTTGACGACCATGTCCTTCAGCCAGTCGGACGAGCCGGATGAACGATTGACGCCCGACAGTACGGTTTTCACGGACTTACGTAATGAAGCATCGTTCAAATCGTCTTTGGTGAGTGCCGACTTACCGCCGTTCAGCGCCGTCAGAAACGCCATGTACGCCGACGCTCCGGAATTCGATTGCGTGGCGGACGTCATAGCGAACGACAGCTTCTTGGCCTTCACCGCATCCATAATGTCTTTCGTGGACACCGGCTTCGTTGTACCGTCCGTATTCGCCCAGCCGAGTTTCTCAGCCTTGCTTTGCTTCACGCCGAACACCACCGGCGTGGTGGACGTGGAGACCTGGTCCTTGACGACGTGCTTGATATCCCCCATGGTGATCCACATGCTGCTGGCCGGCCAGACCGCATCGTAATCCCTGCCCGCGTGATGGCCTTTGTTGCGCAGCGCGTCCATAACGTCCAACGACCCCATGTAGTCGACGGTCACTGACACTTTCGATTGTTTGGCCGCCTGTTCGATGGCCCCGCTCACTTCCTTGTTTTCGGAGCCGGAGGCGATGCGGATGGAATCTTTGGCACCGTCCACGGAATATGTCGCGGTTGTGCCGCTGTTCGAATCGCCGTCCGACGTCGCATTGGAAGCGCTGTTCGTCGAACCGCATCCCGTGAACAGACCTACGATCAAAGCGATGCCCCCAGCCGCCGCACCAAGTTTGCGTGCGTTCATCTTGTGTTGGCCCTCCGTTCATATTGCGCCAAAAACCGTTCAGCGCACCCGGAAAACATTTCCGAATGCGCTGAAAACATGTTCTGTTATGTGCGATTGATTATAGTCCGATTTTACCGAACGGCCATTTTGCCGTCTCATTTTCGTCATTATTTTCGTTTCCCCCTCATTCCGCCCTTTCCGCTCTCTTCCACAGACGTAGCCGACGCCGCCTATACTTGGTGCGGCTACTTGTTGCGGCACAATCGCAACTATGCAATCACAGGCATCGCAACGGAAAGGTGGGCGCATGGGCAGCTTCAATCGCAGGCAGGAAGCCGACGATCTCACCGACTACGTCAATAACGGATGGCTCAGTTCCGCCGAATTCGACGGGCCGACTTTCCTGTGGAATCATCTCATCCGCGAAGCAAGCCAGGAGGATGCCGCGCAACGCAACGATGTGCCGGTCGCCAATCTTTCCGACGCGGACGTGGTCATCAACATGCCCATGCAATGGTATTTCGACGCCCTCGCCTCCATGGTGCCCACCGCGGAACGTACCGATACGGGCGTGGAGATTCCGCGCATCGATATGCCGACGTTTTCGATCGATTCGCAGGCGCTGTCCGGCGTGGACGCGGTGGTCGGCAACGCGGTGATCAGCACGCGATGGCTTGACGCGGTCGGCAATCTCGCCAAAGCTGTGGAGATGACCGCAAGGTTCGTCGGCAATGTGGCCGACCGTGACAACGAGGGTTTCGACTACCTGAAAGATCTGATTCAGACCGTACGCGTGTACATGGATGCCGTGGCCTGCAACGCCGATCCGATGACGGGCGAGCAGGCGTTGCGCATGATCACGCAGGTGGCGTGCAATGAGGATTTCCGGCTCAACGCCATGCAGATGGTGGAGCTGCTGTCTTGCGGACTGTCGTTCGCGCAATGGGATGATACGCGCATGTTCGCCTATGACGCGTTGAACAAGGGCATTGCCGCGATGCGTGATTTCGCAGCGAAGTCCGGTAATGGCGATGCGAGCAGCACTACTGGCGACACTATGAACAGCGTCGGCAGTATCGACAGTGATGTTACGGGCGATACGGGTGCACGCGACGCCACCGCAACGCAATCTCACAACCTCCGTGATACGTCCTCTGACGCGGACAATGCGCATAGCACGAATAGTACAGACGCTGCGGACGGCGCGGATACCGCGAACTCGATCACGCATTCCACGGGCGCTGCCGGCGATTCCACTACCGGCGGTTCACCTACCCTCTCCCCCGAGGAACTGAACGATCTCGCCATGCTTGACCCATCATTCCTGTCCAAACAGCAGCTTGCGCAGACCGCGCAAAACCAGTTCGACCATGCCGTGCAGTTCCTGCGGCACGATCTGATGCGGATCAGTGGCGATGCCGAGGAGGCCGATCGTTTCCTGCGCGACAACCATACGTCCGAGCCGCTTGCCGACGCGTACGCGGCGCGGCTGATCGCTGCCGAACGGTGGCAGGATCTGCTGAATTTCGTCGATCTGGTGGAGCGTGACGCACCGAACCAGTGCACGGTCATGTTCCCCGAGGAAGTGGTGCCGTACGAATGGGAGTCGATTCGTGAGGCCGCTTTGGAGGCGTTGGGCCGCGGCGGAGAACTGGTCGCGATGTATCAGGAGCGGTTGGATGACACGTACGATCCCAACACCGAGCTCAATCGTATGAAGCTTCAGGCGTGGACTCAAGCCAAGGAATAGGCGGCGCACGGCTCAGCGCATCCGCCGCCAGTTCCTCATCTATCGCAGGCTTCCACTCTCATTCCCATCAGTATTTCCACCATCGCTTCCACAACTGACGCGCAACGTGGCCAATTGGAACGGATGCAGGCTCAGCATCGCTCCTTGCGCCGTTCTTGCCACGGACGGATCACCGTCGGCAAAAGCCGCGGGCAATTCGGCATCCAGCCGCGCATCCTCCATAATGGAACACTCGCGTACCGTGGCCTTCCCCAAAGCGGCGTTGACGGCAAGTCTCGCATGGGCTTCGCCGCCGACCGCCTCATAGACGCGCAGTATCAGATCACCGGAACCGTCATCGGCAAGCTTGACCCAGTCAAGCACCATGACGCCATCCACCGGGTTGAGCTGCGCCAGCGGATCGAACGCCGGCATGGCAGGCAGCACGGCCGCGTTGAGACGGTTCGCCTCGTCAAGCACAGCCGGCATACTGGCATCCGCCACAACGTTCCACGCGAACTCATGCACGCCCTTGTCAGTGTTCGGATCGGGGTATAGCGGGGACGACAGCAACGAAAGTCGAATCATCGTGCCACGCACCGGCCCGGAAGCCGTGTTCCGGTGAATCGGCGAAACGTCGGAACCGTAGGTGCTGGCGTTGACGACCGCAGCCGCATAGCCGGCATCGGCGACGCGTACGAACCGGTGCGTGCAGCTTTCGTATTTCGCCTCGTCGGAACGTGTGTTCTTCTGAATGGGCCGTTCCACCATGCCGTACTGGCATTCGTACTGCGCCCGGTCGGCCTGGATAGCCATGGGAATGTCGACTTTGAGGAATCGTTCGGATGCCCGCCAATCCACTTTGGTCCGGAATTCAAGGCTTTTCGACTTTGCCCGCAATGTGATGCAGGCATCGATGGACACCCCGTCGGTGGTGCTGGACACGTGCACGGTGGCTCCGCCGCGTTTTGTCTCCGTCACTCGTTCCACATGCGAGTCATCGATGCCTTCGGCGCTGAGGAAGGCATCGCGCTGGATGTCCCATGCGTCCCACTCGTATGGCTCGTCGCGGAGAAGCTCGTAATGCCCGATTCCACTGCCGTCGGGCACCAGTTCGTGTCCATTATCAAGGTCGATCAGTGAACGGACCGTACCGTCTGGTGCGATGATGGCACGTAGCAAACCGTTGTCAAGTATGATTCGACCGTCGTCGCATGTCGTTGCGATGGTGGATTCATCGGCGACCGCGTCGGTGCCGTTCGCGTCATCATCCTGCGTTCCCACTGCCGCGGTGCGAGCAATCCACGAATCGCCATTCTTTGCCGTATATGGGACGATGGCCGCGTTCGATCGCATGTCGGCATCATCCCGCACCGATGCGATGGAAGCACCCGCTTCAGCGGCGATATCACGCAGTCTTGCGATGTCGCGCACGTAGTCCGCACGCGCCTGCCGATGCACCCATGCGATCGCCGATCCGGGAAGAATGTCGTGGAATTGGTTCAGCCCCATTCGAAGGAATGGTGGGGGAATTTCGTGGTGTCGTTCCATGAGATCTTCTGTGTGAGGAACCATTCGAAACCGGCACGACGTGCGATTTGCGGCCATGCCCCGCAATAACCGAAACTGTCGGGAAGCCACAGTCCTTTTGGTTCCACGCCAAGATGCTCACGGAAGTAACGCATGCCGAACGTGATCTGGCGGATCAGCGACTCACCTGTGGGCAGCATGTTATCGGATTCGACCCACATTCCGCCGACGGGAATGAATCGTCCTTCCTTGATGCGCTGCAGCATGCGCGCGAACAGGTCTGGATGTTCCTGTTCCATCCACGCATACTGTTGGGCGGAACTCATCGCGTATGTGAAATCCGGATCCTCGTCCATCAGGGCAAGCACGTTGGACACCGTGCGGGCCACTTTACGGTGGGTTTCGCGCACGGGTCACAGCCATGCGGAATCGATATGCGCATGGCCGACCGCGACATGATGGATGACGCTGGAATATGCGGGTTCGGATAATACCCCGGCAAGCTTTTCCTTGGCTGGCTCCAGAGTTCCGGCGATATCACGCTCGTCATATGTGTTGAGTGATCGTTGCAGCGCTTTGGCCAGCTGCCAATATCGAGGATCATCATCCTTGAGTTCCCTCATCAGCGAGGTGACGGTTTCCAAGTCCATCAGATAGTCGAACACGTTTTGGTTGAAAGCGCACACGTCCATTGTGGTGAGCACATAGTCGGATGGACGACCGTCGGCACGCTCCCCCAGATTCATCGGCGCGAATGGCAGGTCAGCTTCGACCGGTGGATTCGATGCGGCCTCGACATATACCGTGAAACGACCGGCATCGTCAAGCTCCACATTCGCCACGCCATTGGCATCGATAAGCGGAATCCAGCAATTGTCTGGATTCACCGCTTTGATGACGCTGCCGTCAGGGCGATAGCATAATCCTTCCGCTTGGAAGCCCGGGCCACGATGTCGTTTCCATCCCAGATCTACAACCAGTTCGACGGCTCTGCCTTTGACCGACTCACGGTCGATACGTCCACGAACCTCGAACCATGTGGTACCCCATATCGTGCCCCAGGCACCAGGAACCATGAAGTCGAGAAAATCCACTTTGTTTTCCCTGACACGGGCAAGAAAGTCGGCGCTCTGTTCGGGTTCGCCTTCATTGGCGAAAAGCGCGTAACTGACAATGCGATAATGTTTCGTGCACATATGGCACAAGTCGTTGCCGCATCACTCGATCGGCACGTCTGAGTTGCTGATCTGGAAGAAGAAACATAGCTATCCCCTTGGCACATGATTCCTATGGTGTATCCATGGTGCCACAGCACAATCTCAAATCAAAAAACATCAAAGAGAAAAGTGGTTCTCAAAGCGGACATCCGGTGGAGACTCCGGATAAGGACCTTCGACGAGCCCGAAAGGCGTTGCCGGGAGGTCCGGGAGGTGATGAAAAAACGGGGGTTCCTGGAGCGACGCCCGCCGGGAAGCCCGAAAAGAGAGCATGAAAAATGGGCCTCCCGGGAGCCAAAGGCTCGACCGGGAGGCCCCAACGTTTGAAGCGGCGGCGTGCTACTCTCCCACACCCTCTCGAGTGCAGTACCATC
>NZ_CAUEQY010000008.1 GCF_959020145.1 uncultured Bifidobacterium sp. | reverse complement strand
TTCGAACCTGCGACCTGCTGATCCGTAGTCAGCTGCTCTAATCCGCTGGGCTACTCGCGCAACGTTGTCTTGTTTTCGGCAACTCGAATAAGATACACCCAAATGAACTCCAGGCAAAATCTCGGCGTGTCGCAGGAGTTTTCGGCCTTACGCCTCACGTAGACGAGGAATTTTCTGCGTCGACACCTTGAATAGTTTCGGAGTGCCCGATCCGGTGACGGCGGCTTCGTCGACGACCACCTCTTCGACGCCTTCCATGCTGGGAAGACGGAACATGGTGTCCTCCAGCGTCTTCTCAATAATCGAACGCAATCCACGTGCGCCCGTACCCCGCCGAATCGACGTCGCCGCAATCTGCCGTATCGCCCCTTCGGTAAAGGTCAACGTCACCCCATCGACGGCGAATAGCTTCTGGTACTGCTTGACCAGCGCGTTTTCCGGTTCGACGAGGATTCGGGCCAAATCGTCTTCGGTAAGTTCCTCAAGCACGCTGACTACCGGCAGACGTCCGATGAACTCCGGCAATAATCCGAAATCAGCCAGATCATCGGCGGAGACCTGCGCAAGCAGCTCACGCTTGGGAACCTCATGGTCATGCCAGGCCGCACCGAAACCGCTTTCCCTGGCGCCCAACCGTTGCGCCACGATGTCGGCGAGTCCCACGAACGCGCCACCGCAGATGAACAGTATGTCGCGGGTGTCGATCTGCACGGTTTCCATTTCACGATGCTTGCGGGTCCCTTCCACCGGCACGGAGGCGACGGTGCCTTCAAGGATCTTGAGCAGCGCCTGCTGCACGCCCTCGCCGGACACGTCACGCGTGATGGAGGTGTTTTCGCCGCTTTTACGGGCGATCTTGTCGATTTCGTCGATATATACGATGCCCTGCTGCGCACGCGCCACATCCCCGTCAGCAGCCTGGATGAGGCGCTGCAGCACGGTTTCGACGTCATCGCCCACATATCCTGCCTCGGTGAGCGTGGTGGCGTCCGCTATGACGAACGGCACGTTCATCACATGGGCCAGCGTCTGCGCAAGATATGTTTTGCCCACGCCGGTCGGCCCGAGTAGCAGGATGTTCGATTTCGCCACTTGCACACCCTCGAACGAATCGTCATGTCCATGCATCCGTTCCTTGCCGATTCGCGACGACTCGCGCATTTCCATGTTGACGCGCTTGTAATGGTTGTACACCGCCACTGAAAGTGTCTTTTTGGCGGACTCCTGGCCTATGACGTGATTGTCGAGGTAGGCACTGATCTGTGCCGGCTTGGGCAGTTGCAGGATATTGAGCTGGGCGTCCTTGTCCCGTTCCTCGGAAATGATGTCCACGCACAATTCGATGCATTCGTCGCAGATGGCCGCGCCCGAACCGGTGACCAGTTTGCGCACCTGGCTCTCGGACTTGCCGCAGAACGTGCATCTCGGCACCGCATCGTTGTAGCTGACCACGCGTCCCATTCGCAACCTCTTCGTTTCACATATCTGCCGTTTAGAAAACACAATACCCCTGCCGCGACCCGGCAGGGGTATTGCATTTGTGAAGATATCATTCCACCGCAGGCTCAGCTGCGATGTTCCAGCACCTCGTCAACGATGCCGTATTCCTTGGCCTCCTGGGCCGTCAGGAACGTGTCCACTTCGATGTCCTTGCGGATCTTCTCGATGTCACGACCGGTATGCTTGGCCAGCGTGTTCTCCAGCCATTCACGCATACGCAGCATCTCCTTGGCCTGGATTTCAATCTCCGTGGCCTTGCCGAAGCCCTGGTCGATGGCCGGCTGGTGGATGAGCACGCGGGCGTTCGGCAGCATCAGACGTTTGCCTTTGGCGCCGGCGGCCAGCAGGATGGCCGCGGCCGAGGCGGCCTGGCCGAGGCATACGGTCTGCACGTCCGGCTTGATGTACTGCATGGTGTCGTAGATGGCGGTCATGGCCGTCATGGAACCGCCCGGCGAATTGATGTACATCATCACGTCACGGTTCGGATCCTGGCTTTCCAAAACCAGCAGCTGGGCCATGATGTCATCGGCGGAGGTGTCGTCCACCTGCACGCCCATGAAGATGATGCGATCCTCGAACAGGCGGGTGTACGGATCCTGCCTCTTGTATCCGTACGGGGTCTTTTCCTCGAACTGCGGCAGAACGTAACGGTTCTGCGGTGCGAACGCGGCCTCACGCGCCGCAGCCCTCTGGAAGCCGACCACACCGGTCGGTCCGGCCAGACGTTCGGCGCGGGCTACAAACTGTGCTTCTTCGCTTGCCATGGTCACTCTCCCTTGGTGGCGCTCATCGTGTCGTGGGTGGAAACGAGCTTGTCCACAAAGCCGTACTCCAACGCTTCTTGGGCGGTGAACCAGTGGTCGTACTCGTTGTCGCGGTAGATTTCCTCGACGGTGTGCCCAGTCTGCTCGGCGGTCAACTCGCTCATGGTCTTTTTCATGTCCATGATCAGCTCGGCGTTGATGCGCACGTCAGTGGCGGTGCCGCCGATGCCGCCGGACGGCTGATGCATCAGCACACGCGCATGCGAGGTCAGGAAGCGCTTGCCCTTGGTACCGGAGCTCAGCAGGAACTGGCCCATGGATGCGCACATGCCCAAGCCCACGGTGGCCACGTCCGGCTCGATGAGCTGCATGGTATCGTAGATGGCCATGCCCGCGGTGATGGAGCCGCCCGGGGAATTGATGTACAGCCAGATATCCTTTTTCGGATCCTCGGCGGCCAGCATCAACATCTGCGCGCAAATGCGGTTGGCCATCTCGTCCTTGACTTCCTCACCCATCCAGATGATGCGGTCCTTGAGCAGGCGGTTGAAAATCGGATCGGTGGGTCCTGCCGGCATGTCTTCGCCAGCCATGACGGGCAGGGGTGCACTAAGGTTGCTCACCTTGTCTCCTTTTCCAGTGTTCTCTATAGTTTCACAGCCTACCGCTTCGAAGCGACGGGGAACAAAATTGCGCCCACAGTGGAGAAGTCGACGGCGAAAACACGGTTATTCGCGTTTCGCGCCGATGCGGAAGGCGGTAATCAGGCAGCAGATTGCAACGGCGACAATCACGATCATGACGGTGAACGTCCAACTGCCGCCAACCGCCGTGGCATGGCTGAATGCCTCGGTTCCTTCCTTGCCAGCGCCGGCCTGGGCCACGGACAGCACCGTGGAGAACAGCGCGGTTCCGGCTGCGCCACCGAACTGCAGGCAGGTGTTGAACACGGCGTTGCCATCCGGCATGAATTGCGGCGCAATGCTGCGCAACGCATTGGTCATGATGTTGGAGAAGCCAAGCGCATAGCCAAGTCCGAAGATGAAGTAGAAACCGGCAAGCGTGGCCGGCGTCAGCCGCATGGAGAAGACCAGCAGCAGGATCGGGCCGCAGATCGCCAGGAAGAACGCGCCCAGAATCGGGCGGACAGGGCCGAAACGGTCGTACAGCGTGCCGCCGATCGGTGCGAAGAAAGCGCCGATCAACGCGCCCGGCAGCACCAGCGCGCCTGCCAGGAACGCGTTCGTTCCCAGGGAAAGCTGGGCAAGATTGGTGATCACATAGCCGAAGCCGATGCCGACGATTGGCAGCAGCATGTAGGCGATCAGATGCAGCAGCACCATCGGATCACGCAGCCATCCCAAGCGAATCAGCGGCGAGAAGGAACGACGGGACGACCATCCGAAGAAGAAAAGCGATCCCAAGCCGACGATCAGGCTGATCACTGCGAAAATCGCCGGCGCTGTAGCCACACCACCCGAAACGGCGGCGGCAACAGCCACGCCCGCCTGGTTCAGGAACATCACTAGACCGCACAACGCCAGCACAATCGCCGCGAACTGCAGCGGATTCAGATGCGCCTCTTCCGTCGGACGGTGCTGTTCGATGCATTTGAGGCCGACAGGCAGCGAAATCAGCAGAATCACGGGAATGACAATGACGAAAATCGCACGCCATGGCAGAATGCTCGACACCGCGCCACCCACGGTCGGGCCGATGGCGGGCGCCACGGTGATGACGAGCGAACCGACGCCCATCAGTCGTCCGACCTTGCTGCGTGGGGACTGTTCGAGAATGATGTTCATCATCAGCGGTGTGGCCACGCCGGAGCCGATGCCCTGGATGATGCGGGCTACTAGAATCACCGGGAACGCATGGCCGAAGATCATGGTCAGCGAGCCAAGCACCGCAAGCGCCACCGCGGCGAGGAACAGGACGCGATGCTTGAATTTGCGGTTAAGATACGACGACAGCGGCATGGTGGCTGCGACCGTCAGCAGGTAGATGGTGGTGATCCACTGCACAGTAGCAGTGTTCACGTTGAATTCCCGCATGAGCTGTGGGAACAGCACCGTCATCACGGTTTCGGTGAGGATGCCGATGAAGGCGAGCGAGCCGACCGCCACGATGGCGCCGATGAGTTTGCCGGGAATGCGTTCGTCCGGCGTTTCCTTGATGTTTTCGCTATTGTTCCGATTGTTATGGTCGGTGGTTTCGAGCGTTGTATTCCGTTCTTTCATAATCACTTTCCGCGCACTTTTTCCTGCGGCCATGTGCGACGCCGCGATTGACGCATGGGCCTTGCAAAGCAAGCAGGCGTCAACCCCAGCGAAGAATTTTAGCGGAACCCCTGACCCAATGCCTGCAGGAAACGAACATCAGGCATTGCGCTGGCCGGAACGGCCGTCACCGTTATCGTCCTCTTCGTGCAGAATCTTCCGAATCCGCTCCAATCTCGGCTTGACCTCATGCTCGTAACCGCGGTCGTTCGGATGGTAATACTCGCGCCCCTGCAATTCGTCAGGCATGTACTGCTGCGGCGCCACCGCGCCCGGCCAATCGTGCGCGTACCGGTAGCCTTCGTGGTTGCCCCAGCTTTTCATCAGCGCGGTCGGCGCATTGCGCAGATGCAGCGGCACTTGGCCGATAAGCCCCGCGTCCACGTCGGCGAGCGCCGCGTTGATGGCGTTGTAGCTGGCGTTGGATTTGGGCGCGGTGGCGACGGCGAGCGCCGCTTCGGCAAGAATGATGCGCGCTTCGGGCATGCCGATCATGGCCACTGCCTGCGCCGCGGCTACGGTGACTTGCAGGACCTGCGGGGCGGCCATGCCGACTTCCTCGGATGCGGCGATCATGATGCGTCGTGCGATGAAGCGCGGGTCTTCCCCCGCGCGCAGCATGCGGGCCAGATAATGCATGGTGGCGTCCGGATCGGAGCCTCGCATGGATTTGATGAACGCCGAGATGACGTCGTAGTGGTCGTCTCCGTCCTTGTCGTAACGCACGGTGGCCACGTCCATGACCTTCGACACCACATCAGGCGTGATGATGGGCCGTTTCGCGCCTTTTTTGCGTTCTTTGTCACCAGTGAGCGCGCCGGCCGCGGCTTCGAGGATGGTCAGTGTCTTACGTGCGTCGCCGCCGGCCATGCGGATGATCTCATCCACAGCCTCGTCGGTGATTCTGATTTCGTTGTCAAGGCCGTGTTCGCTTGCGATGGCGCGATTGATCAGCGTTTTCAGATCGTCCGGTTCCAGCGATTCGAGTTTGACGACCACGGATCGGCTGAGCAGCGGCTTGATGACGGAGAAGCTTGGGTTTTCCGTGGTGGCCGCGATGAAGGTGACGTCGCGGTTTTCCACACTGGGCAGCAACGCATCCTGCTGCGATTTGGAGAAGCGGTGCACCTCGTCGATGAACAACACCGTTTCCTTGCCTTCGGAGACGAGACGTTCGTGCGCGCGTTTGAGCACGTCACGCACGTCCTTGACGCCGGAGGTGACCGCGGACAGTTCCTCGAAGACACGGCCGGACTGTTTGGCGACGATATAGGCGAGGGTGGTTTTGCCGACTCCGGGAGGTCCGAACAGGATGATGGAGCTCGGTGCGGTGAGCGAGCCTTTCGAAGCGGGGTTGGCGAGTCTGCGCAATGGCGACCCCTCCCCCAATACCCGTGATTGCCCCACCACATCGTCGATGCTCGCTGGGCGCATGCGTACGGCAAGCGGGCGCGTCACATCATCCGGCGCGTCCATCGCGGCAAACAAATCGTCAGTCATGCTTTCCACTGTACCGCAACACACCCAACAATTCGAACACACGTTCGATGCATGCGTTCGCCCCAACCGGTAGACTGGCAAGCATGGCAGACGATACGAATTATGGCTCGCTGGGCGCGTTGGCGCCGAATTGGGACGAGGGCGAGCGCAACATCGACACGGATGAGATCTATGAGCGTTTCTTCACCTGGGTGGAGGACGTCAAAGGCGTGGAACCGTGGCCACATCAGGAGGAGGCCATCATGGATCTGCTGGCCGGCGACCATGTCATTTTGAACACTCCGACCGGTTCGGGCAAGTCGCTGGTGGCACTCGGCATGCATTTCGCCGCGTTGTGCACGGGCCGCCGTTCCTATTACACGGCTCCGATCAAGGCTCTGGTGTCTGAGAAGTTCTTCGACTTGGTTGAAGTTTTCGGCCGCGAGAACGTCGGCATGATCACCGGCGACACGCATATCAACGCGGATGCGCCGATCATCTGCTGCACCGCGGAGATCCTCGCCAATCAGGCGTTGCGCGAGGGCCGCCACGCCGATGTCGGCTGCGTGGCGATGGACGAGTTCCACTATTACGGCGATCCCGAGCGCGGCTGGGCTTGGCAGGTGCCGCTGCTTACGCTGCCGGATACGCAGTTCCTATTGATGAGCGCGACGCTGGGCAATGTCGACGCAATCGCCGACAAGCTTGAGGACATGACGGACACCGACGTGGATATCATCGCCGATGCGCCACGTCCCGTACCGTTGACGTACGAATACACACTCGACCCGTTGGAGAAGACGGTGGAATTGGCGTTCGGCAAGGGCGAGACGCCGATTTACGTGGTGCATTTCTCTCAGGATGCCGCGTTGGAGACCGCCAACGCGCTGGCCAGCACGGGCGTGTCCAGCAAGGAGCAGCGCGCCGCGATCGCGGAAGCCATCAAGGGCACGAAGTTCACCACCGCGTTCGGCAAGATCCTGCAGCGTCTGTTGCGTACCGGCATCGGCATCCACCATGCCGGCATGCTCCCCCGCTATCGTCGTCTGGTGGAGCAGCTCGCCCAGCAGGGACTGCTGCCAGTGATCTGCGGCACCGACACGCTTGGTGTCGGTATCAATGTGCCGATTCATTCCGTGGTATTGACCGCGTTGACCAAGTTCGACGGCACGAAGATGCGCAAGCTGCGCGCCCGCGAGTTCCATCAGATCGCAGGACGCGCCGGACGCATGGGCTTCGACACGGAGGGTCTGGTCATAGCCGAAGCCCCCGAATTCGAAATCGAGAACGCCAAGGCTCTGGCCAAGGCAGGCAACGATCCGAAGAAACTGAAGAAGGTCAAGCGCAAGAAGGCTCCTGAAGGTTTCGTAACGTGGAACGAGAACACGTTCGACAAGCTTATCGACGCGGCTCCGGAAACACTGGTGCCGCATATGAAGATCACCCATTCCATGGTGTTGAACGAGGTGGAGCAGGGCGGCGACGCCCGCTACCGCATCGACCGGCTTATCGACGATTCGGCGCAGACTCCGGAGCAGAAGGAGCGCCTGCACGCCCGCGCGGACGAGATCTTCCAGACCTTGTTCGACACGAACGTCATCGAGACCGAAGACCGTGACGATGGCGGCAAGGATTATTTCATGACCGTGGACATGCCGGACGATTTCGCCCTCGATCAGCCGCTAAGCCCGTTCCTGCTGGCCGCGTTGGAACTGCTCGACCCGGAGTCGGACACGTATGCGTTGGATGTGATATCCATGGTTGAGGCCACGTTGGAGGACCCGAAGCAGGTGCTGCGCGCGCAGGAACGTCAGGCGCGCGACGAGGCGATGATCCGCATGAAAGAGGATGGCCTCGACTATGACGAGCGTATGGACAGGCTTCAGGAGATCACCTATCCGAAGCCGTTGGAGGATATGCTGCAGGCCGCGTTCGATGAATACCGCCATGATGTTCCGTGGGCGAACGACTATTGGCTGAGCCCGAAATCCGTGGTGCGCGACATGGTGGAGACCGCTTCCGATTTCACCGGCTACATCGCCCGCTACAACATCGCCCGTTCCGAAGGCACGTTGCTGCGTTACCTGTCCGACGCCTACCGTGCGCTGGCGCGTACCGTTCCGCAGGAGAAGCGCGACGAACAGCTCGACGACATCATCTCCTGGCTGCGTGTGGTGGTCCGTTCCATCGATTCCTCGCTGGTGGACGAGTGGGAGAACGCGGGAACGGACACCGACGCGTCCGAGGCGGCCGCCAACCTCGCCGCGCCCGGCGCGAAGCAGGCCGTGGTGGAGGACCGTCGCGGACTCACCGTATTGGTACGCAACGCCATGTTCCGCCGCGTGCAGCTCATGGACCTCGACAAGCCGGACGAGCTCGGCGCGCTCGACAAGGACTGGGGTTACGGCGTGCACGAATGGGAAGACACGCTCGACGATTACTACGACGAGCACGAATACGTCAACATCGACGCGAAGGCACGCAGCGGCGAGCTGTTCATCCTCAACGAAAGCAAGGAGAACAGCGAGCATTCCTGGAAGGTGCGGCAGATCATCGACGATTCCGATGGCGACCACGATTGGGCCATCACCGGAACCGTCGACCTGGACACCACACAATCCAGCGGCGAGGTTGTCTTCTTCGACTACAGCGTGTCCAACTGACGGCGCATCTCGTCGGCGTCGACTTCGAGCGGCGGCCAGATCATGTTCATGTTCTTGAGCGTGTTGCGCAGCAGCTCGGAGACGACGGCCCTCGAATACCAACGATTGTCGGCAGGCACCAGATACCACGGCGCCTGCTCGGTGCTGGTGCGCAGGAACACATCCTGCCATGCAGCCATGTAGTCGTCCCAGCGGGCGCGCGCCTCAAGGTCGCTCGGATCGAACTTCCAGCATTTGGTCGGATCATCGAGACGGCTCAGGAAGTGGCGTTTCTGCTCGTCTTTGCTGACCACGAGGAAGATTTTGATGATGGCGCATCCGTCGGCCGTCAATTGCGATTCGAATCGGTTGATTTCGTCGTACCGTGCCTGCCACACTTCTTCCGGCTGCGTTTTGTAGATGCGCGGCATGACGATGTCCTCGTAATGGGACCGGTCGAAGATGGAGATCCATCCGTTGTTCGGCAGCTCGCGTTTGATGCGCCACAGATAGTCATGGTCCAGTTCTTCGCCTTTCGGCGCGCCGAACCCGTGATAGTGCATGCCCATCGGGTCGCCTTGGCTGAACACATGTCGTACGATGCCGCCTTTGCCCGCCGCGTCCATGCCTTGCAGCACGATCAGCAGTCGCCGATGCGAGCCTTTCACGCCATTGGCGTACATAAGCCGCTGGTAACGGGCGATCTCCGACGAGCTGATGGATATGAATCGTTCGGCATCATCCTTGTTGCCGTCAAAACCAGGAGTGGAATCGCCATCCATGTCCGATACCTTCGTGTCGTGATGGAATCGCAATAGCTGGGTCGGCGGCAACGTCCATACCGAGCTCAGTAGTTCGCTCGCTTTGGCGGCGTTCGCCAATCCTTCGGCGACGGAATCGCAATTCTCGCTTTTTTCCAGCCGATCTTCCACTTTGTTCAGCGTTTTCGCGATCGACGACATTCTGGCGTCGTCTTTTTTCGCATCCTTGGTTTTATCCGCCATGTCAAGCCTCCCTGCTTGGTACGGACCACATGCGTGCAGTCCATCGTAGACACGAAAGGGGCCGCTTCCCCGTATTTCGCGGAAAAACGACCCCTACGCGTGTTATGCGATACCGGTGCTATTCGTCGGCTTCGGACTTGTCCTTGCCATCGCCCTTCGTCTTGAACGGATTGTCCTTGATCGGATGTCCATTCTTGTCGAATTTGACCTGGCTTTCCGGATGCGTCTCATCGAAGCCTTGGGCGTACCTGGTCTGACGCCACTGGTGGATGGACGCGTTGGTGCCGCGATGGTGCACATGGTAGACACGCTGCGCGCCACCCAGCGGCACGCCTTCCTTGGCCACGGCGATCTGGTTCACGTTCGACGGATCCATGATGGCGATCGGCGCGACCGGTTCCGGTTCGGCCGGTGCAGCCGTATGCTGCTGCATGCGCGACGGCAGCCATTCGGCCAGCCTGCTTAGCAGCCAGCAGACGATGAAATAGACGACCGCGGCCACCACCAGCGTCTGTAGGATGTTGAAATACATGGAGCCGAGTCGACGTGATTCCTGCAGCAGGTCAGTGTACATGATGATCGAGCCGAGCGCGGTGTCCTTCAACACGACGACCAGCTGGGTCACGGCCGCCGGCAGCATGGCGTAGATGGCCTGCGGCACTTCGATCTGCAACAGCGACTGCGTGCGGGTCAATCCCAAGGCGAGCGAGGCCTCACGCTGGCCGTTCGGCAGGTTGCCCACGCCGGAACGCACCAGCTCGGCCACCACGGATCCGTTGTAGATCACAAGCGCGAGCACCACCGCCCAATACGCGGGGCTGGGCAGACCTGCGAAGGCGAACCAGCGCCAGAAGAAGATCATGAGCAGCAGAACGGGGACGGCTCGTGCGAATTCCACGATCGCGCCGGAAATGGTACGGATCAGCAGGCTCGGCAGCAGTCGGCCCACACCAAAGACCAGGCCGAACACCACGGCTCCGACCACGGCCAGTACGGACGCGCGGATCGTGGCCCACAGTCCCGGCAGATAGAAGTCGGTCCATGCTTCGGCGTCAAGCGCCGGTTTCCACAGTTCCCAGCTCAGCTGGTTCTCGCCGTCCGGCGGATTGTGCAGACGCATGAGGATCAGCACGACCACCACCGCGAAGATGATGCCTGCGATCCAATTGACGATACGGATGGTTTTGCGGCCCTTCGGACCAGGCTGGTCGAACAGCACCGCGCTTTCATTGCTTGCCATGTCGCGTCACCTCCTCACCGCGAGCTTGTTGGACAGATACGTGGTCAGCATGCCGATCGGAATGATCAGAACCACATAGCCGAAGGCGAAGATCAGGAAGATCGGTACGATTTGGTCGGCGTGGTATTCGATCATTTCGCTCATCATCGTCGAGGTTTCGGTGGCCACGGATGCCGCCGCCGCGACGGTGGAGTTTTTCAGCAATGCGATCAGCGTGTTGCCCAACGGTGCCACGGAACCGCGGAACGCCTGCGGCAGGATGATCTGAGTGGCGGCCTGCATGAAGTTCAGGCCCAACGCGCGGGCGGCCTCGGCTTGACCAAGCGGCACGGTGTTGATGCCGGAGCGCAGCGATTCACATACGAAAGCCGCGGTGTACAGGCTCAGGCCCGTCACGGCCAGCCAGAAGAAGTTGGTGGCGAACGTGTCGGAGAAGCTGAACTTCAGCTGCGCGTACGCACCCAGCACCATGAACACCATGATGATGGTCAGCGGCAGGTTCTTGAACAGTTCGACGTAGGCACCGGAAACCGTACGGAGCGAGGCGATCGGAGAAATGCGCATCATCACGAGGATGACGCCCAGAATCGTGGAGAACAACGCCGACCACAGGGTCAGCTCGATGTTCACCAGAAACGCGCCGGGAATGTTGTATTGGCTGAACAACGCGAGGAATCCGTCCATCACTTATTCCCCTTTCCATTCGGCACCGGCGGATTGTACTTGGCGTTCGGCGTGTAGGCCACTCCCCTGGTGTTGTCGGAAATGGCCCTTTGCCAAGAACCGTCCTGAATCATATCGGTGATGGCGTTGTTGATTTTGTTCTTCAGCTCGGTGTTGCCCTTCTTGACACCGATGCCGTAATACTCCTGGGTGAACGGCTTGCCCACCACGCGCAGGCGTCCACGTGAGGCGGATGCGAGGCCGGCGAGAATGATGTCGTCGGTGGTGGCGGCGTCCACAATGCCGGAAAGCAACGCGGTGGCGCATTCCGCCATGCCGGGCTGTTCCATCAGCTGGGTCTGCTTGGCGAACTTCTCCTTGACGTTGACGGCGGATGTGGTGCCGGTCATGGAGCACAGCCGCTTGCCGTTCAGATCCTTAGGTCCGTCAATGCCGGTTTCGTCCTTGCGTACCAGCAGATCCTGTCCGGCCACGAAATACGGGCCGGCGAAATCGACGACCTTCTTGCGTTCGTCGGTGATGGAATAGGATGCGACGATGTAATCGACATCGCCGTTCTGCAGCATAGCCTCACGCTGCTTGGACGGCGATTCCTTCCATACGATCTCGTCTTCGGAATAGCCGAGTTTCTTGGCCACGTACTTGGCCACGTCCACGTCGAAGCCGACGTAGGTGCCGTTCTTCTTGAAGCCCAGGCCAGGCTGGTCGAATTTGATGCCGATGCGGATCTTGCCGGTTTCGTCCGCGCCGCATGCGGATACCGCGAACACGCACGCGCACGCGCAGAATGCCGCGACGGCTCTGCGCAACATGCGTTTCGCCGTGATCGAAAGTGGTTTCATATCAGGTTCCTTCTTCTGTCGTTATGTTCCGTCACTTCAGTGGGTGAGGATCTTCGACAGGAAGTCCTTGGCGCGATCGGTCTTCGGATGTTCGAAGAAGTCGTCCGGCGTGCTCTGTTCGAGAATCTGTCCGTCGGCCATGAACACGACCTTGTCGGCCACCTTGCGCGCGAAACCCATCTCGTGGGTCACGCACAGCATGGTCATGCCTTCGTGGGCGAGTTCGACCATGACGTCAAGCACTTCGTTGACCATTTCCGGGTCGAGCGCGGACGTTGGCTCGTCGAACAGCATGACCTTCGGCTGCATGGCGAGGGCGCGGGCGATGGCGACACGCTGCTGCTGGCCGCCGGACAGCTGCGACGGCATTTTGGAGGCCTGCGAGGCCACGCCGACGCGGCCCAGCAGATCCATGGCCAGGTCCTCGGCTTCCTTCTTGTCCATGTGGCGCACCTTGATCGGCGCCAATGTCACGTTTTCCAAAATGGTTTTGTTGGCGAACAGGTTGAACGATTGGAACACCATGCCCACTTCCGCACGCAGTTTGGCGAGTTCCTTGCCTTCCTGCGGCAGCGGTTTGCCGTCGATGCGGATATCGCCGGAATCGATGGTTTCCAGACGGTTGATGGTGCGGCACATCGTGGATTTGCCGGAGCCGGACGGTCCGACGATGACGAGCACCTCGCCTTTGCGTACGGTGAGGTTGATGTCCTTGAGCACATGCAGATCGCCATAATGCTTCTCGACATGGGTCAGTTCGACGAGCGGCCTGTTATCCGCTCCCGCGTCCGGCATGATGGGACGCTTCGCTTCGGTTTCTTTCATTTCAGACATAAAGGGCAGTATAAGAAAGCAATGCGAAATTCATGTTTCCTATACTGCCCGTTCACATCATTTCGTCCGGAATATGAGACATTTCATACCGTTTGACGAACATATTCATCAAACGGATCGCCGCCGGAGCAATGTCACAGCACCTTGGAGAGGAAGGTCTTCAATCGTTCGCTCTTCGGATGGTTGAAGATCTCGTCAGGGGTTCCCTCTTCCTCGATCACGCCGGCATCGGTGAAGATGACCCTCGTGGCCACTTCGCGTGCGAAGCCCATCTCATGGGTCACCAGCACCATGGTCATGCCTTTGGCGGCAAGGTCGCGAATCACTTCGAGCACATCGCCCACCATTTCCGGGTCGAGCGCGGATGTCGCCTCGTCGAACAGCATCACCTTCGGATTCATCGCCAGCGAGCGCGCGATCGCCACACGCTGCTTCTGCCCGCCGGACAGCGATTTCGGCATGGCGTCGGCTTTTTCGGCCAATCCTACGGTTTTCAGCAGTTCCATGGCGTGCGCGCGGGCCTGCTCATCCGTTTCATGATGCACCAGTTTCGGTGCGAGGGTGATGTTGTCGATCACGCTCATGTTGTTGAACAGGTTGAAATGCTGGAACACCATGCCCACCTGCTCGCGCACCTGGTCGATGTTCACATGGCTGTCCGTCAAATCGTGTCCGTTGACCACGATCTTGCCGCCGGTGGCCTGTTCGAGTCCGTTCAGGCAACGCAATATGGTGGATTTGCCGGCGCCGGACGGTCCGATGATGCAGATCACCTCGCCTTTGCGCACGGTCATGTCGACGCCTTTGATGACCTCGGTCTGCCCGTAGCTTTTGTGCAGATCCTTGACGTCGATGATCACGTCGTTCTCGTTCATCGGTTCACCTTCCTGTCCACGATGTTGGCCAGCCACGTCAGGATGGTGATGGCCACGAAGTACATGACGCCGACGATCAGCAGCGTTTCGGTTACGCGGAAGTTCGCCGCGTACAGCTGCTGCGCCTGGTACAGCAGCTCACCGAAGCCGATGGCGAGCAGTAGCGAGGAGTCCTTGATCATGATGACCAGCTGGTTGATGATCGAAGGCATGGCGATTTTGCTGGCCTGCGGCAGAATCACTCGGCGCATGGCCTGCCTGTGGTTAAGTCCCAGCGAGCGTGCGCCCTCCATCTGTCCGGAATCGACCGATTGGACTGCGCCACGCACGATTTCCGCCAGGTACGCGCCGGAGTTGAGCGACAAGGTCAATGCGCCGGCGACCCAGATGTTCACGCTATGTCCGATGAGCTGGGGCACGCCGAAGTAGAAGAAGAACGCCCACACCAGGATCGGGGTGCCGCGGAACACCGCGATGTACACATTGGCCAATCCTGCGGCGATTTTGCTTTCCGAAACCTTCATCAGGCCGAACGCGACGCCGAGCACCAATGCGATCGCGAAGGAAAGCAACGTGATCAGCAGCGTGTTCCTCAAGCCCGTCAGCAATGCCGGCATCGACTGTTTGACCAGTCCGAGGAAACCTACCTTCTGTTGTTCGGCGCTGTCGTCGCCATTGTCGGTGATCATGCCGGAAATCGATTTGGCCTGCTCTTTCGCGCCTTGCTTGCCAAGATATTGTGCGACGATTCGCTCGTATTCTCCCGAAGCAATCATCTTGTTCAATCCATCGTTGATGGCGGCCAGCAAATCTGCGTTCATGCCTTTGTTCACGGCCATGCCGTATTCGCCGTGCGGCACCTTCGGAGTCACGATTTTCAGACCGTTGTTCTGCGATACGCCATATGCCAGTACCGGATAATCGTCGAACACCGCGACGGCATTGCCGGATTTGACCATCTCGTACATGGTTGAGGATTGGTCGACGGAAGTCACCTTGTAACCGTACTTGTCGGCATGCTGTTTGGCGTACGATTCGCCCTCCGAGCCGGTTTTCGCCACAACCGTCCGGCCTTTGAGGTCCTTATAGCCGGTGACGTCGTCGTTGTTGGCCGCGACGGCCATCTGGATGCCGGATTGGAAATACGGATTCGAGAAATCATAGGAGGCTTTACGCTCGTCAGTGATGGACATGCCGGCTATGACGACGTCCACCTGGTTGGAGCTTAGGGCCTGCAACGCGGCGTTGAATCCCAGCGACTGTATCTCGACCTTAAAGCCCTCTTCCTTGGCGATGCCTCGGATTAGCTCCATGTCGATGCCGGTCATCTTGCCGTTCTCACGGTATTCGAACGGTGCGAACGTGGTGTCGGTGCCGATTTTATATGTCTTGCCCTTGACCGAGGCCGGATTGCCAGTTTCGGAGGCGAGCGCATGCGGAACGGTCGTCATGAATGCCGCAAAGACCACGGCGAGCACGGCGAACAGCGCGCATATGCGCATGCCGACCGCGTTCAGTCGCTTCTTGTCCTGTGTTTTCGATTTCATACCGCGCTTCAACCCTTTCTGGTTGCCGGATAATCAAACACGCTCCACTATAATGACAGCGACGGAAAATAGACAACGCGAATAATAAAAAATGTCCGAGCATCATTGATGTTCGGACATTTTTCATTCATCTATGGGCGAAACCGTATCAGTCCTCGTCCTCATCCGGATCGTAATCGACACCGGTCTCGGCGCGCTGCTCAGCGGAGATCGGAGCCGGAGCGCCGGTCAGCGGATCGCGGCCGCCGCCAGCCTTCGGGAAGGCGATGACGTCGCGGATGGAGTCGGCGCCAGCCAGAATTGCGGCGGTACGATCCCAGCCGAGAGCGATGCCGGCGTGAGGCGGAGCGCCGTACTTGAATGCCTCAAGCAGGAAGCCGAACTTGTCTGCGGCCTCTTCCGGCGTGATGCCAAGCACGTCAAGCACACGGTCCTGAATGTCGTCGCGGTGGATACGCACGGAGCCGCCGCCCATTTCGTTGCCGTTGCACACGATGTCGTAGGAATCGGACATGGCGTGTTCCGGATCCTTGTCGAACTTGTCGATCCAATCCTTGGACGGCATGGTGAACGGGTGATGCATGGAGGTCCACTTGGAGTGGCCGACTGCCACATCGTCGTCGTCCGGGTCATCGGTCGGCTTGAACAGCGGGAAGTCCACAACCCAAGTGAAGGCGAAATCGTCGGGCTTGAGCAGGCCCGCGCGGCGGGCAAGCTCGACACGCACGGCGCCCAGCAGTTCCTGGGAGGAGGTGCGGCGACCGGCTGCGAAGAACACGGCGTCGCCGTCTTCGGCGCCGACGGCTTCCTTCAGACCGTTGCGTTCCTCTTCGGACAGGTTCTTGGCGACGGGGCCCTTGAGTTCGCCGTTCTCGGCGAACACCACATAGGCGAGGCCCTTGGCGCCACGCTGCTTGGCCCAATCCTGCCATGCGTCGAACTGACGGCGAGGCGTGGCCGCGCCACCCTTGAAGAGCACCGCGCCGACGTATGGGGCCTGGAACACGCGGAACGGCGTGTTCTTGAAGTAATCGGTCAGTTCGATCAGCGGATTGCCGAAACGCAGATCCGGCTTGTCGGAACCGTACTTGTCCATGGCGTCCTGCCAGGTGATGCGCTGGATCGGCAGCTTGATGTCGTAGCCGGCGGACTTCCAGATGGCGGCGATGACCTTTTCGGCCATGGCCATCACGTCCTCCTGGTCCACGAAGGCCATCTCCATGTCGAGCTGGGTGAATTCCGGCTGGCGGTCGGCGCGGAAGTCCTCGTCACGATAGCAGCGGGCCAGCTGGTAGTAACGCTCGACGCCGGAGACCATGAGCAGCTGCTTGAGCAGCTGCGGGGACTGCGGCAGAGCGTACCAGGAACCCGGCACCAGACGGGCCGGCACGACGAAGTCACGGGCGCCTTCCGGCGTGGACTTGATCATGGTCGGGGTTTCGATCTCCTCGAAGCCCATTTCCTCCAGCGCATGGCGGGCGGCCTTCGACATCTGGGCGCGCAGCTTCAGATTGCGCTGCATGGACGGACGACGCAGGTCGAGGTAACGGTACTTCAAACGCACGTCCTCGCCCGGCAGCTTGTTCTCGGACTCGTTCTCAAGAGCGGTGGAGACCTGGAACGGCAGAGCATCGGACTTGGCCAGCACTTCGATGCTTTCGGCCACGACTTCGATCTTGCCGGTGGCCAGATGCTCGTTCTCGTTGCCGTCCGGACGCAGACGAACCTCGCCGACGACCTGGATCACGAATTCGGAGCGCAGCGGACGGGCCATCTCCTCGTCATAGATGACGACCTGCACCAGACCGGTGTTGTCGCGAAGATCGATGAAGGCCACGCCACCGTGGTCGCGGCGACGATCGACCCAACCGGCGAGCGTCACCTTCTGACCGACGAGCTGTTCGGTCACTTCGGTTGCATGATGTGTTCTGTAAGCCGTCTGGCTCATGCTTCCCCTATTCCTTATCCTCTTGTATGTTGCGAAGTCTTGCGATTTCAGGCTTCAACGGTAACGGTTTGCTGGGCATACACAGTATCCGGCTCCCACGACTGTGCGTCAGCCGGCCGCTGGTCTCCTGTGATGATGTTCTTGACTTCGTCCTGGGCGCCCTCTTCGGAAGCGTCGGCCGGGAACCAGACGTACGGGATGCCGAGCTTGTCTGCATATTTGATCTGCTTGCCGAGCTTGGCCGCGGTCGGCGCCACGTCCGCCGCGATGCCACGGGAGCGCAGCTGGTTGGCGATCAGGTTGGACGCGGAGCGGTCGGCTTCATTCCATACCGCCACGAGCACGGATGCCGGAGACACACGGTTGGCGTGCGCGCCCGCGGTGTGCAGCATGTAGGAGACCAGGCGGGACAGGCCGATGGACAGGCCCACGCCCGGGTACTTCTTGTTGCCCTGCGATGCGAGGTTGTCGTAACGGCCGCCGGAGCAGATGGAGCCCAAAGCGGCGGCGCCGTCGAGGAACGTCTCATACACGGAACCGGTGTAGTAATCAAGACCACGGGCGATTTTCAGATCGGCGATCACGGAGCCCGGACGGATGCGCGCGGCCTCGTCGACGATCATCGCCAGCGTGTCGAGTCCCTGGCGTGCCAACACGTAGGCGTCGGAATCAGACGCGATGTCATGCTTGGCGCACAATGCGTCGAACTTGTCGGACAGTTCCTTGCCGTCGGCGGCGGTCAGCTCGGCCAGTTCGAGGCAGGCACGGGCCTGGGCTTCGTCGGCGCCGCAGCCTTCGACGAGCAGCTTGGCCACCTCATCGGCGCCGATCTTGTCGAGCTTGTCGATCTCACGCAGCACGCCTTCGATATCCGTAAGGCCCAAACCACGGTAGAAGCCTTCGGAGAGTTTGCGGTTGTTCGCATGCACGGTGGCCTTCGGCAGACCGAACTTGCGCAGACGTTCCAATGCGGACACCATGACCAACGGCAATTCGACCTCGTAATGGTCGGGCAGATCGCCATTGCCGATCACGTCGATGTCGGCCTGCACGAACTCGCGGAAACGTCCTTCCTGCGGGCGTTCGCCACGCCAGACCTTCTGAATCTGCCAACGTTTGAACGGGAACGCCAGATCGCCGGAATGTTCGACGACATAACGGCTCAGCGGAACGGTCAGATCGAAGTGCAGACCAAGACGATCCTCAATCGGAGTGTCGGACTCGTGTCCGACCTCCTGAAGACGGCTCAGCAGGTAAATCTCCTTGCTGGTCTCGCCTTTCTTGAGCAGGCTGGAACCCTGCTCAACAGCACGGGTTTCAATGCCTATGAAGCCATTGAGCTCGAATACATTACGGAGCGTGTCGATGACACGCTGCTCCACAACACGTTCAGAGGGGAGCCACTCTGGAAATCCTGAAATAGATGCACCTTTAGCCACGGTTCTCTATAATAAATGAGGTTACGGAAAATGCCGCGCGTTTTTCAAGGTTTGGAAGCGCACGTCACGGACCGTCACCCCTGCACTACATGAAGCTTACGTAAGGAGCTGGCCATGGCCGACGAGAATATCACCGCGTCCGAGAACACCACTGAAACCAACGAGCAGGCAGCGACGCCCGCAACCCAGGCCAGCAAACCGGCCGTCCCGAGCCCAGCGGCCATGAAGCCGCATGCGCCGAGCCCCGCGGCCTTCGCCAAGAAGGCTCCGCAGCGTCCTGCAACCTCCACCGGATTCTCCGAAGCCGATATCAAGGCCACCGAAGCGTTCGGCCGTGTCGCCGATGACGGCACCGTGTTCGTGAAGGAAGGCGAGGGAGAACGCGAGGTCGGACAGTTCCCGGACGCTTCCAAGGAAGAGGCCCTGGCACTGTATGCCCGTCGCTATCTCGATCTGAAGGCAAAGCTCGACCTGTTCGCCAACAGGCTCAAGTCCAGCAATGTGAAGAACCGTGAGATCGACGAGTCCATCAAGACGCTTTCCGCCGAAATCGAGCAGCCGGCCGTCGTCGGAGATATTGAGGCGCTCAAGTCCCAGTTCGAAGCACTGAAGGAGGCCGGAGCGGCCAAGAAGGCCGAGCTGAGCGAGGCCCACAAGGCCGCCGTCGCCAAGGCGCTGGCCGAACGTACCGCGATTGTGGAGAAGGCCGAGGCTCTGGCCAATTCCCTGGGCGACAACACCAACTGGCGTTCCACCGCGGACAAGTTCCGTTCGCTGTTCCAGCAGTGGCAGGATCACCAGCACAATAGCGTCCGTCTCGACAAGGCCGACGCCGACGCCCTGTGGTCCCGTTTCTCCTCCGCCCGCACTACGTTCAACAGCGCCCGCCGCAAGTGGGCCCAGGGCCGCGATGAGGAGCGCAGCAACGCCAAGGCCGCGAAGGAGGCCATCATCGCCGAAGCCGAGGAGATCAAGGATTCCACCGCTTGGGTGGAAACCTCCCGCAAGTTCAACGAGCTGATGGATCGTTGGAAGAAGGCCGGTCGTGCGGGCCGTCGTGATGATGACGCGCTGTGGGCACGTTTCCGTGCTGCGGCAGACACGTTCTTCAACGCCCGTCAGGCCGATCGCGAGCAGATTAGCTCGTCCGAAAAGGAAAATCTCGCCAAGAAGGAAGAACTGCTGACCAAGGCTGAGGCTTTGGTGCCGGTCAAGGATGAGAAGGCCGCCAAGCAGGCTCGCCAGGCATTGGCCGCCATTCAGGAGGAATGGGACCAGATCGGCTACGTTCCGCGCGATGACATGCACCGCATCGAAAGCCGTCTTGATGCTGTCGACAAGCAGATCAAGGCTGTTGAGGATGCCGCCTGGAAGCAGTCCGATCCGGAAGCCGACGCCCGTAAGTCCTCCTTCGAGGAGCAGCTCAACGCACAGCTCGCCGAACTTGACGCCCAGATCGCCGCTGAGTCCGATCCGAAGAAGAAGGCCAAGCTTGAGGCGGAGAAGGCCACCAAGGAGCAGTGGCTGAACGCCATCAAGTAATGACGCTCCCATAGAGCGATACGGTTGTGGTTCCGCTTGGAAGCGGGCGGAACCACAACCGTCCAGCTGATGGATAGCTGGACGAATAGGCATATGTAAAAAAGACCGGTGGGTTTCATGACATTCCATCATGAAACCCACCGGTCTTTTTGCATACGCGTTGCCGGGGTTCTTACCCCGGCAACGTTGGAAATCAGTTCTGCGACTGCGCGGAATCAGCCGGTTCCGTCGATGCCGTCGGTTCAGTGGCGGCATCGGTTTCAGCGGCCGTTTCGGTCGCCTCCGCCGGATTATCCTTCTGGTTCGGCTCTTCGAAGGCCTCGCCGGTGAACGTGAACTCACCCAGAATGCCTTCGCCTTCGGCGTCCACCTTCACGCGCTGGCCATCTTCGAGGTCGCCCATCAGGATCTTCTCCGAAATGGCGTCCTCGATGTCGCGCTGGATCACGCGACGCAGCGGACGGGCGCCCAGCAGCGGGTCGAAGCCCTTCTGTGCGAGCAGATCCTTGGCCGCGTCGGTCAGTTCGAGCGACATGTGACGGTCGAACAGACGGTCGTTGAGCTGCTTGACATCCAAGTCGACGATCTGGCGCACCTGCGGTTCGGTGAGCTGCTTGAACACGATGATGTCATCCAGACGGTTCAGGAACTCCGGACGGAACTGCTGCTTGAGTTCGGCGGAGACCTGTTCCTTCATGCGCTGGTAGCTCGATTCGGTGTTCGTGCCCAGGTTGAAACCGGTGTTGGCGGCCTTGGCGATGTCACGAGTGCCGAGGTTGGTGGTCAGGATGATGATGGTGTTCTTGAAGTCCACCTTGCGTCCCTGGCCGTCGGTCAGATGGCCATCGTCCAGCACCTGCAACAGCGTGTTGAAGATGTCCGGATGGGCTTTTTCGATTTCGTCGAACAACACCACGGAGAACGGCTTGCGACGCACCTTTTCGGTAAGTTCGCCGCCTTCTTCGTAGCCGACGTATCCCGGAGGCGCACCGAACAGGCGCGACGCGGCGTACTTTTCGGAGAATTCCGACATGTCCACGCGGATCAGCGCATCCTCATCGTCGAACAGGAATTCGGCGAGAGCCTTGGCCAGCTCGGTCTTACCAACGCCGGTCGGGCCAGCGAAGATGAACGAGCCAGCCGGACGCTTCGGATCCTTCAATCCGACGCGTGCGCGACGGATGGAACGGCTCAATGCGGACACAGCCTCATCCTGACCGATGATGCGCTTGTGCAGTTCGCTCTCCATGCCCATGAGCTTCTTGGACTCGGCCTGGGTGAGCTTGAACACCGGAATGCCGGTGGTCTGGGAAATCACCTCAGCGATGACGTCCTCATCCACCACCATCTTCACATCGGACTCGCCCTCACGCCAAGCGGATTCCTTCTCCTTGCGCTCGGACTCGATCTTCTCCTGCTTGTCACGCAGCTCGGCGGCCTTCTCAAAGTCCTGGTCCTTGATGGCCTGGTCCTTCTCCTCGGCCAGCTTGGCAGCCTTGGCGTCCAATTCCTTGAGCTCCGGCGGAGCGGTGAGCCTGCGGATACGCAGTCGGGCGCCGGCCTCATCGATCAGATCGATGGCCTTGTCGGGCAGGTGGCGGTCCTGAATGTAGCGGCTGGAAAGTTCCGCCGCGGCCTGCAGCGCACCATCGGTGATCGTCACATGATGGTGGTTCTCGTAACGCTCACGCAAGCCCTTCAGAATCTCAATGGTCTCGGCGATGGTCGGCTCGTGCACCTGGATCGGCTGGAAACGACGTTCCAGCGCGGCATCCTTCTCGATGTACTTGCGGTACTCGTCGGTGGTGGTCGCGCCGATGGTCTGCAGTTCGCCACGGGCCAGCATCGGCTTCAACATATCGGAAGCGCCCAAGGCGCCATCCGCGGAGCCTGCGCCCACGATGGTGTGAATCTCATCGATGAACAGCACGATGTCGCCGCGGGTCTTGATCTCCTTCAAAACCTTCTTCAAGCGTTCCTCGAAATCGCCACGGTAGCGGGAACCAGCAACCATGGAACCGAGGTCCAAGGAGTAGACCTGCTTGCCTTTCAGCGTTTCCGGCACATCACCGGCGTTGATCTTCTGCGCGAGTCCTTCGACCACCGCGGTCTTGCCTACGCCAGGCTCGCCGATCAGCACCGGGTTGTTCTTGGTGCGGCGGCTCAACACCACCATCACACGCTCGATCTCGTTGGATCGTCCGATCACCGGATCGAGCTTCCCAGCGGCAGCCTCGGCCGTAAGGTTGCGGCCGAACTGGTCGAGAATCGCGGAACCGGTCTGATTGCGACGGTCCTGCACGCCACCGGCATTGGCGAGTTCGCCCTTGCCATCGTTCTTGCCGTCGCTGGAATTGCCTCGGATCAGATCGATGGTGGCGCTACGCAGCTCGCCAAGGTTGACATCCATCTTGATCAGCACCTGTGTGCCGACGCCTTCGCCCTCATGAATCAGACCGAGCAGGATATGCTCGGTGCCGATATAGCTGTGCCCCAGCTGCAACGCCTCACGTAGCGACAGCTCCAACACCTGCCTGGCATGCGGGGTGAAGGGAATGTGGCCGTTCGGCGACGCATTTCCCTTGCCGATCATCTCTTCGACCTGCTTGCGGGTGTCGTCCAAGGTCACGCCCTTCGAGGCCAATGCCTTGGCGGCAACGCCTTCACCCTCACGAATCAGGCCCAGCAGCAGATGCTCGGTGCCGATGTAGTTGTGCTGGAGGGTCCGAGCTTCTTCCTGCGCCAACACAATCACGCGTCGCGCACGGTCGGTAAACCGTTCGAACATGCTTGTCCTTCCACTCTTGTTAGTCCTTCAACACTCTACCGATTCGCGGTGACGTTTATTCCGCCGGCGCGTAAATTGCGCTATGGACGCAAAGGAACGGATATGCTTGACTTATGGCAACGACCAAGGAGGTCACCAAATGAGCGACACCATCCTGCAATCGAATGATGTGATGGATTCCCGCCGAGGCGACATCGTCGTCGGCGTCGACGGGTCCGATGAATCCTTCGCAGCCCTGCGTTGGGCTCTTGGCGAAGCATCGCTGACCGGACAGCAGGTGAATGCGGTCTACGCATGGACCCATTCATGGGATATGGGATCCCAGCCGGAAGATGAGGAGCAATGGGCGCAGATGCGTCATGATATCGCCCGTCGGCTGCGCGAATGGGTGGCCCAGGCCTCGCAAGGCATGACGATTGACGAGAACCGCGTCAAACTCACCTCCGTCAAAGCCACCGGAACGGCAGCGCTTCTGGAAATCGGCAAGGACGCCCAACAGATCGTCGTCGGACGTCGTTCGCTTGGACGCGTGGCACGATGGTTTCTGGGATCGCTTTCCGCTTCTCTTGCAGAGGAGGCGAAGGTGCCCGTCACCGTGGTGCGTATCCTCGATGATGAAGAGGCATCCGTGCAGGACGCCATCGCCAATGCGCTTACGCCGACCGAGGAAACGGTCTCCTACACGATGCCGGGTTCTCCCCTGCCTCGGAACCAGCGTCCGGTGGTTGTAGGCGTTGATGGTTCGGAGACCTCCAAACACGCTTTGCGTTTCGCCATCGATTTCGCGGCCCTGCATCACGCTCCCCTGCAGGTCATGTTCTGCTGGCAGCTGAAAGATTTGGGCGTGGTCAAAGGGTATGAGAACGCCGTCGCTCCCATCTCCGTCGGCCAGGCGCAGGCGGAACGCATGCTTGATGAATTGCTCGATTCGGTTCAGGTTTCATCAGCGAACATTCCCGACGATTTCCAAATCGAATCGCACGCTTTCCATATTCCCGCCTCGAAGGGGCTTATCGCGGCTTCCCGCTACGCACGTCATCTAGTGGTCGGTTCGCGCGGCTTGTCCGGTCTGGACGCGCATTTCCTTGGATCGGTTTCCAAGCAAATCATCAACTTCGCAGACTGCACCGTCACCGTCGTGCACTGACCGCATAAAAAAGAAAACAAGATATGAGAGGGCCACGTACACATTCAGGTACGTGGCCCTCTCATATACGATGACGATTATTTGTCGGATTCGGCTTGAGCCGACGAATCAGCTTCCGTCATTTCGCTTTCCGTTGTTTCAGCCGCCGCCGGTTCGGTTTCCGCCGATTCGGCTTCTGTTGACTCGGTTTCCACCGATTCGTCTTCCATCGATTTGTTTTCCGTTTGCTCGGTGGTTTCAGCAGTCGGCTCAACTACCGTCTCATCCATCTGTTCAACCGGCTCAACCGACCCGGCGGAATTGACGGAATCGACGGAATCAACCTGTTCAGTCTGTTCGACTGGCTCGTCCGATTCAGTCGGCTCAGCCGTATCAGCCGATTCGGTATCGTCCGACGTTTCCGGCTTATTCTCGTCGACCACGGTGACGGTGGTCTCTACTTCAGGCGCATCGTCGGAGGCCACATGCTCAAGCACATCCTCTTGGCTGGCGTCGTCGTCGATGGTGTTGGCTTCGATGTCCGCGTCCGAACCTTCCTCATCCTCATTCGGATTATGGTCGTCATCGGACGAAAGCTGTTCGATCAGCTCCACGGAGCCCCGCTCGTCACGCGGCGCCTGGGCGATGATATCGATATGCATGTCGTCGAACGCCGGCTTCGACTGCACCCACAGATGCGACGGCTCCGGTGGATCGATTTCGGAATGCTCTCCGCAGCCATGATCGATGGACACGACTCTGCCGTCATCCGGGCTCCACTTGTTGGCGCACACGCCGAACAGCAGGTTCAACTCACCCTTCAGCGGAATGAAGAATCCGCATGTGGAGCAAGGATTGCCGTCGGCCGTCTTGGTGGATAGCGATTTTGGCCCATGTGGGCCTTCGTACCAACGTTTTGCGGTCTGCGACCGGCCAAGCGGAGTCAACACGTGCCTGCGGGACAGGTCGAATTCCTCGACCGCCTCTTCGACATCCTCTTCGGACGTCACAGGCTGTTCGGAATCCTCCGAAACGTCCGTCTTCTCAGACTCATCCGAAGCGTTTCCATCCATCGCCGGTTCCTGTACGGTTTCATCCGCGACTGACGGTTTGTCTTCCGTATCGTCCGATGTTTCGGCATCCTGCGTCTTGCGGAAGCCCTCTTCCATGCGGGGGTCATCGGGATCGGTGCCGATTGAATCGGTCACCGCCAAATCGCCCGGCTCGAGACGGTCCTTCCAAGGAATCCATTTTGGCGGACGCAGGGCCTTGTCTGTCGGGACCAGGGATGATTCGTTGACCGTCCAATGGTCCAGTTCGACATCATGGTATAACGTGACCGACCATTGCCAGCCTTCGTAGCCGCGTACTCGGGATTCGAAGCGGAAATCGGTGACGTTGTCTCCCAGGTCGATGGCTTCCACGAAGTCGCCGACCTGACCGTCCTCGTCGGACACTGTGACAGCGACCGCTTGGGCGATTGCCTTGGGATCCATTGTGGTATCGGACATGAAACTCTATTCCTGTACGTCGAAATTGTCGGCGACCGCGCGCAGAAGCGTGGCGAGCTTCTTGCTTTCAGCCGGTGAAGGATAGCGATGTCGACGAAGCTGATTGCCCGCGGAGTCAAGCAGCTTGATCAGATCCTCCACGATGGCGGCCATATCGTCCGGCTTCGGACGGGTGGCTTTAACCAGCGACGGGGCCGAGGCAACCAGCGTCACTCCCATCGCCTGCGGCCCACGACGACCATCAATGACGGAATACTCGACCTTGGCGCCCTTACGCAGCGTCTTCACGCCCTCGGGAAGGGCGGCAGCGGGCAGGAACACATCATCCGTGCCCTCACCCGTCTGAATGAAACCATAGCCTTTGTTCGCATCAAACCAACGAACACGTCCGCTCGGCATTGTCACCTCACATTTTGCTGATCAGATACCTTCACGCGAATAGGTAAAACCATTCGCCCATTTTCAAACCAAAGATACAGTTTAGCGCAAGAGGTGGGCCGCACCCATCCTTCCGCGCCGATAGCGTCTGCTTTCCCGACGGAAAAGAGCGTTATTTCTTTGATTTGCGATTCTTTTTTTCGTTTTTTCGATTCTCGCTCGCCGTAATCGGCTGCGGCTTGGGTTCGACCGGGGCGATCGGCAGCACCACCGTCAGGGTCAGTCCCGTTCCTTCGCTGCCGGATGCGCAGATGAATCCATGATGCGCCTTGACCACGGATTGCGCGATTGCCATGCCGAGTCCCGTACCGCCCTTCTGACGCGCACGCGACGGGTCGGCGGTGTAGAAACGTTCGAAGATCTTCGACCGTGCCTCCGGCGGCACGCCGGGACCGTGGTCGCTGAATCGCACAATCGCGTAGTTCATACCCACTTGCATGGACTGCCCCACTTCGATGGCTTCGACCAGATGGCGAAGCGACTGCTCGTTGGACGGCATACGGGATAGGGATTCGGGACTGATCGACGCGGGTAGCACACCCATGGAGATCTCCACAGGCGAGTCCGCCGGCGTATACCGGTGGATATTGCCCACGATGTTGGTGACCACTTGACGCAGTCTCGAAGCATCACCCTTCAACTCAATCTGGGGCATCTGGCCATTTTGGAAGGCGAATTGGGCGGGATGGTCCATATCGGTACCTGGTTGGAGCACGACCTGTCCGCAGGAAATGCCGCGGTCGGGGTCGAGCGCATGCAGGTCATCGGCTGCGTCGCGCACCACGGAGGTCAGCTTCACCTGCTGCGTGATGTCGATGCCACGTCCTTCGTCCAAACGAGCCAAAGACAGCAGGTCCTCCACCAGAACCGTCATACGCGCGCTGGATGCCTCGATATGTTCGATGGATTCGTCAGCCCTCTCCAAAGCCCCAGGCATGTCGCGCTGCATTTTGTACAGCTCGGCGTACCCGTGAATGGCGGCGAGCGGCGTACGCAATTCGTGACTGGCGTCCGAGACGAACCGCTTCATTTTTTCGGTGGTCTCTTCCTGCGCGTGGAAGCTCTCCTCGATGCGTGTCAGCATGGTGTTCAGCGACATGGACAGAGAGCCGACCTCTGTGCTTTCCGGCAGGTCTGGCACACGTTGGCTGAGATCTCCCGCGGCGATTTTCGCGGCGGTCTTTTCAATCCGCTTCAGGGGCGCGAGCGTGCTTTGCACCAGAATGGTGCCGAGTATCGCGCCGATCAGCACCACCGCGATGCCCACCATCGCGCAGAATCGCGTCAATGTGTTGGCCGTGTCGATCTGATCGCTCAGCGACAGGCCGATGAACACGACGCCACTGTCCTTGACTTGCCCGGTCCGTGTCTTCTCGTTCCAAGGCAACGCGACAACACGCCATGGCGACTGCGCGGCCTGCATGATGGAATGATCCGGGGTGCGGCTTGTGGTGATGTGCACCACCGCACGTGTCGTGAATGGCTGTCCAAGAGTGACGCCGTCGATGCTGCCGTCGGCCGGCAGGCTTGGTTCCGAAACCACTCCGTCACGGAGCATGGGCACCGATCCGGCACCCGTGCTTTTGTATTCGCTGTCGCGCACCTCCACGTAATACGTGTTCATGAGGCTGCGCCCGTCATCGCCGGTGTCGCTGCTGAGCGAGTCCATGCTGTTGAAAATCAGCTGGGCTTGGTTGATCAGCTGCGTATCGGTCTTCTGCAGCAGATAATTGCCCACCAACGTACGTATGGAAAAGGAGATGCCGATGGTGCCGATGGTCAGCAGCACGATGATGCAGGTGACCAGTTTCGTGCTCAGCGGAATCGCTTGAATCCTGCGGTTGAAACGGCTCCATACCTTGTTCTGCTTCGGCAGCGACCGGGGAGGCTGCATGGGGGCCGGAATGGCCGAAGGATTGGAGGCGTGGCCCGTGGACGGCGAATTGGGATTCTTGCTCATGGCTGAATCTAGTTCTTGGGAGCGCGAATCATATAGCCAATGCCGCGCTTGGTTTCGATCAGCGGCGTTACCTTGTGCTTGTCGCCGTTCTCATCCTCGATGACGATGCCATCGACCTTCTTGCGAAGATAGGAGATGTACGATTCGACGATGGCCGCGTCCCCGCCCCAATCGTATTGCCACACGTGATCGAGAATCTGCGCCTTGGACAGCACGCGGCCTTCATTGTCCATGAGGTAGCGAAGAAGCTTGTATTCGGTGGGGCTCAGGTCGATTGGCTGTCCGGCTCGGGACACGTCGTGCGAGTCCTCGTTGATTTCGAGATCGCCCACACGGATGATCGGATCGTCCTCCACCTGCTGCTGGGTGCGACGCAGGATGGCGCGGATTCGGGCCACGACCTCTTCGAGGCTGAACGGCTTGGTCACATAGTCGTCGCCTCCCACGGTAAGCCCCATGACCTTGTCTTGGGTGTCATCGCGAGCGGTCAGGTACAGCACCGGCGTGGTGATGCCTTCCTGCCTGATGCGTCGGGTCACCGTGAACCCATCGATGTCCGGAAGCATCACATCAAGCACGATCAGATCCGGCTGCAGCCTTTCGATGACCTCGATGGCTTCGGATCCCGAAGCGGCCGTGTTCACTTCGAAACCGGCGAAATGCAGGGATGCCACCAGCAGCTCTCGGATGGACGGCTCGTCATCGACAACGACAATGGATGCTTCAATAGGCTTGCTCATGGCTTAAGCATCGCTCCCTTCACTGGATGTTTCCTGAACGGATTCTGAATCTTGCGTTGAAGCGGTATCCGGATTGACATAATCCTCGTTTTCCGATTCGGCGCCCCACTCTTTGACCGGTTGGATACGTTCGGCGACCGCACCATGACGGCCGCTATGGCGGCCCTTACGCCGATGCCCGATCACGCCCTTCTTGCGCAGGATATGGAACACCACCAGAATCACCACCAGAAGCAGCAGCGCGCCGGCGAATCCTCCCACGCCAATCCATATGGTCCGCGACGAAGTCGAGGTCTTTTTCTGCACCGAAATCTGATTCATCATGTCGGTCGCGGACTTCGCCCAGTCCGGATCGCTTTCCATCAACGGTTTTTGCGCGGCATCGGACAGCGCGTCGACGGTCGACTTCTTCTTCAGCCATTCCTCCGAGTTCGAAGACACGGCCACCACCAGATTACCGTCATTCGAGGCAACCGCCAACATCACGGTATTCGGTTTCGGGTTCAACGATTCCAGCAGCGCGCTCACCCATTTATCCGGCTTGCCCTTGGCGTTGAAACTGTCCAGATACACCAAACGGACGGTGACGCCGGTCTCCTTTTTCGTCTGGTTGATGGCGTCCGTGATCTCCGAGACATTCGAACCGAGCAGATTCTGCGTGTCGGTGATGTCGTCCGTGGCTGTAATGCCCAATCCGGCACTGTCATCCGCATGGACCGGCGGAGTTATCCACAGCATCAAACACAAACCCAGCACGCCCGCCAGCAACATGCAAATCGCGATATTCCAACCTTTTGCCGTTCTGCCGCCGTTTCGCGACACGCCGACGGAACCCAAATGCATATGTTCTCCGACCACAGCTCCGTTTTTTTCGTTGCACACGCTCACTGATGACATAGCATCCACTGTACCGTCCGGTTGCGCCAACCGCGATCGCATGGAGAAACACACCAATCATCATTGAAAGGACCGGCACATGCCACAGTATCAAGTCGACAGCGAGCAGATTCAGTCCTCGAGCGCCGCCGTCAACGCCTCCATCCAATCCATCCGACAGGCCGTGCAGGGCATGTACGGCAATCTCAACAATCTGCAGAGCGTTTGGCGCGGCGGGGCTGCGACGCAGTTCACAGCGGTCGCCGAACAGTGGCGTGCCGCGCAGCAGCAGATGGAGCAGTCGCTTGAATCAATCCAGCGCGCATTGATGCAGGCCTCCACGTTGTATTCGGAGACCGAAATGCAGGCGTCGCGTTTGTTCGCGCAGTAGAAAGCGCGCGTAAGGCGCCTTCCAGATAAGCAAAGGCCCGCTCCCCATCGGGAAGCGGGCCTCATATCAGCTATTTGAGCTTATGGAAGCTTCCGGTCTTTCGATCAGTAGCCCATGTCGGCGCCAGCTGCCGGAGCGGCTGCCGGCGGTTCCGGCTTGTTGGCCACCACGGCTTCGGTGGTCAGGAACAGTCCAGCGATGGAAGCTGCGTTCTGCAGAGCGGAACGAGTCACCTTGACCGGGTCGGTGACGCCTGCGGCCAGCAGGTCCTCGTACTCGTTGGTGGCCGCGTTCAGGCCCTGGCCGTCAGGCAGGGAGCGGACCTTGTCGATCACCACGTCGCCGGACAGGCCAGCGTTTTCGGCGATCTGCTTGATCGGGGCTTCGACGGCACGGAACACGATCGCGGCACCGGTGGCCTCGTCGCCTTCGAGCTTGACGTCGTCCTTGGCCTTGGCGGCAGCCTGGATCAGAGCGACACCGCCGCCCGGCAGCAGACCTTCCTCGATAGCGGCCTTGGCGTTGCGCACGGCATCCTCGATGCGGTGCTTGCGTTCCTTGGCCTCGACTTCGGTGGCAGCGCCGACCTTGATGACGGCGACACCGCCGGCCAGCTTGGCCAGGCGCTCCTGCAGCTTCTCGCGATCGTAATCGGAATCGGTGTTGGCGATCTCGCCACGGATCTGAGCGACGCGAGCGGCCACGTCCTCCTTGGAGCCGCCACCGGACACGATGGTGGTCTCATCCTTGGAGACGATGACCTTCTTGGCGGTGCCAAGCACGGACATGTCGACGGAGTCGAGCTTCAGGCCCAGCTCATCGGACACCACCTGGGCACCGGTCAGGATGGCCATATCCTGCAGCATGGCCTTACGGCGGTCGCCGAAGCCCGGAGCCTTGACGGCGCAGGACTTGAAGGTGCCGCGGATGTTGTTCAGAATCAGGGTCGGCAGAGCCTCGCCGTCAACGTCCTCAGCGATGATCAGCAGCGGCTTGCCGGTCTTCATAACCAACTCGGCGATGTGGACGACATCCTGCTGGGAGCTCAGCTTGCCGGAGGTCAGAAGGATGTACGGATCCTCGAGAACGGCGGTCTGGTCCTCGGCGTTGGTCACGAAGTACGGAGCGATGTAGCCCTTGTCGAAGCGCATGCCCTCGGTGAAGTCAAGGTCAAGACCGAAGCGGTTGTTGTCCTCGACGGTCACGACGCCATCCTGGCCGACCTTGTCCAGAGCTTCGGCGATCTTCTCGCCGACTTCCGGATCAGCGGCGGAGATCGTTGCGGTGGCAGCGATCTGATCCTTGGTCTCAACGTCCTTGGCTGCTGCGACGAGTTCCTTGACGATGGCGTCGGCGGCCTTCTCGATGCCACGACGCAGCGCGATCGGGTTGGAGCCGGCGGTGACGTTCTTCAGACCCTCGTGCACCAGGGACTGGGCCAGCACGGTTGCGGTGGTGGTGCCGTCGCCTGCAACGTCATCGGTCTTCTTGGCGACTTCCTTGACCAGTTCGGCGCCGATACGCTCATACGGATCGTCCAGATCGATTTCCTTTGCGATGGAAACGCCATCGTTGGTGATGGTCGGAGCGCCGTAGGTCTTGTCAAGCACCACATTGCGGCCCTTCGGACCAAGGGTGACCTTGACGGTGTCAGCGAGCTTGTCGAGACCCGCGAGCATTCCCTGACGAGCTTCGTCGTCATATGCAATCATCTTTGCCATTGTTCCTCCACATATGGCTACACGGTATTATTTCCACCTTCGGAGCGACAATCAGAACCAGCCGTCAGCCGCCAGTTATCACTCTCACTCGTCGAGTGCTAATTCGCAGATTAGCACTCTCACGTCGAGAGTGCCAAACCCGATGACGTTCTTTGCGCTGTGAGCAAGATGTCAGTCGCATCGAATCAACTTGAAAAACGCCGGATTTCCAAGAAAATAAAAGAACCTCGCCTATGTTCGGGCGAGGTTCCAAACCGGTTCGGACGGCGTTTTTTCAGTTCAACAGCACCACAACGATCGGCGTGACCAATCCGCTGCTCTGCTGGACATTGGAGATTCCCAGCGTCTGCGCGACATTCTCCGCCGTCGCCTTGTCGGCCTCATTCTGATACCAGACAACCGTCTGGCTGGGAACGTTGCCGGTCGGATTGCTGGGCGTCACGCTGGTGTATCCGGCCTGGGTCAGGGCATCGGCCTTGCTCTTGGCGTAACCGGTGATGCTGGTGGCGTTCACCACGCGGATCTCGGTGGCCAGATTCACGCTCTGCTCAGAAGCCGCATCCTGGCCATTGTTCTGATCGTTATTCTGTTCCGCGTTCTGGTTGGCGTCCGAAGCGTCCTTCGACTGGCCATCCGAAGTACTGGTCTTCTTGCCGTCCTCGGACTTCTTGTTCTCCGTCTTGGCGTCTTTGGACGTGTCGTCCGTCTTCTTATCCGCCTTATCCGCCGTGGAGACGGACGATGAAGAGTCCTCCTTGGCCGACCAAGGCATTCTCAGGTTGCTGATCTCACCAGAATAGACTCCCCAGAACAGCAGGCCGGCGAGCAGAGCCACAATCACGACAATCACATACGGCAGAGCCCTGGACGCCATGGAACGTGCGCCACGGTGCACGCCCATCGGTCCCGCCGGAGGATTGTCGAACATATCCTTGGCGTAGGATTCGTAGGTCTCCTTGTCCTGCTTAGCCATTTTCTGCAACCTCATTTCTCACACTTACCGCCCCAGTGTACCGGCCCGTGCAGTCAGCCCACAATCAGCATCGTCGATTTTGCGCGTATTCGACACGTTTCCGCATGGAATCGGCATGGACATCCACAGGGCACGTCGTACAGTGGGAAAGTATGACTCATATCAAACCATTGAAGGATCTTGTGGAGCCCGGATGGGCCCAGGCCCTCGCCGATGTCGAACCCCAGATACATCTCATGGGAGACTTTCTGAGGTCGGAAATCGCGGCGGGACGTAAGTACCTTCCGGCCAGCAGGAACATTCTGCGCGCGTTTACCATTCCATTCGACGACATCAAAGTGCTTATCGTCGGCCAGGATCCCTACCCCACGCCGGGCCATCCGGTGGGACTGAGCTTCTGCGTGGCACCGGACGTCAAGCCCATTCCGCGCAGTCTGGCGAACATCTACACCGAGCTGACCGACGATCTGGGCGTGCCCATGCCGGCCAACGGCGACCTGACACCCTGGACCAAACAGGGCGTCATGCTGCTCAACAGATGTCTGACCGTCGAACCGGGAAAGCCGGGAAGCCATCAGGGGCGAGGCTGGGAAGTGGTCACCGACGCGGCCATCAGCGCATTGAACAATCGCCGTCGGCCTGACGGCAGCGTCAAGCCTCTGGTCGCGATTCTGTGGGGACGAAAGGCGCAGACGTTGGAGCCCCTGCTCACCAACGCTTTCATCATCAAATCCCCCCATCCAAGTCCGATGTCCGCCCGCTACGGATTTTTCGGCTCGAAACCGTTCTCCCGCGCCAATCAGGCGCTAATCGAAGCAGGAGAACAGCCGGTGGATTGGACCCTCCCGTCAGCTTGACCCGTTAGAGTAGCAACCATGGCTTTATTCCCTCCAAAGAATCCGGCGCCAGCACCGGCACCCATCCCCATGCCCGCAGCCGCAAGACCAACCACGCTGTCGGCCGAAGACATCGCACGCGCCAGGAACATCGGTTCGCAGATTCGCGGACGTTTCGCGCAGACCCTGGTCGGACAGGACAATCTTCGTGAATCGCTGATCACCACTTTGGTGGCCGGCGGTCATATCCTCATCGAATCCGTCCCGGGTCTGGCAAAAACCACTGCCGCGCAGACCTTGGCCACTTCGGTGTCCGGCTCGTTCAAACGTGTGCAATGCACTCCCGATCTGATGCCTTCGGACCTGGTCGGCACTCAGGTCTTCGATTTCGCCACGCAGAAATTCTCCACGCAGATCGGCCCGATCCACGCCAATTTCGTGCTGCTCGACGAAATCAATCGTTCCAACGCGAAAACCCAGTCCGCCATGCTTGAAGCCATGGCGGAGGGCGCGACCACCATCGGAGGCCAACGCATCGCGCTGCCGAAACCATTCATGGTCATCGCAACGCAGAATCCAATCGAGGAAGAGGGCACCTTCAATCTTCCCGAGGCGCAGATGGACCGTTTCATGATGAAGGCCGTACTGACCTATCCGACAGCGCAGGAAGAGCAACGCATGCTCGCCATGCTGACCCGCCGCGGCTCCGATACCGTAGACCAGCACGCGCTCACCGGTGACACCGTTTCCATCAGCGACGTCGAATTCCTGCGTTCCGCGGCACGTCGTGTGCACGTGTCCGATGCGATCATGCAGTATGCGGTCGATATCGCGGCCACCTCCCGTGGCGCTGGAACCAAGCCCGTCCAAGGACTTTCCTCGCTCGTCAGGCTGGGCGCCTCGCCGCGCGCGTCCATCGCGCTGGTGCGCATAGGACAGGCCAACGCGCTCCTGCAGGGACGAGATTACGTCATTCCTGAGGATGTGAAGGCGTTCGCCCACGAAGTGTTGCGTCATCGTATTCTGATGACGTTCGAAGCACTTGCCGATGGCGTCACCAGCGACCAGGTGGTGGATTCGATCGTGCAGGCGGTCCCCGTTCCATGATCGACCAGATCCGTTCCGACGATCCGATCCGCAGAAAAATCGAGACGCTTGGAACCACGCTGAGTCTGCCGACGGTACGCAAGGCGCTCGGCATACTCGAAGGCGCGCACGCATCGAACAAACGCTTCGGCGCCGACGATGTCGTGGATATCCACGCCTATGAGCCGGGAGACGAGGCGAAACGCATCGATTGGAAGACCAGTGCCCGAGCGGGACGTCCAATGGTGGTGCAGCGTGAGCGTCCCTCCACTTCGAAGGCATGGTTGCTGCTTGACGTCGGACAGGAAATGACCGCCGCATGCCCTTCCTCGGAACAGGCGTACCAGGTGGCGGCAAACGCCTTATGCATGTTCGCCGCGCTCAGCCTGCGCCGAGGCGACGAAGTGTCCATGGTGTTCGGCGACAGCGCTTCCATCACCCGGGTGCCGTTCAACGGTGGCCTGGCGCAGTTCGAACGAACCTTGGATACGGCATTGCAGCGCGAGTGGACCAGGCCCCGCAATATCGACGCGTTGCTGGAATACGCGCGCCGCATTCGGGACAAAGAGGCGCTGGTCGTCATCGCCACCGAGGAGCATGCGTTGGAGGAACGTCATTTGAGCGCCATCCGCACGATTGCAAGGACACATCCGATGGTGCTCATCGATGTGGCCACCATCAATCCGTTTGATGTCAGCCATGCGCGCGTGGTGCTTGACGGGGCTGGAAAACGACGCGTGCCTGCGTTCCTGCGTAGGGGAAACACAGCTGGGCAAGTGCGAACGCATCGCGAATACCTGGCTGCGTCCATTCGCCATGAGCTGAATCGCTGTGACTCGACGGTAATCCGATCCGATTCCAGCGAACGCATGTTCCATGAGTTCGTGCGCATGGTTTCCACGGCTTTGGCCCAGTCCACACGTAACCAATTGAGAGCCCCGTCCGTATTGTCGTTGGGAGACAAGGCATGATGCTCTTCCTTGCCGAGGATGACCTCGTCATCAAGGACCAGATTCATCTTGAGAACGGTTTGGCCGTCGTCATCGCGGTCTGTCTGTTGCTTGCCGTCGTTTTGGTGGCTCTTGTGGTCTGGCTTGCCCGGCCGAGCCGGAAGCCCGCAAAAATAGTCAATCGCGGCCGACATGACGCGCTTGCCGGCAAAACCGTCTGGCATCAGCGTATCGATGATGTTGTGTCCCGCCATGCCCGGGGGGAGCTGGAGCGCGAGGAGGCTTTCGCACAGCTGGCCGCAATCGCCAGGGATTTTGCTTCCACTGCCACCGGAACGGACGTGCGCAACCAGACGCTCACCGACATCGAAGAGACGCCTCGGACCACGGGGAACCAGCAGGGTCTCACCTTGCTCAGGCAAACCATCGAGGCATTGTATCCGCCGGAATTCGCGGATGCCGAGCGCAATCACATCGCCAGGCAGGCCACGGTCGAGCAGGCTGGCGAATGGGTGGCCAATCTTGTGGAAAGGTGGCGATAGATGCAACTGTCATGGCATTGGCCTTGGGCCTTTCTGGCAGGCGTCATCGTGGTGCTGGCCGTTGCCGGCGTCACGTTGCTGGTGGCCGCGCGCCACAAAACCGATGGCATCGAGAGTGCCCGCACCTTCAGCCTGGATGATGACCTCAACACGGAATCCGCATCGAGATTATTCCGCCAGTGGAGGGTTCTTTCACGTTTGGCGGTGATTCTTCTAGTGGTCGCGTTGGCACTCGCCACGGCTCTGGTGGCACGTCCCAGCACCGTGGATGAAGGCGAGGAGAAGGCCAGCAGCCGAGACATCGTGCTGTGCTTGGATGTTTCCGGCTCGGCGCTCCCCTACGACCGCGAGGTCATCGACACCTACCGTCAACTCGTCGACAGCTTCAAGGGCGAGAGAATCGGCCTGAGCATCTTCAATTCGACGTCACGTACCGTTTTTCCGTTGACCGACGACTACGAACTGGTGTCCAAACAGCTTGACAAAGCCAGCAGCATCCTCGCAGGCGTCGAGTCCCAAGACGATATCGACAAGATGAAGGACAGCGATTATCAGGCGATTTCCGACTGGCTGGAAGGCACGCAGAACCGTAAGGAGTCCACTTCGCTGATTGGCGATGGCGTGGTGAGCTGCGCGGCCATGCTTCCCGGATTCGCCTATGGGAACGCAAGCGCCGACAATGCCGAGCGTCAACGCGCCGCATCCATCGTGCTTGCCACGGACAACGTCGTTTCCGGAAAACCAACCTATACGCTTGACGAGGCGCTGAACCTGACCAAGCAGGCCCAAATCACCGTGGATGGATTGTTTTCCGGACCGAAGCAGAGCGAGGCCGACGAGACCACCCAGGAATTCAAATCCGCCATCGAAGCTCATCATGGGGTGTTTCTCACCCAATCGAATGGAGCATCCGTCTCTTCGCTGGTCAAGGAAATCGAATCTCGGCGGAACCATGAAAACGAGTCGAGCAACAAGGCCGCCATGGTGGATGCTCCCGGATGGTGGACACTGGCCTTGGCCATCGTTTTGATGGTCTGGCTGGCATTGGCTTGGAGGTTGAGGAGATGAACCATCTGACGCTTTCCCCTGCTTTGGGTTGGCCTGTCGGCGGAGCCGTCGCCGTGGTTCTGCTGGCCTGCGCCATTGCGCAGATCGTATTGCATGTTCGTCGCCGCGCTGACAGCGACGAAACCGTTTGGGCATGCGTTCGGCGCGTATTGCTTTGTCTGACGGTGTCGGTCATGGCATTGACGCCCAGTATCGTGGCGCCGACCAATAGCCGTGCGGTGAACGCCACCGACGTGGTGGTGGCCGTTGACGTGACCGGTTCCATGGCCGTCAAAGACGCGCAATATGGTTCAGCCGAACAGTCAAGCCGTCTCGACGTGGCAAAACAAGCCGTGAAGGACGTCACCGCGCTATATCCCAATTCCAGTTTCGCCGCTTTGCGATTCGGAGCTTCCGGCACGTTGGACGTGCCGTTGACCCCGGATTCGAACGCGATCGACAATTGGGCGGATACACTCGCGCCCGAGGCGACTTCCGTTTCGGCCGGTTCGACGTTGGATGCCCCTATCGACCAGCTGCTGCTGACCTGCAAGTCCATTCATGATCAGCATCCCGATGATGCGATCGTGCTGTACCTGTTTTCCGATGGAGAACAGACCTCGTCAAAGGCACGGCGCACGTTCTCATCATTGCGACGATACCTATCCGATGCCTTCACCGTAGCCATCGGCAGCGAGCAGGGAGGCAACATTCCCGTAATCGCCGACGGCGTCGATGGAAATGCGGACCAGTGGGTCACCGACCCTGATACCGGCAAACCCGGAGTGTCACGCATGAACAAGGATGAGATGGCGTCCATCGCCGACGAGTTGAGCGGTACCGCGCTGGTGTTGAACGCCTCCAACACCATGCGTGACGGCGTGTCCAAGGAAGCGTCCGATAAGTGGCGAGTCACCCAAACCACCAAGAAGCGCACCAGGACGATGCCCGTCGTATGGCCACTGGCCATCGTCACGCTGCTGCTGCTCGCATGCGAATTGGGGGCTTGGATAATTCAGTCGAGGAGTTTGCTATGACCAGAACAACCATGAAACCGCGTGCCTCGCTGACGGTTCGCATCGTTTTGGCCGTCATGGCGGCGTTGCTGGTCATGGCCGCCCTATGGGCCATAGTGAATCTCGCAGCCGTCAATAGCTACAACCAGGCCACGCAAAGCCTGCAGGAGAACATCTCGACCAGCAGAAAAGACGATGCCGATTGGGACAAGCTGCACACCAGGCAACAGCAGACGGACGCCCAATTCAACGAGGCATCAGCCATGAAGCCGCTGCTGCTGCCCCAAGTGCGCGAATCAATCGAGCATAACAGTCATGTTTCCAGCCAGCTTACGGATCACGCGTCCAAGAAGATCAAAGCCGAGCAGAGCGATCAGTCCGCTTCCACGGATTCAAACACCGCCGACGCTCAGGAATCGGGTAAATCAAGTCACAAGAACGACGAAAACCTATCCGACGAACAACGTCGGAAAATAGAGGAGCTATTGGCTCAGAACGCCCAATCCACGCAATCGGATCCCAATGACGATTCAGGTTCGGCTGCGAAAAAGAACCCAAGCACGTCATCCTCGCAGACCAAACCCTGGTAGGGGGCTTTTTCGAATATAGTTATCCACATGCCGTCGACGTGGTTTTCGTTGTTTTTCCAATAACGACACGCCGACGGTTTTTCATAGACTCGTTCTTTGACCACAAGCTCTGTTTTCCGATTGGCGTCAACGCCGAATGTGGTCAAATGGCTGCCATGAACGTTTCAAATGCTTTTCTTGGTGCCGCCCCAGGCGTCGCAGCCTTCAATTCGTTGGCATCCCTGTCGGGAATGTCCTGTCGTTGCCGAATTGGCGTGCGGACCACCCAAACATTGATCAATGCGAAACTTGTTACCGCGTCACGGCTTCTCGATGGACTTGATGCGGCAATAGCCTCCAACAGACTGGCCGACTGGACCGGCACCGCGGCCGAGGAATACCGCACCCGTCTCGATCGCATCGCACGGCAATCCGCTCTGCTACGTGATGATATGATCGCCACGTCACGTCTTCTCTGGTCGGCAGGTGCGGCATGAACCAACGAGTGACGGCCCGCATCGTTGGCGGAAAGAGATTCACCACCGCCGAATACCGGGAATACTTCAATGCTTCAAGAATCCTCAGAGACCAAGCGAATCGTCTTGGCACTTCCCGTAGATCCTTCATTGCCGCAGGCTATGAACTCAAAATCCACCCTCGCGCCACACCGCTCCTGTCCGCTTTGACCGGGGCAAGTCCACGGTGTACGGCGCAGGACCATATCGAATTGCCGTACCGGCAGCTGCTCGGACGTTGCGAAGCGCATGCCGAGGCCCTGCAATCCATGGCATCCCAGCTTAATGAGCTATCCTCATTGATCGCACAAGCCCAATCCTTATACGCCCAAGCTGAGGAAGCCAGCAGGAAAGGGCTGAATATCATGTTGCGAGGGCTTTTCATGTCATCACGGGAATCCGCGATTCTCGCCTTGACCGCCAGCGCACTGATGGGGGTAAGACGCAGTTACGCCAAAGAGGGGAAATTCAACAAATTCTATCTTGTGGAATCCACCGCATGGATGCAGGAAAGCTTCGTGAGCGTCCTCGGAGAGCATGCGAGCCGATTGAACATACAGGAACGGCCTTCAAAAGACACGTCCATCCTGGAATACATCACGAAAACCTTATTCATGGTCACCAAACCGGGAGCGGCTATAGCAGAGGGGCTTTCCGGCAAAGGCTCGGTCAATCGCGGTCTTAAGAAAATCGACAGACTGCTCATACCGTACTTCGACAAAGACCATGGAGACAATCTCTCCGTAACCCGTGTGTATCCGAAAACCAAAGTGGTCAGAGGCGGTACAAGCACGAAGGACGCCATCGCCGACCAACGGCGGCTGTCCGAAGGACCTCTCAACGGCGAACGTGAAAGCGGTCTGGAATACGGAACCATCGCATGCTGCAAGTACCGCAAAGCCGATGGCACATATGCTTGGAGGATCATCATTCCCGGGACCGACGGCAATCACGATTCGCCTATGGACTGGTACACCAATTTCGAGCTGATGAGTGCCGATGAGCGGCAGCGCGGAACCGCGGAAAGCCTCCGTTTCCTGGATGAGACCATGAAACAGGCCGGCATCCAGCCGGATGATCCCGTGGAAATCGTCGGCCATTCGCAGGGCGGCATCATCGCGGCAGCGGCGGCGACGGATTTCCAAGATAAATACGACATCCAACATATCGCCACGCTTGGCTCCCCGATAGCGAATTTCGAGATTCCCGAGAAAACACGGGTCACCGCCATCGAGATGGATGATGAAGGCATCGCGGCACTTGACGGGGAGGCTAACCCCCATACGGAGAACTGGCTCACCATACGATGCTCCGTCCATGAGGAGGATGCGCCGAAGAGGGCTTTTCCAGGAGCCGAAGTCAGTGATTCGTCTGGGGAGAAGAACTCCACGCACTACCCGAAATACCATGAAGCGGGATACCGGTACGCCTACGACACCGGAAACAAATCCGTGCTGGACCATGACCGTCATTTCCAAGAGGTCGTGGAAGGCGAGCTGGAGGAGGTCCAGTATTATGAGGGACGCATCAGCAAATGACGGGACCAATGGTTCACGGCTGAACGTATGCTGTTGTCTATGAAGCTTACTGACATCTCCCCCGCAATCGCACTGACCCCTCTTGACGGCCGCTACCACAAGCAGACCGCTCCCCTTGTCGAATACATGAGCGAACCGGCGTTGAACCGCGAGCGCATGCGCGTCGAAGTCGAGTGGATGATTCTGCTTGCCAACGGTTTCGAGGGCAACGGCAATCAGACCATCGTTCCGGGTGTCAAGCCGCTCACCGATGATGAGCAGGCGTATCTGCGTTCCATTCCGGAGAATTTCGGAGCCGAAGGCATTGCCCAGCATGCCGCTTATGAGGCTAAGACCCACCATGATGTGAAGGCCGTGGAGTATTACATCGACGACCAGCTGGAGAAGGCCGCCGATGTGTTGGGTCATGACACCCAGCTGACCGGATTGAAGACTCTCGTGCATTTTGCCTGCACGTCCGAGGATATCAACAACCTGTCCATCGCCCGTTGCGTGAAGAACGGTGTGGAGCAGGTGTGGCTGCCCGCAGCCCAGGCCATTGTCGACCATCTGGCACAGAAGGCCGACGCCTACCGCGACAAGGCCATGCTGTCGCTGACCCATGGACAGCCTGCCACGCCGACCACGCTGGGCAAGGAACTGGCTGTTTATGTGTATCGTCTGAACCGTCAGCTCAACAAGGTCAAGGCCCAGGAATATCTCGGTAAGATCAATGGCGCGACCGGCACGTTCGGTGCGCATCTGGCCGCCTGCCCTGATGTTGACTGGGTGGCCGTCTCCCGCGAGTTCGTCACCAACCGTATGGGTCTGACGTGGAATCCGTTGACCACGCAGATCGAATCGCATGATTGGCAGGCTGAACTGTACGGTACCATCAGCCACACCAACCGTATCCTGCACAACCTGTGTGTGGACGTGTGGATGTACATCTCCCGTGGCGTGTTCGCGCAGGTACCGGTCAAGGGCGCGACCGGTTCCTCCACCATGCCGCACAAGGTCAATCCGATTCGTTTCGAGAACGCCGAAGCCAATCTGGAGATCTCCTGCTCACTATTGGACACTTTGTCGGCGACGCTGGTCGAATCGCGTTGGCAGCGCGATCTGACCGACTCCACCACGCAGCGCAACATCGGCTCCGCGCTGGGCTATTCGCTGCTGGCGTTGAACAATCTGATGGGTGGTCTGAACTCCATCCATCCGAACGATGTTGCCATCCAGGCCGAGCTCGATTCCAATTGGGAGGTGCTCGGCGAGCCGATCCAGACCGCCATGCGCGCCTGCGAGCTTGCAGGACTGCCGGGTATGGATAAGCCGTACGAGAAGGTCAAGGAGCTCATGCGCGGTCACGAGATCTCCAAGGATGACGTCGAACGGTTCATCGACCAGCAGGCCTTCGACGAAGCCACTGCGGCGCGTCTCAAGGCGTTGACTCCGGCGACATACACCGGAGTTGCCAGCAAGCTGGTTGACTTCGACCGCTGATAACGCATCGCCACACTCATCTTGCGGATGATACGCCTTGGGGCGGCTGTGTTTTCACACAGCCGCCCCAAGGCGTATCATCGGAGACGATAATAGGTGCATGTCACCCGGACGTATTCACCCACGTACCTATAAAGCAGGTCAATAGTGTCTCACGACTTCCCAACCAGCAAACACGAAACGCGCATTGAGGATGTTCCGCCGAAACGGAACCGCGATTTCGCGGATCTGCTCCATGCGCTGTTCGCCGTGCTTGTCGGCGCGGCCGTCATCCTGTTCTCCATCTACTTGCATGGCACCACCTCCGGAGTGGAGTCCGACGTGCGTTCCGCGGGCCACGTGGTCAGTTGGCTCATGGATGTGCCGACATCGCTGTTGCAGCAGATCGCCATAGTTTTCATTACCGTCAGCGTGCTTATCCAGCTGCTCATCGCCAAGGAATGGCTGCAAAGTGTGGTTTCCGCCATCGCCCTTATTCTCGGTTTCGCTGCGATATGGGGCATATCCGCTCTTATCAGCGGCTCGGGCAATGACACCCTCATCATGTCCATGATGTCCAACGGCACTTCCGTGGGAACCGGACTGCTTCCCGATTTTTATGCGGCGATGGCCTCATTCCTTACCGTCGCCGGACCGCGTCGCACCCGTTCCGGCACCAAATGGGGCTGGAACATCCTCTACACGGTCGCCGTGCTGTTCGTGGTGCTGTCATGGAATTCGCTTTCCGGCGTGCTGGTCTCCTTTGCCGCGGGACGTGCCTTGGGCATGCTGATCCGTTTCATGCTCGGCACACAGACCAACGGAGCTTGGGGCAACCAGGTGGCGCAGGCGCTCCGTTCCATCGGCATCGACGTGGCGTCGCTCTCCCGCAGGCTCGCGACCTACACCGATTCCGGCATGCTGAAGACCACATTGGACGATGATCTGACCGAGAACTCACGCATCTACGACGCCATCGACGTCGACGGCCACCAATACACGGTATCCGTTCTCGATAACCAAGTGCATATGGCAGGCTATCTCAACCAGCTATGGCAATGGGTCAGGCTGACCGGGGTCTCCATGCGCCGTGACCGTTCCTCCTTCGACGCCATCCACCACCATTACGCGATGATTCTCGGCCTGCAGAACGCCGGATTGACGGTGCCGGGAGTCTACGGAGTCGCAGACAGCAGCGAATCGTCCATTCTGGTGTTTCACCGCGACCACATGCCCTTGGAATGCAATCCGAACACCATGTCCGACCATGACATGGAATTGTTCATGACCTATCTGTCCGAAGCGCACCGGCACGGCTTCACCCATCGTCGAATCACTCCCGAAACGTTGTCGCGCATGGAAAACGGACAGCCGGTGATCGCAGGATGGCAGAATGGCGACTATGGCAGCGCGCCGCCAAACTATGCGCTGGACAAAGTACAGCTGCTGGTTCTGCTCGGCGCGCTGAACGGCATCGACCGTGCGATCGCATGCGCCCGCAGGACGTGGGGCGACGAGCAACTGATCGACCTGGCGCCATTCATCCAGAAGGCGGCGGTTCCGGCGGCGATACGCGCCCTGCCCGCCTGCGACAAGCACATGCTCAACACGCTGCGTTCCCGTATCGCGGCTTTGGCTCCGCAAGAGGTCGCGGATTCCATGGAAACGGTTACGCTGTCGCGGTTCAGTTTCCGTTCCTTCATCGCGATCGCGCTGCTGGTCGTCGCCGTGTATGTGGTGTTCACCCAGATTCAACCGGCCGAAATGATCAAGGCGGTCAAAGAGGCCAACATCGCCATGGCTCTGGTATGCGTGCTGTTCGGACTGCTGGCTTGGTTCGGATCGGCCATGACCCTTGGCTGTTTCATGGATGCCGATAAACGCAATCCGATCGGCTTGTACTGTTCCCAAATGGCTTCGGGCTTCACCGCGGTCTCCATGCCCGCCGGCGTCGGCCCGGCCTTTGTCAACCTGCAGTTCCTGCGCAAGAGCGGCTACCGCAATACCGCGGCCACCGCCATCATGAGCGCCGTATGGGCGGTGCAGGGCGGCACCACCATCATTCTGCTGCTGCTGATCGGCATCTTCACCGGACGCAACACACTGTCCGGCATGATTCCCACCAACACGCTGATTTTGGTGATCACCATCGTCGCATTGGTGATTTCCGCGGCCATGGCCATTCCCCCGGTGCGGCACATCGTCACGGAGAAGTACCTGCCCATCGTCAAGTCCTACGCACGCAGTCTCGTCAACGTGTTGTCCCACCCGAAGGAGCTGGCCTTCGGCATCCTCGGCGCATTGGTGCTCAACATCTCGACCGGATTGGGATTCTGGATTGCATTGATGGCTTTCGGATGCCACACCAATCCGGTGGAGACCACATTCATCTTCCTGCTGGCGAATACGCTCGGTTCCGCAGTGCCGACACCAGGCGGCCTTGGCGCGGTCGAAGCCGCGTTGTCCGTGGCCTTCACCGCCGTGGGCATCCCCTCCACCATCGCCGTCTCCGCTACTCTCGTCTACCGAATCGCCTTCTATTGGCTGAGAATTCCAATGGGAGCCGTGGCTATGAAATGGCTGGACAGGCATAATTTGATCTAACCCAACCCCCCCGTTAGGGTTTTTCTCCCCCTATACTGAATCAAAAGGGCCAAAACCCTTGGAAAATGGCATTTTTGGCACATGCGTGCGCTATCATTGCAATGAACGTGGATGTTCATAAGCGGAATATCCCCTGACTCAAGAAGGATGCTTTATGGCATACAACAAGTCTGATCTCGTCTCGAAGATCGCCCAGAAGTCCAACCTGACCAAGGCTCAGGCTGAGGCTGCGGTGAACGCTTTCCAGGACGTGTTCGTCGAGGCAATGCAGTCCGGCGAAGGCCTGAAGCTGACCGGCCTGTTCTCCGCCGAGCGCGTCAAGCGCGCAGCCCGCACCGGCCGCAACCCGCGCACTGGCGAAACCATCGAGATTCCGGCAACCTACGGCGTTCGCATCTCTGCCGGCTCCCTGCTGAAGAAGGCCGTCACCAAGTAAGTCGACTACGCAGACCTATATGAGAGGTTTCAACCACGGATGGTTGGAACCTCTCTTTTTTCTTTTTATAACAGGCAAAGGCAATGTCATCCCACACTATGCGCTATGATACTAGACAATATGACTAGATAAAGGGGGATGTCATGGTCGACCAACGCAGACAGATCATCGACGAAATCCACAAACTCAACATCCTGCTCATCCACACCAAGCTCAAAACGACACGTGCCCGGACCGTGGCTCGCGCCACCACACACGTGCGGAACGTCGACGCGGCAAGACGGGGAACGGTTCCACGGCCCAAGCCGTCCAAACCCATCGAAGCCGACGTTCATATGCTCGACTGCCTGAACGACGAGGAACTTTCCACTCTCGGCGAACTGCTGCAGCGTATCATCGACAACACCGATACCAAACTTCTGGATGAGGAGATTTCCGAACGCCGCAAGGCGATCCACGAATTCCTCATGCTGAACCATACGGATGAGGAGGTGCGGGAATGAGCGTCGGGCAGGAACATGATTCCGGTGCGGACGATCCGGATCTCATCCGTCTCAACAAGCGTTCGCTATTCACCCCCAGCGCGTCAGTGGCTGTGGAGCAGCATTCAGCCGTGCCGCACGTGTCGCGAAGCACCTACGGTACGGCGAAGGTCGAAGGCAGACTCACCTCCCCCAATGCCAGGGTTCCGGAAATCATCACGCAGCGTTGCGGCGGCATCACCGTCAAAGGTCATACGCTCAAATCGTTCGCCTATACCACCGATGCGGTGATTATCCGCAACACGAACGCGAACGCCATCCTCGCGGTGTACCCTTTCACCGGCGAACCGGTGATCACGCAGGCGCTGCTCACCGTGGCGCAGATGCCGCTGTTCGTCGGCGTGGGTGGAGGCACCACCACCGGTCCGCGTGTGGCAGAGCTGGCCATGGTGGCGGAGATGCAGGGCGCGGCCGGCGTGGTCATCAACGCGCCGGCACCGGCGGAAACCATCGAAACGACCATGTCGATGGTGGACATCCCCGTCATCGCCACGGTCACGGAGGATGATGAAATCACCGAATGCAAGATTCTTGCCGGTGCGGCCATCATCAATGTGGCAGCCGGTGCAAGAACCGCGCAAGTCGTGGCAAGCATCCGCGCGCATCATCCGGAAATCCCGATTCTGGCTTCGGGCGGAGGTCGTGAAGACCGTATTCTCGCCACCATTGATGCGGGCGCCGACGCGATCACGTGGACGCCGCCAAGCGCGCAACAACTCCAGTCGCAGATGATGGCCAAATACCGTGGAGAAGTCTGAGCGGCAGTTACAATCCGACCAACCAATATCAAAAGCCTGCGGTGGAGACGAGTCTTCCATCGCAGGCTTTTGGCTACTGCAAAGCCTCTAGTATCGTGAGGAACCGGTCGGACGGTTGTGCGTCGAACGGATCAAGCAACGTCACGTCCATCCTGTTCGGCGAGGTCAGCGATAGTCGCGTCCAATCACAGGAATATTGCGCGTTGTGCGATCGTGCCGACTGGATGAACCGTCCACGCAGTGCGGCGCGGGTATCGTGGGGAGGAACATCGATGGCCTCATGTGCTTGTGACTCGTTGACCAACGTGCGCATGGCTCCGCGACGGCACAGCGAGGCGTACAGCGCGCCGTTGGCCACGTCATGGTAGTCCATGTCCAACTGTTCCAACTTGCTGACGGAGAGTCGGCTCCCCGCACGGTTGCGGAGCATGTCGAACAGCCGTCGTTTGGCAAGCCAATCGACCTTGTCGGCGAACGTTTCGCTAGCCCCCGAGCGGAACGCCTCTATGACACGCCTCCATTGGCGAATCACCTCATGCACGTCCGTGCGCGGCAACGAGGAGCACACTTCGGTATGTTGTCCAACGAATCGTTCGACGATTTCAAGATAACGTTCCTGAATCGCTACGGCACCGCCTTCCATGACAGTGCCGTCTGCCATGTCGAAGGACGCTTCGACGCCCGTCAGGTCACGGCTTACCTTATGGTTGGCCGCACTGGCGTCAGCGAAGGAGAATCGGGCGAACCCGGAATCCTTGCCTTCGCGCCCGGCCTGTTCGATGACGCACAACACCAGATGCGTGGTGGCGAGCTTCATCATCGTGGCCCACTGGGACCGGTTCGAATCGCCGATGATCACATGCAGCCGTCTGAACGCGTCAGGATCGGCATGCGGTTCGTCGCGCGTGTTGACCATCGGACGCGAGCGCGTGGTGGCCGATGAGACCGCCTCATCGAGGAAATCGGCACGCTGCGTGATCTGGAAGCCCTGCTCCCCCATACGTCCTGCGCCGGTGAACAGCTGCCGGGTGATCAGGAACGGCAGCAGCTCCTGTTCGATCGTCTTCAACGGCACGAACCGTCGCACCAGGTAATTCTCATGGCAGCCGAAGGAATGCCCGGCGGAATCCACATTGTTTTTGAACACATGGACCGTGGAGCCGGCTCCCTGGATGGAGCGCAGACGACGTTGGGCGTCCAGGGCAAGATCCCTCATCACCAATTCGCCGGCCGCATCCAATGCCAGCGCGTCCATCGGATCCCGGGCTTCCGCCGTGGCGTACTCGGGGTGCGAGCCGACATCAAGGTAGAGTCTTGAACCGTTTTCAATATATGTGTTGGTGGATCTCGCTTCGGCCACAATCGGCTGGAACATCATCATCGCCGTCTGTCCGGCGTCGCATGGGCGGTCCGAACCGGTCACGCTCACACCGTATTCGGTTTCGATGCCGAAAATACGGGCGAAGGATTGGATTTCGTCCTTGGTATGGGCGTCAAGCGGCGCTGTGGAATGGTTGCCGCTGTCACGCAGCTGCGGCATCACTCGCCGCCTTTTTGGACGAAGCTGCCCACATATTCCTCGGCGTTGGATTCGAGGACCGATTCGATGTCGTCCAGCACCGCGTCAAGCGCATCGACCGTGTCATCGATCTGGGTGCCAGCCTGCGCAATGGTCTCATCCTCGTCATGTTTTTGTTCGGCGGATTGCATCTGCTCAAATTTCTGGGGCATGGTCCTTCCTTTCTCCGAAAGCGTCTTTGCGGGTTCTCCTGCGAATAGCATACTGCCCCACACCTTAACCCAGGTGTGGGGCAGTCAATCAGTCTTATGCCAAATACTGGCGCAGATCATCGGTAATCAGACCGTTGGTGGCGAGTACGTCGTTTTCCTGACGCCAGTGGACAAGATCGCCGTTCCACCGGCTCAGATGCCCCTGCGCTTCCCAGACCACGACGGCTCCGGCGGAAACCGCGGGAACGTCCCACTTGTGCAGATGCGCTTCGAAATACGCGTCATATGTACCGTCCGCCACCTTGCACAAATCCAAGGAGGAGGGGCCAACGCGCTTGATGTCGGCCGGACGGCCGGAGATACGCGACACCACTTCAAGCGCGCGCTTGGATTCCTCCGGCACATGGGACATGCCGAAGCTCACCACCGCATAGTCAAGGGACGGGGTGGTGGACGGCATGATCTTCTCGCGTTTGTCTCCAAGCGGCGTCTTGCGGATGCGGATGGCTCCGGATCCGCGCACCGCCAGGTAGGTCAGGCCAAGCGCCGGAGCATGCACCACCGAAAGGATCGGCTGCGCGGAGCATTGGTCGTTGAACTCGAACAGTGAGACGGTGATGGTCCATTCCGGCATGCTGCGCACGAAATTGATCGCGCCGTCGATGCCGCCAACGCACCAATACCGTTCCCCCGGATGGCATTCTTCCGGACGGAACTGCCAGAAACCATCGAACACATCCACATACGTGATGCGGTTGCTGATGAATTGCGCCAACCGCTTATCGATGTCGGAGGTGAAGCTCAGATGATTGTCCGTTATTTCAAAACTTTTCAGATCACGCGGATTCATTTGATCGTTCAACGCGTGCTTGCCTGCATCCTGCAGGATACGGGCCACTTCGAGGGCCACTTGCCTCAATTCCATGTAGTATGCCTTTTCGTTTCCTCATAACCGGCTTGGACGCACCCTCTCCCTCAAGCGTCCTGCCGTGTGGTTCATCGACTATGGGTATGGCCTCTGCCATCACCTACGGCAATGGTACCCGCACAACATGAGATTCAACGCAGGGATTCCACGATTCCGCTCGCAGTGTGGACATGCTCGAACGCTTCGGAACACAAGGATTCCGTGAATTTCAACGGATTGGACATGTCCAACGAGACCATCGAATTCTCCACGTTTTCATCACCGGACGACTCGCCGCGCACCGTAAGGTGGGACCACGACGCCGCAACGACCTGTTCGGGGAAACGTCGTATGATCTCCGCGCGCAGCCATGCGCGTGTGTCGGCCGGCGCTTGGCCGACCGCCTCGGCAAGCTGCTTATCCGTCACCAGTCGTTCGGTCTGTCCGGCAAGCCGGGTGAAAATCGAATCGGCCGGATCGAGCGCGGCCCATTTCAGATCGACCGCGGCCAGGCGCCGATCGGTCCAATCCGAACCGGTCTTGCGGCGTAGTTTCTCCAGCAACTGCCATTTGAGCAGCCATTCGAGACGTGACGCCTGTTCCCGCATCGTCAGTCGTCCGTCATCGTCGGCATGGCGTACGGTGGCGACGTCGGCGAGAGCCTGCCCCCACATCGCCATGATGTTGCGGGTGGAGCGGTCGGGCCATGCCGGCTCTCCGGATGTGTCGGTGCCGTATACCGTTGCCGCGGCCGCATATACCAGTCCACGCAAAGTGACCTGCATCTGCCATGCGGTGGTGGTTCCACCTGTTTCCAATGGTAGTGGGGCGGCCAGGGTCAGGTCGTGCGATACCGTGTGCATGGCTTCCACCGGGTCGGCGAGCGTAAGCGGTTCCAGCGCCTCGTTCAAGTCGATTTCGGCCATGTCGGCGTGTTCGAGCAGCCACAGCAGCATGCTGGTGGTGCCGAGTTTCAAGGCCTGTGGCACGTCCATGCGGTTGGCGTCGCCGACGATCACGTGCAGTCTGCGGTATTCGTCGGTGCTGTGCGATTCGTCTCTGGTGTTGATGATCGGCCGGTCGAATGTGGTCTGCAAACCGACTTTCATATGGAAGTAGTCGGCACGTTGGCTTAGCTGGTAGCCGGCGTTTTCGCTATGTTCGCCGATGCCGACGCGGCCGGAGCCGATGAAGATCTGTCGGGAGACGAAGTGCGTGGTCATGAGGCGTGTCACCAGGTCGAACGGTACCGACCGCAGCATCATGTAGTTTTCGTGCGTGCCCCAGCTGGCTCCTTTGCCGTCGACGTTGTTGCGGTGCAGCACGATTTTCCGTCCCGTCGTCTCGCTTGCCTTGGCTGCGGCGGCGCGCATGATGAGATCGCCGGCACGGTCGTATCGCACCGCTTCGAAGGGGTCGGTTGTTTCCGGCGCGGAGTATTCGGGATGCGCGTGGTCGACGTAGATACGACCCCCGTTAGGGGCGATCACGTTGGTGATGTTGAGCTGTGGGGCGTCGGTGAGCAGGTCCGGGTGGGCCGCCGCACGTTCCAGTCTGGTGCCGCGCGCGTCGTTGACGGGGTCTTCCTGCCGGTAGTCCCAGCGGATATGGCTGCGTGACGCATCCGAGGCGGCGCCAACCACGTCGAATGAGAGCTGCACCGGATTGTAGCGGCCTTGTCCTGGCGCGGAGACCGCGTATTCCGTTTCCGTGCCCATGACCCTGCGAACGCTCATCGCGCCGTTCCTTTCCGTATTTAGATTGCGTTCCATACCATACCGTCCAGCATTCATACGCCGGCCGGCATTCATGCCACCGGTCTGATGCCGGTCACCCGTCCGGGTTCAAGCCCGTTGATGCGGCTCCACTGTTCCGGATCCGCATCCAGCAGCGCGTCCCGGGTCTCACCGTATTCTTCGTCCACGGCTTTGGCCAGCAGATTGATGCCGATCGCCGCAGCCTGTCCGGTGGTGATGGACAGTTTCACCGCATAGGTTTTGGCACGGTCCACGATGTTCTTGAGCACCGCGCCGGACACCACGTCGGCGAGGTACACCGGACGCCACTGGCCATGGTCGTCGCAGATGTCGCAAAGGTGCCGATGCTCGTCCTGCGCGTAGATGTCGTTGACCAGCACGCCGATCAACGCCTTCGCATCCACGTTCGGAGACAACGGCAGCTTGTCTGTCAGATAGTGGCGGACGATCTGGGTCGCCTGCTGGATGCCCGGACGGTCCACGCGGATCTTCACGTCGAGGCGTCCGGGGCGCAACACCGCCGGATCGATCATGTCGATGCGGTTGGAGGCTCCGATCACCATGACGTTGTCCAGCGATTCCACACCGTCCAGCTCGGTCAGGAACTGCGGCACGATGGTGGTCTCCACGTCGGACGAAACGCCCGTGCCGCGGGTGCGCAGCAGCGAATCCATCTCGTCGATGAACACGATGACCGGTTTGCCGTCGGCCGCTCGTTCGCGGGCGCGTTTGAAGATCATGCGGATCAGACGTTCCGATTCGCCCACGAATTTGTTAAGCAGCTCCGGTCCTTTGACCGACAGGAACACGCCACTTCCCGCGTCGGTGCCTTCGGCGAGCGCGTTCGCCACGGCTTTGGCGATCAGTGTCTTGCCGTTGCCTGGAGGACCGTACAGCAGCACGCCTTTCGGCGGTTTCAGGTCGTAGCGTTCGAACAGTTCGCGATGCTGGAACGGCATCTGCACGGCGTCGCGGATACGTTCTATCTGCTCGTCCAGTCCGCCGATGTCGGCGAAGGTGACGTCCGGCACTTCTTCCAGAACCAAATCGTCGTCGTTTTCGGGGGGAACCAACGAAAGCGCGAACCGCAGAGATGCGTCGACGTTCACGCGATCGCCCGCGCTGATGGCCTGTTTGGCAAGCGTTCCCGAGCATCGGACCAACGTCACGTTGCCGCCGCCATCCGCGACCAGCAGGCGGCCGTCATCGCACACCTGCCGTACCGAGCGCACCGCGCCCAGCGTGTCGGTGTCGAGCTGTGAGACCACCACCATGTTCTCGTTGAGCAGCACGGTACGTCCCGGTTCGAGCCTGGAAGCTTGCAGATTCGCCGCGATCGGCACGATCATGCGTCTCGCGCCGGCAGCCACTTCGGCGCTGGCATGCTGCACGCCCTGCCCGTCCGTTTTGGCTGAATGCACGCGGACCATGGTGGCGAAAGTCATGGGAGGCCCCGCCAGCTGGTTCAATTGGGCCTTGGTTTTCGTCATTTCCTGCGTGGCGCGGCTCAACGCCTTGACCAGCGCATGGTTCTTGGCCATGAGCTGGTCGTTGGCCTGCTGCAGCGACGCGAGCGTCTCTTCGTCATGATCGTTCATGTCGACCTCGCTTTCCAACACGTTCAACCCTCAAGAATACCCATTGTCCTAATGATTTCCGACAATCGGAACCATGCTTGAACAAGAAACGCCGAACATCGCATCCATGGCATCCCTGCCCACGCTGTCCGCTCCCGGACTGCTGGTGATGGATGTGGATTCCACGTTGATCGACGAAGAGGTCATCGACGAGCTCGGCGTGGCCGCGGGAGTCGGCGAGCAGATAGCGTCCGTCACCGCTCGAGCCATGAACGGCGAGTTTGATTTCCGCGAGGCGCTGCGCGCACGCGTGGCGTTATTGAAGGGTCTGCCGACCACGATTTTCGATGAGGTCTACCATCGCGTGCATTTCACGCATGGTGCGCTTGAACTGATTGACACGCTTCACGCGCATGATTGGAAGGTCGGCGTGGTCTCCGGTGGTTTTCACGAGGTTGTGGACCGTCTCGCGGCCGATGCGCATCTCGATTATTGGATTGCGAACCGTTTGGAGGCTGCCGATGGCAGGCTGACGGGACACGTGCTGGGCGATATCGTCACGAAGGATACGAAGCTGGAATCGTTGCGCGCGTGGGCCGCGCGGATGGGCATCGATATGGCGCAGACCGTTGCGGTTGGCGACGGCGCGAACGATCTGCCGATGATTCATGCGGCCGGTCTTGGCGTGGCGTTCTGCGCCAAACCGAAAGTGCAGAAGGATGCTCCGCACCGGCTCAATGAACGTGATCTGGCGAAAATCCTCGATTATCTCAAATAACTTTTCCGCACCTACGAGCGACCGGTGGGCGGCATGCGTTGTAAGACCGTAAAGACTTGGCCTGAGCGGCCCGGAGCGTGTCGTCAATGCATGCCGCCCGCCGGTCGCGGACGCCGCAGCTACTCACATACTTACAGTAGAAACAAAAATCTTACTCACAGAAGGCGTTATCGAGGTGGGCGCCACGGGCCCAGTCGGCGGCGCGCATGGCTTTCTTGCCTTGCGCTTTAACTTCCAGCAGCTCGAGCGGCTCGGTGGAGGTGCCGACCCACACGTTCTTCTTGCCGGCCACGATATGGCCGGGTTCAAGCGATGCCGGTGCGTTCGGATTGGACATGTCGGCCGGCTGCGCGCGCAATACGTGCAGGGTCGCCGGTTCGGCGTCCGCATGGGCATGCAGTTCGCACCAGGCTCCCGGATTCGGCGTGCATGCGCGAATCTGGCGGTCGGCGGCGAATACCGGCACGTCGAAGCGGATATGCGCGTCTTCAACGGTGATCTTCTGAGCCACCTCATATGCGCCGGCAGGCTGCTCCACCGGAGCGATCTGATCGTTGGCCATGGCCTGCAACGATGCCGCAAGCAGGCGTGATCCATCTTCAGCAAGACGGCTCAGAAGCTCGCCGGCGGTTTCGTGCGCGCCGATTTCCACGGTGGATTGCGCCAGAATCGGACCGGCATCCATGGCGCGCACAATGCGGAAAACCGTGGCACCAGTCACCTTTTCGCCGGCCCAGATGGAACGTTGCACCGGAGCGGCGCCACGCCATTGGGGCAGCAGGGAGAAATGCAGGTTGTACCAGCCCATCGGCAGCGCGTCGAGCACGTCCTGTTTCAGGATCTTGCCGTACGCCACCACAGCGGCGGCCTGTGCGCCGGTGGCCGCAAGCTCGGACACGAACGTTTCCTCGCTCGGATCGGATTCGATGACCGGCAGACCGAGTTCGAGCGCGGCCTGCTTGACTGGATTCGCCACCAGTTTGCGACCTCGTCCGGTTGGCGCGTCCGGCCTGGTGAGCACGGCCACCACTTCGAAATGCTCGGTATCCTGGGCCAATAGTTTCAACGACGGCACCGCCACATCCGGCGTACCTGCGAACAGCACTTTCAACATGAGACGAATCTCCTCACCTTCATATCCATCAATGCATGCGACCGTATGCGTCGATCCCGCATAGCGACCGCAAGCACAACCGTCTGTCTAATCTGCGTATGTCGTTATTTTTCATGTACCGCGGGAATCGCCACGCCCGCGTCGATCAGCAGGGTGCGCAACGCGCGGGCATCCTTGAACCGTACGCCGCGAATGCCGGCTTCGTTCGCGCCGACGATGTTCATCGCCTTGTCATCCACGAACAGCGCGCCGGAAGCGTCGATGCCGAACTGTTTTAGAGCGTAATCGTAAATATCGCGGTGCGGTTTGCGCAGTCCCACGTAACCGGACACCACGCGGTCCTCAAGACTGCGCAGAATATCGAAATTATCAAGCGCAATCGGGAACGAGTCCTTCTGCCAGTTGCTCAAGCCCCATACGTGGACGCCGGCTGCTTTCAGATCGTTGATGAGCACGCGCGCGCCTGGCACCACGCCGGTCAGCGAATCGACGAAATTGTCCAGATAGTACCGCATCATATCGGCCCACTGGTCTCCGTGGCGTTCACGCATCAGAGCCACGCCATCGTCATTGGACATGCCGGCGTCCAGTTCGTTGTTGATGTCGTAGAAGCCGGAAACGTCATTGTCGAGGAACTGTTCCACCAGTCCGTCCGAGTACCGTGGGGTCATCACCGCCGCCGGATCCCAATAGATAAGCACGTTGCCGAAATCGAAGATCACGTCGGTGATCTGCCGGCCGGCGTTCGCAGCGGCGTTGCCGTCGGCCATAAGCACGTCATATTCCATTTGCGGCTCTCCCGGCCAGCCTTTCATGCGTTTCTCCATTCCTAACGTCAACGTCATCAGTCGTTCCAGTGTTTCACGTTGAGGGGACGTCCGTCAGATGCGTTCCTTCGGATCCATCTGGAATCGCAGTTCCCCAGGTTCGCGTGAAGCCACGTGGCGGGCGCTTGCCGAACGCAGCCGCAACGCCAATTCGGCACGTCTGCCCTGTGGGACGCGCACGACTGCTTTGACCCTGTCCGCGGTGCCTTCCAATTCACGTGAATCGATGGTGCGTGGCTGCGGAATCGGCACCGGCCCCAAGACGGACGGCATCGTACCGGCGATCGTGTCGATGGTGGCCATGTCGCCGCCGGCCAACGCGCCGATTCGTTTCAACATCGTCCCAACCGCATCTCGTCGGCCCCACACGCAGGCCGCGGCGAATACCGGCGGCAGCGCGGTCTGGGCGCGGTCCTCCACTTCGACTTGGGCAAGCATCGGCGAATTCCACAGCATCAACGATCGTGCGAGCACGGGATCTGTTTCCCCGATCAGCAGCGCCTGTCCTCCACGGGTCCGCGGCGCGCACAGCGACACCGCGCGCATCCATCCGGTCAACGTGTCCACATCGGCGTCGATGCCGGACGCATACAAACTGGTCCACGCGTCGAGGATGGCCACGGCACGGTATTCGCATTGTGCCGGACTCTCCCCGCGCACACGCGGCTCCGCGCCGGGCGTGGCGATGACCAGTTGCGGAGCGAATCCGATATCGGACACGACGCCTCTTGGCTGGCTTGGCGTGGACAGCACCATCGGCACGCCACGGAACAGTCTGGCCAGTTCCATCGCGGTTCCGGCGGCGCCGACCCTGACCACGCGCATGCGCTCGTTATGGCATGTCGGGCATGACCATTGCACGGTGGCGGCGCCGCACCAGCGGCATCGAATCGTTCCGTCCGCCAACCGTTCCAATGGTCCCGTGCAACGCGCGCATCGTACTTGGCGGTGGCATTTCGAACAGCTTAACGCTTCGGTGATGCCGTCCTGCGGTATGGACAGCAGCACCGGACCGGTTTCCAAAGCTTTGGACAGTATCCGGACCGCGGTGTGTGGCACGCGTGCGCCGATGGTCGGATCGGCGAGTCGTGCCAGCTCGTCGCGATTGAGCCAGCGAATCCATGGAGACGCTTCCTTGGTCACGACCGGCAACGCGTGTATGGGCGTGCTGAAGCCGCTCACCTGCGTGTCTCCGACGTGCGCCGCGTCGGTTTCCCATTGGCTTTGCGCGCTGCGCGCATTGGCCATCGCGACGAACACGCCGTTATGCGATTTCGCGCGGAGCCGAAGCACACCGCGCGCGTTGGCGTACGGCATCATGCCGTCGGCGTCCTGGTAGCACACGTCATCAAGGATGAGGAACAGCGCGTTGCCTTCCACCGGCGCGTACATGGCGGCGCGCGTGCCCAGCACGCAACGCACTTGTCCGCAGCTGATCGCGAGATATGCCCGGTAACGGTCGGCTGGCGCCATCTGCGCGTTGAGCACCGCGAAATCGCCGTCATAGACGCCGTTCGCGGCCCCAGTCGGAGCGAATGGTTTCAAGCCGACCGACCGTAGGGTCTCAGTCATGTCGGCGATCTCCCGCATGGTCGGCAGCACCAGCACCGCCGGCTTGTTCTGAGCGAGCGCCGCGGCCACCATCCATGCCGCGCAGCGCCGCCAATGGTCGGCACCGGGTAGCAGGTCGAAGACGAACGATTGGAAACGTCTGCCTTGCAGCGCGTCATGCAGCAGATTGATGTTGCCGTATTGACGTTGCAACTGGCCGTATATCTCCTGGTCGACGGCGGCGAGCCGTTGTTTGCCCGCCGCGGTTCCTGCGGCATCGCGATTGCCGACGCGCAGCTGGCTTTCGACTTTTGCCACGCGCGGCGGCACTGCCAGGCGGAGGATATTGGCGCGCGTGCCGCCGAACGCGTCCGCGATGCGCGTCATATCGTCGCGCATGGATTCGGGAACGAGCACACGGTCGGTGACCACACGTTCGATGTAACGTATCGATGATTCGGGTGTGGCGCTGGTATCGGCGCGTTTCCATATGATGCCGTTGACCCGCTGCCCGCCGAAGCGGACGCGCACCATCACGCCGGGTTGGGCGGCCGCAGAGTATTTTTCCTCGACGAAATAGTCGAAGGTCTGTCCCAGATGCGTGGCCTGGATGTCCAGCACCACTTGGGCTATGGGATGTTCGGCGGCTGGCGTTTTGACGGCGGGCGCGCGTTTGCGCCGCTTGCGCGGGGCAAGCCCGTCAAGCGCCAGCTGCTCGGCATCCTCATTGGTCATAATGCAAGGGTAACGCATGCGCCGACGCCTGTTTCATCGTAGGACGTCGGCCGCGTTTTCAAGCCTTGATGGCCTCCTTGAGTTCGTCGACCATGTTGGTGGCTTCCCAAGTGAAGTCGGCATCCTCGCGACCGAAATGGCCGTAGGCCGCGGTCTTGGAGTAGATCGGACGCTTCAGGTCAAGCTCGTCGATGATGGCGGCGGGACGCAGGTCGAACACCTTGCGCACCGCCTGCTGGATCTGCTCGCGGGTCGCACCGATCTCGGTGCCGTAGGTCTCCACGTTGATGGACACCGGATCGGCCACGCCGATGGCGTAGGCGACCTGCACCTCGACCTTGTGGGCAAGGCCGGCGGCCACGATGTTCTTGGCCACCCAGCGTGCCGCATAGGCCGCGGAACGATCCACCTTGCTCGGATCCTTGCCGGAGAACGCGCCGCCGCCATGGTGGGCAGCGCCGCCGTAGGTGTCGACGATGATCTTGCGGCCGGTCAGACCGGCGTCGGCTGCCGGACCGCCGAGGATGAACGAGCCGGTCGGATTCACCAGCACGCGGTATTCGTCGTGGGCCACACGGTCGGCGAGCACGTCATCCAGCACCGGACGGATCACATGTTCGGTGAGCTGTTCCTTAAGCCATGCCTGGTCCACTTCCGGGTCGTGCTGGGTGGAGACCAGCACGGTGTCGAGACGCACGGGATGGTCATCGTCGTCGTATTCGATGGTCACCTGCGTCTTGCCATCCGGACGAAGATGCGGCACCTCGCCGCTCTTGCGCACTTCGGCGAGACGATACGCCAGACGGTGCGCCAGATGAATCGGCAACGGCATAAGCACGTCGGTCTCGTCGCACGCATAGCCGAACATCACGCCTTGGTCGCCCGCGCCTTGCGCCTCATACCGCTGTTCACGGGACGCCTTCGACTCCTCCTCGCCACTCAACCGGGCAACGCCCTGGTTGATTTCCGGACTTTGCTCGGTAAGCGACACCGTCACACCGCAGGAATCGGCGTCAAGTCCCACGCGGGAGCTGGTGTAGCCGATATTGCGCACCACGGAGCGCACGATGTTCTGGATGTCGGAATAGCCTTCGCTGGTCACCTCACCGAACACGAAGAACTGTCCGACCGTGGCGCAGGTCTCCACGGCGACATGGGAATGCGGATCCTGCGCGAGCATATCGTCGAGAATCGCATCGGAAATCTGGTCGCAGACCTTATCCGGATGGCCCTCCGTCACCGACTCGGCGGAAATCAACTTCAATTCAGCCATACGGCTGCTCCTTTCGCGAACACCCAACCGTTCGCATCCTGTGATCGCCCACGAAAAACGCCCCGTCCTTCACAGACGCAATCAATAGTTAATTGTTGACTATTCAAAGCGCACCGCTCAGGTATCGGGGCGAATGAAAAATGATGCCAGTCCCTCTATGGGAACCGTGTAGATCAGTTGCCTTCGGTCAGATCGTCCTCGCCGAGGGTTTCCTCAAGCAGACCACTGTTGATCTCGCGGAACGCGATGGACAGCGGCTTCTCCTGATTCTGGTATTCCACCAGCGGGCCGACGTTCTGCAGCAGACCCTCATTGAGCTGGGTGAAATAGGAATTGATCTGGCGGGCACGCTTGGCCGCGAAAATGGCCAGAGCGTACTTGGAGTCCGCATGCTCCATCAAATCGTCGATCGGCGGATCCGCAAGACCGGTCGGGGTTGGCTCAGTGCCGAATGCCATAGTGATTATCTCCAAATCATCAGATAAGCCAAAAGCTTCTTTTCCAAAATCATTAGTATAGGCAATCCACTGGACCTCAACCTTGCCTCTCCCACAGGCCTTCTCCGCCAGCGTAGTTATCCAACCTGTAAGGGAATCACACGGGTTTCCGAAAATTTCCACATAGTGACTCTTGACAAAACACGTGTCCCGTTTAGCCAGCACAATAGGAGGCATGGAAATGCGATCTGCAAAACTAATGAATGGACGAGTATTCGCGGGCGCTCGCGCCCTCTACCGCGCCGCCGGTGTGGATGGCAAGGATTTCGGCAAGCCGATCATCGCCATCGCCAATTCCTTCGACGAGTTCCTGCCGGGACATGTGCACCTGAACAAAGTGGGCCGTCTGATTTCCGATGCCATCAAGGAAGCCGGCGGTATTCCGCGCGAGTTCAACACGATGGCCGTTGATGACGGCATCGCCATGGGCCACACCGGCATGCTGTATTCCCTGCCGAGCCGCGACATCATCGCCGATACCGTGGAATATCAGGTGAACGCGCACTGCGCCGACGCGCTGATCTGCATCCCGAACTGCGACAAGGTCGTGCCGGGTATGCTGATGGCCGCGCTGCGACTCAACATTCCGACCGTGTTCGTTTCCGGCGGCCCGATGGAGGCCGGCACCACCGTGCTGCCCGACGGCACCGTGAAGAAGAACACCGATCTGATCGACGTGATGTACGCCTCCGCCGATGACAATCTGAACGAAGAGGATCTGCTCGCCTACGAGAAGACCGTCTGCCCGACCTGCGGTTCCTGCGCCGGCATGTTCACCGCCAACTCCATGAACTGCCTGACCGAGGCCATCGGTCTGGCTCTGCCGGGCAACGGCACCATTCTGGCCTCCCATTCCTACCGCAAGGACCTGTTCAAGCGCGCCGCCGAGCAGGTGGTGAAGATCGCCAAGCAGTATTACGACGATGACGACGATTCCGTGCTGCCGCGTTCCATCGCCACCAAGAAGGCTTTCGAGAACGCCATGACCATGGATGTGGCCATGGGCGGTTCCACCAACACCGTGCTGCATATCCTCGCCATGGCGCAGTCCGCCGACGTGGACTTCACACTGGATGACATCGAGCGTATCTCCCACACCGTGCCGTGCATCTGCAAGGCGTCGCCGTCCGGCGAATGGGAGATTTCCGATGTGCACCGCGCCGGCGGCATCACCGGCATCCTCGGCGAGCTTGACCGTGCCGGCAAGCTGCACCGCGACGTGCATTCCATTGATTACAAGTCGTTGGAAGACAAGCTTAACGACTGGGACATCATGCGCGACACCTGCACCGAGGAAGCCAAGCAGATGTATCTGGCCGCTCCGGGCCACATCGTCTCCCCTGAACCGTGGACGCACACCACGCTGTTCGATTCGCTCGATCGTGACCGTGTCAACGGCGCCATCCACGATATCGACCATCCGGCGGTCACCGAAGGCGGTCTGGCCGTGCTGCGCGGCAACCTCGCGCCTGACGGCTGCGTGGTGAAGACCGCAGGCGTGCCGAAGGAGATCTGGACGTTCCGCGGACCGGCGCTGGTCGTCGAATCCCAGGAGCAGGCCATCGAGGTCATCCTCAACGACACGTTGAAGCCGGGCATGGCTCTGGTCATCCGTTACGAAGGCCCGAAGGGCGGTCCGGGCATGCAGGAGATGCTGTACCCGACCTCCTTCGTGAAGGGCAAGGGCATCGGCAAGCAGGTGGCCATGCTCACCGACGGCCGCTATTCCGGAGGTTCTTCCGGTCTGGCCATCGGCCATATCGCGCCTGAGGCCGCGAACAAGGGCCCGATCGCTCTGATCAAGAACGGCGACATCATCAACATCGACATTCCGAACCGTACGGTGAACGTCGAGCTTTCCGACGAGGAGCTGACTCAGCGCCGCGCCGAGCTGGAGGCCGGCGATGGCTATGTCGCCCATCGTGATCGCAAGGTTTCTCAGGCGCTGAAGGCTTATGCCGCCTTCGCCCGCTCCGCTGACAAGGGAGCGACCCGTGATCCGGAGCTGATCGACAAGCTGTCCGGTCTCGCCTGATTCAAACATACGGAAAGGGCCTGCGCGAAATCGTGCAGGCCCTTTTCGTATGCCGGTTTTTATTGGCTGGATAGTCGGATTGACGGATTACAGGCCGAACTCTTCGGCGATGATATGCCAAAGCTCGTCTGCGGCCTCGTCGACCACGTTATTGACGATGCGTTTGTCGAATTCCGGCGCAGCGGCCAACTCGACCTTGGCGGTCTCAAGCCTTTTGGCCTGCTGCTGAGGGGTTTCGGTGCCACGGCCGATCAGACGACGTTTCAGTTCTTCGAAGGACGGCGGCTCAATGAACACGGTAAGCACTTCGAGGCCGAGTTCCTTCGCGCGCCGTTTGACCGTCCGGGCTCCCTGTAGGTCGATTTCCAAGACCACGGGGATATTGCGTTCCAGATGTTCCACGACTGGTTTCACGGGTGTGCCGTAGTGGGCGAGGCCGAACACGTCGGCGGTTTCGAGAAACTCCCCCGCCTTTTCTTTGGCCAGGAATTCAGGTTCGGTCATGAAGAAATAGTTCACGCCGTCCACTTCGCCCGGACGAGGCTGGCGTGTCGTGGCGGACACCGACAGCCAGATTTCGGGGTGCTGTTCGCGTACGCGCCCCAGAACAGTGCCTTTGCCCACTCCGGCGGGTCCGCAGAGCACAATCAAACGTCCATGTTGAGAATCAGCCATTCCATCCCCACTCTTGGTTATGTCTTGTTTTCCAAAAAGGAAGCTATTCAGAAAAAGAATTTATTCGGCGTCTCCGTCAGCCGCATCATCGGCGCTTTCGTTTTGAGCCTCGGTCAATGCCTGCCGAATATCCCCGGCGACCGACGCGGTGGCTTCGGTCAATTTTGCGATGTCGGGACCGTGCGTGGCGATGGAACGAGATACCGTAACCAGCACATTGCCCTTGGTGCCTTTGAACACGGTCTTCAGATCGCGTGTCTCCGCTCCCTGCCATCCGTAGCCTGGGGAAAGAATCGGTCCGGTGAACTTGGCCGGGTCGACGCCCGAATCGTTGATCCACTGCCCGATGGTGGCGCCGATGATAAGGCCGACGGAACCCATTCCATCATTGCCCTTATTGAATTTCTGAGCAGTGCTGGCGATGCCGTACGCCACTGTTTTGCCCTTGTATTCGCCTGCCTGACGAATCGCCGTCTGCAGGCTGGCGCCTTCCTGGTTGGACGTCAACGATGCGATGAACACGCCCCTGCCGTTGTTGAGCGCGTCATTGATGACGCCTCCCAATGACCGTGCGCCGTAATACGGCAGCAGGGTGATGGCGTCTGCCAGCAATGGCGCGCCCGGCTTGAAATAGGCGTCCGCGAACGCGGAAATCGTGGTCGGCAGGCCGCCATGCAGGCAGTCGACGATGGTGATGACACCCATCTGCCGTGCCGCATAGAGCACGCGTTCAAGCGCGGCGATGCCTTTGGAACCGTACCGCTCGAACATGGAGGACTGGAATTTGACAGCTGCGGCACGGCCATTGGCCGCCTGCAGCATGCGCATGGAATACAGCTCCGCACCCAACGCGTCGACGTTATAGCCCCAGTCAGTGAGGAGCTGCCGATGCGGGTCGATGCCGACGCACAACGGGCCGTATTTGGCCATTGAATTGCTCAGTCGCAGACCGAAATCCGAACGCTGGGCATTCACTTCCTCACTGCTGGGGCTACTCATCATTAGTCACGGCTTTCCAATTCGAACAGCTGCGTGGAATGATCCTGAATACTCATGATCTGATAATCATTATTGCGCACCGCCTCGATAGCCATCAACACGGCGGAGAATTCCGTCATGGTGGTGAACTGCGGCAGGTCGGCTGCGATAGCCGCCGAACGGATGGCGTAGCCGTCGGAACGGGAACCGCGGGAGTTCGGCGTGTTGAGAATCAGGTCGATCGCGCCTTCCTCGATCAGCTGGACGACGTTCTTGCCGACGCTGCCCTCCGCATGGTAGGTGGTGATCGGGTCGTCTGGATCGGAGTCCATACGCACGCTGATCTTGTCGACGATCTTGGAATCGATGCCGTAGCGGCGCAGCACGGATGCCGTGCCTTCGGTGGCCCAGATGTTGAAGCCGAGCTCGACCAGTCGCGCGGCGAACAGCGGCAGCTGGCGCTTGTCGGTGTCGTTCACGGAGATGAACACGTTGCCGCTGGTCGGCAGGCCGCCTTCGTATGCGGCGAGCTGGCTCTTGGCGAACGCGTGCGGGAAGTCGCGGTCGAAGCCCATGACCTCGCCGGTGGAACGCATTTCCGGTCCGAGCAGCACGTCGACGGTCTTGCCGAGCGGAGTGCGGAATCGCTTGAACGGAAGCACGGATTCCTTGACGGCCACCTGCTGGCCACGATGGATGTCGCCACCGTCGCCGTGGGGCAGGAGCAGGCCGTTGTCACGCTGCTGCTGGATGGTTTCGCCGACCATGATGCGGGCGGCGGCCTTGGCCAGTGCCACACCGGTGGCCTTGGAAGCGAACGGCACGGTACGGGAGGCACGCGGATTGGCCTCGATGACGTACAGAGTGTTGGCCATGAAGGCATACTGCACGTTGATCAGGCCCTGCACGCCACAGCCCTTGGCAATGGCGTAGGTGCCTTCACGCAGACGACGGATCTGGTCATCGGACAGCGTGCTCGGAGGCAGGGTGCAGGCGGCGTCACCGGAATGGACGCCAGCTTCCTCGACGTGCTCCATGATGCCGCCGATATACAGCTCCTCGCCGTCGAACAGCGCGTCGACGTCGATTTCCACGGCATCCTGCAGGAACTTGTCGATGAGCAGCGGCGAAGGCAGACGGCCGGACACGACGGTGTCGGCCTGGGCTTCCTTCAATGCGCGATCGACGTACTTGCGCAATTGGGCGTCGTCGTAGACAATTTCCATGCCACGGCCGCCGAGCACGTAGCTCGGACGGACCAGCACCGGGTATCCGATGGCGTGCGCGGCCTCGCGGGCCTCGTCCAGGCTCAGCGCGGTGCCGTAGCGCGGCGCGTTCATGTCGGCCTTCTTCAGCACCTCGCCGAAGAGCTCACGGTTTTCGGCCAGATCAATGGATTCAGGCGTGGTGCCGAGAATCGGAACGCCTGCGGCCTTCAGTCGGGCGGCCAGGGACAGCGGGGTCTGGCCGCCGAGCTGGACGATGACGCCCTTGATCGGACCCATCTTCTTTTCGGCCTCGTAGATCTCGAGCACGTCTTCGAAGGTGAGCGGCTCGAAATACAGGCGGTCGGACATGTCGTAATCGGTCGACACGGTCTCCGGGTTGCAGTTAACCATGATCGTGTCATAGTTCTTGCCCAGTTCCTGCACGGCGTGCACACAGGTGTAGTCGAACTCGATGCCCTGGCCGATGCGGTTCGGACCGGAGCCGAGGATGATCACGGCCTCGCGGTCGCGAGGACGCAGCTCGGTCTCATCCGCGTAGCAGGAGTAGTAGTACGGGGTTGCCGCGTCGAATTCGGCGGCGCAAGTGTCGACGGTCTTGAACACCGGGCGGAGGTCGTACGACCAACGCAGCTCACGGATGGTGTTCTCGCCCTCGTCTCCCAGACGGCGCAGGTGCGCGATCTGCAGGTCGGACAGGCCGGCGAGCTTCGCCTTCTTCAGCAGCTTCCTGGTGAGCTTCTCCGCGTTCTTGACTTCCAGCGCAGTCTCGTTGATGAGCGCGAACTGGCGGATGAACCACGGGTCGATCTTGGTGGCCGCGAAGATCTGCTCTTCGGTGGCGCCTCCCCACAGGGCACGCTGAATCTGCAGATAACGGTGCTCGGTCGGCACCTTGATGGCGTCGAGCAGCTGGGAAACCTCGTCCTCGGACGGCTTGTCACCATCCCAGTTGAAGCCCATGTGACGCTTGTCGATGGAGCGCATAGCCTTACCAAGCGACTCCTGGAAGTTGCCCGCGAGAGCCATGGCCTCGCCGACGGACTTCATGGAGGTGGTCAGCGTCGGATCGGCGCCCGGGAACTTCTCGAACGCGAAACGCGGCACCTTGGTGACCACGTAGTCGATGGTCGGCTCGAAGCTGGCCGGCGTGGACTGGGTGATGTCGTTCTGGATCTCGTCCAGCGTGTAGCCGAGGGCCAGCTTGGTGGCGATCTTGGCGATCGGGAAGCCTGTGGCCTTGGAAGCCAACGCGGAGGAACGGGACACGCGCGGGTTCATCTCGATGACGATGATACGGCCGGTGCCCGGGTTGACGGCGAACTGGATGTTGCAGCCGCCGGTGTCGACGCCCACGCCACGGATGATGGCGATGCCGATGTCACGCAGCTTCTGGTATTCGCGGTCGGTCAGGGTGAAGACCGGTGCCACGGTGATGGAGTCGCCGGTGTGCACGCCGACCGGGTCGACGTTTTCGATCGGGCAGACGACCACGACATTGTCCTTCTTGTCGCGCATCAGCTCGAGTTCGTATTCCTTCCAGCCTTCGATGCCTTCCTCGATCAGCACCTCGTCGGTCGGGGAATAGTGGATGCCGGCGCCGGCGATGCGGTGCAGCTCGTCTTCGTCGTGCGCGATGCCGGAGCCGAGACCACCCATGGTGAAGCTCGGACGGACCACCAGCGGGTAGCCGAACTTCTCGGCGATCTTGTCGACTTCCTCAAGGGAATGCGCGATGTCGGAGCGGGCGGATTCGGCGCCGGCCTCCTCCACGACCTTCTTGAAGAGTTCGCGGTCCTCGCCACGATCGATGGCGTCAAGGGACGCGCCGATCAGCTCGACGTTGTACTTCTTGAGCACGCCCGCCTCGCCCAGCGCCATGGCCGCGTTCAGCGCGGTCTGTCCGCCCAGCGTCGGCAGCAACGCGTCAGGACGTTCCTTGGCGATGATCTGCTCGAGGATCGGGGTGGAGATCGGCTCGATGTAGGTGGCGTCGGCCATTTCCGGATCGGTCATGATGGTGGCCGGGTTGGAATTGACCAGAATGACCCTAATGCCCTCTTCGCGCAGCACGCGGCAGGCCTGGGTGCCCGAATAATCGAATTCCGCGGCCTGGCCGATCACGATCGGACCGGAGCCGATGACCATCACGGACTTGATGTCTGTGCGCTTAGGCATTGCGGGTTCCCTCCTTGACGGAACGCATGAGATCAACGAAACGATCGAACAGGTATGCGGCATCGTGCGGGCCGGCGGCGGCTTCCGGGTGATATTGCACGGAGAACGCCGGGATATCGACGCACTGCAGGCCTTCGACCACGTTATCGTTCAAATCGATATGGCTGACGAACACCTTGCCGTATTTGCCGTTCTCGAATGGCGCGTCGACGGTTTCGCCGATTGGCGCATCCACGGCGAAGCCATGGTTGTGCGCGGTGATTTCGATTTTGCCGGTGGTCATATCCTTGACCGGCTGGTTGATGCCGCGGTGGCCGAATTTGAGCTTGTACGTGCCGAAGCCGAGCGCGCGGCCCAGCAGCTGGTTGCCGAAGCAGATGCCGAAGAACGGATATCCGGCGTCGAGCACCTGACGCAGCAGATTCACTTCAGGATCGGCCTGTTCCGGGTCGCCCGGACCGTTGGAGAAAAAGACGCCGTCGGGATTAAGGGACTGGAGCTCGTCGAAGGTGATGGTGGACGGCACCACATGCACGCGGCAGCCGCGTTCGGCCATGCGATGCGGGGTCATGGACTTGATGCCCAGATCGACGGCCGCCACGGTGAACAGCGGTTCCTTGCCTTCGAATTCGCCGCAGGGTTCGATGGTATAGGCTTCCTTGGTGCTGACCTCGTCGTAGAGGCTCATGCCCTTCATCTGCGGAGTGGCCTTGACCTCGTCGAGCATGGAGTCGATGGTGCGCAGTTTGCCGTCACCGTCGAGCAGCGCGTCGCCTGAGAAGATGGCCGCGCGCATCACACCGGCGGAACGCAGGTGGCGTACCAGCTTGCGCGTGTCGATATGGCTGATGCCGACGATGTGGTTGGATTCGAGATCGTCGTCAAGGCTGCCGGTGGCGCGCCAGTTGCTCACATTCGGGCTGGGATCGCGCACCACATAGCCTGCGACCCAGATTCTGGAGGATTCCGGATCCTCCCCGTTGATTCCCGTGTCCCCGATGTGCGGGAACGTCTGTACCACGATCTGACGGTCGTAGCTGGGATCGGTAAGCGTTTCCTGGTAGCCGGTCATGCCGGTCGCGAAAACGATCTCCCCGCTGGTCGTGCCGATCGCGCCGTATGGCTCGCCCACATACACCTGTCCGTCTTCGAGAACAAGAACGGCATCCTGAGGGTCAAACATCACGGCTTCGGAATCATACTGGTTCACCAAAACCCCCTTATAGTCAAGGTATTCGTACCAAGGATAGCGGCCGGTTAGGACTCGCGACCCGGCCGAATCGCTTAACTTTCGGCTTTATTCAGCCGAAGGTTCGGTCGGTTGTTCGGCCACTTCAGTGGCTTCCGCATCGGCGCTCACCGCGCTGAGCAGACCATGGATGAACGCCGGCGAATCGTCGTCGCACAGCGTTTTGGCAAGGCTCAACGCCTCATCGATGGCCACCATGTTGGGAACATCATCGTTGAACATGATCTCCCATGCGGCGATGCGCAGGATATTGCGGTCGACGACGCCCATGCGCTTGACCTTCCAACCGGTGGAATGTTCGTCAAGCATGGCGTCGATGGCGGCGATATGCTCCGCCACGCCACGGACGATTTCGATGGCGTAGTCGGGCAGCGGGGTCTGAGCGCCGGGCTGCTCGATGCGCTCAGCAAGAAGGGACAGGATGTCCTGTCCCTTCTCATCCGCTTCATACAACGTGTTCAGAGCCCTCTTGCGAGCGGTGGAACGTGCCATGAAACTTCGCTGTCCTTACTCTCAGTTCTCGCGGCCGAGGTAGGAGCCGTCGGTGGTGTTCACCTTGACCTTCTCGCCTTCGCCGATGAACAGCGGCACCTGGATCTCGGCGCCGGTTTCGACGGTGGCCGGCTTGGTGCCGGCGTTGGAACGGTTGCCCTGCAGGCCCGGCTCGGTGTGGGTGACGGTCAGGACGACGGAAGCCGGCAGCTCGACGGACAGCGGGGTGCCGTCGTGGAAGGACACGACGCAGTCGGTGCCTTCGAGCAGGAACTTGGCCTGGTCGCCGACCAGGGTCTTCGGAATGAAGATCTGGTCGTAGGTGGTCATGTCCATGAAGACGAAGTTGTCGCCGTCTTCATAGGAGTACTGGAGGTTGCGGTTGTCGACGGTTTCGAATTCCATCTTCATGCCCGCGTTGAAGGTCTTGTCGACGATCTTGCCGGAAAGCACGTTCTTGATGGTGGTGCGCACGAAGGCGGGGCCCTTGCCCGGCTTGACGTGCTGGAACTTGATGACGGTCCACAGCTGGCCGTCGAGGTTCAGGACGGAACCGTTCTTGATGTCATTGGTAGTCTGTGCCAAATTAACTCACCTATTTCTTCATCTGACGGAAAAGCTTACAAAAAGCCTTGCTCATTATGCCACGGCGTGCATACTTTGGAGCGTTGCCCTTCCATATATAAAGAAACCTCCCTCGGATTCTCATCCTTGGGAGGTTTCTTTAAAACGCTAGTTCAAGCGTGTCTTGATGTCGGGTAGAAACTACTCGATGATCTTGGTGACACGGCCCGAGCCGACGGTGTGGCCGCCTTCACGCACTGCGAAGGTCAGGCCCTCTTCCATAGCGATCGGCTGGATCAGCTCAACGCCGAAGGTAGCGTGATCGCCCGGCTGCACCATCTCAACGCCTTCCGGCAGGGTGATGACGCCGGTGACGTCGGTGGTACGGAAGTAGAACTGCGGACGGTAGTTGGAGAAGAACGGCGAGTGACGGCCGCCTTCGTCCTTGGTCAGCACGTAGACTTCGCCCTCGAACTTGGTGTGCGGGGTCACGGAGCCCGGAGCAGCCAGAACCTGGCCACGCTCGACCTGGTCACGGTTGATGCCGCGGAGCAGCAGACCGGTGTTGTCGCCAGCCTCGCACTCGTCCATCTGCTTGTGGAAGGTCTCGATGGAGGTGACGGTGGTGGTCTGGGTCGGACGGATGCCGACGATCTCGACGTTGGAGTTGACCGGGAGCTTACCACGCTCGACACGGCCGGTAACCACGGTGCCACGGCCGGAGATGGTGAAGACATCTTCGATCGGCATCAGGAACGGCTTGTCCAGATCGTGAGTCGGGGTCGGGATGTACTCGTCGACAGCCTTCATGAGTTCCTTGACGGACTCAACCCACTTCTCGTGATCCGGAGCGTCGTCGTGCAGCGCGCCGTAAGCGGAGGTGTGGATGACCGGGCAATCGCGATCGAAGCCGTTTTCGTCGAGGAGGTCACGGACCTCTTCCTCAACGAGCTCGATGAGCTCTTCGTCGTCGACCATATCGCACTTGTTCAGAGCGACGAGGATACGCGGCACGCCCACCTGACGAGCGAGCAGCACGTGCTCGCGGGTCTGAGCCATCGGGCCGTCGGTGGCGGCCACAACGAGGATAGCGCCATCCATCTGGGCAGCGCCGGTGATCATGTTCTTCACGAAGTCGGCGTGGCCCGGGCAGTCGACGTGAGCGTAGTGACGCTTCTCGGTCTGGTACTCGATGTGGGCGATGTTGATGGTGATACCGCGGGCGGCCTCTTCCGGAGCGGAATCGATCTGGTTGAAGTCGTACTCCGGGTTGACATCCGGGTACTCCTCGTGCAGCACCTTGGAGATGGCTGCAGTCAGGGTGGTCTTGCCGTGATCGACGTGGCCGATGGTACCAATGTTAACGTGCGGCTTAGTACGCTCGTACTTTTCCTTTGCCATGTGTTTGTCCTCCTGGACGTCTCGTAGTAAGCCTTGAACTCACTTCAAGGCACTCGCTACATTTTACTGGGTTTGACGGGTTTGTGCCACTTTGGAGCCCGAACCCAGTCAGCGCTACAAAATACTAGCGCTGACTGGAGACAGTTTCCACTTCAGTGGCAGCGCGTGTCACTCGCCGCGCTGGGCCTTGATGATCTCCTCGGAGACGTTCTTCGGAACCTCAGCGTAGGAGTCCATCTGCATGGTGAACATTGCGCGGCCCTGGGTCTTGGAGCGAAGATCGCCGATGTAGCCGAACATCTCGGACAGCGGGACCTTGGCGTCGATGACCTTGACACCGGTGGAGTCGGTCATGGACTGGATGGAACCACGACGGGCGTTGATATCGCCCATCACGTCGCCCATGTACTCTTCCGGAGTACGCACTTCCACGGCCATGATCGGCTCGAGGATGACCGGCTTGGCCTTCGGGGCAGCTTCCTTGAAGCACATGGAACCTGCGATCTTGAAGGCCATTTCGGAGGAATCGACGTCGTGGACCTGGCCGTCGGTGACGGTAGCCTTGACGCCAACCACCGGGAAGCCGGCGAGGATGCCGGATTCCATGGCTTCCTGCACGCCAGCATCGATGGAAGGAATGAATTCCTTGGTGATGTGGCCGCCGGTGACTTCGTTGACGAACTCGTAGGTCTCGCCGTTCTCGGTGTCGAGCGGCTCGAAGTTCATCAGGACCTTTGCGAACTGGCCGGAACCACCGGTCTGCTTCTTGTGCGTGTATTCCTGGTTCATGACGGCCTTGCGGATCGTCTCGCGGTATGCAACCTGCGGGTTACCGACGTTGCACTCCACCTTGAATTCACGACGCATACGGTCGACGATGATGTCGAGCTGCAGCTCGCCCATGCCGGAGATCAGGGTCTGGCCGGACTCTTCGTCGGTCTTCACCTGGAAGGTCGGATCCTCGTCGGACAGCTTCGCCAGAGCGATGCTCATCTTCTCCTGGTCGGCCTTGGTCTTCGGCTCCACGGCCACCTCGATCACAGGATCCGGGAAGGTCATGGATTCGAGGGAGATCGGGGACTTCTCGTCGCACAGGGTATCACCGGTGGTGACGTTCTTCAGACCCACGAAGGTGTAGATGTTGCCGGCTTCGGCGGCATCCACCGGGTTCTCCTTGTCGGCGTGCATCTGGAAGATCTTGCCGACGCGTTCCTTCTTCTCCTTGGTGGAGTCGAGGACGGTGTCGCCCGGCTTGACGGAACCGGAGTACACGCGCACGAACACGAGCTTGCCGTAGAACGGGTGGGTGGAGATCTTGAAGACCAGTGCGGAGAACGGATCATCGGTGGTCGGCTTGCGGTCGATCTCGATGGACTCGTCCTGCGGGTCGAAGCCGACGATGGACGGAACGTCCTCCGGGCTCGGCAGGTAGTCGACGACGGCGTCCAGCATCGGCTGCACACCCTTGTCCTTGAAGGCGGAGCCGCAGAGCACCGGGTAGGCCTCACGGTTGATGGTGAGCTTGCGGATGCCGGCGCGGATCTCGTCCTCGGTCAGTTCGCCGGACTCGAGGTACTTCTCAAGCAGCTCCTCGTCGGACTCGGCGACCTGGTCGAGCAGCTCGGAACGATACTGCTCAGCCTTGTCCTGCAGGTCGGCCGGGATGTCGGTGGTGTCGTAGTGGGCACCCAAATCGCCGGAAACGTCGTTCCAGACGTAGGCCTTCATGCGGATAAGGTCGACGACGCCGGCGAAGTCGTTCTCAGCGCCGATCGGCAGCTGGACGACCAGCGGGGTCGCGCCCAGCTTGGTCTTGATGGTGTCGACGGAGTAGTAGAAGTCAGCGCCGAGCTTATCCATCTTGTTGATGAAGCAGATACGCGGAACGCCGTACTTGTCAGCCTGACGCCACACGGTCTCGGACTGCGGCTCCACGCCTTCCTTGCCATCGAACACGGCGACAGCACCATCGAGCACACGCAGGGAGCGCTCCACCTCGGCCGTGAAGTCCACGTGGCCAGGGGTATCGATGATGTTGATCTGGAACTTCTGCTTCTCGTCATGGGTCTGACGGTTCCAGAAGCAGGTGGTAGCAGCGGACTGGATGGTGATGCCGCGCTCCTGCTCCTGAGCCATGAAGTCCATCGTCGAGGCGCCATCGTGGGTCTCGCCGATCTTGTAGTTCTTACCGGTGTAGAACAGAATACGCTCGGTGGTAGTGGTCTTACCGGCATCGATGTGAGCCATGATGCCGATGTTACGGATCTGGTTGAGATCATTGAGCACGTCTAGTGCCATGATTGTTCCTTAACTCTCGTTCTCGACTAATTACCAGCGGTAATGAGCGAAGGCCTTGTTGGCCTCTGCCATCTTATGAGTATCCTCGCGGCGCTTGACAGAAGCACCGAGGCCGTTGGAGGCATCGAGGATTTCGTTGGCCAGACGCTCAGCCATGGTCTTCTCGCGACGGGCGCGGGAGAAGTCGGTGAGCCAGCGCAGAGACAGCGTGTTGGCGCGGCCCGGCTTCACTTCGACCGGGACCTGGTAGGTAGCGCCACCGACACGGCGGGAGCGAACCTCGAGGGACGGACGGATGTTGTCCAGAGCGCGCTTGAGAACGGCGACCGGCTCCTGGTCGGTCTTCTCCTTGACCATGTCGAGAGCGCTGTAGACGATGTCCTCGGCGATTGACTTCTTGCCGTCAAGCAGAATCTTGTTGATGAGCTGTGCCACAACGGTGGAACCGTAGATCGGATCCGGCAGCAGCTGATGCTTCTTGGAAGGTCCTTTACGTGACATATCTCTTACTTCGCCTTCTTTGCTCCGTACAGGGAACGACCCTGCTTGCGGTCCTTGACGCCCTGGGTATCGAGGGCGCCACGCACGATGTGGTAACGAACACCCGGCAGATCCTTGACACGGCCGCCGCGCACGAGCACGATGGAGTGCTCCTGCAGATTGTGGCCTTCGCCCGGAATGTAGGCGGTGACTTCGATGCCCGAGGACAGGCGCACACGAGCGACCTTACGCAGAGCCGAGTTCGGCTTCTTCGGGGTGGTGGTGTAAACACGGGTGCACACGCCACGACGCAGCGGGCTTCCCTTCAGGGCCAAAGTCTTGGACTTCTTCGGCTTTGCCTGACGTCCCTTACGGACGAGCTGTTCAATAGTAGGCAACTTGAATTCTCCGATTCAGTGGTTTCTCTTGCTTTTGTGTGACCGCCGCACTGCACCCACACTCCACGCATCTGAATCGTGAAGATAGCCACAGTCCACCGGCCCGATGGCCCATCCCTCTCTCACCGTCGCATTGCTGCGCGTGATGCAATCGAGTTCCGGGATATCCCAACCCGCACGCCTGTTACATAAGGCATGCCGTTGGCACACACGAATTACCAGTATACAGGTCTGCCGGACAATGCTGGATAATCGTGTCGCGACAGCAACGGCCGTTATACGAAGAGTGGCTCCGACGCCATCCTGGCATCGGAGCCACTCTCCCACGCGCCACCTTGCGCGCATCGCTTCAAACCTCTGAGTCTTTTCATAACCCCATGCGGCCCGGCGCCCTCGCCGTACTGCCTATGCCGCCATCTCGAATCGCTATATTCGGTTGTTCTTCAGTTATATCTTGAAGGCGTTGCGCATGGGCCTCACGGCCATCGGCGCCTCATTGCGACCTGACGAATTCTCGACCGATCTGCAACTCCGGCCTTCACCTTTAGTATACCGCAAACGAACATATGACACGGGGCAAAACACCCCTAAATCCCAATATTTTCAATACTTAACCGAACTTCAGCGCAAAGCAACACAATCTAACATCGCCATGGAAAAACAGGTCAAAACAGAACAGCCTCTGAACCGTTCTGTACGGTTCAGAGGCTGCCTGACCGATGCCACGAATCACATTCAGGCGTTGACCGTTTCCTCGGACTCATCCTTGACGGCGTCCCCGGCTTCCGAAGCCTTGGCCGCGGAACCCTTCTCGCCATTGTCGGAATCCGGGTGGATCTGATGCTTGTCATCGTGCTCGCGCCACCAGCTGGACAGCACCGAACCGGAGATGTTGTGCCATACGCTGAAGAAGGTGGACGGCACGGCGGCAAGCGGGTTGGACGCGAAGGAGCTCAGGGCCAGCGTGGCGCCCAAAGCGGAATCCTGCATGCCGACCTCGAAGGTGATGGCCTTCTGCTGCGCGTAGCGGAAGCCCTTCGGATACACCTTGTACATGAGCTTGGAGAAGCCGAAGCCCAGCGCGTAGCCGCACAGGTTGTGCAGGATGACCACCGGGATGGCAAGCAGCGAGGATGCCACGAACAGCTTCGAACCATTGGCTGCGACCACGACGCCGATGATGAGCAGGATGGCGACCTGGGACACGATCGGCAGCGCCACCGTGACCTTCTCGATCTTCTCCTTGAAGATGGCGTGGCAGATCACACCGAGCGCGATCGGGAACAGCACCACCTTGACCGCGTTGAGGAACAGGGACTCGACCGGCACGGTCACATACTGGGAGGCGAGCCACTGCATCAGCAGAGGAATCATGAACGGCGCGCACAGCGTGGACAGGATGCCGATGGACACGTCAAGCGCCACGTCGCCACGGCTCAGATAGCTCATCACGTTGGATGAGGTGCCGGACGGGCAGCAGCCGACCAGAATCACGCCCACGGCAAGCGGGCCGTCGAGACGGAAGATCCAGCACAGCAGCACGGCCACCAACGGCATGATCACGAAGTGGGCCACCGTGCCGACGACGACCATCAGCGGCTGGGTGAGGATACGTTTGAAATCGTCGAGCGTCAGCGTCAGGCCCATGCCGAACAGCACGATGCCCAGGAAGTATCCGGTGTAGGACTTGCCCCACAGGCTGGTTTGCGGCACGAAGTAGTTGAACACGGCCCATACGATCACGATCACGGTGAACCATTTGGTGAGCCAATCACCAAACGCCTTGATCTTCTGCATTATCGTTTCCTCTTTTCTCAATCACGTTTCCATGGAAGTCATTTTCGAGGAAAACAAAACGGGACCGGCTTTCTGCCGATCCCCTCGTGACATCTTCCGTTGGAATTGCCCACAAATTAGGCACCCATCCATCAAGTGCGTAACATTTCGTTCACATAATGAACATCACATGGCAGCCGAAAGCGCAACACGCCGACGCGCGCACATCCAAAAAATCGTGTATAGTATCCATTCGTTGCGCTTCCGCATGGAAGTGAGAACATGGTGGCTATAGCTCAGTTGGTAGAGCATCTGATTGTGGTTCAGAAGGTCGCGCGTTCGAGCCGCGTTAGCCACCCCGATGAAACCTCGGAAGAAATTCCGAGGTTTTTTGCTATCCGCGGAGGCCGAACACGCGGAACCAGACTTTCCCGATCGCAAGCAACCCACAACAAAAGGAACGACCATGCTGTCTTTCGAAAACGACTACTCCTGCGCCGCGACGCCGGAAATCATCGCCCGTCTCGCCGAAACCGCGACCAACCAGTATCCCGGCTACGGCACCGACGACGTCTGCGAAAGCGCCAAAGCCAAAATCCGCGAGGCCTGCGCATGCCCGGACGCCGAAATCTTCTTCCTCGTCGGCGGCACTCAGACCAACCAGGTCGTCATCGACGCCATCACCCCACCGTATGCGGGCGTGGTGGCGGCCACCACCGGACATGTGAACGTGCATGAGGCGGGCGCTATCGAATTCACCGGCCACAAAGTGCTCACGCTCCCCCACCATGACGGCAAAATCGACGCGGATGAACTCGACGAATACTGCGCCACGTTCTACGCGGACGGCAACTACACGCATATGGTGTTCCCCGGCTGCGTGTACATTTCGCAGGCCACCGAATACGGCACGCTGTACACGCTGGCCGAGCTCGAGGCGATCCGCAAGATCTGCACGAAGTACGACATGCCGTTGTTCATCGACGGCGCGCGTCTCGGCTACGCGCTGACCGCCTCCGGCAACGACGTGACGATCGAGGACATCGCGCGTCTCGCCGACGTGTTCTATATCGGCGGCACCAAGGTGGGCGCGATGTTCGGAGAGGCCGTGGTGTTCACGCACGGCAACATGCCGAAGCATTTCGTGACGATCGTCAAGCAGCATGGCGCGCTGCTGGCCAAGGGATGGCTGCTGGGACTGCAGTTCGACACGTTGTTCACCGACGGCCTGTACCTGCGCATCGCCCGCCACGCCAACGATGCCGCGGACCGTATCCGCAAGGTGCTGGTGGAACGTGGCTACGCGCTGACTTTCGATGCGCCGACCAACCAGATCTTCGTCACGCTCGACAACGAGACCTCCGAACGTCTGCAACGCGACGTCCGTCTCGGCTTCACGGAAAAGGCGGACGACACGCATACCGTGATGCGCATCTGCACCAGCTGGGCCACGACCGACAAGCAGGTGGACGAGCTGGTCGCACTGCTGTAAAAGACAGTCCGCAAAACAAGGAAAGCCGGGAAATCGCTCCCGGCTTTTCGCTTATGTATAACGATTGTATTGCGATTGCGGCAGGCGCCATTCAGCGACGGTTATCGGCGATCGCCTCACGTTCCATCGCGACGAACTTACGTACGGACGATTCCACCGAATAATTGGTTTTCGTATGTTTGGCGTAGGTGCCGCCCCACTTGGCGAGCTGCGCCGGATGGTCGATCCACCAGTCGATACGACGGGCCAGCGCGTCCACATCGTCCACGGGGAACAACGATTCGTCCAGCAGCGCGAACTGGCCGGCCGCGCTCAGCGACGACGAGGCGATCACCGGCACCAGACCGGCGGCCATGCCTTCGATGACACTCACCGATTCGAGATCGGCGATCGACGGATGCACCAGCAGATCGCCGGAACGCAGCAACGCCGGCATGTCGGCATTCCGGTGGAATCCGATCGAAGCCGGACGAGACAACAGCCGTCCGGCCATACGCTGCAACCTCTTCTTAAGCGGCCCGGTGCCGGCGATCACCAATTCGATGTCCTGCGCGTGACGGCAGCGGGCGATCGCCCGGATCAACGCGACATGGTTCTTCTCATTGGTCAGTCGTCCCGACGCGACGATACGGAACGGCACCGGCGACGGCTCGTCCGCCTTGCGCTGCCGCTTCGGCGTGAACCGCGATTCGTAGCCGTTGGAGATGACATGCAGCTTCGACTTGTATCCATGCGAGCGCAGCAGGCTCGCACCCAATTCGGTCGGCACATGCACATGGTCGATCTTGCGGTACAGCCATATGTCGAACAGCCAGTAGATGAACGAGTCGATGCCGGGCACATATTTCAAAGGCCCCGCGGAATACGTGACGTTCTCCGGCTGCACGTGGTAGCCGGCCGTAACGGCGATGCCCATCTGTTTGGCGACCTTGCAGGCATGCTGGCCGAAACGGAACGGCGTGTAGATATGCACCACGTCCACACCATCGAACGCCTTGCGAAACAGCGTGTCGCTCGGCTCGGCGAACTGCATCTGCTGCTTCTTCGCCACCCAGCTGACCAACGGCACATGATTGACGCGCGCGGGATATTCGGGCGCGCCGATGCCCACCAAACGGACATGATGCCCCTGGCGCTCCAGCTCCTGCGCCCACTGCAACGCCGAATTCGAGGTGCCATTGCCCCGATTCCCCGACGTGTCGACCACCATGGCAATGGTCAGGGGGGGTTGCGTTTCATTCTTCTCATTCTCGGACATGCGTTCTATCCTACGCCGATGGCACAATAGAAGTCATGACTGAAGAGAATCGTGCCCTCGGCACTCCGCTTGGCAAGCATCCGACCCGTGTTCTGTTCCTTGGCTCCGGCGAGCTGGGCAAGGAAGTCACCATCGAACTGATGAGACTCGGCGCATGGGTGTGCGCGGCCGATTCCTACGCCGGTGCGCCGGCACAACAGGTGGCGCACGAATACCGCGTGCTCGACATGGCCAACGCGGACCAGCTGCGCGCGCTGTTCGACGAAATCCAGCCGGACATCATCGTGCCGGAAGTCGAAGCGATAGCCACTTCCGAGCTTGCGGCCGCCGCAGCACGTGGCGCGCAGGTGGTGCCGAGCGCCGAAATCGCGGCGATCTGCATGGATCGCGAACGCCTGCGCGTGCTCGCACACGAGGAACTGGGACTGCCGACCACCCCGTACCGTTTCGCCGGCTCTCTGGAAGAACTACGTGAGGGCGCGCAAATCGTCGGCTATCCATGCGTGGTCAAGCCGATCATGAGCTCCTCCGGCCACGGACAGTCCGTGGTACGTTCCGCGGAAGCGATCGACGCGGCTTGGACCGAAGCGCAGGAAGGCCGCCGCGCACACGACGAAGGCGACGTGTCACGCGTGATCGTGGAGGCGCTCGCTCCACTCGACTACGAGCTGACCGTACTGACCGTCAGCTCCAGCGCCGGCATCGTGACCTGCGCTCCAATCGGACAACGTCAGGAAAGCGGCGACTACCGCGAATCCTGGCAGCCGGCCACCTTCACGCCGGACGTGCTCGAACAGGCCCAGCACATCGCACGAACCGCCGTGGAAGGTCTGGTGGCGAAGGCCAAGGCATCCGGCGAAAAAGGCTGGGGCGTGTTCGGCGTCGAACTGTTCGTGCTGACCGACGGAAACGTGCTGTTCAACGAGGTCTCCCCTCGTCCGCACGATACCGGCATGGTCACCATGGCTTCCCAGCGATTGAGCGAATTCGCATTGCACGCGCGCGCGATCCTCGGCCTGCCGATCGCACAGGAACATGTCGCCCTGTCGATTCCGCAAGGCACCGTCGCGGCAAGCCATGCGATCGTCGTCCAGGGCGATGGCGAAGCGGAATTCCGCAACGTCGCCGCCGCGCTCGCCGAACCGGGTACCGACCTGCGTATCTTCGCGAAGCCGGAAGTGCATGGGCACCGACGCATGGCGGTCGCGCTGGCCATCGGCGGCAACGAGGCGGATGCGCGCGCCAAAGCCGGGAACGTGGCCGAATCGCTCGACATCGCAATCGTTTGACGGCTATCGCCGGATGCTGAGACGAGGCTGCCGGAACGCGCCCAAAAGTCGCGCGATTGTAGCCTCCCGTTGGTATCTTGTTAACCGTCAAGTTCACCAAACTATCTACCTCCCACACACCAGGAAAGGCGAGTAATGGAGAAGTTGGAAAAGCTCTACGAGGGCAAAGCCAAGCAACTGTACGCAACTGACGATCCGGAGGTCCTCTGGGTCGAATACAAGAACTCCGCTACCGCAGGTGACGGCGAAAAGAAGGAAGACTTCGCCGGCAAGGGCAGGCTGAACAACCTCATCACCACGTTGATCTTCGATCTGCTCAAGAAGCGCGGCATCGACAGCCACCTGGTGGCACGCGTGGGCGAGACCTCCCAGCTGGTCAAGAAGGTCACGATGTTCCCGCTCGAAATCGTGCTGCGTAACACCGCGGCCGGCCACTTCTGCTCCCGCCTGGGCGTCGAAGAGGGCATCGAGCTCAAGGAACCGGTGCTGGAGTACTTCCTGAAGAACGATGACCTGCACGATCCGTTCGTGAACGACGACGATCTGGTGGCGCTCGATGTGTGCACCCGTGAGGATCTGGCCGAGATCGCCCCGCTCGCCCGCCGCATCAACGAGGCCTTGATCGAGATCTTCGCCAAGATCGACGTCAAGCTCGTGGACTTCAAGATCGAAATGGGCCGCACTTCCGACGGCACGCTGCTGCTCGCCGACGAGATCACCCCGGATTCCTGCCGTCTGTGGGATCAGCGCGATCACTCCGGCAAGGTGGAGCACCTCGACAAGGATCTGTTCCGCCGCGACCTGGGCGACATCATCCCGGCATACGAGGAGATCGAAAGCCGCTTGGCCGAGCTCGCCAAGTCCGAGGGCATCGAAGTCGCAGAGTAATGCGTTTGCAAGCCCGCATCTGAAGCGAAAGCCGGATGCGGGCTTCCTTGTTATATCGCAATCCTTCATTCTTTTGTCAATCCAAATCCAATAACCCCTCTTTTTTCAAGGAGTTGACCATGGTTTTTCGCGTGTACGTGGAAAAGAAGCCGGGCTTTGACGTCGCGGCCCAGCAGCTCGCCAACGAGTTGCGCACCATTCTCGGCATCGAAGCTTTGAAGAACGTCCGTCTCGTCAACCGTTACGACGTGGAAGACATCAGCGAGGAGCTGTTCGCCCAGGCCACGCCGACCGTGTTCAGCGAGCCGCAGGTGGACAACGTCTACGCCGACCTGCCTGATTTCGGTTCCGACACCGTGTTCGCGGTGGAGTATCTGCCCGGCCAGTTCGATCAGCGTGCGGATTCCGCCAGCGAGTGCATCCAGCTGATCTCCCAAGGCGAGCGTCCGACGGTTCGTTCCGCCAAGGTGTATGCGTTGGAAGGCGAACTTTCCGAAGCCGATGTCGAGGCCATCAAGCATTACGTGATCAATCCGGTGGAAGCCCGTGAAGCCTCTCTGGATGTCAAGACCACGCTGAAGACCCAGGTGCCGGTGCCAGGCAAGGTGGAAGTCATCGACGGCTTCCGTTCTATGAGCGACGCCGAGCTTGAGCAGTTCATCGAGGACCGTGGTCTCGCCATGGATCTGGCCGACCTGCAGTTCTGCCGTGAGCACTTCACCGAGGAGCAGCGCGACCCGACGATCACCGAGATCAAGGTGATCGACACGTATTGGTCCGACCATTGCCGTCACACCACGTTCGGCACGCAACTTGACGAGGTTTCGATCGACGATGCCACCGTCAAGGCCGCGTTCGACAAGTATCTTGAGATGCGTCACGAGCTGGGCCGCGACGCCAAGCCGGTATGCCTGATGGATATGGGCACGATCGGCGCGAAGTGGCTTAAGAAGAACGGCATTCTGAAGAATCTCGACGAATCCGAGGAAATCAACGCCTGCACCGTCAAGGTGAAGGTGGATGTGAACGGCCATGACGAGGATTGGCTGTTCCTGTTCAAGAACGAGACGCACAACCACCCGACCGAGATCGAACCGTTCGGTGGCGCGGCCACCTGCATCGGCGGCTGCATCCGCGACCCCCTGTCGGGCCGTTCCTACGTGTATCAGGCGATGCGTGTGACCGGTGCCGCCGATCCGACCGTGCCGGTTTCCGAAACGCTTGAGGGCAAGCTCCCCCAGCGTAAGCTCGTCACCACCGCCGCGGCCGGCTACTCCTCCTACGGCAACCAGATCGGTCTGGCCACCGGCCAGGTGAATGAGATCTATCACCCCGGTTATGTGGCCAAGCGCATGGAGGTCGGCGCGGTCGTGGCCGCGACTCCGGCCGATCATGTGCGCCGCGAGACCCCGGCTCCGGGAGACAAGGTCATCCTGCTCGGCGGCCGCACCGGTCGTGACGGCATCGGCGGCGCCACCGGCGCTTCCAAGGCGCATAACGTCGAATCGCTGGAGCTTGACGGCGCCGAAGTGCAGAAGGGCAACGCGCCGGTTGAGCGCAAGCTGCAGCGTCTGTTCCGCCGTGGTGACGCGTGCCGTCTGATCAAGCGTTGCAACGATTTCGGCGCCGGTGGCGTGTCCGTGGCGGTCGGCGAGCTGGCCGACGGCCTGTACGTGGACCTCAACAAGGTGTCCAAGAAGTACGAGGGTCTTGACGGCACCGAACTGGCGATCTCCGAATCCCAGGAGCGCATGGCCGTGGATGTGGCCGCCGAAGATGTGGACGAGTTCCTGGGCTATGCCAAGGAGGAGAACCTCGAGGCCGAGGTCATTGCGACCGTGACCGAGGATCCGCGCATGACGATGGTGTGGAACGGCGACACGATCGTGGACCTTTCCCGCGAATTCCTCGCCTCCAATGGTGCTCCGAAGCATCAGGTGGTGCATGTCGAGGCGCAGCACGGCTACACGACGCCGTGGACTTCCGGCACGCTTTCCGAGCGCATGCACACCATGCTCACCGACCTGAACGTGGCTTCCAACAAGGGTCTTTCCGAGCGTTTCGACTCCACCATCGGCGCGGGCACCGTACTCATGCCGTTCGGCGGTAGGAAGCAGCTGACCCCGAACATGGCCATGGTCGCCAAGCTTCCGGTGTTCGGCGAGACCACCACCGCTTCCGCGATGGCCTGGGGATTCAACCCGTACATTATGGAGCAGAACCAGTTCACGGGCGCGTACCTGTCCGTGGTCGAGTCGCTGTCCAAGCTGGTGGCCGCCGGCTTCGAGCATGAGAATGCATATCTGAGCTTCCAAGAGTACTTCGAGAAGCTGCGCGACGAGCCGGAACGCTGGGGCAAGCCGATGGCCGCAGTGCTCGGTGCGCTGATGGCTCAGGTCGATCTAGGCGCCGGCGCGATTGGCGGCAAGGACTCCATGTCCGGCACGTTCGAGCAGCTTGACGTCCCGCCGACCCTTATCTCCTTCGCCGTGGCCGTGGGCAATATGAAGCGCGCCACCTCCCCGGAGTTCAAGGGTGCCGGTCACCGTGTGGTCCGCATCGCCCCGCGTTATCATTCCGACGGTCTCACCCCGGACAAGGATTCGCTGCTGGAGGTGTTCTCCGCGGTTGAGGAGCTCACCGATTTCGGCGACGCTCTGGCCGTGTCCACTCCGGGCTACGGCGCCACCGCCGAGGCGATCTTCAAGATGACGGTCGGCAACCAGATCGGCGTGAAGCTGGACGACGGCATTGCCGTGGATGACCTGTTTGCTCCGGCCTATGGCTCCTTCATCATCGAGCTTGCCGACAATGCGAAGGTTCCGGCCGTGTCCAACCTGGTGGAAGTCAGCGAGGTCGGCGAAACCACCGAGGAGTATTCGTTCGTGGCCGCCGGCGAGACGCTTGATCTGGCCGAGCTGCAGGACGCGTGGGAGGGCGGCATCGAATCCGTGTTCCCGTACCGTTCCAAGGGCGAGGAGAAGGGCAAGACGGTTGAAACCATGTCCTTCGACGCTCCGAAGAAGACCGTGTACACCGGCACCGGCGTGGCCAAGCCGCATGTGATCATCCCTGTGTTCCCGGGCAACAACTGCGAATACGATTCCGCCGCAGCCTTCGAGCGTGCGGGCGCCGACGTGAGCACGCTTATCGTGAACAACCTCACTCCGGCCGCAGTGGCCGAGTCCACCGCCGCTTTGGTCGAGGAGATCAAGAAGAGCCAGATCATCATGATTCCTGGCGGCTTCTCCGG
>NZ_CAUEQY010000007.1 GCF_959020145.1 uncultured Bifidobacterium sp. | reverse complement strand
ACGCGAGACCTCCATCCAGAAAGTCGAATGGGATGAGGACGGTTGGCCGCGCGTGGTCGGAGGCCATGGCGGACAGCGTTACGTCGACGCTCCGAAAGACGCCATCGAGACCGTTGCCCCAGCGACGCGCGACGAGCGCGACGAGTTCGAATCCGACGAACTCGGACCGAATTGGAACACCCTGCGCGTCCCGTTCACCGACGCCATGGGCACGGTGGGCGACGGCAAACTGGCATTGCGTGGTCAGGGCTCGCTGTGCAACCTGTTTGACCTGTCCCTTGTGGCTCGTCGCTGGCAGGCATTCGATTTCGACGCCGAAACCAAGGTGCGTTTCGATCCGAAGAACTACATGCAGATGGCAGGCCTGACCAACTATTACGATGACCTGTGCTGGTCATGGGCGTTCGTCACTTGGGATGAGAAACGACATGCAAGGGTCATCGAAGTGGCTCAGAACGATTTCAACCAATACACGTCGTTCCTCAAGGATGACGCCATCGTGGTGCCCGAAGACGCCGAAGCGGTATGGCTGCGCACCAAGGTCCGCACGGAATACTATTCCTACGAATATTCCTTCGACGGTGAGCGCTTCACCGAGATTCCGGTGAAGCTCGATGCGAAGATTCTGTCCGATGACTATGTGAACCAGCGCTATGGCGGCTTCTTCACCGGCGCGTTCGTGGGTCTCGCCTGTGTTGATCTGTCTGGCTATGACGCGAAAGCCGAATTCGACTATTTCGATTATCGGGAGCTTCCCGACAACCGGTAGTCGATGCCGACGGGCGGCGATTCGCCGCATTCCTGCCGCCCGTCGGTTATTTGGTGAAATGAACGCAGACTCAATGGGGAGAATGCTGAGATGACTTTGCGATTGCCGAAACTACTTGACGACGGCTGCGTGCTGCAAGCCGGTGTGGACATGCATATTTGGGGCACCGGCGATCCCGGACGCATCGTATTGACACGGCTTGCTGACGAGCGGCATATGGTGCAGGTGAAAGACGACGGAACTTGGAACGCGCCGTATGGTCCGATCGAAGCTGGAGGGCCGTACGAGCTGACCATATGCTACGAGGACGGAGCGGAGCGTATCTCACGGCAGTGCTATGCGGGAGAGGTGTTCCTGTGCTCCGGGCAGTCGAATATGGAACTGCCTATGGCTTGGGTGCGCGCCGACTATCCACAGGAGTGGGACCGTGATCCCGATCCATTGCTGCGGCAGTACAAAGTGATTCCCGATTACGATTTCAAAGGTCCTCGCGACGATCACGACCGTGCGTTCTGGCAGGGCTGTGATGCGGATACGCTTGATGATTTCTCAGCGCTCGCATATTTTTTCGGTCGCAGGATCCGCCAGTGGCTCGGTGTGCCCGTTGGTCTGTTGAACATTTCATTGGGCGGCTCTCCGATCGAATCCTGGATGGACATTGACACATTACGAGCGTTCCCCGAAGCGCTCGCCAGTCTTGAACCGTACCTTGGCGATGGTGTGGCGTCGAAAAGAAGCCTCGATTCCGTTGCCGAGCGGGACCGGTGGTACCAGGCGCTTGGATACGAGGCCGTGGCCGATGCGCACCATGAGTGGCTGCCATTGATCGCGTGGGACTGTCCGGAATCCAAGAACATCGAGCCGCGCGACGTGGCATGGCATGACATACGCCTGCCTGGATGGTACAAGGATCGCGGACTTGCCGGTTTCCGTGGCGAGATTACCATGAGAAAAACCGTGTTCCTGCCTCCGTCGGATGCGGGGAAGCCCGCCCTACTGCGTCTGGGCACCATGAATGATGCCGACCATACGTGGGTCAATGGTGTGTTGGTCGGTGGGCGAAGCAATGTGTATGAGCCGCGGGACTATCCGGTCGCAGCCGGCGTGTTGCGCGCCGGCGCGAACGAAATCCGCATGCGTCTGGTCGTTGAACGGCCCGGCGGCCGTGTGACGCCCGGCAAACGGATGACACTGACCATCGGAGACGATGTCTTCGACCTGTCCGGCATTTGGCAGTATGCCGTGACCGCCGAAGCCGACCGCGATTGCCCATTCGAGGATTTCGTCAGATGGAAGCCGACCGGCTTGTACAATGCCATGCTTGCGCCGTGCTTCCCATACGCGGTGCGAGCCGTGCTGTGGTATCAGGGCGAATCGAATACCGGCGACTACGCCATGCGTTATGGCGATGAGCTGAAAGCCATGATTAAATTGTGGCGTGGCAAGTGGCATCAGCCGGATATGCCGTTCCTGATCGTCCAGCTTCCGAAATTCGGCATCGACGCCATCGAGGATGGTGGTTGGCCGCTTATTCGAGAACAGGAATGGAGAGTGGCGGACGAACTTGAACACGTGGCTGCGGTGGTGACGCTTGATGCCGGTGAAAGCAATGATTTGCATCCTCATGATAAGAAAACCATCGCGGATCGTGCATTCAATGTCGCGATGGATTTTGTGTATGGCCAGCAGGCTCAGCCTCAGCCGGTTGTTGAAACCGCAGAGGCGGACGATGGATTGTTGAGGATGCACTGCGTGTGGCGGAATTCCATGGGCGAACAGATGCAATCGCAGAATCGCCATCTGATGACGTTGGATGGTGACGTTCCGCGAGAAATTGATTTCCTGTGGCACGACTGCGCCACTTCGGTGCGGGCTGAGGCATGGCTGGATGGTTGCGATATTGTGGCGCGCATACCGTCGCGCATGCCGGACGAGGTGCGGTATGCGTGGAGCAACAGCCCGGAATCCGGTCTCATCTGCGACGGGGACGGTGTTCTGCTTCCGCCGTTTCATCTGCCGTTGCCCATGGTTGATTAGGAGCAGTCATGCGCAGACAAGTCATGATTCGTCAAGGATGTGTCGACGGATTCTCCGATGCGGATCCTGTGATCACCGTGTTTCGGGGCATTCCATATGCCAAGCCGCCTGTTGATGAGTTACGCTGGCGTGAGCCACAACCTGCTGAAGCGTGGGATGGCGTGCTCGAAGCCGGTGATTTCGCGCCGATGCCGATGCAGCCGCTGCCCGGCTCGGATGAGTTCTACGGCAGGGAATGGCAGATTGACGCTGACACTCCGATGGCTGAGGATTGTCTGTATCTGAATATCTGGACGCCGGCCTTGCGTGGATGCGGCAGTGGTTCCGAGATTCGTACGGATTCCCGTTGCGATGGGCATGGGCTGCCTGTGATGGTATGGCTTTACGGTGGAGCGTTTCAGACTGGATCTACCTGTGAGAAGGAGTTCAATGGAGAGCAGCTGGCCCGTCAGGGCGTGGTGGTGGTCTCCATTGCTTATCGGTTGAATGTGTTTGGTTTTTTCGCGCATGCCATGTTGGAAAAGGAAGCGGTTGATGGACGGCCTTGTGCGAATTTCGGATTTCTTGACCAGCGGATGGGCATTCAGTGGGTAAAGGACAATATTGCCTTGTTTGGTGGCGATCCTGCGAACATTACCGTGTTCGGCCAGTCCGCAGGGGCCGCAAGCGCGTTGGCGCAAAGTGTCTCGCCGATGAACGATGGTCTGTTCCAACGCGTCATCATGCAGTCTGGAGGTGGAACTGGTCTGTTCAATCGCCATCTGTGGTCTCTTGAGGATGCGCAGCGAAATGGAGCGCGTTTTTTGAAGTATCTGGAAGTTGAATCGATTGCCGAGGCGCGTTCTGTTCCTGCGACTGATCTGCTGGAGGCGGCGGTGACTTTTCCTGCTTGCGATTGGTCTGGGCAGGGTGATGATGTCGTATGGGCTCCGATGACTAATTGGATTCCCTGCGTCGATGGGACATTCCTTGTCGAGCAATACCGTGATGCGCTTATTGCGGGACATCGCGTTCCGTGTGATTTGTTGGTGGGGAACACGACCGGCGAGTTCATGGTTCCGGGCCCTGATGGCACTCCGTATCCGGAGGGTGAGTGCGGCAATCTGGATATGATCGATGCATGGGTGTCAGGCGGCGGCTCGGAACCATACAGGTATCGATTCGATGTGGATATGCCGGGGGATGATGCCGGTGCGTTTCATTCGTCCGATTTATGGTTTTCGTTCGGGACGCTCCCTGCGAGCTGGCGGCCGTTTCGAGGCTGGCATTACGATTTGTCCCATGCGATGAATCGATATTGGGTGAATTTCGCGGCGACAGGTGATCCGAACGGTTCCGGATTGCCTGAGTGGACGGCATGCGGACCTGATGGCCAACGATATATGCTGTTCGGTGGATGCCACGATACGCCGGGTAACGTTTCATGCGTCATGGTCAAGTAAGTGAATATAGTATGGTGTGAGCGTTCACTATAGTGCGGTGGAATGTGATGAAGGAGACGGATATGACGCAGGAGACGGAAGCGCTGATCGCGTCCGACGAGGATCTGACCAAACTGTTCGCCGGCAAGCCGACGCAATATCGCAAATCGAAGTCGCTGCCGAAATTCACAGGCGAGGCCATGCGCGCCTGCGCGAAGATCAACCGCATCTTCTTCGATGATCCGGACGAGGCGTACCGTTTGTTTCACGAGCTGGTCCCGGACGCGGGGGAGGGCGTGCAGTTCACGCCGCCGTTCAATGTCGACTACGGCATCGGATTGACCATTGGCCGCGGCACGTTCCTCAACAAGGATTTCATGGTGTGCGGCGGCGGATATGTGACGCTCGGTGAGGATTGTCTGATCGGTCCGCGCTGCACCATCGCCACACCCAACCATGCCAAGGACGCTGCCACCCGCCTGGCGGGCTGGGAGCATGCCAGTGCCGTGACCATCGGTGATAACGTGTGGTTCGGCGCCAATGTGACGGTCACGCCGGGGGTGACCATCGGGTCGAATTCCATCATCGGCGCCGGGTCCGTGGTGACACGTGACATTCCGGAGAACGTCATAGCCGTGGGCAATCCAGCGCATGTGATTCGTGAGATTCCCGAACATGACCCTGCCTTCGCCGATGTGGAAGGTTTGCTGTAGTTTTGCAAACGTTTCATAGGGTGTGTTGACGGCAAATCGATTTCTCCAGCCATGCGATGCAGGTGAGCGCGTAAAGCCTTATACGGAAGCTGTCGTTCATATTGTCGTTTCTATGAGTATGGTTCATGAATCAGCATAGGGCCGGGAAGCCCCATTGTTGGGAAGCTTCCCGGCCCTATGCCTGAATTCCTGCGGTGATGGATCAGCCGCGGGCCTTGGCGTAGGCTTCGTATACGGCTTCGGTCGGTTCGCCGGTCTCCACGCCGTCGATGGTGAGTTGCCATGCCGGAGGCTCGGTTTCGCCGGACAGCACCCAGGCGGCCTGGCGGGCCGCGCCGATGGCCACGTATTCGTCGGTGGCGGGTCGGGTCACGTCCATGCCCAGAATGCTTGGTGCCAGCGTGCGGATAGCTTCGGACTTCGCGCCGCCGCCGATGAGCAGAATGCGCGTGATGCTTGCGCCCAGGGATCGGATGAGCTCCAGGCAGTCGCGCTGGGAGCACAGCAGTCCTTCGACGAAGGCGCGGGCCAGGTTCTCGCGTGTGGTGTTGGCCAGAGTCATGCCGGAGAAGGTGGCGGTGGCATTCGGGCGGTTCGGCGTGCGTTCGCCGTCGAAATACGGCACCAGGGTGATGCCGCCGGCTCCCGGCTTCGAGGCGAAGGCCAGCTTGGCCAGTTCGTCGTAATCCACGCCGAGGGCGGCGCGGCCGGCGTCGAGGATGCGCGAACCGTTGATGGTGCAGGCCAGCGGCAGGTAGTGCCCGGTGCAGTCGGCGAAGCCGGATACGGCGCCGGTCAGGTCGTAGGTTGGGTTCTCGGAGATGGCTGCGGCCACGCCGGAGGTGCCCAGGGAAATGGACACGTCGCCGACGGCCATGCCCAGTCCCAGCGATGCCATGGCGTTGTCGCCGCCGCCGGGGGCGAGCAGGCAGCCGCCTTCGACGTTCTTGCCGGCGATGGCCGGATCGGCCTTGACGGGGGCGGCGTCGCGCGGCCCCAGCACGGTGGGCAGCACGATGGCCTCGGCGTGCGATTGCGCGGCTTCGGCGCCTTCCGCGGCCTCGAGCACCATGGCGATCAGGTCGCGGCGGTATTCGTTCGACGCGGCATCGTAGTAGATGGTGCCGGAGGCGTCGGAGCGGTCGGTGAACAGGGCTTCAAGATGGGCGTCCTCGCCTTCGGTGACCGGGCCGTAACCGGCGATGCGCCAGCTCAGCCAGTCGTGAGGTAGGCAGATGGCGGCGATTTTCTTGGCGTTTTCGGGCTCGTTCTCGGCCACCCATGCCACCTTGGTCAGCGTGTAGGAGGCGACGGGGGAGGAGCCTACGGCCTTGACCCAACGCTGCTTGCCTCGGGCGATTGGGTCTTCCGGCTCGCCGTCTTGTGCGGGCGCTGCGCCGAGCTTTTCGATCAGAGCCGCAGCCTGGGGCGCCGAACTGGTGTCGTTCCACAGCATCGCATCGCGGATCACATTGCCTTGGTTGTCGAGGATCACCATGCCGTGCTGCTGGCCGCCGACGGCCAGCGCGGATACGTCGTCCAGGCCGCCGGCCTGCTCGGCGGCCTCTTGGAATGCGCTCCACCAGTATGAGGGGTCGACGGATGTGCCGTTCGGGTGTTTGGCCTGCCCGAATCGTACAAGCTCGCCGGTTTCGGCGTCCGTCACGCGTACCTTGCAGGACTGCGTCGATGTGTCGACGCCTGCAACCAGAGTCCTTGCCATAGTTTGTGTTGCCTCCTTGCATGTGCCGTTCGCCGGTGGCGCACGGTTAATAGTTAGATGAATAAACTATACTATAGTAGTGTAGCATCAGGAAAGGCTCTGGAACATCGGTTCGGGGAATTCATGCTGATGCGGCAACACGGCAAACAGGGCAGGGACGGGAACGGCTATGGCATCTCTTCGCAGGATCAATCAGGACGATCTGCGCAATCACAATCTTTCGGTGGTGATCGACACGCTACTGCGTGCCTCCGGGCCGATGAGCCGAGCGGATCTTGCCAAGGAGACCGGGCTGACCAAGGCGACGATGTCGTTGCTGGTGTCGCTGCTGATCGATGCGGGCGTCGTCAAGGAGGGTGAGCCGCAGAACTCGGCCAGCTATGGGCGCCCGTCCACGCCGTTGATGCTGGGAGGCGGCAAGGTGTGCGGCGTCGGCATGCAGGTCAACACCGACGGCTATGGATGCATGGCTTTGGACATCAACCACGACATACTCAGGCACGAATGGGTGGATGCCGACATGAGCGGCGTCGAGCCGGACGTCGTATTCGGCAAGCTTGACGCCATGGCCAAGGCGATGGCTGAGGATCTGGAATCGAAACGATGCATCATCGCGGGCGTCTCGTGTGCGCTGCCGGGCTTGGTCACCTCCGACAAGAGGCTGCTCATGGCCCGCAATCTCGGTTGGGAGAATGTCGATCTGACCACGTTCGACGTTATGCGAGGGTATGACGTTACCCCGTGCAATGAGGCGAAGCTGGCCGCCATCGCGCAGATTCCGGGATATGCCTGTGCGCGTGCGGACGTGTTCGATGGCGTGGATTGCGCCGACTCCTTCCTGTATCTGTCGTGCGATATCGGCATCGGCGGCGCGATCGTCCGTGACGGTGAGATCGTGTCGGGAAGCCACGGTTTCGCCGGTGAGATCGGTCACGTGTCGGTGTCTTTAGACGGTCCGCTGTGCGGATGCGGACGACGCGGATGTTTGGAAACGTATGCTGGCCGTCGCGCGCTGGTCGAGGCTTCCGGAGTGGCCGAAAAGAATGCGGCTTCGAGCGGTGAGGCACTGGAGCGTCTGTTGGACGCATGGCATTCCCATGATGTGCGGACCGTGGAGGCCGTCGGACGGGCCATCGACGCGCTGGCCTCGGCCATCGGCTCCGCACTGAATCTGGCCGATGTCGATACCGTGCTGCTGGGCGGTTGGTGGACCGATTTCGGGCCGTTCTTCTACGAAACGCTCGAAAACCGTTTGGAATCGCAGGTCTTGGGGGCGTCGGACATGCAGGTGAGCGTGTCCATCCCGTTGGTGGCCGACCATCCGGCGTTGTACGGTGCCGCGGAAGTCGGCTTGCGCAAATTCATCGACAATCCGCTGACGTTCATCACCGACAAAGCATGATTCCTGAGCGCCGCCGCAACGTCACTCGTGCGCATTGACATATTGCGGATTCTCCACTTTGCCCGTTCCGCCATACCGTTTGAAGCCCCACAGCAGAATGAGGGATTTCGCATACGCCACCCAGGCGATGCCGAAGAGAATGGCGAGAACGCGTATGAACGGTACGAAATATGACAGGCCGGCCGCGAGTACGTCGATGATGACGAGGACGAGCGAGCAGGGGAAGGCTCGCCAGGGGAACATCGCCGATAGCGAGAAGAGCCTGCCGGTGGTGTTGGCGAAGCGTGCCTGCAACGGTGCGGCGTATTCGGCGAACAGCGCCACGACCACGGCGGCGATGACCAGAAGGATCAGCGGTATGTAGGAGGCGTTGGTATCCCACGCCTTCCAGAACGACAGGCCGAAGAGGATGGCGGTGGCGAGGATGGCGACGAGCACCCAGGCCGCAAGTCCCTGTTTGAACTCGCGTTTGAAGCGGGTGAGATATTCCTTGACGAGGCGGATGTCGTCATGCTCGTCATAGGCGAACATTGTGGAATACAATGCCGCGCGTGCCGGGCCGATGGTGACGTTTGGGATCAGCGTGATGAGGTAGACCAGATTAAGCCCGACGAAACGCAGCAGGGTGTCCATGAAACGCCAGAAGGGCGCGTTGATGTTGAACCGCATGAATCCTCCTCGATGATGTGTTCGGCTATTGCCGATAGTACTGTGCCGTATTGTGCGACACGCCCTATTTATAAGATTATAAATAGCTCTCCAAGAGCACTTAGTTTGTTGGAATAACAATACTTTAGCGCCGATGCGGCAAGGGTTTTGCGGCCACTGCCGTCGCTGCAGGAAGCCGCTGAAATGGACGGCGCCGGCACGCTGACCGTGTTCACCCGCATCATCCTGCCGATGTGCACGCCGATTCTGGCGACCGTGGGCATCTTCTCGGCCGTGAACCAGTGGAACTCTTTCCAGGACACCCTGATCTACATGACCGATTCGAAGCTCTACTCGCTGCAGTACCTGCTGTACACCTACATCAACCAGGCGTCCGCACTGGCGAATGCGGCCAAGGCGAATTCGGCGAATGTCGCCGCTCTGGCAAGCGCCGCGACGCCGACCTCGATCCGTATGACGGTTTCCGTCATCGTGGTGCTGCCGATCATGTTCACCTACCCGTTCTTCCAGCGCTTCTTCGTCAAGGGCATGATGCTGGGCGCGGTTAAAGGCTGATTAACAACACAACGATTCTTTTCCCCATAACTGAATATCAGAAGAAGGAATACAAGGAGGTTTCCGCATAGAACTGAAGAAAATCACCACCCGCGCGATTGCGGCTGGCGTTGCGGCTGCTACGCTGCTGTCGCTCGCGGCCTGCGGCAGCGGCAGCAACAGTGCCGACACCAAGGACGACGGTTCCGAAATGACCGTCGAGGTCTTCGACTCGCTGGCCAGCAGCCAGGGTCTGCAAAAGAGCGGCTGGTTCGCCAAGATCGTCAAAGACAAGTTCAACATCAAGCTGAACATCATCGCGCCGAACGTGTCCGGCGGCGATACCGTGTTCGATACTCGCTCCGCTTCCGGCAACCTTGGCGATCTGGTGATTGTCGGTACCGGCAACGGGCGTCTGAACAAGCTGGTCAAGGCCAAGCTCATCGAAGACATGACCCCGTACTACTCCAGCATGAAGAATGTCAAGAAGTACGATTCCGCGGTCAAGTCCATCGCCAAGCAGGCCGGCAAGGATGGCGTGTGGGGTGTTCCTCAGGGTGTCTCCTCCCAGTCTCCGACCGACCCGAGCGAAGGCAACGAGTCGGCTGCCGCACCGTACATCCGCTGGGATATCTACAAGGAGATCGGCTACCCGCAGATCAAGGATCTCGACGGTCTGCTCAATGTGCTTAAGCAGATGCAGGACAGGGCTCGCCAGGATACCGGCAAGGACGACATCTACGCCATGTCACTGTTCAAGGATCGGGACGGCGATGTGATGCAGAACGCCGCATCCATCTGCAGCTGGTTCGGCTACACCAACCAGGGTTCCGTGTTCATCTCCGCCGACGGTAAGGACGTGCAGCCCGCCACCAAGGAGGGCGGCATCTACCAGCAGGCCCTGGAGTTCCTGAACAAGGCCGAATCCATGGGGCTGGTCGATCCTGATTCCACCACCCAGGACTGGGATACCATGCGGACCAAGGTCACCAACGGCAAGACCATGCTGTCCATCTGGAGCTGGCTGGGCAAGCCGCGTATGAACTCCGACGAGAACAAGGCCAAAGGCATCGGCTTCATGCTGGCTCCGCTTGAGAACATGAAGGTCTATTCCGACGGCTTCCAGCCTGACGGTGATGGCGCCACCATCGTGGCCATCGGCTCCAAGGCCAAGAACAAGGCCCGTCTGGCCAAGTTCATCGACTGGATGTATTCTCCGGAAGGCATCTACGCCTCTTCCTCCAACTCCGGTGGCGCCGCCTGCCCGAAGGATCTGGGCTGCTTCACCACCGACAAGGACGGCAAGAACCCGACCCTGACCAAGTTCGGCCAGCAGGCCATGACCGGCGACCACGCCAACCTGAAGGTCTCCGCCAAGCTTGGCGGCTCCAGCTACGATGACGGCTACTCTAAGCTGAACTTCAAGGCCGTGTCTCAGAACGACATCGACCCGAACACCGGCGAGGCCTACAACCCGCTGCTGTGGAAGTCCAACCAGGATGAGACCGAGCTGTTCAAGGATTGGTCCGCCCACATGGAGAACGCCACCAACGACATCGACTATCTGCAGAAGGCAGGCAAGCTCTCCATCGCAGCCGGTGCGTCCTACACCACTCCACAGGAGGATTCCACGGTTTCCGCCACCCGCAGCTCCGTCAAGTCCGAAACGGTGAACGCCTCCTGGCAGGCCATCACCGCTGCGGGCAAGTTCGAGAAGACCCTTGACGAAGCCCGCACCAAGATCGACAACCTCGGCTACAAGGAAGTCCTCAAGGTCGACCAGCAGAACGCCAAGGACCTGATCCAGGCCCGCAAGGACATCGTCAAGCAGGCCAAGTAATTCCTGGCGTTCCGGCTGGAGCGTTTTCGCTTCGGCCGGAACGCCTCGCCTAATCACATAACCAACAAGGGGCGTCGGACTCTTCGAACCGGGCCGACGCCCCGCAACTCTTCCGGTTCCGCATATTCCGACGGACGTCGTCGTCTCCTTCTTGCCTGTCGGAACTTTTCCGCTTTTTCCATGTCCACTTTCCTCCATGCTTTCGTGAGGAGCGCGTTCGATGATGAATCTCCACACCGTCGAATCGCAATGAAACGAAAGAAAAACGCATGACCGTAATTACTGAAGCCAACAAAACCAAAGCCAGGGAACTGACGGCGCAACTCACGCTGGACGAGAAAATCGCCATTGTGCACGCCGCAGGCCTGTTCCGCAACGGCAACGCCGAACGACTGGGCATTCCGCCGCTCAGGATGGATGATGGTCCGATGGGCGTGCGCGCCGAACTGCATAACGACAATTGGGCGCCGCTGTACAACACCCGTGACTATGTGACCTACCTGCCGTCCGGCTCGGCGGTCGCCTCCACATGGAACCCCGACCTGGCCCGCATGACCGGTGAAGTATTGGGGGAGGAAGCCCGAGGCCGAGGCAAGGACGTGATTCTCGGCCCTTCCATCAACATCAAACGCAGTCCGTTGTGCGGACGCAATTTCGAATACATGAGCGAGGATCCGGTCCTGACCGCCGCGCAAGGTGTGGCCTACATCCAAGGCGTGCAGGAATCCGACGTGGCCGCCTGCGCGAAACATTACGCGGTCAACAGCCAGGAAACCGACCGATTGGACGTTGACGAGACCGTAAGCGAGCGGGCATTACGCGAAATCTACCTGCCGGCCTTCGAAGCGGCGGTACAAGACGGCGGCGTGCTCTCCGTCATGGGCGCCTACAATCTCGTCAACGGCACCAAATGCTGCGAACACAAGCAGCTGCTCGACGACATCCTGCGCGACGAATACGGTTTCGACGGTTTCGTCGTTTCCGACTGGAGCGCGGTGCGCGACACCAAAGCCAGCGCCGAAGTCGGCATGGATATCGAACTGTCCGTCACGCCGAATTTCGACGATTACTACTTCGCCAACCCGCTGAAGAAAGCCGTGGAAGACGGCGACGTCAAGGAAAGCGACGTCGACGGGAAAGTCGAACGCGTGATCGCCGTCATGGACGCGCTGCACATGCTCGGCGACGCGCACGCAAGCCGCAAACCAGGCCGTTACGCGACGCTCGACCACGCGGCGAAGGCATTGGACATCGCCCGCGAATCCATCGTGCTGCTGAAAAACGACGCGCACCTGCTGCCGCTCGACGAACGCAACATGACCCGTCTGCTGGTCATCGGTGCCAACGCCGACCGCATCCACTCCAACGGCGGCGGCTCGGCCGTCATCAAAGCGCTGCACGAAGTATCCCCGCTGCTCGGCCTCAACGGCGAGCTCGGCGGCAACGTCGAAATCGAATACGCGCTCGGCTACGACGCCAAACAGATCAACCAGGACGAAAGCTGGCAGGAGGAAAGCCTTGAGAATTCCAAGGGTTCCGATGCCAAAGACGTGAATCGCGCGCGCGAACTGCGTGACGAGGCCGTGGCAAAAGCCCGCGCGTACGCGGCCGCCGGAGATCCGGTGGTCTTCATCGGCGGACTCGACCACGAACATGATCTGGAAGGCCGCGACCGCACCGACATGCGCCTGCCGTAGGGCCAGGACGAGCTCATCGAAGCGCTCAACAAGGCGTGGTGCGCCAATTTCTGGAGCCACACCATCTACGATTGGGGCGACGTGGTGCCCGCCCGTCGGCTACGGCGACGGCATCAGCGACGCCAAATGCGTGGTGTCCGGGCTGCAGATGGACTATCGCCGCTTCCAAAGCCAGGCGCAGTTGGCCTGCTATACGAACGAGCGCGACGCGATCCGCGAATACGACGCGACCACGCCGATCACCACGAACCTCATGGGCACGTTCAAGGATCTCGACTACTTCGAGTGGGCCAAGGAGATGGACGTGGTCAGCTGGGACAACTATCCGGGCATGGACACCCCGCCGAGCTTCACCGCCATGTGCCACGACCTGATGCGCGGCATCGGCGGCAACAAGCCGTTCATGCTGATGGAGCAGACCCCGAACCAGCAGAACTGGTTCCCGTTCTGCAAGGTCAAGCAGCCGGGGGAAGTGCGTAAGCTCAGCTGGCAGGCCGTGGCCCATGGCGCCGACACCGTGCGGTTCTTCCAGATGAAGCAGTCCCTTGGCGGCTGCGAGCGATTCCATGGCGCGGTCATCGCGCATGACGGCACCGAGGAGTCCCGCGTGTTCAAGGAGACCGCGGCCTTGGGTGAGGAACTGGACCGCATCGGCAGGCGGATCATGGGCTCGCGCATCGAATCCCGTGTAGCCATCATGTTCGACTGGCAGAGCTACTGGTCGCTTGAAGGCTGTGTCGGCCCGACCACCGGCTTCAACTATCCCAATGAGGTTCATCGCTTCTACCGTGCGTTGTGGCGTCGCAATGTGCCGGTGGATATGATCGCCAGCACCACGCCTCTTGCGCGGCTCAGCCAGTATGATCTGGCCATCGCCCCGGCGCTGATCACCGTGTTGCCTGGTGTGGCTGAAACGTTGGAAGCCTATGTGGCGGATGGTGGCACCTTCATCACCGGCTATATGGCCGGCATCCATGATGAGCATGATCTGGTGGTGCCAGGCGGCTACCCGGGCAAGCTGCGCAGGCTTATGGGCGTATGGGTCGAAGAGATCGATGCGCTTGCGCCGGGCGAAACCATCGAAGTGCATGGCGGCACGGTTGATGCCAAGGGCGAGATCGTGGCGAGCATTATTCATCGCGAAGGTGCCGAGCGTCTTGCTACGTACGGCGGCGACGAATTCTATGCTGGGCATTCCGCGCTCACCGTCAATGCGTATGGCAAGGGCAAAGCCTATTTTGTGGGCACTCCGTTGGACGAGACCGGCATGAGCGCGTTCATGGCTCCGATCATCAAGGAGCTGGATCTGAAGTCGCTTGATACCCCGGAGGATGTCAGCCTGTCCGTGCGCTATGGCGATGGCGGCACCCGCTACGCGTTCCTCATCAACAACAGCGCCGCCGACAAGCGTCTGTGCCTCAGCGAACTCAACGGTGGCACGGAGCTGCTGACCGGCACCGTCATCAACGATCTGATCGAGCTTAAGCCGTATGGCGTGGATGTGATTGCGTTGCGGTGATCGCAATGCTGTAGACCACGTTAGACGGAGCGGAACGACTCCACTCGACGAAGCCGAATATGAAGAAGGCCGATGCCCTTGATGGACATCGGCCTTCTTCGTCAGGAACCGGTGGTATGGCGCCGTTCCGCGTTCATCGGGTGGCTGCGATCACACCGCCGGTCATCATCACGCCTGCTTCTTCTTCAGCAGAATCGCGGCGCCTGCAATCAGTGCCACAGCCGCGGCGACCGCCATGCCGAGCACGGAGGAGCCGGTCGAAGGGGTGGACGTGACACCGGTCGGTGTTGTGGATGGCTTCGTGTCTGTGGCAGGCTTTGCCGGGGTCGTTGGCGTCGTCGGTTCAACAGCGTCCTTTTCGAACACAGCCTGGATGGAGACGCTGCCGTCAGGCATCTCGAAGGCGTTGTTCTCGATGGAGACGTTGCCCTTCAGCACGTTCCACTCTTTGAAGTGGTAGCCCTTGTTCGCGGTGGCCGTCAGCGTGACCTTGCTGCCCTTGGCCGCGCGCTCGACATCCGCGGAGGCGGAGCCGCCTTCGGTCGCGGAGACGTTCACGGCGTACTGCGTATTGCGCACGCGCCACAGCTGGGTACCGTAGAACGGGTTCGCGGTGCCGACCACCATGTAGTCGTCGGTGTCGCAGAAGATGCGCAGACCGTGGTTGAACGGGTCGCCGAAGCCATTGTCGGTAACGGTGCCGACGGTCACGCCCTCATTCGCGGCGGAACGGTCGGTGATCTCGAACAGGTTGAAGCCGCGCTTGGACTTGGCCAGGTACGGCAGGGACTTGGCGTAGGCCTTGAGGTTGGCCTTGCTGGTCAGCTTGACCAGCATCTCGTACAGGCCCTTGAACTTGTCGGGAATGATGTCGGCGATGCTGAAGAACGCGTCCGTGACTTCGCCGTAGTTGTTGGCGAAATCGGCGGAGCCCTTGTCGGACAGCTGGGAGCCGAGGTTGTCCAGCTCGTTGTTGATGTCGAAGAGCTGCGAGGCCTCATCGGAGGAGCCGGAGGCTGCCAGGCTGCCCGGAACGATGCTGCCGTCCTTGATGCCGTCGACCAGTTCCTTGGTCTGGGCGGCGGTCAGGCTGATCGGCTTGGCGGACGAGACGGACTTGGCGTCGGTGGTCTGCGGCTGCGCGGCGGAGGCGTCCTTGCCGGCCTGGATGCGGGCCCAGTCGACCAGCGCCTCCGGATTGTCGGTGGACGGCATGGTCTGGGTGGTCACCTTGGCGTTCTGATCGTTGCTCTGCGTGGCGATGGCGGAAGCCGGGTCGGTCGGGCCCATGCCCCACAGCAGGCGCAGGAACACGCGCAGGTAGTGGACGGTGTTGTTCCAATCCTTCTCGTTCATGTTGAGAATGTCACCGTTGGTGAACTGTGCGATCGGTTCCAGCAAGGTGGTGGTGTTCATGGTGGACAGGTACATCTTGCCCTCGTGAACGGTGGTCTGCCAGGTGTATTGGTTCATGTGGTTGTCGTAGCCGCTGCCCAGACCGGTGGAACCGCCCTTCGGGAAGGTGTCGTTCTTGTCTCCCACGAGCATCTCGACGTTCTCGTTCTTGTCCATGCGGTATAGGTTGACGGACTGTTCGAGGTTGGTGGCTTGGGTTACGAAGTTGCTTTTGGTGACGAAGCCCTGCAGTGCGCTGGACACGTCGTTGTAGTCGCCGATGTACAAGTGGTCGCCGTAGACCTGCAGGGTGCAGGCGCCGGCGCTCACACGGCTTTTGTCAAGACCGTAGTAGTACTTGGCGCCCTTGGCGGTGTCGCCTACGAGCGGACGCCAGGTCCAATCGGCCTTGTTGGTGGAATCGCCCTTGTTCTCGCCCACGTAAATGGCGAAGGAGCGCATGGTTCCGGTCTCTTCGTTCAGGGTGCTGGTGTCGCCGGTGCAGACCACGACGTACAGCTTGCCGTTGAACTCCTGCACCTGATAGATACCGCCGCCGCCGTTGACATCCTGTCGGTGGATGGCGGGCAGGTTGTCGAAGCTCGCCATGTCGGCGATCACTTTGTAGGAGTTCGGATCGGACGGGGTCTTGGATGCCACAAGCAGCGCCTTGCCCTTGCCGTCCGCGGTCGGCTTGAGGTCGCCGGCGATCAGCGTATTGCCGAAGGAGCCGATGGCACGGGTGGAGGTGAACACGTTGCCCTTGACCAGGGAACGGAAGCCATCCACGTCGACGCTGTCATACACCTTGGTGAGCTTGTCGTTGTTGGCCGGGTCGACTTCGTAGATGCACGGGAATCCGTTTTGATAGGCCATGGCGGTCTGGATCTCCTGCTGGGTGAGATCCTTGTTGTTGGTGTCCATGACCATGCCCTCGAAGTACAGCTTGCCGTTCATCTTGAAGGCGCTGCGGAAGGTCGGGATCACGCCCTTGCCTCCGTCGATGCCGGTGCTCTTGGACATGAGGATCTTGGTCTTGCCGGTCTTCACATTGAACTTGAACAGCATGCCGCCGGCGCTCTTGCCGTCGGGTTCGCCAAGGTACATGTTGCCCGCGTACATGGTCTGGATGAGTGCGGTGGCCTGCTTGGAGGTCAGGCCGAGGCTTGTCATATCGCGGTTCAGAATGGCCTGCACGCCGAGGCCGCCGTACATGGTGCCGATGTAGACCCAGTCGCCGGAGGATGCTGCCGCATAGCTGTAGGACTGGCCGCGGTCGCCGTTGCCGGTGGTGCTCAGGCCGGCGGTATAGGGGGCGATGGTGCCGTCGCCGGTGTAATCGACCACGCCATCGGCCTGGCTCAGGCCCTGATCGGCGTGGCTGACCTTTTCGAAGGTCATGCCGTTATCGTTCTGGGAATTGTAGGTGTATTGGGGAGTCAGGCCGGCGGAGTCGTCCGCCATGGCGGTGGCCGGGATTCCGGCGAGAGCCGTTGCGCAAGCGACGATTGCGCCAAGGCATGCGATTGCCTTGTTTCTCATCTATTTCTCCTGTCTTCGCGCGACGTGGAAAACGTCATTGATGGGGGCATCTAGGGGGCTGCCCGCCGTAAGCGGCGGGAGTCATAAAAGCGTGTATTGCAAGAGCCTCCAATAGGCAACCGTATCGATAAATATTGACAAGTTGTTATGGCATATGTTGCACAATGGCAGACGAATATGCTATGACGCACTTCGATTCCGCCATTGCATTGGTGGTACGCAAAGGGGTGTTGGCTGAGCGTATCGGGGGATGGGGCGGAAGCGCTTAAGTATGGGCGGGAACGCTATACTGTACCAAGGCAGGATTTTTATTAAAGATGGGTTAGATAACGATATGACTGCAAAGAAGCGCATCCTTGCGTTCGAAATCGGAACGTTCTTCACCCGATACGTGGTGTTCGAGGACGGGCGCATGGGCATTCCGGGTACTATCGCGACTCCGGTCGACGGCGAGGAGCCCTTCTACCAGGCGCTCGCGCATATTGTTTCCAAGCAGCGTGCCCCTCTTGACGGCATCGCCATAAGCGTGCCCGGCTTCATCGACACGGAGAAGCAGGTCGCCGTTACCGCCGGCGCGCTAAGCATACTGTACGGCCATGAAATCGGCAGAAAACTGCAGGGCTATCTTGACGACCCGATCCCCACATGGATGGAGAACGACGCCAACTGCGCGGCAATGGCGGAGAAGCTGAGCGGCAACGCCGTCAAACTCGACGATTTTGCGCTGATCACCATCGACAGCGGTGTGGGCGGTGCGTTGTTCCTGGACGGCAGGATCCGCCGAGGCAAGGATTGGCGTGCAGGCGAGCTGGGCATGATGATCCCGAACTATGAGACCGGTGGATTCCACACCATGCAGGATTACCTGTCGACCATCGTGCTGGCGGAGGAGTACGCCAAGGAATTCGACGTGCCGACAGGCTCCATCGTGCCGGCCACCCTGTTCCATCGTCTCGATGAGCCGCGTGTGCGCAAGATCGTGGACCGGTGGATCGACTATCTTGCCATCGGCATTTTCAACATCGTCGCCGTGGCCGACCCCGAATGCGTGCTGCTGGGCGGTGGCATCTGCCGTGAACAGCAATTGCTGCCGCTGGTCAATGCGGCGCTCGACAAGATCCCGCAGTGGAGCGATTTCCACACGGTTGTCAAGCGCTGCCGGCACACCAACAACGCCGGTCTGATCGGAGCCTACTACGCCTTCGAAACCGAGGTCGAAGGCATGGAGAAGGTGCCGATCCGCTAGTCGCGGATGCTTCCGATACGAAAATCGGCGGGTCCGCTTCCCGTGAACGGCCCCGCCGATGGCGAATATGCACAAGAGCGGTGGGCGGTCGATATCGATCTTCCGCTGTAATGCTCTGCTGATCTTCGGGGTCAGAGCTACTGCCGTGCCGACAAGGTAAGCGGCAGCAGGCAGGATTCGTTCTTCGGGTCGTGCTCCGAGGGGTCGCGGAAGCCCTGCCATTCGCTATCGGGGAAGATGATGTCGGAGATGCTCATCCATTGCTCCAGCAGATTCATCGAATTGTCACCCAGCCAACGGTACTGCAGACCGTCCATGGCGCTCATCGCCAGGGTGTACAGGTCGTAGAACCGTTCCTCGTCCACGTCCGGCGGCAGCAGCCAGTTCATCGAGCAAATCATCTCCCATTGGCGCAAATGGCGGCCGATGAAGAAATCGTGGGCCGGGTGCGAGGGGTTCAGCGCCTCGCCGTTCAGCACCGAATACAGCTGCACGAGCTCGGGGCGCTGCAGATTGTACAGCACGATGTTCAGGCAATAGCGCGGGTAGTAGTAGACGCGGTGCCCGTCGGCGTCGACGATGGCGGCCGTCACCGCGTTGTATTCGTCGGCATCGATGGTGTCGTAGCATTCCGACAGCACCATGTTGAGCAGATCGTCCTTCGAGGAGATGTAATGGTACAACGCCGCCTCGGTGATGCCCAGCTCGTCGGAGATGTTCTGCAACGACATGCCCCAGAACCCCTTGGTGGCGATGATTTTGACGGCGGCCTGCAGGATTTGCAGGTGGCGTTCCTCCTGACTCATACGCTTGCGTTTGACGAAGGTCTTGTCGCCCAGCGTGTCCCTGGCGGTAGTGGCCCCCGTAGCGTTGCCGATGCGTGAGGCGGCCGGCCAGTTGCTCTGGTCATTCAGGAATCCATCCCATGCCGCGACGCTCATAGCCAGCTCCTTACACCCCTGCTCATCGTGTCCCTCATAAAACCATCCAATACTATTACGCCCTCTGGCCTCTAGGCGAAGAGTCGCCGTAGCCACGCGTTGGCCAACACCGGCCATTGCTGGACGCATGGCTCGATGCCATTAACCCCCTGCCACGCCGTTTCCGCAGTGCCAAGCGCCAGACCATGCCCGCCTTGGGGGAACAGATGCGCCTCGACCGGCACGCCGGCCTTCTTGCAGGCATCGACCAACATCAGCGTGTTCTCGACCGGTACGCAATCGTCGGTGATGGTATGCCATACGAATACGGGCGGCGTCTTCGCGTCGATATGCCGTTCGATGGACACCGCGTCCAACGCCACCTGATTATCGCTGTTGTCGCCAAGCAGACAGTCGAAGCTGCCACGATGCGCGAGCGGGCCTGAAGTGATCACCGGGTAGCCGAGCATCAATGCGTTCGGGCGCACCGCGTCAGGGTCATAGCCATGTGCCCGCATGGTGTCGTCACCCGCCGTGGTCGCAAGATTGGCCGCAAGATGACCGCCTGCGGAAAATCCGATTACCGCGATCTTACTGGGGTCGCAATGCCAGTCGTCCGCATGCGCGCGTATGCGCTGCACTGCTTCCGCGGCTTCCAGCAAAGCCGTGGGGAAGACGGATGGCGCGACGGAATAGCGCAGCACAAACGCGTTGCATCCGGCCGCGAGGAACTGCATGGCGATCGGTTCGGCCTCGCGGTCGGAGGTCATGGCATAGCCGCCGCCCGGAATCACCAGAACGCTGGGGCGTTGACGTTTGGGATCGATCTCCTCGCTGTTGTCGAGAACGTACCGGACGAACGTGGCCTCACTGCCATCGATGCCGGTGATGATGTCTTCACAATACTGCATATCGCTACCTTAGACGGATTGTGTGTGCGAATCCATGCGGCCTTCTATGCGGCACACGGATTCGCACTGTTCTGATCGGTTCCTGCCTTCCACAAGGTTGCAGGAAACCGATGGAGGATCGCCGGAACAACCTATATGCAAGATGCTCCGGCAATCCATGTTCATGTTGAGGAGAGTGTAGGCCCGCCCCGTTTGTGAGCACGTTCTGATGCTCACATCAGAACGTGACCTCGACATCGACGGATTTGGCATCGCTCAAAGCGGGAACCACATTACCGCCAATCTTCGCTCCGTCGACGCTCACCGTGCGCTCGCCGGTGCGCTTCATGGCGATGCGGTAGGTCACGCCGCGGAACACGCGCGTCACGGTCAGCTGGTCGAACCGTTCCGGCAGATGCGGTTCGATGGCCAGGCCGTCGAGCGTCGGTCGCACGCCCAGCAGATACTGCGACACGTCCACGAACGTCCACGCGGCGGTGCCGGTCAGCCAGGAGTTCTTGCCCTCGCCCGGGGTCGCTGCCTCGGGACCGGCCACCATCTGGCAGTAGACGTACGGTTCCACCTTGCGCACGTCGGACTTGTCCTCGACATACGCCGGGCAGTTGCGCTGGTAGACGGCGAATGCCTCGTCGTCATTGCCGGCGATGGCGTTGGCGATGGAGATCCACGGGTTGTTGTGGCAGAAGATGCCGCCGTTTTCCTTGTATCCGCGCGGATAGGAGGAGATTTCGCCCAATTCGATGCGGTAGGTGGAGTAGGCGGGTGCGAGGATGGCGGTGCCCCAATCGCAGGTCAGGCGTTCCTTGACGGACTTCAGCGCCTGCTGCGCCTTGCCGTCATCGAGGCCGATGCCGGCCATCACGCACATGCCCTGCGGTTCGATGTAGATCTGGCCTTCGGTGTCCTCATGCGTGCCGACCTTGCGCGAGTAGGCGTCGTAGGCGCGCACGAACCATTCGCCGTCCCAGCCGGCGGTTTTGACGGCCTTGGAAACCTGGCCGATTTCGGCGCGCACGTTGGCCGCCTCGGACGCGATTTCGGCGTCGGACATGCCGGCCAGACGTCCATAATGCTCGAGGATGTCGGCATATTGGCTGCCGTACAGCACGAACATGCCGCCGATGAACACGGATTCGGCGACGCCGGTGTCGTTGTTCTCCACGGTCTGGAAGCTTTCGCCCGGAGTATCGGAGAAACAGTTGAGGTTCAGACAATCATTCCAGTCGGCGCGGCCGATGAGCGGAATGCCATGGGGGCCCTTATGCGTAATGGTGAAGTTCACTGAACGGCGCAAGTGCTCAAGTAGCGGCTGTTCGGAGCCCTCGACGTTGTTGAACGGCACCGGTTCGGTCAGAATGCTCACGTCGCCGGTTTCGGCGAGATACGCGTACACGCCGGCCACGAGCCACAGCGGATCATCATTGAAGCCGCCACCGATGTCCGCATTGCCCTTCTTGGTGAGCGGCTGGTACTGGTGCCATGCGGAACCGTCCTCCATTTGGGTGGAGGCGATGTCGATGATGCGCTCGCGTGCGCGTTCCGGAATGAGATGCACGAAGCCAAGCAGGTCCTGGTTGGAATCGCGGAAGCCCATGCCGCGTCCCATGCCCGACTCGTAGTAGGAGGCGGAACGGGACATATTGAACGTGACCATGCACTGGTACTGGTGCCAGATGTTGACCATACGGTCGAGCTTTTCGTCGCCGGAATCGACGCTGTAGGTGGTCAGCAGTTCGGACCAGTAGGAGTTGAGCTCCTTCAAGGCGGCTTCGACCTGTTCGACGGTGGCGAAACGGCGGAACAGCTCATGGGCCGGCTTCTTGTTTATGATGCCGACCTTGGCCGGATCGTTCGGATCCTCCCATTTCTGGTCCTTGGCCACTTCGATATAGCCCAGCATGAACACGAGCGATGCGGTTTCGCCCGGCTGGAGTTCCAGACGCACGCGGTTGGCGGCGATCGGGAACCAGCCGTGCGCCACGGAATCGTGAGCCTTGCCTTCGGCGATGACCTGCGGGGTGTCCCAGCCGTTGAACTGGCCGAGGAACTCGTCGCGGCTGGTGTCGAAACCGACGACGGGCGCGTTGACGCCGTAGAACGCGTAATGGTTGCGGCGCTCCTTGAATTCGGTCTTGTGGTACAGCAGCGTGGCATCGGTTTCGCGTTCGATCTCCACCTCGCCGGTGGACAGGTTGCGCTGGAAGTTGGACGAGTCGTCCACGGCATTCCACAGGCACCATTCCACGGAGCCGGTCACGTCGATGACGGCCGGCTCGTCGGTGGTGTTCGTCACGTCGAGCCGATTGATTTCCGCATTGGTGTGCAGCGGCACGAAGGCGGTGAGCTTGGATTCGATGCCTCGCTTGGAAGCTTCGAACACGGTGTAGCCGATGCCTTGACGGCACTTGTAGGAATCAAGCGGGGTCTTGCACGGAAGGAAGGTCGGCGACCAGGTTTCGACCGGCTTGGCATCGGCGGAATCGGAGTCCATCAGGCTCAGGTAATAGCAGCGGGAGCCGTTGTCTGCCGGCACGTTGTTATACCGGTAGCGGGTGACGCGGCGTAGCTTGGCGTCCTTGTAGAAGCTGTAGCCGCCGCCGGTGTTGGAAATCAGCGAGAAGAAGTCCTTGTTGCCAAGGTAGTTGATCCACGGCAGGGGGGTCGCCGGGGTTTCAATCACGTATTCCTTTGCGGCATCATCGAAATGACCGTAGCGCATGGGTGTCCTTTCGTCGGTGAAATGGCTGTGACGAGGTGTACTGTATGGGTATATCGTCCATTGATTTAATTAATAGGTTAGTACGTTATTTATAAACTTATAAATAACGATTTGCTGGCGTGTTGCCGTCGGTCTTCCAATGGTCATCTGTCGACGCTGCCGCAATCGGGCAGAGGTCGGGGTATACTTCCTCCCGTTGCCCTCGTAGCTCAGTTGGTTAGAGCAGCACCCTTATAAGGTGTTTGTCCTGGGTTCAAGTCCCAGCGAGGGCACATGCGGACCTGCCGGAAGCGGCGGGTCTTTTGCATATCCGCGGATTGCAGTCCGTACGCCCTGCGTGTGACGGCGCATACCGTGTCCCGGCCATCGCCTACACTCCATAAGGTTATCCGGTTCACGCCTTGCCATCGGGGCAATGCGACCCGGGTCCCCCGAATCTCTAGGAGACAAACTATGAAGCAGGGTATCCATCCTGATTACCACGCAGTGCAGGTCACCTGCTCTTGCGGCAACACCTTCGTCACCCGTTCCACCTACAACGGCGATCACATGACCGTCGACGTGTGCTCCAACTGCCACCCGTTCTACACCGGCAAGCAGAAGATCCTCGACACCGGTGGCCGCGTGGCTCGCTTCGAGAAGCGTTACGGCAAGAAGGCCAAGTGAGTCTTATTGCTTAGGCAATGAAAACGCCAGTCCATTCGTGGGCTGGCGTTTTTCGTTACCGACGTGCCGTCGCCTACCTCCGACGACCGCACTTCCGCGCCACCTTATATGATGGACAGGTTGAGTAAGGTTCAGCGACGAGTGATTCCGCTGAAGCGCAGATACGAAGAAAAGGCGTACATTGGCAGACGAACAATTCCCCGCGGCCGTCACCGCGCTTGAGGAATACCACAATATCGAACAGCAGATGGCCGAGCCGGAGGTCGCATCCAATCCCGACAAGATGCGCAAGCTGGGTCGGCGCCACGCCGAACTGGGTGCCATCGTCTCCGCCTACACCGCATACAAGCAGGTGAAGGACGATCTGGAGGCGGCCCGCGAGATGGCGTCCGAAGATCCCGATTTCGCCGAAGAGGCCAAGCGGTTGGAAGGCGAGCTGCCCGCAGCCGAAGAGAAGCTGCGCACCGCGCTGATTCCGCGTGACCCCGATGACGCGCGTGACACGATCATGGAGATCAAGGCCGGCACCGGTGGCGAGGAAGCGGCGCTGTTCGCCGGCGACCTGCTGCGTATGTACATGCGATACGCGGAAAAGCGCGGCTGGTCGGTCACCGTGCAAAGCGAGAACACCACCGAGCTCGGTGGCGTCAAGGACGTGCAGCTGGCCATCCGCGCCAAAGGCACTCCGGCGCCGGAGGACGGCGTGTGGGCTTCCCTCAAGTACGAAGGCGGCGTGCACCGCGTGCAGCGCATCCCCGTCACCGAATCGCAGGGACGTATCCAGACTTCCGCCGCCGGCGTGATCGTCTTCCCGGAAGCCGACGAGGACGACGATGAAATCGAAATCGATCCGAAAGACCTCAAAATCGACATCTTCATGAGCTCCGGCCCCGGCGGACAGTCCGTGAACACCACGTATTCCGCGGTCCGCATGACGCACATCCCCACCGGCATCACCGTGAACATGCAGGACGAGAAGAGCCAGATCCAAAACCGCGCGGCGGCACTGCGCGTTCTGAAGAGCCGCCTGCTGGCCATGAAACACGAGCAGGAGGCCGCCGAGGCCGCCGATATGCGCCATTCCCAGGTGCGCTCGCTGGACCGTTCGGAACGTATCCGCACGTACAACTTCCCGGAAAACCGCATCGTCGACCATCGCACGAACTACAAGGCGTACAACCTCGACGCCGTGCTTGACGGCGATCTGCAGGCCGTGATCGACAGCGACATCCAGGCGGACGAAGCCGATCGTCTCGCCAACCAGAAGTAAGGCGATTGGGTGGCGACGGTATTCGAAACGGTGCGTTCCGCCGCGGACGAACTACGTGCGGCGGGCGTCGACACTCCGCAGCACGACGCCAAACTGCTGCTCGCCGAAGCGTTCCATACGGACCTGCAGCACGTGGACAAAGCCATGCTCATGGGCGATGGCGTCGAACGTCTGGCCGAAAAAGAAGACGCGGAACCGGCGATGGAACGTTTCCAGACCATGCTGGCCCGTCGTGTCAAACGCGAGCCGTTGCAGCACATCACCGGCCACGCGCCGTTTCGCTACCTTGATTTGAAAGTCGGTCCAGGCGTGTTCATTCCACGTCCGGAAACCGAACTGGTCGTGCAGGAAGGCGTCGACTGGGCCACCAGAAACGGCATGTACCGCGCCAAAGTGGTCGATCTGTGCGCCGGCAGCGGTGCGATCGGCCTCGCCTTCGCTTCGGAAGTGCCGGGCAGCGAGGTGTGGGCCGTCGAGAAAAGCGCTACGACCGCCGAGTGGACGCGGCGCAACCTCGACGAGACCGCGAAACGGTATCCCGCAATCGCCGGTAATTATCATCTGGACATCGCCGACGCCACGCAAATGCCGACGTTAAGCCAACTTGACGGCACCATCGACATCGTGCTCACCAATCCGCCGTACGTGCCGCTTGCCGACATTCCCGAACAGCCCGAGGCGCGCGATTACGACCCCGATCTGGCGCTATACGGCGGTTCGGCGGACGGCACGCTCATTCCGGAACGCATCATCGCACGCGCGGCGAAACTGCTTCGCGCGGATGGACTTATGGTGATGGAGCACGACATCACGCAGGGGGAGCGGCTTGCCGCCTTCGCACGAACCTGCGGCTTCGTCGACGTTACCGTGCATAACGACTACACCGGACGGCCACGTTATCTGACGGCGGAAAAACAGCCGGCACAGTAACTTATATTCTTTTGCGCCATGCTGACGGGGATATAACCAGAAGTTGAGTCTCACTATAAGAACATTTTATGCAGGCCGCCATCCGTCAGGCTATAAAGAACAATCGGAATGCACAGAGAGAGAACGGGCGTCCGTCATGAGTGGTCGCCGTGGTTCCGCGCACGGGGGTTGAGATGAACATGATTTTTCCAAGGTGCGCGTTGAAAGGAATGTGCAGCGTTTTCAAGAAAAGAGGAAGAACGGAATGAACGCGAAGTTCTCCGCCAAGTGCGTCGCCCTGATCGCGGCAGGCGCAATGTCGATGTCCCTCGCTGCCTGCTCCGGCGGCAGCATGGACGATTCCAGCAGCTCCAACGGTAGCGCGGCCAACAGCGATACCATCACGCTGGGCTCCGTCACCACCAACTCCGGCACCGCCGCCGCATACGGCGAGGCCGAGGTCGCCGGCTTCAAGCTGGCTGTGGATGAGATCAACGCCAAGGGCGGCATCAACGGCAAGAAGGTCAAGCTCGAGTCCATGGACGACAAGGGCGACGCCACCGAAGCCTCCAACGCCTTCAACAAGCTCGCCGGCGACAACAGCGTGCTCGGCGTGGTCGGCCCGACCATCTCCTCCACCACCGCGGCAGTGGCTCCGCTGGCCGACCAGTCCAAGCTGCCGGCCATCGCACCGGCCGCCACCTCCGACTCCATCGAGACCGGTGGCTACATGTTCCGCACCTGCTTCAAGGACTCCTACCAGGGTGAGATCGCTGCCAAGTTCGCAGCCGAGACCCTGAAGGTCAAGAAGGTCGCCGTGCTGTACGGCACCGGCGATCCGTACTCCTCCGGCGTGGGCAAGGCCTTCGCCGCTGCCGCCAAGAAGGCCGGCCTTGACGTCGTGGCCGAAGAGAACTCCTCCAGCGCCGACGACACCGAGTACTCCTCCCAGCTGCAGAAGATCCAGGCCGCTGGCGCCGAGTTCCTGTACGCTCCGTACTACTACTCCGTCGCTGGCCCGTACATCATCCCGCAGGCCCGCTCCGTCGGCTACAAGGGCTATGTGATGGGCCCTGACGGCTACGACGGCCTGAAGATGACCGACGACAAGTCGCTGTACAACAAGGTGCTCTACACCACCCACTACTCTCCGGACGACACCTCCAACGCCAAGGTGCAGGACTTCATCAAGTCCTACAAGAAGGCCAACAAGAACGCCGATCCGAACACCTTCACCGCACTGGGCTACGACTCCGTGTACATGATGAAGCAGGCCATCGAGAAGGCCGGCAAGAACGCCACCCGCGAAGGCGTGCGCAACGCCATCGCCGGCATGAGCTTCGAAGGCGTGACCGGCAACTTCACGCTCGACAAGAAGGGCTCCCCGAAGAAGTCCGTCGTCGTGCTTGAGCTCAAGGACGGCAAGCCGCAGTACAAGACCACCATTCAGCCTGCCAAGTGAGCGTCGCTTGCCTGAAGGCCTGAATCTGTGAAGAGGAGGGGGCCGGGAAACCGGTTCTCTCCCTTTCGCGTATCAAGACGAAAATAACCATATTCAGCCGCTGGGCTTCTTCAGCGGCCAAGCCGGACGGTTATGTCAAAAGTCCGGCATCATCAACTTTTGAAAGGAGGAATGATGGGCGATCAGATCATCATGTTCATCAGTCAGATCTTCAACGGTCTGAAGATCGGCAGCGTGTACTCGCTCGTGGCACTCGGCTACACCATGGTGTACGGCATCATTCGTTTGATCAACTTCGCACACGGCGATTTCATCATGGTCGGCTCCTACGTGCTGATGCTTACCATTCCGGCGATCGTCGCATTCGGCCTGCCCGCATGGGTGGCCGTCATCCCCGCGATCCTCATGTGCGTGGCGGTGGGCGTCATCGTGGAGAGGGCCGCATACAAGCCGGTTCGTGAAAAGGGCAACAGCATGACGGCCCTCATCACCGCAATCGCAATGAGCCTTCTGTTGGAGAACGGCTCCCAGGCCATCTTCGGCGCCGACTACCAGACCGTGCCCACCATCATCCAGATTCCGACGCTGGCGATCGGCAAACTGAAGATCGACGGCGCGACCATCATCACCATCGTGCTCGGCGTGATCATCATGGTCGCGCTGCAGCTGTTCGTCACCTATACCAAGCAGGGCAAGGCCATGCGCGCGGTCTCCGAAGACAAGGAGGCCTCGATCCTGATGGGCATCAACGTGAACTCCACCATCACGCTCACGTTCGCCATCGGTTCGGGCCTCGCCGCCGTCGCATCGCTGATGTACTGCGTTTCCTATCCGCAGGTGTCCCCGATGATGGGCGCGATGCTGGGCCTGAAGGCCTTCGTCGCGGCCGTGCTCGGCGGCATCGGCTCCATCCCGGGCGCCATGGTCGGTGGTCTGGTGATCGGCGTGGTCGAAAGCCTGACCAAGGCGTACATCGGCACCATCACCGGCGGTGTGATCACGTCCGCGTTCTCCGACGCCATTGTGTTCGGCATCCTCATCATCGTGCTCCTGGTCAAGCCGTCCGGCCTGATGGGCGAACCGGAAACCGAGAAGGTGTGACCTCATGAAGAAATCAATGCTTTCCACCAAACAGTCCTATCTGATGTGCGCGGTCGGCATCGTCGTGCTGTTCGGCATTCTGATGGGCGTATGCGAATCCGGCATGGCCAGCACCTACATCAAGGGCATCATGATGACAAGCTGCATCGCCATCATCATGACCACGTCGCTGAACCTCACCATCGGCGTGCTCGGCCAGCTGACGCTGGGCTGCTGCGGCTTCGAAGCGATCGGCGCGTACAGCGCGGCCCTGCTGAGCAAGCTGCTCGTCGCCAACGGCGTTGCGATGGATCCGACGCTGCGATTCCTGCTGACGACACTCGCCGGCGGCGTGGTCGCCTGCATCTTCGGCATCCTGGTCGGCATTCCGGCACTGCGTCTGCATGGCGATTACCTCGCCATCATCACGCTGGGCTTCGGCGAAATCATCCGCGTGATCATCCAGAACCTGAAGGTCGCCGGCGGCATGGGCCTCGACAAGGGCGCGGCCGGCCAGGCGCTGATCGGCATCGACCGACTCGCCAACCTGTACGTCGTGTTCTGGATCACCGTCGTCACCGTCGTGCTGCTGTTCATGTTCGCCCGCTCCCGTTACGGCCGTGCCGTCAAGGCCATCCGCGACGACGAGATCGCGGCAAGCGCGTCCGGCATCAACATCACCTACATGAAGGTGCTCGTGTTCGCTATCTCCGCGTTCTTCGCGGGCATCGCCGGCGGCATCTTCGCCCAGTACATCGGCTCGCTGAACCCCGCGATGGCCGGATGGCTGCAATCGATCAACTACGTGATCATGGTCGTGTTCGGCGGCATGGGCTCGCTGACAGGTTCCATCGTCTCCGCCATCGCGCTGACGATCCTGCCGGAGCTGTTGCGCGCCTTCTCCACCTACCGCATGCTCGTGTACTCGGTGGCGCTGGTGCTCATCATGATCTTCCGCCCGCAGGGCATCTTCGGCAACTGGGAATTCTCCCTGACCAAGACCATCAACAAGCTGTTCTACCCGATGAAGGTCAAGGCGCACGGCAAGTCGAAGCAGGCTGAATCCACCGCCAAGGCAGCCAAGGACACCGCCAAGACGGACGAAACCGTCGAGACGGCCGCCGACACCAAGGAGGCGCAGGCATGAGCGAGCCCATCCTGAAAGCCGAACATCTCGGCATCACCTTCGGAGGCCTCAAAGCCGTATCCGACTTCAACATGACCATCAACTCCGGCGAGCTCGTCGGCCTGATCGGCCCGAACGGCGCCGGCAAAACCACCGTGTTCAACCTGCTGACCGGCGTGTACCAGCCCACGGAAGGCGAGTTCTTCCTGGACGGCGAACGCATGAACGGCAAGAAGACATACCAGGTGGTGCGCGCCGGCATCGCCAGAACCTTCCAGAACATCCGCCTGTTCGGCCAGATGACCGTGGAGGAGAACGTGCTGGTCGCATTCAACGAATCGTTCAGCTACCACATGGGCGGCGCGATTTTCCGCACGCCGAAATTCTGGAAGCAGGAACGCGAGATGCACGCCAAAGCCATCGACCTGCTCAAGATCTTCGGACTAGAAGGCCTGGCTGAAACCGAAGCGGCGAACCTGCCGTACGGCGCCCAGCGCAAGCTGGAAATCGCCCGCGCCCTCGCCACCGGCATGAAACTGCTGTTGCTCGACGAGCCGGCGGCAGGCATGAACCCGACGGAGACCGAGGACCTGCTCAACTGCATCAACACCATCCGCGACCGCTTCGGCATCGCCATCCTGCTGATCGAGCATGACATGAGCCTGGTGATGAACGTCTGCCAGCGCATCCAGGTGCTCGACTACGGACGCACCATCGCCGCCGGCACGCCGGACGAGATCGCCAACAACCCGCAGGTCATCTCCGCATACCTGGGTTCCGACGACGATACCGACAGCGACGATGCCAAGCACGAAAGCGAGGAAGCCTGATGCTGGAAGTCAAGAACCTTTCCGTTTCGTACGGTGCCATCGAAGCCGTCAAGGACATCAGCTTCACCGTCAACGACGGCGAGATCGTGTCCCTGATCGGCGCGAACGGCGCAGGCAAGACCACCACGCTGCACACCATCACCGGTCTGGTACCGGCGAAATCCGGTTCCGTGATGTACAACGGAGTGGATCTGCTGAAAACCCACAACAACAAGATCGTGACCCTCGGTATGGCGCACATTCCGGAAGGGCGCCACGTCTTCACACGCATGAGCGTCGAAGAGAACCTGGAGATGGGCGCGTTCAGCCTGAAGAACCAGTCGGACCTCAAGAAGGACCTCGACATGGTCTACGGCCTGTTCCCCCGTCTGAAGGAACGCCGTAACCAGAAGGCCGGCACGTTGTCCGGCGGCGAGCAGCAGATGCTGGCGATGGGCCGCGCGCTGATGAGCCATCCGAAGACGATCCTCATGGACGAGCCGTCCATGGGCCTGTCCCCGAAGCTCGTCAAGGAGATCTTCTCCATCATCCGCAAGCTGCACGAGCAGGGCATCACGATTCTGCTGGTCGAGCAGAACGCCAAGATGGCGCTGTCGATCGCCGACCGCGCATACGTGCTGGAAACCGGCCGTATCACGATGGAAGGCGACGCCAAGGAACTGCTCAACAACGAGCAGGTGCGCAAGGCGTATCTGGGCGCCTGATTCGTGCCGTATCCGCCTTGTCGGCTTGGACGCATCCAAACCGACAGGGCTTTTTCTATATCCGATGGAATATTCGCCGGTCGTGTTCCCTCCATTCGGGCGCGCCATCGAGCCATGCCTTACAATAGGTAAGTTGACTGGCTGAAAGGGAGGTGTCATGAGCGAGATTTGCACAGTAAACGACGAATCCCTTGCCCGGGCCGTTGAAATCATCCATGATGGCGGATTGGTGGTCATCCCCACTGACACGGTGTACGGCGTCGCCTGCGATCCGCGTAACATCGAGGCGATCCGCAAGGTGTTCGCAGCCAAACAACGACCGAAATACAAGTCGTTGCAGGTGTTGCTGCCGTCAATCGAAAGCATGGAGAAGCTGCATCTGACCTTGCCGGTGCCGCTCAACCGTCTGGCCGCCATGTTCATGCCGGGCGCTTTTTCGCCGATAGCGGAAGCGGAAGACGACTGTTCACTTGCCACGTTGCGTCATGATCCGACAACCGGCAAAGCCACACAGGGCGTGCGCATCCCCAATTCCGCGGTCGCGCTGCGTATTCTGCGAGCCACCGGGCCGTTGGCCGCCACCAGCGCCAACCGTTCCGGCGAGGAAAGCGCACAAACGGTGCAGGAAGCCGCGGACGCGCTGGGAGATGCGGTGGATCTGTATTTGGACGGGGGAGCGACTCCGGGACATGTATCGTCCACGGTGGTTGCAGCCGACCCGCACGAGCGCGACGGCATCGCGATTCTTCGGGAGGGAGTGATTCGCGAGCTGGTCATCCGTAAGGCGTTAACACTGAATGGCGGTGCTTTGGGCGCATGAGAATCTACCTGTTCATTGCCGCGGTCGCAGGTGGCGTCACCTATCTGCTCACGCCGCTGATCCGGCACATCGCCATCGAAATCGGCGCAGTCGGCGAAGTGCGTGCACGCGACGTGCATACCGTGCCGACGCCACGCATGGGTGGACTGGGCATGCTTATCGGCTTCACCGTTGCCATGCTGTTCGCCTCTCGCATCCCTTTCATCGAAGGCCTGTTCGCCCAATCGCATCAGGCATGGGTGATTCTAGCCGGCGCCATCATGATCAGCCTGCTGGGCATGGCCGACGATTTGTGGGACCTTGACTGGATGCTCAAACTCGCCGGTCAGCTGCTCATCTCCGTGTTTGTGGCCTGGGGCGGCCTGCAGATCATCTCGTTGCCTCTCGGCTCGCTCGTCACCGCGTCGCCGAGCCTGTCGATGGCCATCACCGCGTTCCTTATCGTCGCGTCCATCAACGCGGTCAACTTCGTGGACGGTCTTGACGGCCTCGCTTCGGGCATCGTCGCGATCGGCGGCATCGCCTTCGCCATCTATTCGTACATCATCGCAAGAAGCTCGCCGTCATACGCATCCATGGCAACGCTGATCGACATCGCCATGGTCGGCACCTGCGTCGGTTTCATCCTGCATAACTGGCATCCCGCAAAACTGTTCATGGGCGACTCCGGTTCCATGCTGCTTGGCTACCTGATCACCTGCGCGTCGATCGTCATGACCGGCCGTCTCGACCCGGCATCCATCCACGCCAGCATCTACCTGCCGGTGTTCATGCCGATTCTGCTGCCGATGCTCGTGCTGTTCCTGCCGATTCTCGACATGTGCCTTGCCATCGTGCGGCGGTTGAGCAAAGGCCAGTCGCCGATGCATCCCGATCGCATGCACCTGCACCACCGCATGCTGCGCATCGGACACACCGTGCAGGGCGCGGTGCTGATTCTCTGGGGGTGGGCGTCGCTGATCGCATTCGGCTCGATCATGATTCTGTTCTTCAAAGCGCAGTATGTGCTGATTGGCTTCCTCATTGCGGCGGCGCTGCTGACGGTCGCCACGATGTACCCGTATCTGAAACACCGCATTCCCGAAATCCGTGAGGAAAACGCAATCTCCGGAACCGATGCGCAACACGCGTCGGTCGGACGCGCGCGCGGCGACAAAACGCGCGGTGGACGCTGATCGTCCGTCCGGCGCAATCGCAAGAAAAACTGATGAAACGCTTTGCCAAACGATATAAGCAGCTTTTATTACGATTGATAATTTCGGCTTTTCGCGCCGTGTCGCAGTAAGTCAGCCCACGTTCATATAGTGGGTCTATGGCTACAATTCCTGATATGAATGCAGATTCCACGTTCGCCCCACTCCCTCCGATTTTCGCCCAGCTTGGCCTCGCCTATGACGATGTGCTGCTGCTGCCGAACGAGACGGACGTCATTCCGTCCGAAGTGGACACCACCACCCATCTCACACGCAACATCACGATGAAGGTCCCGGCGATCTCCGCCGCGATGGACACCGTCACCGAATCCGACATGGCCATCGCCATGGCCCGTAACGGCGGCATCGGCGTGCTGCACCGCAACCTTTCCATCGACGACCAGGCCGCCCAGGTCGACATCGTCAAGCGTTCCGAATCCGGCATGATCAGCGATCCGCTCACCGTGAGCCCGGACGTGACCCTCGCCGACCTCGACAAGCTGTGCGGCCGTTTCCACATCTCCGGCCTGCCGGTCGTGGACAAGGACAGCAAGCTCGTCGGCATCATCACCAACCGCGACATGCGTTTCATCGCTTCCGAGGATTACGACCGTTTGAAGGTCTCCGAGGTCATGACCCGCGAGAACCTCATCACCGGTCCGTCCGACATCTCCAAGGAAGACGCGCACGACCTGCTGGCCAAGCACAAGGTCGAGAAGCTGCCTCTGGTCGATTCCGAAGGCCGCCTGACCGGTCTGATCACCGTCAAGGATTTCGTCAAGACCGAACAGTATCCGGACGCCACCAAGGATGAGCAGGGCCGTCTGCGCGTCGCCGCAGGCATCGGCTTCCTGGGCGACGCCTACAACCGTGCTTCCGCTCTGATGGAAGCCGGCGTGGACGTGCTCGTGGTCGACACCGCCAACGGTGAGGCCAAGCTGGCTCTCGACATGATTCGCCGCCTGAAGTCCGATTCCGCGTTCAATGGCGTGGACATCATCGGCGGCAACGTCGCCACCCGCCAGGGTGCGCAGGCCATGATCGACGCCGGCGTCGACGCCGTCAAGGTCGGCGTCGGCCCGGGCTCCATCTGCACCACCCGCGTGGTCGCCGGTGTCGGCGTCCCGCAGCTCACCGCCGTGTACGAGGCCGCCCAGGCCTGCCGCGCCGCTGGCGTGCCGTGCATCGCCGACGGTGGCATCCACTACTCCGGCGACATCGCCAAGGCCCTCGTGGCCGGCGCATCCTCCGTGATGCTCGGCGGCACCCTCGCGGGCTGCGAGGAAGCTCCGGGCGAGAAGGTGCTCCTGCACGGCAAGCAGTACAAACTGTACCGTGGCATGGGCTCCCTGGGCGCCATGGCTCCGCGTGGCAAGAAGTCCTACTCCAAGGACCGTTACTTCCAGGCCGACGTCACCTCCAACGACAAGGTCGTTCCGGAAGGCGTCGAAGGCGAAGTGCCGTACCGCGGACCGCTCAACGCCGTGCTGTACCAGATGATCGGCGGCCTGCACCAGTCCATGTTCTACATTGGCGCGCACAACATCTCCGAAATGCCGGAACGTGGCCGCTTCATCCGCATCACCGACGCTGGCCTGCGCGAATCCCATCCGCACGACATCGTCATGACCGCCGAGGCGCCGAACTACTCCGGCCGTCAGTGATTGGCGAATACCGCGCGAAACGCATACGACGCGACTAAACGCTAGATAATACGAAACCCGTCCGGTGGCAGGAATGCCGCTGGACGGGTTTCGTGCGTTTTCGGCAGCCATTGGTCTAGTGACGTTTAGTTAATTGAGCCATGCCGATGGCACCGTATGAACGTCAACTTACGCGTTCCGTGGTGCCACGCAGCACCAGCGACGTCGGCATGACGGTGAACGGCTCGTCAAGCGTCTCGCCATTGAGCAGCGCAAGCGTCTTACGTGCAGCGATACGGCCGATTTCCGCCGGATCCTGATGCATGGTGGTCAGATCCAATGCGGTGGCGGTGTCGTCATCATCGAATCCGACCAGCGACACGTCCTGTGGCACGCGCCATCCCATGCGCCGCAGCTCCTTCAGCAGGGGAGCGGCCACGGCGTCGACGGAGACGCAGATGGCGGTCGGCTGCTTTGGAGCGCTGAGCAGCTGCGCGACGATGCCGGAATAGATGTCCTGCTCGCTGCGAGCATCGATATGGGATAGTGACGGCATGACGATGATGTCTTCATCCGCGTAACCGCAAGCTTGTGAGGCTTCGCTGAATCCCTTCTTGCGCAGCCTGTCGGAGCAGACGAACGGCGTGGTGTTGATGGGCTGTTCGATGTAGGCGAGCGTCTTATGCCCTAACGATTTGAGGAACCGTACAATCGTCGCCATGGAAGCCTCGTCGTCGATGGCGACGCCGGCGTCGAGACCGTGCGTGCTCGGCGCGTTCATGCCGACCACCGGAATGGTCAGATCGCCAAGCACCTGCTTCTTCGCCTCGTCGAAGTCAAATGACGCCTCGATGACCGCGTCGACGTTGCGGTTGCCCGGAAGATTTTGGAAAAACGCATCCAAATCGTCCTGCGTCCACACGATGTAAGGAACGATGTCGTATCCGGCCTTCGACATCACCTCGTAAATGCCTTCGAAGGCGTGGGCGTTGAACCAGCTGCTGATTTCGTTCGGCAGCAGCACGGCGACTCGCATGGTTTTGCCGGACGCCAGGGACGACGCGCTTTTCGAAAAGGAGAAATGCAGGCGCTTCGCCTCCTGCTCGATGCGTTCCCTGGTTTCGGGACTGACCCTGTCGAGCCCGCGAAGCGCGCGGGACACGGTGGAGACGGACACTCCGGCTGCCTGGGCTACGTCTGCGATGGTGGTTCGTGGCATGGTCGGATGGCTCCTTAGGGTGGACTATGCGGGCGGTCGGTTGCCCGCGACTGCTTCACTCTATCACGACACGCTGCTTTTGTAAAAACGCTTGCATGGCTTCAGGTGTTGTTATTGCTGGCTTTTTGAAGTGCTGCCACCTTGTTCTGCCTCCTGTGGTTTGCGCTTTTTTGCACAAGCGTTATTATTGATTGTGTCAAGCAATGCGATAACAGCAACGAAGCTATACAACACAACATAACCATCGTAGGAAAATCAACGAAAATCGTTCTATGTACGGAGTTGTGATACGTGCGCACGGTGCACAAGCGTTTGTATGAAAGGGGACAACATGACCGAAGTCAACGATCCGTCGCTGTGGTGGAAGCAGGCCGTGGTCTACCAGGTGTATCCACGTTCCTTCAAGGATTCCCGCGGCGAGGGCCTCGGCCAGATCGCCGGCGTCACCGAGAAAATCGGATATCTGAAGGAACTGGGCGTCGACGCCATCTGGCTGAGCCCGTTCTACCCGTCCCAGCTGGCCGACGGCGGCTATGACGTGGACGACTACCGCAACGTCGATCCGAAACTCGGCACCATGGACGATTTCGACGCGCTCGCCAAAGCCGCGCATGCCGACGGCATCAAAATCGTCGTGGACATCGTGCCGAACCACAGCTCCAACCTGCACGAATGGTTCAAGGCCGCGTTGGCCGCGAAACCCGGCTCGCCGGAACGCGACCGCTACATCTTCCGCGACGGCAAGGGACCGAACGGCGACGAGCCGCCGACCAACTGGCAGAACCACTTCGGCGGCCCTGCATGGACGCGCGTGCCCGACGGCCAATGGTATCTGCACATGTTCACCAAGGAACAGCCGGACTGGAACTGGAAAAACGAGGACGTGCGCGCCGATTCCATCAAAACCCTGCGTTTCTGGCTTGACCACGGTGCCGACGGTTTCCGCGTGGACGTGGCGCACGGCCTGGCCAAGGATCTCGACCGCGATGATCTGGACGATTATGTGGTCTGGTGCACCAACGATCAGCCCGAAGACGGCTCCCATCCGGTGATCGACCGCGACGAAGTGCACGACATCTACCACGAGTGGCGCAAGGTGTTCAACGAGTACGATCCGCCGGCGTTCGCCGTGGCTGAGGCGTGGGTCCGACCAAGCCGCCAGCATCTGTACGCCTCCCCGGACGATCTCGGCCAGATCTTCAACTTCGAGTTCGCCAAGAAGGATTGGATCCGCGACGACATGCACCTCGCCATCGAGGAAGGTCTGGAAAGCGCCGAACGGTCCGGTTCCACCGCCACTTGGGTGATGAGCAACCATGACGTGGTCCGCCATGCCACCCGCTACGCGCTGCCCCAGGTGCCGACCGGCGAATACCACCGACTGCCGCTCGACTGGCTGCTGCGCGACGGCACCACATACCGGGAGGACCGCGCGCTCGGCACCAAGCGCGCCCGCGCCGCGATCATGATGGAGATGGCGCTGCCCGGCTCCGCCTACGTGTATCAAGGCGAGGAACTCGGCCTGTTCGAAGTGGCCGACATTCCGTGGGATGAGCTGGAGGATCCGTCCGCATGGCGCACCTCCCGTTCCGCCAGCACCAAAGGCCGTGACGGCTGCCGTGTGCCGCTGCCGTGGGTTGCGGCCGACGCTCCTCAGCTGGACGATCCGAACGATGAGTTCGGCCATGGCGGCTCCTTCGGATTCTCGCCGGCAGACGCGAAGGCCGAGCCGCATCTGCCGCAACCCAAGTGGTACAAGGATTTCGCGGTCGATGTCGAATCGGCCGACCCGGATTCCATGCTGAACCTGTACCGCCGCGTGCTGGCATTGCGACATGAGTTGCAGACCACCGACCTGAGTCTCGAATGGCTTCCGGAAGACCAGCCCGGCAAGGCGCATGACGGCGCCAACGGTTTCCCGGGTGGCACCATCGCGTACCGCCGTGCCAACGGCTGGGCCTCGATCACCAACTTCGGCGAAGAACCGATCACGTTGCCGCAAGGCGAAGTGCTGCTGACATCAGGACCGCTTACCGACGACGGCAAGCTGCCGCAAGATACCAGCGCTTGGCTCAAACTGGCCGATTGACCGCACGCAGGATGCCCCGATCTGAGGGTGTCCGTGCCGGATACCGCACTCGTGCGCTGAACCATCGAACCGGCAGCGCGCTCCAGCCGTCCGCGTCCCTCCATTTGGGCGCGGACGGCTTTCCTGTTTCCAACGACCGTTTTCCAACGATGACGGTCCGACGTACCTACCCTGCGGTATCTTCATATGTTCGGCCTGCGCAGAGGGCGCGACCGCGGACCAATCGAAAGAGGCAACGATGGTAGATGCACACGATGGCGAAACATACACGTCCGAAGGCTCACGTCTGATCTGGATCGACTGCGAGATGACCGGCCTGGATATCTTCGGCGGCGACGAGCTCGTCGAGGTTTCCGTGGTGCCGACCGACTTCGACCTGAACGTGCTCGACGAAGGTGTCGACTATGTGATCAAGCCCAGTCAGAAGGCTGTCGACCACATGAATGACTTCGTGCGCGCCATGCACACCCGTTCCGGCCTGATCAACGAATGGGAACACGGTCTGAGCCTCGACGAAGCGCAAGCCAAGGTCATCGAATACGTCAGGAAATTCACTCCGGCCGGCGTCAAGCCGCTGCTCGCCGGCAACACCATCGGCTCCGACAAGAAGTTCCTTGACCACTACATGCCGGAACTCATGGAGAACCTGCACTACCGCACCATCGACGTGAGCACCTTCAAGGAACTCGCCCGCCGCTGGTATCCGGCCGTCTACCTCAACCGTCCGCCGAAGAACGGCGGCCACCGCGCGCTCGCCGACATCATCGAATCGCTCGACGAACTGCGTTACTACCGCAAGGCGTTCATGGCCCCGGTGCCCGGTCCGAGCGAAGCGGAGGCGAAGGCCATCGCCTCTGAAATCCAGGAAACCAGCCTGCTCAACAAGGACTGACAGCACGACTCCAGCGAGAGGAACCGCATGACCGCAGCTGATTGGACCACCATCGGCCAACCGCAGGATATCCGCCTTGTGGTCGCCGACATGGACGGCACGTTACTTGACGAACGAAGCCGAATCCCCGACGGATTCTGGCCCATGCTCGCCCGGCTCAAACGCCGTGGCGTCGAATTCGTACCCGCGTCCGGACGCCAATACGCCACGCTGCGCAACATGTTCGCCGACAAAGCCGCGGAGATTCTCGACGGGGGAGAACTGTCCTATATCGCGGAAAACGGCAATGTGGTGGCGCTCGACGGCAAAGTCGTGGAAGTGCATGGCGTCGATTTGGACGTCACGCGTCACGTCATCGACCTGGTCGACGACGCCGCTGCCTCCGGCGAGCATAACGTGGGACTGGTGGTGTGTGGCCTCAAATCGGCATACGTGCAGCGTTCCGACAAGCCGTTCCTCGATGAAGTCGGCAAATACTACGCGGCGCTGAGCATCGTGGACGATCTGCACGAAGTGCTCGACTTCGCGCAGGAACCGTCCGCCTACACCCCTGACGGCGACGCCGAAATCGTTCTGAAACTCGCGATCCTCGACCTTGACGGCTCCGAACGATTCACCAACGAAAAGCTCACACATCTGCGCGCGGACTACCAGGTGGTCGTCTCCGGCAAACTGTGGGTGGACATCATGAACATCGAAACCGACAAAAAGCAGGGCGTCGAGGCGTTGCAGCGCGTGCTCGGCGTCACACCCGCGCAGACGGCGGTGTTCGGCGACTACCTCAACGATCTGCTCATGCTTGAGGCGGGCGACTGGTCGTTCGCCATGGGCAACGCACACCCCGATTTGAAGGCCGCCGCGCGCTACATCGCACCGTCGAACGTCGAGCACGGTGTGCTCAAGGTTGTGGACAGGCTGGTTGCCTGACGATTTCGTTGCATGGGGCGCGGTGACGTAAAGAAGGTGGCGTAATGAGGCAATCCGAGGCGCTTGCGATTCTGGGTTCCGGCGCAAGCGTGTTCCTGACGGGCGCGCCCGGTTCCGGCAAAACCTACGTGCTCAACGAATTCATACGGCAGGCGCGTGCCGACGGCGCATCCGTGGCCGTCACCGCATCCACGGGCATCGCTGCCACGCATATCAACGGCACCACCATCCATTCCTGGAGCGGCATCGGCTTGGCCACGGCATTGACCGACAATCTGGTCAAAACCGTTCGCACACGCCGCAAACGCAGGCTGCAGGAAGCCGACATCCTCATCATCGACGAGGTCTCCATGCTGCACGCGTGGCTGTTCGACATGGTTGACCGGATCTGCCGCATCATCCGCCGCGACGAACGTCCGTTCGGCGGGCTGCAGGTGGTGTTGTCCGGCGATTTTTTCCAGCTGCCGCCGGTTTCGGTATCGGGACGCAACAACGACCTGATCGCGCCGTCCGCCGAATATCTGGCCAGTCGCGAGCGGTACATGCGCGCCGGACTCAATCCCGAAGGTTTCGTCACCGAATCGTTGGTGTGGCGCGAATTGAACCCCGTTGTCTGCTATCTGACCGAACAGCATCGTCAGGATGACGGCCAGCTGTTGAACGTGCTGACCGACATTCGCGAAGGCGCGGTGGACGATGGCGACCGCAATGTGCTGCTGACCCGGTTGGGGGCCATTCCGGAACCCGGACAGCAGGCGGTGAACCTGTTCCCCGTCAACAGGCAGGCCGACGCGCTTAATGACCTGCGCCTGTTCGAAATCAAGGAGGAGCCGCACGAATACCTCGCCGAATCCGAGGGCGCGGCGAATCTGGTGGAACGGCTCAAAAAGAACATGCTGGCCCCCGAACGGTTGTGTCTCAAGACGGGCGCGGCCGTGATGGCGGTGCGCAACGACACCGACCACCAGTACGTCAACGGGTCGCTCGGCACCGTGCGTGGATTCACCACGCAATCGCAGGGCGGCTGGCCGATCGTCGAATTCGAAAACGGCAACATCGTCACCATGAAGCCGAATTCCTGGCAGATGCAGGACGGCGATACCGTGCTCGCCACGGTCAAACAGGTGCCGTTGCGCTGCGCGTGGGCGATCACCATCCACAAATCGCAAGGCATGACGCTCGATCGTGCCGTCATGGATTTGCGACGCACATTCGCGCCGGGCATGGGATACGTGGCGCTGTCGCGAGTGGAAGGGCTCGACGGCCTGTATCTGCAAGGCGTCAACGAGCGCATGTTCCTGGTCTCACCGGACGCGGTCCGTCTTGATGGACAATTGCGATTGGAGTCGGCGCAGGCCGCCGATACGCTTGCCTCCGACGGTGTCGGAGCATTCCGCGCCCGCATGCCGCAACCGGCCGGTGAGGATGACGAATTCGCGCAGGACGTGCTGTTCTGACCCGCTGCTAAATATCAGCCCATCGCCTGCAGGGAACGCGCAAGATCCGGGTCGAGCTCAACTTCGTCCTCGACGCTTTCCGGATCGGGGTCCCAACAGCTGGCGATCACGCAGGCCAGTCCGACGAGCAACCAAAGCGGGTTGCGCTGCAGGAACTCAAGACCTGGAATCGCCCGCGTGACGATGATCCATATCACCATGCCGGCCAGCGCAATCGCATTGAACGGCTTCTTCCATGGCGGGGAAATCAACGTGACGCACAATACGGCCAGGCACAGGACGATCCATTGGTTGCCTTCGGTCAGCACTTCCGGCGCTGCCGCCGCGAAGACGAAATAGCAGATGATGCCGATCCAGCCGAGTTCGTTCCAAATCGAAATGTGCGCGGTGACGTGACGCATGCTGCGTCCTTTCCTTATGAAGCGATATGGTGCTGATTCCAGTATCATAGAAACGGCTTTAGACTTATTTATAACTCTATAAATAACGTTTTTCGCGTATTGGTGTGCGATTCGAGGACGTGTGGCGCATCCAAGTCGGCTTACCTGAGTAATTTGGAACGTATGACCAAAGCACTTCGTATGTCTACCATGTTCCTGCGCACCCTGCGCGAGGACCCCGCCGATGCCGACGTCGTGTCGGACAAGCTGCTGCAGCGCGCCTGCTACCTGCGCAAGGCCGCTCCGGGCATCTGGACCTGGCTGCCGCTGGGCCTCAATGTCCTGAACAAGATCGAGAACATCATCCGCGAGGAGATGGCGTCCATCGACGCCCAGGAAGTCCACTTCTCCGGACTGCTGCCGCGCGAGCCGTATGAGGCCACCCACCGCTGGGAGGAATACGGCGACAACATCTTCCGTCTGAAGGACCGCCACGAGGCCGACTACCTGCTGGCCCCGACCCATGAGGAAATGTTCACCCTGCTGGTCAAGGACCTGTACTCCTCCTACAAGGACCTGCCGGTGACCCTCTACCAGATCCAGACCAAGTACCGCGACGAGTTCCGTCCGCGCGCCGGCCTGATCCGCGGCCGCGAGTTCATCATGAAGGACGCCTACTCCTTCACCCTCGACAAGGAAGGCCTCGTCAAGGCCTACATGGACGAGCGCGGCGCATACGAGCGCATCTTCAACCGTCTCGACCTGAAGTACGTGCCGGTGCACGCCATGGCCGGCCCGATGGGCGGCTTCGAATCCGAGGAGTTCCTGGCTCCGATGGAGATCGGCGAGGACACCTTCGCCCAGTCGCCGTCCGGCAAGGCCTGGAACGTCGAGGCGCTGACCACTCCGGAACCGGAAGCCATCGACTTTACCGCAACGCCGGCAGCCGAAAAGCGCCCGACCCCGGACGCGGCCACCATCGACAAGATGGTCGAATTCGCCAACGCCAACCATCCTCGTTTCGACGGCCGCGATTGGCAGGCCTCCGACATTCTGAAGAACGTCGTCATCGCCGTCATGCATCCGCAGGACGAAGACCACGACGAGCCGTGGCGCGAGCTCGTGGTCGTAGGCGTTCCGGGCGACCGTACCGTCGACATGAAGCGTCTTGAGGCGCAGTTCACCCCGGCCGAGATCGAGGAAGCCACCGACGAGGATCTGAAGAAGCATCCGGAACTCGTCAAGGGCTACATCGGACCGATGGCGCTTGGCCCGCAGGCGCGCGACGGAAAGAAGGCCGAGAACGCGTCCGAGACCGGTGACGCGCTGCGCTACCTGATCGACGCGCACGTGGCACGCGGTTCCGCATGGTTCACCGGCGCCGACGAGCAGGACGTGGATTACTACGATTTGGTGTACGGCCGCGATTTCGAGGCCGACGGCACCGTCGAAGCCGTGCAGGTACGTCATGGCGACATGAGCCCGGACGGTTCCGGCCCGCTGAGCTTCGAGCGCGGCGTGGAAATCGGCCAGGTGTTCCAGCTGGGCCTCAAGTATTCCAACGCGCTCGGCCTGAAGGTGCTCGACCAGAACGGCAAGACCGTTCCGGTGTGGATGGGCTCCTACGGCATCGGCGTCTCCCGTGTGATGGCCTGCATCGCCGAAACCCATCACGACGAGAAGGGTCTGGCGTGGCCGGCAGTCATCGCGCCGGCACAGGTGCACGTCGTGGCCACCGGCAAGGATGCGGCCGCGTTCGAAGCCGCAGAACAGCTGATCGGTGAGCTTGAGGCCAAGGGCATCGAAGTCATCTTCGACGACCGCAAGAAGGTGTCTCCGGGCGTCAAGTTCAAGGACGCCGAACTCATCGGCGTGCCGATCATCGCCGTCGCCGGCCGCGACACCGTCAACAACGGCACCATCGAAGTGCGCGACCGCAACGGTGAGAACGCCGAAGCGGTGCCGGTCGCGGACGCCGCGCAGGCGATCGCGGACCGCGTCGCTGCACTGCTCAAGTGACATACGGCAATCCGTAGCGCGTCGGTTTGATCCGACGAACGACATACGGCAACGGAAGACCATCAAGCAGGTGGTCTTCCGTTTTTTGTTTTTCATGGGGAATACCGTGCGCATCTCACGCACATGAGGATTGTGGATGTCGGTGGATAAGTCGAAATTATCCACCGACAATCCACGACTCGCCCGACGATCTCAAGTTATCCACATTCTCCGGTTGGGCTTGCAGACGGATGGAACGTTCGGCGATAGTGGTCTTACCGCGGAAACGTGAAGATGCGGGAAGGGCATGCAGTTTACCCTCTCTCACCATAAATCCACCTCACTGCCTGTCGCTTCCGTGCCGTCAACGGCGCTTTCCGCGGTCCATCATTCGTCAAACAGAAAGGGCCGAACATGGCGCAGCAGCAGGGTCTCCTCACCATCACGGGATATGTGGGCGGCCAGCCCACGCAATTCAATCGGGAAGGCATGCCGCATGCCAGCTCATTCCGGCTGGCCAGCACCAGACATTATTTCGATGGCCGAACGCAACAGTGGAAGGACCTGCCCACCACATGGATCACGGTGAAGGCATATCGAGGCCTTTCCGAAAGCATCTGCCAATCGTTCAAAAAAGGCGAACCGGTCATCGTGACCGGCGTGCTGGCGGCGGAAAGCTGGGTGGACCAGAACGGCAAGCAACAGTCGAAACTCGTCATGGAAGCGAATGCGGCGGGGCATGATTTGAGCTACGGTGTCTCCACCTTCCGCAAACTCGCCAAGAAAAACGATTCCGGCCAGCAAGACGCGCAGCCTGGACAGGCTTTAGGACGTGATCCATATGTGCAAGCCGCCCAACAGCGGGGCGAAACTTCAGTCAATGCGATGGGCGGGCAGAGTTCCGGCGTTGACGAGCAAGGCGGCTCGCAGGCCGGTGCGGATAGCAACGCCGCCGAACCCCTACGTGAGGAATTCGGCGGCGATGGCTTCTGACGATTGCCTGACGCTTATGCGATCGCTGGCATGGCCTGTTACCAGATGCGCACGCGTTGCTCCGGTGCGAGCCACATGCCGTCGCCGGGCTGCACGCCAAACGCCTTGTGGAACAGGTCCACATTACGGGCGATGCCGTTCGTACGGCATTCGGCGGGGGAGTGCGGGTCGATCTGCAGATACTGCTCCGCCAACTCGTCGCGATTCTTAGTGCGCCAAATCGAAGCGTAGCTCAGGAAGAAACGCTGCAGGCCGGTGAAGCCGTCGATTTCAGGAGCATCGGCAAGCGCGGCTTCGATGGCTTCCGTGGAACCATCCTTGCCGCGGCCGGCCGCTTCATCGAGAGCGAACGCATAGGCCTTGAGAGCGATGTTCACACCGCTCAAATCGCCGATGTTCTCGCCGATGGTCAACGCGCCGTTCACATGAGGGGCCTTCGACGGGTCATCCGAATACTTTTCGGCGAGCTGCGTCGGCACGAACTCGTTGTACTGGTCGATGAGCTTCTGGGTGAGCGCCTTGAAATTGGCCTTGTCCTCTTCGGTCCACCAGTCGTTGAGTTTGCCGTCGCCGTCGTATTGCGAGCCCTGGTCGTCGAAACCGTGGCCGATCTCATGGCCGATCACCGCGCCGATGCCGCCGTAGTTCGCGGCATCCTCGGCATCCGGGTTGAAGAACGGCGGCTGCAAAATGGCGGCCGGGAACACGATCACGTTCATGGACGGCTCATAGTAGGCGTTCACCGTCTGCGGATTCATCAGCCATTCGTCCTTGTCGACGGCCTTGCCCACCTTGGCCAGCTGGTAGCCGGTCTCATACAGGTTCGCGGCACGCATGTTCTGGGCGAAGCCGGCGTCCTCGCGCACATCCAGCGCGGAATAGTCACGCCAATGGTTCGTGTAGCCGATCTTCGGCACGAACTTGGACAGCTTCTCCAATGCCTTGGCCTTGGTCTCGTCGCCAAGCCAAGTGGAATTGGAGATGGACACACGGTAGGCGTCGATGAGATTGCCGACCAGCTGCTCCATACGCTGCTTGGAGGTTTCGGGGAAGTGACGCTTCACGTATTCGCGGCCGACATCCTCGCCGCAGATGCCGTTGACCAGCGAGACGCCACGCTTCCAACGCACACGCTGCTCCTTCTGCCCGGACAGCGTCTTGCCGTAGAAGTCGAAATTCGTTTCGTCGAATTCGTGGGGAAGCTCCAATGTGGAGCCGATCACCACATGCACGCGGGCCCACAGCTTGAGATCATCCAGCGACGCTTCCTTCCAGAACGCGTTGAGTCCGGTGAGGAAGCTTGGCTCATGCACGATCGTGTGGCTGAAACAGCCGCGGAAATCCAACGGCTGCACGGCAGCCGCGGTGGTCGCGTCGTAAGCGTTCTGCCAGGCGTCGATCCAAGCGTCCAGGTCAACATCGGCGAGCATGGCGCACAGGTCGGCGTAATCCGTCGGGTTATAGGTCTTCACCGAATCGCGCGTGGACACGTTGTCCCAATGGTTCGCCGCGATGCGCGTCTCCACGTCAAGGAAACGCTTGGCCTGCGCATGGGCATCCTCGTCATCGGCCGCAAGATGCGCGTTCTTCAGCTGCTTGGCGACCATCTCGACATACGCCTCACGGATTGGCGCGTAATGGTCTTCCCTGTAGTAGGCCTCGTCCGGCAGATCCAAACCGTCCTGTTCGATGTGCACGACATTGGTCTCCGGCGCTCCCGGATCTCCGTAAACGGCGATGCCGATCAGGTCTGGACCGCCGGTCGGGTTCATGGCGCCAAGCGCGCGGGTGAGCGCGGCCTTGTCTTCGGCCTCGTCGATGGAAGCCAACTGGTCTTCGATGGCGGCGAGTCCGGCCGCGTCGATGGCATCGACGTCAAGGAAACTATGGTACAAAGCGCGCGACTTGACGGCTGGGCAATCATCCTCTTCAAGGATGTCGCGGATCTGGTTTTCCGCATCCTCGGCGAGCTTGTCGAAGGAACCATACCGGGAACGGTCGTCGGGAAGACGGTACATGTCGACCCACGGGCCGTTGACGAAGCGGAACAAGTCCTGAGACGGGCCGGTCACGGCGGAGAACGATGCCGGATCGATACCCGAAACCAAAGAATTCGAAGTGTTGTTCATGGCTTCACACTATCCATCTTTGGTGACAACATCGTGTATTCGAATCGAATATTCGGGTGGAACGCAAGGTGGAATACAGAAAGGAGAACATCGTTCGCCGGTGTATGGCCCGCGAAGTAGGGTTGAAGGCATGATCGAACTGAAAACCCCTAAAGAGATTGAAGCGATGAAGCCCGCAGGCCGCTTCGTCGGCGGCATCCTGCGCGACCTGAAGGAATTCACCAAGGTCGGCACCAATCTGTTGGAAATCGACGAATTCGTCCACAAGCGCATCGTGGACCGCAAGGGCGCCTCGTCCTGCTACGTCGACTATGCGCCTGATTTCGGCACCGGTCCGTTCGCGCACTACATCTGCACGTCCGTGAACGACGCCGTGCTGCACGGCGTTCCGTACGACTACAACCTGAAGGACGGCGATCTGGTCAGCCTCGATCTGGCGATCAACGTCGACGGATGGGTCGCGGATTCCGCCATCAGCTTCTGCGTCGGCACGCAGCATCCCGACGACCTGCGCCTGATCAAGTGCACCGAAGAGGCTTTGGCGGCCGGCATCGAAGCCGCTCAGCCGGGCAATCGTCTGGGCGACGTCTCCTGCGCCGTCGGCGACGTGGCACGCGAATACGGCTACCCGATCAACCTGGAGTTCGGCGGACACGGCGTCGGCCATATCATGCACGGCGATCCGCACGTGCCGAACGACGGCAAGGCGCATCACGGCTACAAGCTGCGTCCGGGCCTGGTCATCGCCATCGAACCGTGGTTCCTCAAGACCACCGACGAGATCTACCAGGATCCGAAGGACGGCTGGACGCTGAAGAGCGAGGACGGCTCCCGTGGCGCACACAGCGAGCACACCATCGCCATCACCGAAAACGGTCCGGTGATCCTCACCGTCCGCGACTAGTCCAAAACCTTATGAAAACGGGCTTGTGCGATTACGCACAGCCCGTTTTTTCATGCCCGTTTTGAGACGGAACCCACATATCGAAACGCGCATGCCATATAGTGGGCGGTACTTTTTGAACTGGTAAGGAGCGAACGAGTATGGCCACAGCCAATCTGAGTGTGGAATCCAAGGACTTCACCCTGCCGGTGGTCGAAGCCACGGCGGGCGCGGACGGCATCGTGGTGTCCACGCTGCGCAATGATGGCTGGGTCACACTCGACCCCGGTTTCCTCACCACCGCGCAATGCGAATCGAAAATCACGTACATCGACGGCAAGAACTCGATTCTGCGCTATCGCGGCTATCCGATCGAGCAGCTGTGCGAACAGTCCGACTTCCTTGAAGTCGCTTGGCTGCTGCGTCACGGCGAACTGCCGAACAAGGACCAGTACGACCGTTTCATCTCCGACATCAACCACCGCACGATGGTGGGGGAGGACTTCCGTACGTTCATGGGCTCCTTCCCGCGCACCGCGCATCCGATGAGTGTGATGGCGTCCGCGGTCAACGCGCTCGCCACGTTCTACCCGGACACCACGGACATCAACGATTCCGACCAGCTGGACGAAACGGCGACCATCATCATGGCCAAGGCGCGCACCATCGTCAGCTACATCTTCCGCCGCCGTCGCGATGAGCCGATGCTGTACCCGGACTACTCGCGTGGCTATGTCGACGATTTCCTGCGCATGTGCTTCGCCGTGCCGTATGAGCCGTTCGAATCCGATCCTCTGTATGTGCACGCGCTTGGCCGTCTGCTCATCATCCATGCCGACCACGAGCAGAACTGCTCCACGTCCGTGGTGCGCATCGCCGGTTCGGCGCACGCCAACCTGTATTCCGCGGTCGCGGCCGGCATCAACGCGCTGTCCGGCCCGCTGCACGGCGGCGCCAACGAGGCGGTGCTCCGCCAGCTCAAAGCCATCCGCGACTCCGGCAAAACCGTCAAGGAATTCGTGGAGGACGCGAAGGCCAACGGGTATCGCATTTCCGGCCTCGGCCACCGCGTGTACAAGTCGTACGATCCGCGCGCGGCGATCGCCAAGACCTATCTGCAGAAGATCATGGAACGCGCCGACACGTTGAAGCTGCCGGCGGACGAGCGCGCGCTGTTCGACGTGGCCACCGAACTGGAGCAGATCGCATTGAGCGACGATTACTTCGTGTCTCGTCATCTGTATCCGAACGTCGACTTCTACACGGGACTGATCTACCGTGCGATCGGCTTCGATCCGTCCATGTTCACCACGCTGTTCGCGTTGGGCCGCATCCCCGGCTGGATCGCGCAGTACCGTGAGATGCTCGCCGATCCGAACACGAAGATCGGCCGTCCGCGCCAGGTGTACACCGGCTACACGGAACGCGATTACGTGCCGATGGACCAGCGCCACTGAACGATATTGACACGCGGCTCCGGTTTCGGACGTGCGCATGCGCCTGCCATGGCTTGCCGCTACAGTGTTTCAAGGAACGAAAGAACCTAACGAATCGCTGGAACCGGTCTACGGCTCCGGCATGGTCAAAGGAGCGTACACATGACTGAACAGCGCACCGCATGGGGTTGGGGTCTGGCAAGCATCGATGCGGCCGGCAACACCCTTGACGTGTGGTATCCGGAACTCACGTTGGGCGAGGCTCCGGCTGAAACCTCGCGTCCGAATCACAACTTCGGCGCCATCGCGCATGACGAGGCCGACGCGCGTGGCGTGCGCCGCATGCCCGTGTTCACCGTGTCCAAGCTGGACGAGCCGATCGAGGACGCCGCCGACGCCTATCTGCGTCTGCACCTGCTGAGCATGCGTCTGGCCAAGCCGAACACGTTGAATCTCGACGGCATTTTCGCCAAGCTCAACAACGTGGTGTGGACCAACTACGGTCCGTTCGCCGTCGACGATTTCGCTTTGCGCAAGCTTGACGTGATGGCCGCCACCCGACAGTCCGGAGCCGTGTTGGCGCCGCACGTCGATGTGAACGTGCTGTCGATTGACAAGTTCCCCCGTATGGTCGACTACGTCGTGCCGACCGGCGTGCGCATCGGCGACGCCGACCGCGTGCGACTGGGCGCGCACCTGTCCGAAGGCACCACCGTCATGCACGCCGGCTTCGTGAACTTCAATGCGGGCACCCTCGGCGTCTCCATGGTCGAAGGCCGCGTCTCGCAGGGCGTCGTGGTCGGCAACGGCTCCGACATCGGCGGCGGCGCGTCCATCATGGGCACCCTGTCCGGCGGCGGCAAGCTCAAGAACTCCATCGGCGAGCACTCCCTGCTCGGCGCGAACGCCGGCATCGGCATCTCCCTGGGAGACAACTGCGTGGTCGAAGCGGGCCTGTACGTCACCGCCGGCACCAAGGTCACCATCTACGACAAGGCCAAGGTCGCAGCCGGCGAACCGCTCGAAACCGTCAAGGGCGCCGAACTGTCCGGCAAGGACAACATCCTGTTCATCCGCAACTCCGTGTCCGGCCGCATCGAGGCGCGCTACCGCAAGACCGGCATCGAGCTCAACGAGAAACTCCACAAGAACTGAAAACGGAATGGCGGAGAGCGTCATCCGCGCTCTCCGCAAGAGGAAACTCGTGAAAATCACACTGATCACCGTCGGCAAGGTCAAAGAGAAGTATCTGCGCGACGCCATCGCGGAATATTCGAAACGACTGGGCCGGTATTGCAAGCTCGACATCGTCGAAGTGGCCGACGAGAAGACACCGGAGCACGCCAGCGACGGACTCGAACGGCAGATCAAGGCCAAAGAGGGCGAACGCATCGCCAAACATATTCGTGACGACGCGTTCGTCATCGCCCTCGCCATCGAAGGCAAGCAGCTCACCAGCGAACAGCTCGCCGCGAAAATCAACGACCTCGGACTTCACGGCACCAGCCATATCCAGCTCATCATCGGCGGCTCATTGGGACTCGACCCCGCGATCCTCAAACGAGCCGACTACCTGCTGAGCTTTTCCAAAATGACGTTCCCGCACCAGCTGATGCGGGTGATTCTGCTGGAGCAGATCTATCGCGCATACAAAATCAACGCCGGAGAACCTTACCACAAGTGATTTTCGAGGCGTTTCGCAAGAAACGCTAAGTAGGGGCGAGCCGGTATAGTGGCGCGTATGAGTGACTACAGGGACGAACGCGAGCAGCGAGAACGCCGTCGCCGCACCATGGTGCGCACGGTGTGCATCGTCATCGCCGCGGCGATGCTGCTGAGTCTGGTCATTCCTGCGATCTACGCGGGGCTTTGACGCCTTCGGGCCCGTATGATCCGAAACGGGCCCCGGTTTCCCGTATGCGTGCGGACAGGTTCGCGGTCCGTCCATGTGGGAAATGGATGTGGGCACGTGGAAAAACCTTATGGATTGTGCGGGAGCCGTGGACGGCTCCATGTCAGAATAGTCAGGAACGTAATAGAAATGTATGGTGTAAACGATGGCAGAATTTGATTACTCCGAGGCGATCAGCGAAGCGCGCGCCAAATACGAGTCCATTTCCAAGGCCCTCGACGTCGATCGACTGACCGCCGAGGCCAAGGACCTTGAAGTGAAAGCGGCCGAACCCGGATTGTGGGACGATCCGGAAAACGCACAGAAAGTGACCAGCAAGCTGTCCGCGGTGCAGTCGCAGCTCAAGCGTCTGGCATCCGCCGACCAGCGCATCGAGGACGTGGAGACCCTGGTCGAGCTTGGCCAGGAGGAAGAGGACGCCGACACGTTGGCCGAGGCGAAGGCCGAAGTCGAAAGCATCCAAAAGGATCTCGACGATATGGAGATCCAGACGCTGCTTGACGGCGAATACGACGAACGTTCCGCCGTGGTGACGATCCGTTCCGGCGCCGGCGGCGTGGATGCGGCCGATTTCGCGCAGATGCTGCTGCGCATGTACCTGCGTTGGGCGGAACGCAACGGATACAAGGCCAAGGTCATGGACACCTCCTACGCGGAAGAAGCCGGCATCAAGTCGGCCACGTTCCAGGTGGACGCCCCGTACGCATACGGGCGACTGAGCGTGGAGGGTGGCACCCACCGTCTGGTGCGTATCTCCCCGTTCGACAACCAGGGCCGCCGTCAGACCAGCTTCGCCGCCGTGGAAGTGGTGCCGCTGGTCGAAGCGACCGATCACATCGACGTGCCGGATTCCGAAATCCGCGTCGACACCTACTGCTCGTCCGGTCCTGGCGGACAGGGCGTGAACACCACGTATTCCGCGGTGCGCATCACCCACATTCCGACCGGCATCGTGGTGACCATGCAGGACGAACGCTCTCAGATTCAGAACCGTGCCGCCGCCATGGCCGTGCTGCAGTCCCGACTGCTGGTGCTGCGCCACGAGGAGGAAGCCAAGAAGAAGAAGGAGCTCGCCGGAGACATCAAGGCCAGCTGGGGCGACCAGATGCGCTCGTATGTGCTGCATCCGTACCAGATGGTCAAGGACCTGCGCACGGGGTATGAGACCTCGCAGACCCAGGCTGTCTTCGACGGCGACATCGACGAGTTCATCGAAGCCGGCATCCGCTGGCGTCACGAACAGCGTCGCGCGGCAGCCGAGGAACAAGAAGCCTAAGCGATAGGCGGAGGGAAAACACGATGGCGCTGATCTCGCTTGAACATGTGAGCAAAGTCTATCCAAAGGGCACGCGTCCCGCATTGGATGACATCAATCTTGACATCGATCGAGGTGATTTCGTCTTTCTTGTGGGCGCGTCCGGTTCCGGCAAGACCACCTTGCTGAGCCTGCTGCTTCGCGAGGAGGAAGCCACGGATGGCGAGATCCGCGTCGCCGGCAACGATCTGCGACGCCTGTCCGCACGGCAGGTGCCGCATTATCGCCGGCAGATCGGCTTTATCTTCCAGGATTACAAGCTGCTCAACAACAAGACGGTATGGGAGAACGTCGCCTTCGCACTTGAAGTGATCGGCACAAGCCGTTCCACCATCAAATCGCTGGTGCCCAAAGTACTGCAGACGGTGGGGCTCACGGGCAAGGAAAACAACTACCCCCATGAGCTGTCCGGCGGCGAAGCGCAACGCGTCGCCATCGCAAGGGCGTATGTGAACCATCCTCAGATCCTGCTCGCCGACGAGCCTACGGGCAACCTCGACCCGACCACATCGCTGGGCATCATGGAAGTGTTAGACGCCATCAACCGTACCGGCACCACCATCGTCATGGCCACACACAACGAAGAGATCGTCAACTCCATGCGCAAACGCGTGGTCGAATTGCACACCGGCAAGATCGTGCGCGACGAGCAGCAGGGATCCTACGATTCCGCGCTGTATTTCCCGGACGCCGAAGTCGAGTCGAAATCGCACCAGGCATTGGGCACTTCCGACCCGAACGCGAAATACCGTCGACAGAACGCCATCGATTCAACGAACGCTCCTGACGACACCGTCGACGTGGAAGGCGCGACGCGCGCCGAAACCGTGGTGAACGCCGTGGATGTGGTCGCCGCTGCCGTCCATGACGGACAGGGGAACGACGGCATCGCCCGTCTTGCCAAATCCGTGCATTCCGGACGCACCGGCCGTTACGGCGAGGCCTTCGCGTCAGTGGAGACCACCTTGACCTGGGGCAAGGGACTGAGCCTCGAACAGATGGCCGACCAGGAACAGGCCGAGCAAACCGAACGGAACGAACAGGCCAAGACCTCCGCTGAAAATGATGCCTCCGAGACTGGTGCCGACGAAGCATCGGCGCTGTCCGCTCCGCCTGCACCGCCCGTTCCACCGACCCAAACCGAGCCTCCGACACCGCCCGAGCCTCCGGTACCGTCCGAACCGCCCGTCCCGCCGGCACCGTCCGATGAAAACCCTGAGGACACCAAGGAGCACGACTGATGCGTTTTCGTTTCATCCTTTCCGAAACATGGAACAGCCTCAAGCGCAATGTTTCAATGATCATCTCCGTCATGCTGGTCACATTCATCTCCTTCCTGTTCATCGGCGTATCCGGCCTGATGCAGGCACAGATCACCGCCGCGAAGGGCGAATGGTACGACAAGGTCGAAGTGGTCGTATGGCTGTGCCCGGACGGTGCCAGCCAGGCGGCGTCCTGCTCGTCGGGCAAGGCGCCTTCCAACCAGGAGATTGTCGATCTGGAGAACGTGATCAACGAGGAAGCCGGCAACATCGTCTCCAAAATCACATATGTGAGCCGTGAGGACTTCTACAAGAACACCTTCCTCAAGCAGTATCCGAACGGCGAATACCAAGGACGCGTGCTCACCGCCGCCGACATGCAGGGGTCGCTGCGTCTGAAACTGAAGGACCCGACCAAATACCAAGTGGTATCCGAAGTGTTGAGCGGCCGCACCGGTGTCGAGGAAGTGCAGGATCAACGCAAGATCTTCGACCCGGTCTTCTCGGTGCTGAACCGTGCGACGGCGGTCACCGTGGCGCTCGCCGGCGTGATGATCCTGGTGGCCATCATGCTGACCGGCACGACGATTCGCATGAGTGCCGCCTCGCGTAAGAACGAGACCGAGATCATGCGACTGGTGGGAGCCTCGAACTGGACCATCCGCCTGCCGTTCGTGTTGGAAGGCGTGTTCGCGTCGCTGATTGGTTCGCTGCTCGCCTGCGGAACGTTGAGCGCCATGGTGAAGCTGTTCATCACGGATTGGCTGTCGAAGAGCGTGCAGTGGATGCCTCTGATCAACCAGAAGACGGTATGGCTGCTTGCACCGGCCCTTGTGGTGGGAGCCGTCGTGCTGTCGATCGTCGCGTCCAGCATCTCGCTGAGGAAGTACCTGAAGGCATAAACCGGCGGGGTGCTGAACGAGATGTTCAGCATATTTGAAGTTTGCTGGATACAATGTCGAAATAGGTGGATTTCGGGAAGGGAATACATGTCTAGGAAAATGACGAGACAGGTGCGGCCCATCGTTGGACTGATGCTTGCTTCGGCTATGTTCTGCGCCGGCGGCGTCGCGGTCGTCGCCGCGCCGGCTCCGCAGGCGCATGCCGTGAGCATGTCGGAATACCAGGCGAAGGTGTCGAACCACGCCAAGCTGAAGTCGCAGCTTGCCGGCGTGAGCAGCGATCTCGCCGACACGATTCTGCAGTTGGCCGATTTGAACGACAACCAGATTCCTGCGGCGGTCGAGGCCGCGGAATCTGCCCAGCAGGCGGCAGAACAGGCGCAGAGCCTGGCGGAAGCGACCACGCAGCGGTTGCAAGCGGCCCAGCAGGACAAGGCGAACCTTGAGGAGCAGATCAAGCAGACCGGCTCCGACTATGATGACGCCAAGGCCGCCGTCGCGCAGCTCGCCCGCGAGAGCTTCCACGGCTCCAGCACGTCGGATGTGCTGGATTTCGTCACCGATTCGACGACCGCCGACGATTTCGTCAACAAGATGCAGTCGCAGGCCGCGGTCACGCGAAGCGAATCCAACGCGGCAACCGACGCGGCGAACGAGCTGAACACGTCGATGAACCGCAAGGACCGTCTGGGCGCCATCGAACAGAAGATCACCCAGCTCAAGGAGCAGGCCGACCAGCAGGCGGCAAGCGCCCAGCAGGCGGCAAGCGAGGCCAGCATCAAGCAGACCGCCCTGCAGAAGCTGCGTGACGAGGGCACGGCGAAACGTGAGAAGCTCGAATCGCAGAAGAGCCAGCTGACAACGCAGAGCGCCAAGGAAGCGGCGGACATCGTCGCCATGAAATCGCAGATCGATTCATGGAACAACCAGTACAACAATTCCAACAACGCCGCTGTCAACCCCAATAACAACCAGCAGCAGTCGCGTCCGAACAACAACACGAACTACAATCCCGCTCCCGCGCCTGCACCTGCGCCGGCTCCGACGCCCAATAACAACAATTCCGGCGGCGCCAGCGGCATGAACTATGCGGTGCCCGGCAATTGCCCGGCCGGTTCCGGATACTGCTACGGACACAACACCGGCAACACGGTCGGCGGTGCCGCGTATCCGTCCCGCCAGTGCACGCTGTGGGCATACCTGAGGCGTTCCCAGCTGAGCCTTCCGGTCGGCTCCTACATGGGCAACGGCGCCGATTGGGCCAATACCGCTCGTGGACTCGGATACCTGGTGAACAACACCCCGCATGTCGGCGCGGCGATGGTGTTCGCGCGCGGCCAAAGCGTAGGCGGACATTGGACCGCCGACTGGCAGTACGGCCACGTGGCCGTCGTGGAACGCGTGAACGCCGACGGTTCGGTTCTGATCTCCGAAGGCGGCACTGGCTTCGCGACGTTCCCGGCTTGGGAAACGATCTCCAACGCCGGAGCCTACCAGTACGTCCACTACTGACGGTTCCGTTCCAGACATGAAACCACGGCAAGCGCGCCGTCCGCATCGTCGGGCGACGCGCTTTCGTGATATGGTCGACGGAGTCGCGTTGCATACACTGATCGAAAGAACCGGGAAGGAGGTCCGACATGGCCAAAGAACAGGGAACCAAACCGATCGCGCAGAACAAGAAGGCGCGTCACGACTACGCCATCGAAGACAAGTATGAGGCCGGTCTCGTGTTGACCGGCACCGAAGTGAAGTCGCTTCGTGAAGGACGGGCGTCGCTGGCCGAATCGTTCATCACCATCGACCGTCGTGGGGAGATGTGGCTTGAGGGAGCCAACATTCCCGAATATCTCAACGGCACGTGGAACAACCACGCACCCAAACGCAAGCGCAAGCTGCTGCTGCATGCGGCGCAGATCGACAAGCTGGCCCGCCAAACCCAGGCCAAGGGATTCACCATCATTCCGCTGAGCCTGTATTTCAAAGACGGCCGCGTCAAGGTCGAGATCGCGCTCGCCCGAGGCAAGAAGGAATTCGACAAGCGCCAGTCGCTTCGCGAGGAGCAGGACAAGCGTGAGGCGCTGCGAGCCATGCGATACGCCAACAAGCAGGTGCGATAAATCGGAAAAATTCCGGTTTCACATAGTGAAAGAACGCCGATTCAGGAAAATTTTTGTAACACACCCTCTTTACGCTAGGATACGGTTCGGCTGAACAGGCCGATATGAATCCATAGGAGAGGGAACATGCAAGCAGGAAAAGCCCTGAAAACCGCCGCCGCGTTCATGTTGAGCGTGGCCATGCTCGCCACCGGCGCGGCATGCGGCACCAGCGACGACAGCGACGCCTCGGCGTCGAAATCCAGTTCGAAGTCCAGCGAACTGACCGGTTACGATGTTTCCGGCGTGAAGAAGGACGACGCGATCGCCAAAATGCTGCCGGATTATGTGACCAAGGACGGCAAGCTCACCATCGGCATGGATACGTCGTACGCGCCGGCCGAATTCCTGGCCGCGGACGGCAAGACGCCGGTTGGCTTCGACGTGGACATCGCCAAGGCGCTGGCCGGAGTGTTCGGTCTTGAGGCCGATCCGGAAACCGCGAACTTCGATTCGATTATTCCGGCCGTCGGCGCCAAGTACGACATCGGCATCTCGTCGTTCACCGTCACCAAGGAACGCCTCGAGGCGGTCGACTTCGTCAGCCACTTCAACGCCGGCTCCGCATGGGCCGTGAAGAAGGGTAACCCGAACAAGGTCGACACGTCCGATCTGTGCGGCAAGAAGGTGGCCGTGCAGACCGCCACCATGCAGGAGACCGCCGCCAACAAGATGGCCAAGCAATGCAAGGCCGACGGCAAGGCGGAGATGGACGTTATCTCCAGCAAGTTGCAGACCGATGTGACCACCAACGTCGTCACCGGCAAGGCCGACGTGTTCTACGCCGATTCGCCGGTCGCCGGCTACGCGATCGCGCAGACCGACGGCGAACTCGAAACGCTTGGCAAGACCGAAGGCATCGCCCCGGAAGGCATCGTCGTCAAGAAGGGCGACCAGCAGATGGACGAGGCCCTGCAGAAGGCCCTGCAGAAGCTCATCGACGACGGCACCTACATGAAGATCCTCAAGTACTGGGGTGTTCAGGACGGTGCCATCAGCAAGCCGGAGATCAACACCCCCGGCATCAACGAGTGAATGTTTCGGAACTTTTGCGTCCGTTAATACGCTCGTAGCAATCCGCTCTTAGGTTATGCCATAGCCACGTTTGGCTGGTTGATTTGGCTGGGTTGAAGAGAGGACTTGCCATGATGAGGAACCTGAAAGGTTGGGCGGCGCTCGCGTTGAGCGCGGCGATGGTCGTCTCGATGGGAGCCTGCGGAACCTCCGACAAAACGGATTCCCAAGCTTCCGTCGATTCGAATTCGTCGTCGACCACCGGTTACGACGTGTCCGGCGTGAAGAAGGACGAGAAGATCGCCAAGATGCTGCCGTCCTCCGTCACCAAGGACGGCAAGCTGACCGTCGGCATGGATACGTCGTACGCGCCGGCCGAGTTCCTGGCCGCGGACGGCAAGACGCCGGTCGGCTTCGACGTGGACATCGTCAAGGCGTTGGCGAAAACGTTCGGCCTCGAGGCGGATCCGCAGACGTCGAATTTCGATTCGATCATTCCATCAATCGGTTCGAAGTACGATATCGGCGTCTCGTCGTTCACCATTACCCCGGAACGCATGAAGGCCGTCGACTTCGTCAGCATGTTCAAGGCCGGTTCCACGTGGGTGGTCAAGAAGGGCAACCCAAGCAAGATCGACACGTCCGACCTGTGCGGATTGAAGATCGCGGTGCAGACCGGCACCACACAGGAGGAGGAAGTCAACAAGGGCGCCGAACAGTGCAAGGCGGACAACAAGCTTGACGTCCAGATCCTGTCCAACAAGCTGCAGACCGATGTGACCACCAACGTCGTCACCGGCAAGGCCGACGTGTTCTACGCCGATTCGCCGGTCGCGGGTTATGCGATCTCCCAGACCGACGACCAGCTTGAGGCCCTCGGTGAGGACGTCGGCGTGACCAAGGAGGCCGTGGCCATCAAGAAGGGTGATTCCGACACGGCCAAGGCGGTGCAGGCGGCCATGCAGAAGCTGATGGATGACGGCACGTACATGAAGATCCTCAAGCATTGGGGCGTCGAATCCGGCGCCGTCGACAAGGCCGAGATCAACCCGACCGATTTGGGCTGATCGGCGCACTGACGCTGCGGGCGTAGGGGCATCGGATGTATATAGATCGATGCCCCTACGCTTTTTGCCGATTAACGTCAGCGTAGCATTGCGGTTTTATCGTGTGCCTTTGGAATACTGGACGTCTGATTGGCAAATGGACGATTACCGTTCAGTGGATGGGAAGAGAATAGAAGGAGAACCCACTATGTCGTTGAAATTCAAATCGTTTGCCGCTCTCGCGCTGAGCGCGGCCATGATGTTCTCCGTCGCCGCATGCGGCACCACGGATTCCGGTGACGCCAAAAGCGACTCGAAGGCGAAGAACACCACCGTTGGTTACGATGTGAGCACCATCAAGAAGGATGACGAGCTGGCCAAGCTGGCCGCCTCTGCGAAGACCGTCAAGGACGGCGAGCTGTCCGTCGGCATGGAACTGTCCTATGCTCCGGCCGAATTCTACGCCGAAGACGGCAAGACCCCGGTCGGCTACGATGTGGACATGTCCAAGGCCATCGCCCAGACGCTGGGCCTGAAGCCGAAGATCGTCTCCTCCATGTTCGACACCATCGTCCCGTCCATCGGCTCCAAGTACGATCTGGGCATCACCGCCATGACCATCACCGAAGAGCGTCTGCAGTCCGTCGACTTCGTGAGCTACTACCGCGCCGGCTCCACGTGGGCCGTGCAGAAGGGCAACCCGAAGAAGCTCGACACCTCCGACATGTGCGGCGCGAAGATCGCAGTGCAGACCGGCACCGTCCAGGAGGACGAGGCCAACAAGATCGCCAAGGGCTGCAAGGCCGACAAGAAGGCCGAAGTGATGTCTTACAAGCGTCAGGCCGAAGCCGCCACCGCAGTGGCCACCGGTAAGGCCGACGTGTTCTACGCCGATTCGCCGGTCGCGGGTTATGCGATCTCCCAGACCGACGACCAGCTTGAGGCCCTCGGTGAGGACGTCGGCGTGACCAAGGAGGCCGTGGCCATCAAGAAGGGTGATTCCGACACGGCCAAGGCGGTGCAGGCGGCCATGCAGAAGCTGATGGATGACGGCACGTACATGAAGATCCTCAAGCATTGGGGCGTCGAGTCCGGCGCTCTCGACAAGGCTGAGATCAATCCGACCGACCTCAACTGATCTCATCAGATAGATAGAAAAAGGAAACAGCATCATGGCGAAGAAACAAGTCGACGGCGACGGCCTCGATATTCCCAATCGCATTAAAGCCTTGCCTGTCAAGCGTACGGGTCCGATCGTGGCGGCCATCATCGTCGCGCTCTTCGCCGCGATGCTGGTGCAGGCTTTGGTCACCAATCCGCGTTTCGAATGGAATGTGGTCTGGAAATACCTGTTCAACGAGAACGTACTGGAAGGCATCAAGTACACGCTGCTGCTGACCGTCATCTCGATGGTCATCGCCATCATTCTGGCGGTCGTTCTGGCGGTCATGCGCAAATCCATCAACCCGGTGCTGCGCGGCGTGAGCTGGTTCTACATCTGGTTCTTCCGCGGAACCCCTGTGTACACGCAGCTGGTCTTCTGGGGTCTGTTCGCGGTGCTGGTGCCGCGCATCGGCGTGGGCATCCCGTTCACCTCAATCGAATTCTGGAGCATTGACTCCCAGTCTGTCATCACCGCATTCAACGCCGCATGGCTGGGCCTGGCCCTGAATGAGGCCGCCTACCTGGCTGAAATCGTGCGCGCCGGACTTGAGGCGGTCGACCCGGGGCAGACGGAGGCCGCAAAGGCCCTCGGCATGAAGCGCACGCTCATCATGCGTCGCATCGTGCTGCCGCAGGCCATGCGCATCATCATCCCGCCGACCGGCAACGAGTTCATCGGCATGCTGAAGACCACGTCGCTTGTCAACGCCGTGCCGTTCACGCTGGAACTGCAGTTCGCCACCACGGCGATCGCGACCCGTCTGTACAAGCCGATCCCGCTGCTGATCGTGGCCTGCATCTGGTATCTGGTCATCACGTCCATCCTGATGGTCATCCAGTCCCGACTCGAAAAGCACTTCGGCAAGGGCTTCGACGCCCGTCCGGCCGGCGCCCGCGGCAAGCGCACGCCGTTGCCAGGCAAGACCTTCGGCGAGCCCAAGGATGACATCGACAAGCAGAACGAAGCCACGTTCGCGGGAATGACCGCGTGAGGGGAACGACCATGAGCGAAATCACAACCAACGAAATCGTTCCTGCAGTCAAGGCGACGCAGGTTCATAAGGCCTTCGGCAATCTGCATGTGCTCAAAGGCATCGACATGACCGTCATGCCGGGCACCGTCACCGTGATCCTCGGTCCGTCCGGCTCCGGCAAATCCACGTTCCTGCGTCTGATCAACCAGCTGGAGACGCTGACTGGCGGCGAAATCGACGTTGACGGCGAGATGATCGGCTACAAATACGTCGACAAGGGCGGCGAACGCGTGCTGCAGACCCTGAACGACAAGGAAGTGGCCGAACAGCGTTCCAAACTGGGCATGGTGTTCCAGCGCTTCAACCTGTTCCCGCATATGACGGCTCTTGAAAACGTCATGGAGGCTCCGGTCCACGTCAAGCACATGGACAAGAAGGAAGCTCGCAAGCTCGCCATCGAGGAGCTGAACCGCGTCGGCATGGGGGAGCGCCTCGATTATTATCCGGCGCAGCTTTCCGGCGGTCAGCAGCAGCGCGTGGCCATCGCACGCGCGCTTGCCATGAAGCCGGAGATCATGCTGTTTGACGAGCCGACATCCGCGCTTGATCCGGAACTGGTCGGCGAAGTGCTCAACGTCATGCTCGACCTCGCCAAGGAAGGCATGACCATGGTGGTCGTCACCCATGAGATCGGTTTCGCGCGCGAGGTCGCCGACCAGATCGTCTTCATGGACGGTGGTGTGGTCGTCGAACAAGGCGGTCCGGAAATCATCGACCATCCGAGCGAGCCGCGCTTCAAGGACTTCCTGCAGCACGTCCTGTAGCAAGTAAGGCTGTCGTACTGCCGTAAATTCCCAATCCACTGACGTCAAGCGTCCGCAGACGTCCGGTGGGTTGGGTTTTCTTTTTGCTGCCGACGATGGGCGCGTTGCGTGCGCCACTGGTTCGCACGATTTCCCTGGGGGAGTGGGATTTCGCATATATGGCAAAGATTTGTAAGGACGCGCGGCTTGGTTTCATGATTGACATCCTTACCCGATAGGCTAAGGAGCTATGTGTGGAATCGTAGGATATGCAGGAAATGTTCGGACCGCGTGCGGCAAGCCTTTGGAGGTGTGTCTCCAAGGACTTCAGCGATTGGAATACCGCGGATATGATTCGGCCGGCGTGGCGCTGACGGCGCCTGGCATGGAGCGTGTGGCCGTCCGTAAGAAGGCCGGACGTCTGGCCAACCTGGTGCAGGACATCGAACGTGATCCGATGCCGGACGCCACCGTGGGCATCGGCCATACGCGTTGGGCTACGAACGGCGTGCCGAACGACACTAACGCGCATCCGCACACGTCGCGTGACGGCAAGGTCGCCATCATCCACAACGGCATCATCGAAAACGCGTCCCAGCTGCGTCTCGACCTGCAGACGGAGGGCTATCGTTTCGTCTCCGAAACCGATACCGAGGTCGCGGCGAAGCTGCTGGGCAAAATCAGCGACAAGATCATCGAGGAAACCGGTAAGCCTGACCTGTTCAAGGCCATCCGCCGTCTGGCCCGCATGCTGGAAGGCGCGTTCACCATCCTCGCCACGGACGTGCGACAGCCGGACATCGCGGTTGGCGCCCGTCACGATTCGCCGCTGGTGGTCGGTCTTGGCGAAGGCGAGAACTTCCTCGGCTCCGACGTGGCCGCGTTCGTGGCCTACACCAAGCGCGCCATGGAAATCGACCAGGACCAGGCCGTGATGGTGTCCGCAGACAAGGTCGTCGTCTCCGACTTCATGGGCAACATCGTGGAACATCCGAAGACCTACACCGTGGATTGGGATGCCTCGGCTGCCGAAAAAGGCGGCTGGGACTCCTTCATGGACAAGGAGATCCACGAGGATCCGGCCGCCGTGCAGCGCACCCTGCTGGGACGTCTCGACGAGAACGGCAACATCAACCTCGATGAGGTGCGCATCGACGAGCATGATTTCAAAGCCATCGACAAGATCATCGTCATCGCCTGCGGCACGGCCGCGTACGCGGGCATGGTGGCCAAATACGCCATCGAGCATTGGGTGCGCATCCCCGTGGAGGTGGAGCTCGCGCACGAATTCCGCTACCGTGACCCGATCCTCACCCCCCGAACGTTGGTGGTGGCCATCTCCCAGTCCGGCGAGACCATGGACACGCTGATGGCGTTGCGTCACGCCCGTGAGCAGGGCTCCAAGGTATTGGCCATCTGCAACACGCAGGGCGCATCCATCCCACGCGAATCCGACGCGGTGCTCTACACCCACGCCGGTCCGGAAGTGGCGGTCGCCTCCACCAAGGCGTTCGTGGCGCAGATCACCGCCGCATACGTGCTCGGCCTGTATCTGGCCCAAGTCAAGGGTGCCATGTATCGAGACGAAATCGCCCAGACTTTGGACTCTCTGAAGGACATGCCCCGCAAGATCCAGTGGGTCCTCGACACCCAGACCAAGACCGTGCAGGAGGCCGCCAAGCAGATGGTGGACGCGAAGTCCTTCCTGTTCCTCGGACGTCATGTGGGGTATCCGGTCGCCATGGAAGGCGCGCTGAAGCTCAAGGAGATCGCCTACACCTTCACCGAGGGCTTCGCCGCGGGAGAGCTCAAGCATGGTCCGATCGCGCTGGTCGACGAGGGCGAGCCGGTCGTGTTCATCGTGCCGCCCGCGCGCGGACGCAACGTGCTGCACGCCAAAGTCATCTCCGGTATCGAGGAGGTCAAGGCCCGCGGCGCCTACATCATCGCCGTGGCCGAGGAGAACGATCCGGATGTGGAGCGTTACGCCGACGTGGTGTTCTGGCGTCCCGCATGCCCGACGCTGATGAGCCCGCTGGTGGACGTGGTGCCGCTGCAGCTGTTCGCCATGGACATGGCCAAGCTTAAGAACTACGACGTGGACAAGCCGCGCAACCTCGCCAAGTCAGTCACCGTTGAGTAACGAACGCAGGCACCGTTACGTGCTCGAGGAACCTCATATTCCCTTCGAATATGAGGTTCTGTACGAGGACGAGAACATCATCGTCATCGACAAGCCGCATTTCCTCGCCACCACGCCACGCGGCATGTGGTATCGCGAAACCGCGCTGGTCCGGTTGTGCGAGCGGTACGACGAGCCGAACATCACGCCGGCGCACCGTTTGGACCGACTGACCGCAGGCGTCGTCGTGTTCGTACGTAATCCGTCTGCGCGAGGCGCGTACCAGATGCTGTTCCAAAATCGCAAAACCGTCAAAACCTACGAATGCCTGGCACCGCTCGCCCCGACGCAGCGGCCGCGATATGGAACGGCGGTGCGCATCGACCGGCACCTGCCGTTTCCGCTGGTACGCAGGTCGCATATCAACAAGGATCGCGGACGATTGCAGGCGTACGAAAGCGCCGACGTGCCCAACGCGGAAACGCTGATCGAACGGGGAAGCGGCATCCGCTTCGTTGCCGGCAGACCGTACGTGAATTACACGCTGCATCCAAAAACCGGCAAGACGCATCAGCTCCGCGTCCATATGAATTCGCTCGGTCTGCCGATTCTTGGCGACGATTTCTACCCGGACATCGTGCAGCGCGCGTACGACGACTTCTCGCAACCCTTGGAATTGGTGGCGCGCGAACTGCGATTCGATGACCCGCTCAACGGCGAGCCACGTCGATTCGTATCGCACGTGCCGTTGGGCGCGGGCTTATAGAAACCCACGATTTTGGACATTCCCCTATCTCGTCCGACACGCCCGATTATCATGGCGTTCTGTTGACTTGCCGGAGCGTTTCCGGCATCACGAGAGTAAGAGAGAACCATGGGTAAAATCTCGAAAGCCGTCCGCGGCGTCGCCGACATCTACAACGGCGCATCGCTGATCGTCCGTATCATCGTCGGCCTGATCATCGGCACCGTGCTGGCATTGGCCATGCCCCACGTGACCTGGATCGGCGAATTCGGCACCCTGTTCGTGGCCGCGTTGAAGGCCGTGGCACCGATTCTGGTGTTCGTACTGGTGGCCAGCGCCCTTGCGCAGGGCACGTCGAAACTCGACCGCCGTTTCGGCACCGTGCTGTTCCTGTACCTGTTCACCACGTTCCTGGCAGCGGTCGTGGCCGTGCTGACATCCCGTCTATTCCCGCAGACCCTGTCCTTGGGCAAGGCCGCCAAAGCCGACGTGGTGCCGCAAGGCCTTTCCGAAGTCATCCAGACGCTGCTGACCAACATCGTGGCCAATCCGATCCAGGCCATCATCGATGGCAACTACATCTGCATCCTGATGTGGGCCTGCCTGTTCGGACTTGCCATGAAGTCCATCGCCAACGAAAGCTCCAAAGCGTTCATGGCCAACGTGGCCGACGCCGTGTCCCAGGTGATCCGCTGGGTCATCAACCTCGCCCCGTTCGGCATCATGGGCCTCGTGTTCACCAACGTGGCCGACAACGGCCTGTCCGCGTTCACCAAGTACGGCAGCCTGCTGCTCCTGCTCGTCGGCACCATGCTGCTCATGGTGCTCGTGTTCGGCCCGTTCGTCATCTTCATCTTCCTGCGCCGCAACCCGTACCCGCTGGTCTACCGCTGCTTCAAGGAATCCGGCCTGACCGCGTTCTTCACCCGCTCCTCCGCTGCGAACATCCCCGTCAACATGCAGCTGTGCGAGAAGCTCGGGCTTGACAAGGACATGTACTCCGTGTCCATTCCGCTGGGCGCCACCATCAACATGAACGGCGCGGCCATCACCATCACCATCATGGCCATGGCTGCCGCCAACACGCTCGGCATCCAGATCTCCCTGCCGGCGGCCATCCTGCTGTCCGTGGTCTCCGCGCTCGGCGCATGCGGCGCGTCCGGCGTGGCAGGCGGCTCGCTGCTGCTCATCCCGATGGCCTGCTCGCTGTTCGGCATCAGCAACGACATCGCCATGCAGGTGGTGGGCGTCGGCTTCATCATCGGCGTCATCCAGGATTCCGTGGAAACCTGCCTGAACTCCGCGTCCGATGTGGAGTTCGCGGCCACCGCCGAATACCATGCCTGGCTCAAGCAGGGCCGTCAGCTGCCGGCCTTCATGTATTCCAAGAAGGAACGCGCCAAGCTCGGCATCGAAGCTTGATTGCGTACCGGCTTAGCCGCCGATGCGATATCGCAGGGAACCGCTTTGGAAGTTCGCTTCCGGAGCGGTTCTTCCGCATTCGGCGTATTTGGGTGGATATGGGGAGTCTTTCCAGGCTTGTGCGTGGCTTCCGCATGACCCGTATAATCTTATGGTGGTAATCGCAGGCGAAATACAAAACGGAGGTCCGTGGGCGTGGTGCTGAAATCGGCGAAACTGGTGAAGCAGCTCATCGCCATCTGCTGCGCGGGCGTCATGGCGGCCAGCGCCGCCGCATGCGGGGCCAATACGGACACACGCACACAGATCACCGTATGGTCGTGGGAGCCGAGCATGAAACAGGTCATCGCCGGCTTCGAAAAAGACAATCCCGACATCCACGTGGTTTGGAAGAACACCAGCGGTTACGACAAACTCAACAACGCCATCCAAGACGGTTACGGCATTCCCGACGTGGTGCAGCTGGAATATTACGCATTGCGCCAGTACGCGGTCAGCAGCCAGCTCGTGCCCATCACCGGCAGAACCGAAGGCTATGCCGATTTCTACACGCCCGGCACCTGGGCGTCGGTGCAGCTCAACGGACGGGTGTACGGGCTTCCCATGGACTCCGGCCCGATGGCCTTCTTCTATAACAACAGCGTGTTCGAACAGGTTGGCGTGGACGCGTCCAAGATCCGCACATGGGACGACTACTACGAGGCCGCCAAAAAACTCAAGAAAATCGGCGTGTACATCACCGCCGATTCCGGCGACGCCAGCTTCTACGACACGATGATCTGGCTCGCCGGCGGACGCCCGTTCTCCACGTCCAACGATGGCAAGAACGTGACCATCAGACTCACCGAAGATAAAGGCACCCGCGAATTCACCGAATTCTGGCAGAAGATGATCGATGAGGGTTTGGTGGCAACAAACCTCACGTCATGGTCGGATCGATGGAAATCGGCCGTGGGACAAGGCAAAGTCGCCTCGCTGTTCTCCGGCGCATGGCTGCCTTCGCTGCTCATGTCCGACATTCCCGGCGCGGCCGGCCTGTGGCGCGTGGCCCAGATGCCGACGCCCGACGGCAAGGCCACCACATCGGAAAACGGCGGTTCGGCCCTTGCCGTGCTGCAACGTTCCCGCAAACCCGAAGCCTCATACCGTTTCATCGAATACGCCTGCCACAATGCCAAAGGCATCACAACCCGCGTGGATGGCGGCGCGTTCCCAGCCGACAAAAACACCCTATCCGATTCGAAATTCCTCAGCAAGACCACGGTGACCGACGACCGTGGCATCGAAGTGCCCTATTTCGGCGGGCAGGAATACAACCGCGTGCTGTCCCAGGCCGCGGAGAACGTGTCGACCGGATACCAGTATCTGCCGTTCGAAGTGTATGCGCGCAGCGACTTCCGGTCCACGGTGGGCAAGGCCTACAAATGGTCGAGCCTGCTGCGCAAAGAGCAGAACAGGCTCAACATCATCGCCGCAGGCGGTCAGGTCTCCGACACCTCCAACATCGGCGATGCGTTGAAGAACACCGAATCGTCCGACCGCATCAAACTTAAGGGCGGCATAGCCCTATGGCAGAAGGACCTGAAAGAATACGGAGCCAACCAGGGCTTCACCATCCAATAGCGTCTGTGTAATTGGTTTAATCGATTGCGGCCTGCGGATAGCGCATTATCCGCAGGCCGTCGGTTTTCAGATTGCCGGGCTATGATCGCCGGTTCGCGTCGCTGGCTCTTGAATCAGCGGACGTTTCGGTCGTAGATGTGCCGCATGCCCTTGAAAATCAGGTCCGGATCGTAAATGTCGATCATGTTCGTGTCGTCGGCGAACACGCGGCTCAATCCGCCCGTCGCCACCACACGGAAATCCTCGTCGATCTCCTTATGGAACTGCGCGATCGTGCGTTCGATGCCGCCGAGGAAGTTGTAGTACAGGCCCGCCTGCATGGCCGGTTTCGTGGACTTCGCCAGAATCGACTTTGGACGGGTGATCTCCACTTCCGGCAGCTGCGCCGTCCCTTCCCACAGTGCGGCCGCGGCGGTGCGGATACCGGTGGTGATCAGTCCGGAAATCACCGACGCGTCCGCGGTGACGTAGTTGAACGTGGTGGCCGTGCCGAAATCAGCCACCAGAATCGGCCCGCCATACTCGTAATACGCGCCCGCGCAGTCGGCGATGCAGTCCGCGCCCATGTTCTGCGGATTGTCCATGCGGATGTTGAGTCCCGTTTTGATGCCCGGTCCCACGATCATCGGATCGATGTCGAGGAACTTCACGATGCTCGCACGGAACGAATGCATGACCTTCGGCACCACGGACGAAATGATCACATCATCGACATCCGCCGGCTTGTAGCCGCTCAAAGCCAGGAACTGCGTGATCATCAGCCCGTATTCGTCGGACGTGTGGTTCGCCTTCGTGGTGATGCGGTACGTGCCCGCGATGCGCCCATCGTCGATGAAACCGATCACGACGTTCGTGTTGCCGATATCCACAGCCATCAGAAGCATGTTGCGTTCTCCTTCGCGTTTTGCGGAAGTTCCGTTGAAATATTGCGATTATTGCGATTGATACGGTTATTGCGATTCGAAAATGCTGCGGTTAGCGCCGTTCGCCGTCCGCACGCATGGCTGCGAGCTTGACAAGAATACGTTTCGCAAGTGCGTCCTTGCCCATCTTGCTCCATCGTTCGATGCTTGGCCTGTCTGCGGTTTCGCCCGGCGTCAGCACCGTCACCACGTTCGTGTCCGCTGCGAAACCGGCGCCGGGGGTGCGCAGATTGTTGGCCACCAGCATGTCGCAATGCTTGCCGTTAAGCTTCTTCGCCGCGTTGGCCTCAAGGTCGCGCGTCTCCATGGCGAATCCGCACAATGTCTGGTCCGGCCGCTTATGCTCGCCGGCCCAAGCCAGAATATCCGGATTCGACGTGAGCTCGAGCTCGATGCCGCTGCGCCCGTTCTTCTTGATCTTGTCCCGGGCCTGCTCGACCGTACGGAAATCGCCGACGGCCGCGGCCATGACGGTGATGTCCGTGTCCGAGAAACGGCTCGTCACCACATCGAACATATCCCGTGCGGTCGTGACATCGACCACATCCACGCCATACGGGGCGTCCAACGCCACCGGACCGGACACAAGCGTCACCTGCGCGCCCAGATCGCGTGCCTGTTCGGCCAAGGCATACCCCATCTTGCCGGTGGAATGGTTGGTGAGGAACCGCACCGGATCAAGCGGCTCCTGCGTCGGGCCGGCGGTGACGAGCACGGCAAGTCCCTTAAGCGGCAGCTCACTTTCCGGACGATTCGCAAGCAGCAGCGCTTCCACCGCCGTTTCGATGCGTGCCGGCTCCTCCATACGTCCCTTGCCGGCGTCGCCGCAGGCCAGCATGCCGCTTTCCGGCTCCACAATCGTCCAACCGAGCTCACGGCAGGTATTGAGATTGCGTTGCGTCACGGCGTTTTCATACATATGCACGTTCATGGCGGGGCACAGGATCTTCGGTCCCTTGTCGTACGCGAGTATGGTGCTGGTCAGCTGGTCATCGGCGATGCCGCAGGCGATTTTCGCGATGATATCGGCGCTCGCCGGAGCGACTGCCAGCAGATTCGCCCACTTCGCGTCGGCCACGTGGCTGATCTGCAGCGGACCGTCCGGTCCGGGTGCCACGTCGGCCGTAGCGCCGGGACGATGTCCGGCGGCGAACATGGACGTGCGTGTCGGCGTGTGGGTGAGGGAATTGAACGTCAGGGGAGTGACGAACTCCTGTGCGGCGGCGGTCATCACCACACGCACCTCATGCCCCTGCTTGCTCCAATCGGAGGCGAGATGGCAGGCCTTGAACGCGGCGATGCTGCCGGTGACCCCCAAAAGAATATGCGCCATGGATCAACCGTCCTTCTCGTTGTGACCTGCCGCGACTGCGTCAAGTATATAACCGGGCCGAAGCCTCCGCGCGCTTTGCAGGCGAATCCGAACGGGCCGCGGGTATGGCGGACAGTAGAATCAGGCCGTGGTGATCGACCTCACGCAGGCGGTCAACCGCAATCACAACACATAATCGAAAATACGAAGAGGAGAAATCCCATGTCGTCACCTACCGGTGCGCACGGCGAAGCCGACGCAACCAAACAGGAGAACGAACAGCAGCCGCAGTCCACGGCAAGCACCGACGCCACTCTGAACGCGCGTGCGAAATCGTCGAACGGCGCGAAATCGCAAGGCCCGAAGAAGTGGCTTATCGCGTTGATCGCCATCATCGCCGCCGTCGCGGTGATCGTCGCCATTGCAGTGACGCGCGGCAAAAACGATGACGCGAACACTTCCGGCGTAACTAAAGCCGACACCGTCACCATCGGGCTCAAACTCGCCCCGGTCAGCCTCGACATCCGCCACCAGTCCGGATCGGCCATCGAACAGGTGCTGATCGGCAACGTCTACGAAGCGCTGCTGTCGCGCGACTCCGACAACAAAGTGCAGCCGGGCCTCGCGAAATCCTGGGACATTTCCAAGGACGGCAAGACCTACACCTTCCATCTCAACCAGAACATGACCTTCTCCAACGGCGACAAGCTCGACGCTGACGACGTGGCCTGGTCCATCAACCAGCTCAAGGAGAAGCAGTACTACAACGCCAACCAGGTGGAAAGCCTGAGCAAAGCCGAAGCGGTGGACGCCAACACGGTCAAGCTCACCCTTTCCACCCCCGACTCCAACCTGCTGTGGTATCTGACCGGACGTCCTGGCCTCGTGTTCGACAAAAACGCCAAATACAACGCGAAAACCGAAGCGGTCGGCTCCGGCCCGTATACCGTCGAATCCTTCGACTCGGCCAGCAAAATGGTGCTCAAAGCCAATCCGAAATATTGGGGAACCGCACACAAGCCCGCCACCCAGAACGTGGTGATCCGCTTCCTCACCGACGACAACGCAGCGGTCAACGCGCTGAAAAGCGGTGACGTCGACGTGCTTTCCCCGGTGAACGCCACGCTCGCCAAATCATTGGATGCCAGCACATACACGGTGTCCGCGGCCGACGGCAGCGACAAGTTCGTCCTCGCCTTCAACTGCACGAACGCCAAACTCAAGGACAAGCGCGTCCGTCAGGCCATCCGCTACGCCATCAACCACAAGGAGATTATCGCCTCCCGAGGCAACGTCGACTACGCGCTCGGCGGTCCGATCCCGTCCGTCGACCCCGGTTACGAGGACCTGACCGGCCTGTACCCGTACAACGTGGACAAGGCCAAGGAACTTATGAAGGAAGCCGGTTATACCACCGACAAGCCGTTGCGGCTCACCCTCACCTACGCCAACACGTACGGCACCGAACTGGGCGACCAGCTTAAAAGCCAGCTCGCCAAAATCGGCATCGATTTGAAGATCGACTATGTGGAATTCTCCACATGGCTGCAGAACGTGCACGCCAACGGCGACTACGAGCTGTCATTGGTGGACCACGCCGAAAGCCACGACTTTTACAAGTGGACCACGCCGGACTACTACTACCATTACGACGGCAAGCAGGCGCAGGAACTGTACGCCAAGGCTTTGGAAGCCACCGACGAGGCCGACAGCGCGAAATACCTGAAGCAGGCGGCGAAGGCCGTAAGCGAGGACGCGCCGGCGGACTGGCTGTTCGGCTACCGCGTGACGGTGGCCGTCGACAAGCACGTGCAGGGCTTCCCCAGCAAGCTCAGCCAGACGGTGCTGCCGTTGTGGCAGATCTCCAAGAATAAGTAAGGGAACGGTATTTCCATGCGATTCGTGGGAAAGCGGCTGGCGCTGTTCGTAGCGGCTTTGGTGGGCCTGTCCGCGCTGGTGTTCGTGATGCTGCGCGTATTGCCGGGAGACGTCGCCGCGGTCATCGCCGGCACGAACGCCACCCCCGAACGCATTGCGTCGCTGCGCGCCGAATTCGGCTTGGACAAGCCGCTCGTCGCACAATATGGCGATTGGATGGCGGGCCTGCTGCATGGCGACCTCGGCGTGTCCACAGTCGGCGGACGGCCGGTCGCGCGGCAGATCGCCATGCGCGCCGCCGTAACGTTCCCTCTGATTGTGCTGAGCCTGCTGATCGCGCTGGCGATCGGCCTGCCGCTTGGCTGCGCGGCCGTCCTGACTCGCAATCCGCGGCTGCGCGGCCTGTTTCACGGCATTGCGATCGTGGGCGGCGCGGTGCCCGCATTGTGGGGCGGCCTACTGCTGATCCTGCTGTTCTCCCGTGGCACGGGACTGTTGGGATTGCTGCCCGCGCAAGGCTTCCCCGACACCGGCTGGGCCACGCCGGGAAAGGCCCTGTCCTGTCTGCTGATGTCGGCGCTCACCACCGGCATCACAGCCGGCGCGTCCATCATGCGCTACACGCGTGCCGCAGTGGGGGATATGGCCTCATCGCAGGCGGTGGACATGGCCATGGCCTGCGGCATGACCCGCAAACAGGCGGTATTGCGCGTGGCGTTGCGTCTGGCCACTGCGCAACTGGTGTCGGTGGTCGGCCTGACCTTCGCGCAAATGATCACCGGCGTGATGGTGGTGGAAAACCTGTTCGCCCTGCCGGGTCTTGGCGCCATGCTGGTCACCGACGTCGGCAACCGCGACCTGATCGCAGTGCAAAGCGAACTGTTCCTGCTGGCTGCGTTCTTCCTGCTGCTGGGTCTCGTGGTCGATCTGACGCACCGCGCGCTCGACCCGCGGTTGAAGCATTCCGGCGTCGTTTCGGGAAAGGCGGAAGCATGAACGCATCGAAACCCGCACCATCCTCGCAACCGGCGTCGTCCGCGCAAACTACGTCGAGACCCATGCGATCCGTCACCGACGTGACATCCACTGCCACCATGAAAACCGTGCTTTCGACCATCTGGGCCAAGGCCGGCGGCAAATACGCGCTGATCGTCATCGGAGCATGGCTGCTCGTATCCGCCCTGTCCCTCGTATGGACGCCGTATTCGCTGCTCGACACCAACGGATTCAACGCGTGGGCTTCCCCGTCCGCAGCGCACCCGTTGGGCACCGACGGCACCGGTGCCGACGTGCTGAGCTGGCTGATGGCCGGCTCCCGCACGAATCTCATGATCGCCGTGCTCACCGTCATCGTCGCCGCCGCGATCGGACTGCTGCTGGTCGCCGCCATGGTATCGCGTTCCGGTGCGCTCGCGTCCACATCGGTGGTGGTGGTCGACGCGCTGATCTCCATTCCGACGGTGCTCATCGCATTGATTCTTTCCGTGCCGTTCGGCGCGTCCGCCGCGGTGGTCATCGCCGCCTGCGGTTGCGCGTACGGGCTGAACCTGGCACGCATCCTACGGCCCTCCGCACTGCTCGCCGCACGTTCGGCATACGTCGAATCGGCATTATGGTCGGGGGCAAGCTCCGTGCGCGTGTTCTTCACACATATCGTGCCGAACACGCTGCCGGTATTGTGCGTGCAGCTGTCCATGAGCGCCGGCACCTCGCTGCTGGCGGAGGCGGGACTCACGTATCTGGGCGTCGGCGTCGGAGCCGGCGTGCCCAGTTGGGGGCATTCGCTGTCCACGTCCGTGAAATTCATCAGCATCTATCCCATGGCCGTCCTATGGCCCGGCCTGGTCGTCACCATGGTGGTGGTCGCGTTGAACCTGTTCGGCGACGCGTTGCGCGACGCGCTCGATCCGCTAACCAATCCCGCGTTGAGGGAGGCCGCATGAGCGCCGTCATACGCCATCTGAACATCGCCATCAACGGCAAGCCGATCGTCGATGATGTCGATTTGGACATCGCCGACGGCGAACGTGTCGGCTTGGTCGGCTCGTCCGGTTCCGGCAAATCGATGATCGCCCGCGCCATGATGGGTCTGCTGCCGGCGACCGCACAGGTGACGGGCAGCGTCGAATTGGGTGGTACGCAGATTGTCGGCGCGTCGGACGCAGCGGTCGCCGACCTGCGCGGACGGTACGTGGGCATGGTGTTCCAGAATCCGTCCGCCGCGTTGAATCCGGTGATGACCGTGGCGCAACAGGTCGGTCTTCCGCTGTACCTGCATTACGATCTGTCGCTTACCGAACGGTCGGAACGCGTCACAGCGATGCTTGCCAAGGTCGGCCTCGGCGAGGACGTGCTGGCGAAATACCCGCATGAACTGTCGGGCGGCCAACGCCAACGCGTCGGCATCGCCACGGCGCTCGTCACCTCGCCACGGCTGATCATCGCCGACGAACCGACCACCGCATTGGATTCGATCACGCAACGGCAGATCGTGGACCTGCTCACGTCGCTGGTGGACGAGTCGGGCGCGTCGATGCTGTTCATCACGCACGATTTCGCGGTGCTGAACAGGGCCACCACGCGCTGTTACGTGCTTGAAAACGGGCGGATTGAGGAATCCGGCGATACGACCGCGCTTCTGGACCATCCGCACACCGACGCGGGACACAGGCTGGTCCAGTCGGCACGCGCATTGTCGTTGCACGCAGGGCAGGATGTCGGGCAGAAACCCGTGCGGAATCCCATGCACAAGGAGGTGGACCATGACTGACACAGATGAGGACATGGTGCTGTGCGGCCGCGGCCTCGACAAATGGTATGGCGCGAAACATGAGCGCCGTCAGGTGCTGTTCGGCGTGGATGTGGACGTGCGTGCGGGGGAGTGCCTCGCCGTGATCGGCGGCTCCGGATCGGGCAAGACCACGCTGACCCGCGTGCTGCTGGGACTTGAATCCGCGGACGGCGGCAGCGTCGAATACTGCGGCGAGCCGGTTCGTGGCGATGTGGCGCGCAAGTTGCGCATGCAGTCCGGATTGGTGTTCCAAAGCCCGTTCGATTCGTTGGATCCGCGATGGCGCATCGGCCGATCCATAGGCGAGCCATTGCGAATGCATCATCCGGATTGGCCACGGGAACGCGTCGCGGAACGCGTGGCCGAAGTGCTGGAAATGGTGAGCCTCGATCCGGGAACGTTCGCCAACCGTTTCCCTGTCGACCTGTCCGGCGGGCAGGCGCAGCGCGCGGCGATCGCCCGCGCCATCGTGGACGGGCCGAAGGTGTTGCTCGCCGACGAGCCGATGAGCGCCATCGACGTGGCCGCAAGAGTCCGGATCCTTGAATCCTTCGAAGCCATCCGCAACGCTGAACCCGATATGGCGATCATCATGGTGTCCCACGATCTGGGCGTGGTGCAACACATCGCGGACCGCATTCTGGTCCTGCACGACGGGCGCGCGGTCGAAGTCGGCCCGACGGACCAGGTGCTGGGCCATCCGCGGGATGAATACACGAAACGCCTGGTGGAAGCCGCTTCGCTGTAATTTCGCCATCTCCTGCCGCACATGGCGTCAAACGATTGACGTCGTTATGTGCCGGACGTCGGGCGTTCCATATCGTGGACGGGCGCGACATGCCGGTGTCCACGTCCGTGCTATCGTATGAGCCATGTTCAATTTCTCATGTTGTTGCTGTCGCTAACCAACCGCCCGAGGGACGCGTGGTTCATCGACGCATAACTTGAGATAGGACATTCCAACAAGCGGCCGCGCATATCGCAGGCCGTATGCGAATCGCCAAACGATCATTCGAAACAGCGCATCAGCCGAGGTTGGCGCACGCGACGCACGCGAATGAGCAAGGCAGCATCGCAACAGGTCCCGTTTCAACAACTGCACGCGACGGACGCGAGCTTCTCGAACATACGAAACCAAAACCATTCGAAAAGCCCACGAACCGCACCGCGCAAAGGAAACGTCATGACCATCCACAATTCCCTGTCCGAACTCATCGGCAACACCCCGCTCGTCAAACTCAACCACGTGACCGACGGCATCAAAGCCACCATCGCGGTGAAGGTCGAATACCTGAACCCGGGCGGCTCGTCCAAGGACCGCATCGCCGAACGCATCATCGACGCGGCCGAACGTAGCGGCGAACTGAAGCCCGGCGGCGTGATCGTGGAACCGACCTCCGGCAACACCGGTGTCGGACTCGCGCTCGTGGCTTTGCAGCGCGGATACCGTGCGATCTTCACCCTGCCGGACAAGGTGTCCGAAGCCAAGCGTGCGGTATTGCGCGCCTATGGCGCCGAAGTGGTCGTGACTCCCACCGACGCCGGCCCGGACGACCCGCGCTCCTACTACCAGGTGGCGGACCGTCTCGCCAAGGCGATTCCCGGCGGCTACCGTCCCAACCAGTACGACAATCCGAACGGTCCCGAAAGCCACTATCACACCACTGGTCCGGAAATCTGGGAGGCCACCGACCACAAGGTCACGCATTTCGTGGCGGGCATCGGCACCGGCGGCACCATCTCCGGCACCGGACACTATCTGAAGGACGTGTCCAACGGCGCGGTGCAGGTCATCGGCGCCGATCCGGAAGGCTCCATCTACTCCGACCCGAACGATGTGCACCAATACCAGATCGAAGGCGTCGGCGAGGACTTCTATCCGAAGGCCTTTGATCGGAGCCTTCCCGACGAGATCGTGCAGGTCACCGACGCGGAAGCCTTCGAAATGACCCGACGCCTTGCCAACGAGGAAGGACTGCTCGTCGGCGGCTCATCCGGCATGGCCGTGTTCTCCGCGCTGAAATACGCCCGCGAGCACGACCTCGACGAAAACCAGCTCGTCGTGGTGCTGATGCCCGATTCCGGCCGCAGCTACATGGAGAAGATCTTCAACGACGACTGGATGCGCGCCAACGGATTCGCCGACGTCGTGGAACGCACCACCAAGCCCAGCCTCGCCGAACAGTACCTGTAAAAGACCGTCAAACGACTGTCCGGCAGCCCGATCGCACCTTTGAAACCAATGCCAATCATCCGAACAACCCAAACCATCCGATACTTCCAAGGAGTTCCCATCATGACCATCTCGACCAACACCGAAGCCCTCAACGCCACCGCTCTCGCCACCCGCGCCATCCACGCAGGTCAGGAACCCGACCCGACCACCGGAGCCGTGGTCACCCCCATCTACATGACCTCCACCTTCAAGCAGGATGGTGTCGGCGGCCTGCGCAACGGCTACGACTACAGCCGTTCCATCAACCCGACCCGCAACAGCTTCGACGAGCAGCTCGCCGCCGTGGAAGGCGCGAAATACGCGTTAAGCTTCTCCTCCGGACTTGCCGCCATCGACGTGCTGCTGCGCTCCACCCTGAAGCCCGGCGACAACATCCTGCTCGGCAACGACGTGTACGGCGGCACCTACCGTCTGCTGTCCAAGGTGTTCGTGCCGTGGGGCATCGGCCTCGACGTGGTGGACATCACCGACACGGCCGCCGTCTCAGCCGCGCTCGCCAAGAAGCAGTACGCGTACATCTGGGTGGAAACCCCGTCCAACCCGCTGCTCAACATCACCGACATCGCCGCCACCGCGGCCGTGGCGCACGCGCACGGCACCAAAGTGGTCGTGGACAACACCTTCGCATCCCCGGTATTGCAGCATCCGCTCGCAGACGGCGCCGACGTGGTCGTCTACTCCACCACCAAGTACATCGGCGGCCACTCTGACGTGGTCGGCGGCGCGGTGGTCCTGAACGACAAGGAAACACGCGACGCGGTGGCCTTCCTGCAGAACGCGGCCGGCGCGGTTCCGTCCCCGTTCGACTCCTGGCTGGACATCCGAGGCCTCAAAACCCTCGACCTGCGCGTCAAGCAGCACAGCCGCAACGCCATGAAGGTGGCCCAGTGGCTGGAGACCCGCCCCGAAGTGGAACGCGTATGGTATCCGGGGCTCGAATCCCACCCGGGCCACGACATCGCGGCACGCCAGATGCACGGCGGTTTCGGCGGCATGATCTCCATCCAGATCGCCGCCGGTTTCGAAGCGGCCAAGAAGTTCGCCGGAGCCGCCGAAGTGTTCACCCTGGCCGAATCCCTGGGCGGCGTGGAATCCCTGATCGAGCATCCGGGCGCCATGACCCACGCCTCCGTGGCCGGCACCACGCTCGAAGTGCCCGCCAACCTGATCCGCCTGTCCGTCGGCCTTGAGGACGCGGACGATCTGATCGCCGACCTGGAGCAGGCGTTCCGCCAGATCTGAATTCCCTATTTCCGATAGAAGCATGAAACGGCCGGCATGGGCAAGACCCGCGCCGGCCGTTTCGCTCTCCGCGGTCAACGCACGGCATTGCTACACTTGGAAACCATGACGCAAGCTGTTGATTCCGCCGATTCCGTAGACCCCCGCGCATTGGAGGCGCTGAACCGCTATTTCGGCTACGATTCGTTCCGTCCTGGACAATCCGGCATCGTCTCGGCCATCCTCACCGGACACGACGTGCTTGGCGTCATGCCCACCGGCGCCGGCAAATCCATCTGCTATCAGATTCCCGCAGCGATCCTGCCGGGCGTCGCCATCGTCATCTCGCCGCTGATCTCACTCATGCGCGACCAGGTCGACGCCCTGAACGACGTGGGCCTTCCGGCCGCGTTCATCAACACCACTCAGACGCCGGACGAACAGGATCTCGTCTTCGCGCAGGCGCTCTCCGGCCAGATCAAACTGCTGTACGTGGCGCCGGAACGTTTGGAAACCGAACGATTCCGCAACTTCGCCGTCCGTGTGCCGATCTCGCTCGTCGCCGTCGACGAAGCGCACTGCGTCTCCCAATGGGGGCAGGACTTCCGTTCCTCATATCTTGGCATCGGCGAATTCATCGCCGGACTGCCCACACGTCCAACGGTCGCCGCGTTCACCGCCACCGCCACCGAACGCGTGCGCCGCGACATCGTTTCGATTCTGGGCCTGCACACACCGTCCATCACCGTCACCGGTTTCGACCGGCCGAACCTGTATTTCGACGTCATCAGCATGCCACGCAAAGACAAAGCATCCTGGGTGGCGTCCTACATCGCCAGCCATCCGGACGAATCCGGCATCGTCTACTGCGCCACGCGCAAGGAAACGGAAGCGCTCGCCGAATCGCTTAACAGCGCCGTCGCCGAATTGCGTGCCGCAGGGGGTGCGGATGTGTCGGATATCGGCACCATCGCCGTCGCCTACCATGGCGGTATGAGCGCCGACGCACGAGAGAAGGCGCAACGCGATTTCGTCACCGACCGTGTGCCCGTGGTCGTGGCCACCAACGCGTTCGGCATGGGCATCGACAAATCCAACGTGCGGTTCGTCATCCACCACAACATGCCCGAATCCATCGAAGCGTACTACCAGGAGGCGGGTCGCGCCGGACGAGACGGCGAACCAAGCCGCTGCACGCTGTTGTGGAACGAATCGGACATCGTCACCCGCCGCCGGCTGCTCGATTCGGATTACGAAAACGAACGATTGACTCCCGAAGAGCAGGAGGCCGTACGCGCGTCGAAACGCCGGCTGCTCGACGCGATGGTCGGCTACTGCCGTACCACGGACTGCCTGCACGCGTACATGACCCGGTATTTCGGCGAAACCGCGGGCGCGGCGGCGAAAACGGACGGCAAATGCGTGGGCGGTTGCGCCAACTGCGAGCACACATTCGAAACCATCGACGTCACCGACATCGCCCGAGCCATCAGCCGTTGCGTGCACGATGTGAACCAGCATGTCGGCAGCGGCAAAATCGTCAAGGTGCTGCGCGGCTCGAAGGCACAGGATCTAAGCTATCTCAACCCCGAAAGCCTGCCGTCGTTCGGCATGCTCGACGAAGTGCCGGAAGCGCGCATCCGCGACGTGCTGAGCCAGATGGCCACCGACGGCTTCCTGACGATCGCGGAAGGACGCCTGCCGATCGTCGGCTTCGGACCCCGTGCGGCGGAAACGGTCGCACCCGAATTCCATTACGACATCAAGAAGATCAAACGTGCTGACGCCCGTGCGCGTCGAACGCCCGACGTGTCCACTCCCGCTGTCGGATCGTACGTGCCGGATGACGGCGACGAGGCGCTATTCCAGAAGCTGCGTGCACTGCGACTGGACATCGCGCGCGAACTCGGCAAACCGCCGTACATCGTGTTCTCCGACAAGACGTTGCGTGACATGGTACGGGTCAAGCCGATCACTGACGACCAGTTCCTTGCCGTCAACGGTGTGGGGGAAAGCAAGCTCAAACAGTACGGCGAACGGTTCATGGCCGCGATTCGGGAGGATTCCGGCGACGAGGCTTGAACCGGCCATAACCGACACGCATGGCACGACGGTTGACGTTGAGCCCGCGAACCGTGAATAGTGGAATGTGAACACAACAACGAAAGGACAGAACATGGCGGAAGACAAGCCGGTGGTGGAAAGCTTCCAGTTGGACCACACCAAAGTAAAGGCGCCGTATGTGCGCTACATCGATACGGAAACCGGCCCCCACGGCGACGTGATCTCGAACTACGACCTGCGATTGGTGCAGCCGAACGAGAACGCCATTCCGACCGGCGGACTGCACACCATCGAACACACCATCGCGGTGCTGCTGCGCGAACGCATCCCCGGTTACATCGACTGCTCGCCGTTCGGATGCCGCACAGGCTTCCACCTGCTGACGTGGGGCGAGCATTCCACCGAGGATGTGGCTCGCGCATTGAAGGAATCGTTGGAATTCATCGCCTACGAGGCCACATGGGACGACGTGCCGGCAACCACCATCGAAAGCTGCGGCAACTACCGCGACCACAGCCTGTTCACCGCCAAGGAATGGTGCAAGGACATCCTCGCCAAGGGCATCAGCTCCGACCCGTTCGAACGCCGCCTTGTGTGAGCGTTACCATGCCTGTGCGGTGGGCGTGGTAGTTTGGACGACTGGAATGCTTGAGAGAGGTACACAGTCGAATTGAGGTGAAAGGGTTGAGCGAAACCACTTCCGAACGTCGGTTCCGTCGTGCCACCATGGATGATCTGCCTGTCATGCTGAAAATCTACCAGCATGCGCGTGAGCTTATGGCGGCCAACGGGAATCCCACGCAATGGGGAAACACGTTCCCACGTGAGGAAGTGATCCTTGACGACATTCGCCAGCAGCGCACCATGCTGCTGGTGGACGAGGCTGACGGCAAGGAGCGTGTGCTCGCCCAGTTCGCCCTGTGCACGGGCGAGGATCCCACCTACGCGCATATCGACGGCGCCTGGCTGGACGGCGACTCGTATGTGACCATCCACCGCATCGCCTCGTCGGGAATCGTCAAAGGCGCGGCCAAGGACTGCATCAACTGGTGCATCGAACATTACGGCAACGTGCGCGCCGACACGCATCCGAACAACAAGGCCATGCAGCACGTGCTCGAATCGAACGGATTCGCCCGCTGCGGCCTGATCCAACTGCTTGACCGCCCCACCGATACCACGCGTATCGCCTACCAGCGTCACGAATGGTGATTGCGCATACATAGAAACGTAGAAAAAAGGACGTCTCCCGTAAAACTGCGGGAGACGTCCTTTTCCATATGAAGGGATGATTAGAACAGTCCCGGCTCGTTAAGCTGAGAATGCTTGCGGCTGTACGTGAAATACACGACCAGTCCAAGCGCGAACCACACGGCGAAACGCACCCACGTCTCCCAATTCAAACCGAAGATCAGAATCAGGCAGAAGATGATGGCGCAGATTGGCGTGAACGGCACGCCCGGCGCACGGAAGCCACGATGCGCGTCCGGCTGGGTCTTGCGCATCCACAGGATGCCGGCCGACACGATGATGAACGCGGACAGCGTGCCGATGTTCACCAGCTCGAACAGCACGTTGATGTTGATGAAACCGCCGGCGATGGCCGTCAGAATGCCGAAGAACCACGTGCCCTTGAACGGTGTGCGGTACTTCGGATGCACTTCGCCGAAGAACTTCGGGAACAGTCCGTCGCGGCTCATCGCATAGCAGATGCGGGACTGGCCGTACAGCTGCACCAGCATGACGGTGGTCATGCCGATCAACGCGCCGAGGTTCACGATGAACGCCAGCCAGTTGAGGCCGGTCTCGAGAATCACGCCCGCCACCGGAGCGTCGATGAACTTCGCGAACTCCTTGTACGGCACCACGCCGGTCATGATGAGCGTCATGATGATGTACAGCACGGTGGACACGGCCAGCGAGATCAGGATGCCGCGCGGCAGCGTCTTGTTCGGATTGATGGTCTCCTCGGCGGAGGAGGAGACGGCGTCGAAGCCGATGAAGCTGAAGAACACGATCGACGCGGCCGGCACGATGCCGTACGGCTGCGTCGAACCCGGCTGGAACGTGTAGATGCCATACGGGGAGAACGGTTTCCAGTTGGCGGGATTGATGTACCAGACGGTGCACACGATGAACAGCACGATGATGGCCAGCTTGATCATCACCATGATGTCGTTGGTCTTCTTCGTCTGGTTGATGCCGATGGACAGCACCCACGTGATGATAAGCACGATCACGAAGCCCGGCAGATTGAAATACGTGGTGACTCCCGGCGTGGTGCCGTACGCGGCGGTCAGTTCGACCGGCAGATGCAGGCCGAAGCCTTCCAACAGCTTGTTGAAATAGCCCGACCAGCCGGCGGACACGGTCGCCGCCTGCAACGCGTATTCCAAAATCAAATCCCAACCGATCACGAAGGCGATCAACTCGCCGAACGCCAGATACGCGTACGAATAGGCGGAGCCGGAAACCGGTGCCATCGCGGCGAACTCCGCATAGCACAGGCCCGCAAAACCGCAGCAGACGGCGGCGAGCAGGAAGGACACGCACAATGCCGGTCCCGCGGTGAGCGCGCCCTTGCCGGTGAGCACGAAGATGCCGGTGCCGATGATGGCGCCGATGCCCAGCATGGTCAGGTCGAAGGTTTTCAGTGTTCGCTTCAGCGGAGTCGATTCGGAGACAAGTTGGTCCACCGACTTCTTGCGAAATAGATCCATGGTCGTCAGATTCCCTGTGATTGTTTCAAAAATGGGCTGGACCGGACGGATTTCCGGGACTCTGGCACGCCTTAACGCCAGAAATCAGAAAGGCCGCGGCGATATGCGCAACAGCCTTGTGTATGGAAAGTGTAAAAAACACTGCCGGACAAAATCGTGAAAACATCGTGAATCGTCTCACCATATGTCCCTGATGTTCCATACCTGTCACATAGCGGCGCGACAATGGGAGCCATGACTTTGAGCGCAACACGTGAATGGGATTTCTCCTCCGAACAAGGCAAAGCGAACTACAAGGCCGCCCAGCGGCGGTATCCGGCGCAGGCCATCGTCGACCTCGCCGCACTGCGCGACAACATGCGCCATCTGGTGAGTGTCGTCGGCGGACCGCATTCCGGCACCGCCGTCATGGGCATCGTCAAAGCCGACGCGTACGGACACGGCCTGATCCCCGCCGCGCTTGCCGCGCTCGCAGGCGGCGCCACGTGGCTCGGCACCGCGCAATCGCATGAAGCGCTGTTGTTGCGCAAGGCGGGCATCGGCCCCGATCGCTGCCATATTCTGACATGGGTCTACAGCGGCGCCGAAGTGCCGTTCGACGAGCTGATCGACAACGACATCGACATTTCCGTCGGCTCGCTCGCCGGCATCGACGGTGTCGCCGCGGCCGCACGCAGGCTTGGCAAGACGGCGCGCGTGCATGTGAAGGTCGATTCCGGCTTCGGCCGTAACGGCTTCACGCCCGCCGGTTTCGACGCGGCGCTCGCCAAACTGGTGCCGCTCGCCAAGGAAGGCGTGCTGCACATCGTCGGCCAGTGGAGCCATCTGGCGGTCGCCGACGCACCGGACGTTCCGGAATTCGTTGCCTCCACCGACATGCAGGTCGAAACGTTCAAGGACTTCACCCGTCGTATGGAGGCGGCCGGCATTCCGCCGGAAATCCGCCACCTCGCCAACACCGCGGCGACGCTGTCCCGTCCGGAAATCCACTTCGAACTGACCCGTCCGGGCATCGGCCTGTACGGTTACGAAGCCGATCCGGCCATGGGCACGCCGTCCACGTATAGCCTGAAGCCCGCCATGACCCTGCAGGCGCAGCTCGGCACCGTCAAGGACGTGGAAGCCGGCCATGGCATCTCCTACGGCCGTACGTATCTGACCCCGTCCGACACCTCCACCGCGATCGTGCCGCTCGGCTATGCGGACGGCATCCACCGCTCCGCCTCCGGATTCGACATGGAAGGCGCCAAGCACGTGACCAAGCCCGGTGGTCCGGTGCGCGTGATGACCGCGGAAGGCCCACGCCTGTACCACGTGTCCGGCCGCGTGTGCATGGACCAGTTCATCCTCGACCTGCACGGTTCCGCCGCCGAACTCGGCATCCACGAAGGCGACAATGTGGAACTGTTCGGTCCGGGCCGTGGCGAGGATTACGCCGAACCGACCGCGGACGATTGGGGTCGTGCCGCCGACACCATCAGCTACGAGATCTTCACCTGCCTGCGCAACCGCATTCCGCGCCTGTACGAGCATGTCACGGACGTATTGTCCGTCGAGGACCTCGCCAAGCTCGACCCGGCAAGCATCCTGTAATCCCGTAAAAAGCGGCGGCAGCCGCCGCACCCATAGGAAGGCGGTGCATCATGACGAGCGAAGGATACAGCGCGTTCGACGAGGAGCGTTGGGCTCCGGAACCACCCAAATCCAGCTCCCGCACCGCCTTCCAACGCGACCGCGCCCGACTCATCCACTCGTCCGCATTGCGCAGGCTCGGCGCGAAAACGCAGATTCTGGTGGCCGGCACGGACGATTTCGCACGTACACGGCTTACACACACGTTGGAGGTCGCGCAAATCGGTCGACAGATCGGCACTTCGCTCGGTTGCGATCCCGACGTGGTCGACTGCGCCTGCCTTGCGCACGACCTCGGCCACCCGCCGTTCGGCCATAATGGGGAACGTGCGCTTGCCGAAATCGCCGGCAATATCGGTGGTTTCGAAGGCAATGCGCAAACCTTGCGATTATTGACGCGCCTCGAACCGAAAATACTGTTTCCCGACGGACGTTCCGCAGGCGTGAATCTGACGCGTGCCGCGCTCGATGCGGCCGTCAAATACCCGTGGACGCTTGCCGAAGCCGCCGCGCATCCGAAAGGGGAGCGCAGTGCGAAATTCTGCGTCTATCCGGATGATACGGACGTGTTCGCCTGGCTCAAACAACACGCGCCCGACACCACCCGCCGTCCCGTCGAATGCCAGGTGATGGACCTGTCCGATGACATCGCCTACAGCGTGCATGACGTGGAGGACGCCATCGCCACCGGCGCGTTCAATCCGGGCGAACTGCACGAAAACGGAGTGATCGACGCGGTCGTCGAGGACGCGCGCGCCTGGTATGGTCCGCAATGGGACGCCGACAAACTGGTGGACGCGTTCGCACGAATGCACCGGCGCGACACGTTTCCCGGCTATTTCGACGGTTCGCGCCGCGCGCTCGCCGCATTGAAGAACATGACCAGCGATCTGATCGGTCGGTTCGCCGGTTCCGTGGAACATGCCACAAGAGATACGTACGGCAACGAGCCTTTGACGCGATACAACGGCGATTTGGTGATTCCCGAGGAAACCAGCTACGAAATCGTGGTTTTGAAAGGCATCGCCGTGCATTTCGTCATGGAGCCCGGCGAACGTGAGCCGATGCACGGCGAAGAACAGCGAATCGTCAAAGACCTGGTCGACGTGTTCATGGCGGACAATCCCAAACCGTCAAGCGCATTGGAGAATGTGTTCCTCGACGATTGGCGTGAGGCCGGCGGCGACGACGAACGCCTGCGCGTGGCCATCGACCAGGTGGCGAGCCTGACCGACACGTCCGCCCTGACTCTCCACTCCCTTCTCTGCTGACGCGTATACCCCCGTTTCCTGTGTGGCGAGTCAATGAGATTCATAAGTGCCGCGTAGCGCCATGTATGTTGTCCGACCGTAGGCTTGGCCGAACGGCCTTGAGTGTGTCGGATGACATACATGGCGTGGAGCGGCTGGCTGTGTGCCTAAGGCAAAGTTGAGTGTGTCGCGCGTTGCATACGCCGCGTAGCCATAACCTATGGCATCGCTGGTAGGCTGGACCGTATGCCGGGAATGATCAAGAAGGAAGACATAGAAAAGGTCCGCGCCACCGCCGACCTGTATGACATCGTATCCGCGACCGTCACGCTCAAACCCTCGGGAACCGGCACATACGTAGGCCTGTGCCCCTTCCACGACGAGAAGACGCCGAGCTTCTCCGTACGTCCCGCGCTCGGCGTGTGGCATTGCTTCGGCTGCGGTCTCGGCGGCGACGTGTTCGGCTACGTCGAACATCAGGAGAACATCGATTTCCGTGACGCGGTGGAGCTGCTCGCCGACAAATACCATATCGAACTGCATTACGACAAAGCCGACAACGTGCCCGCGCACACCGGTTCGAAACGCGCACGCCTGCTCGAAGCCAACGAGGCGGCGCAGGAATACTTCGTCTCCCAGCTGATGACCAAGGAGGCGCTCGCCGCGCGCAAGCTGTTGGACGGCCGCAATTTCAGCCAGGCCGACTGCCAGCGGTTCGGCTGCGGATATGCCCCCCAAGGATGGGATAACCTGGTGCGGCACCTTGCCGGCAAAGGCTTCACCCAGCAGGAGATGCTCGACGCGGGACTCGCCCGTCAGGGCCAGCATGGCGTATACGACTATTTCCGTGGCCGCGTGACATGGCCGATTCGTGATTCGACCGGTCGTACGCTTGGCTTCGGCGCGCGCAAGCTGTACGAGGATGACACGATCAACGCGAAATACATCAACACGCCCGACACGCAGCTGTACCGCAAAACACAGGTGCTGTACGGCATCGACCTTGCCAAATCGGCGATTGTGAAGAAACGCCAGGCGGTGATCGTCGAAGGCTATACCGATGTGATGGCCATGCATCTGGCCGGCATCGACACGGCGGTCGCCACGTGCGGCACCGCATTCGGCGCCGAGCATGCGAAGATCATTCGCCGATTGATCGCGGACGATTCGTTGGGCGCGGTGCAGCTGGTTGGCCCCCTGAAGGTGGAGGGGCAGGCGTTGAGCTCGCGTGTCGTGTTCACATTCGACGGCGATGCGGCTGGGCAGAAGGCCGCGATCCACGCGTTCGGTTTGGACGCCGCGTTTTCGACGCAGGCGTTCGTCGCGGTCGCCGAAGACAACCTCGACCCGTGCGATCTGCGCATCAAACGCGGCAACGAGGCGGTGCGTGCGCTGATCGCCAATGCACGGCCGCTGTACGATTTCGTGATCGATTCGGCAATCGACCGTTTCGACACCACGTACGCGACAGGTCAGATGGGCGCGGTCAAGGCGGTCGCCCCGCTGATCGCGCAAATCCGAGACCGTTCGCTGCTCGACCTGTACTCACGCAAGGCGGTGCGTCGCATCGGCGTCGATCTGGACATCATGCAACGCGAAGTGGCGTACCAGCGTCGCAAACTGAACGTGCGTGACGAGGACGCGTACGCGCCGAAACGTCGATTCCAAAACAATGCGGGGCCGTCGGCTGAACCAGCATATGCGGAACGTGGCGCGAATCCGTATGCGAATCCCGCCGCACGCAAGGCGTTGGAGCATCGCGACGCGGCCGAGCAAAGCTACTATCGCATCGACGACGCCGTGTTCATCTGCGAACAGCAGTTCATGGCCACGCTGATCCAGGTGCCGTTGGCAGTCGATCCGACGATGTTCGCCAGCCTGACCTTGTCGAGTTTCATGACGCCGGTGTTCCGCACGCTGTTCCAAGCGGTCGCCGCGGCGGGCGGGCTTCCAGGGGAAGACGTGCCGCAGGGACTGTGGATGCACAATCTGACGAAGGCGGGCGGTCCGATGCTCGACTCGGTCATCAACGAGCTGGCCGTCATGCCGCTGCCATTGCCGCCGAGCGAAGCGGACACGAACCGCAATGCAGGCGAGTCGCAGGAACAATCGGCGCAATTGCGCAAGCCGACGCAGGAGGAGCGGCGGTACGCGTCCGAACTGATCGTCAGACTGCTTGATACCGGCATCATGCGCAAAATCGGCGCGGCCCAGCGCCGCATGGCGCAACTGCCGGACGGTGCAGAGAAAATCGAACTGCTCGGACAGATCACCAAACTGGAAACGCTGCGCAAGGACCTGCAGTCGCGTGTTTTCGGCAACAACGTTGCGTGACACGCCCATATGGTGAATCGAAGGCGAACGGAAGATGATTTTTAGACAAAATCTTGGCGCACGCGGGGTTAATTTGTGAAGATTTGCGGGTCTTATTTTCGCTTTTGCCGGTTTGCAAAAGCATGCGGCAGTAAGCAATAGTGGATGAAAATCGTTGGAATGGTCGGAAAAGCAGCACGCCGAGGGTTCGTGCTAGTCGCATTTTTGGGTAAAGTGGTCTAGGCGTTTGCATGAAAATCGCTTGGGTTTTGCAAGGTGTGCAAGGCGGTTGCAAACGGGATTGACGGAGGAATGCATGCGGCGATTGGTCGTCAAGGTCCTGAAGAACGAGACCATTCTCGTAGTCGCTTCCATACTCGCACTCATATCGTGCTTCATCGTGCCGCCAGACAAGGAATACGCCGGCTACATCCACGCCAGCACCATCTCACAGCTGATCTGCCTGATGCTTGTGGTGTGCGGCTTCCAGCGCATCGGCGTGTTCCGCATCATCGGCTCGCGCCTGCTGCATCACGTCAAAACCGCGCGTGGCCTGGTGCTCACGTTGATCGCATTGCCGTTTTTCTCCGGCATGCTCATCACCAATGATGTGGCGTTGGTCACCTTCGTGCCGTTCGCAATCGCGGTGTTGACGATGGCGCACATGGAAGAGCATGCGGTGCTTGTCGGCACGCTGATGACCATCGGCGCGAACGTGGGCAGCATGCTCACCCCGATCGGCAACGCGCACAACCTGTATCTGAAAGCGTTGACGGGCATGCCGACGTCCGAGATGATCGGCATCATGGCCCCGTATTCCGCTACCGCAGCCGTTCTGCTGATAATCATCACCTGCGTGATTTTCGGCAGCAAATCGGTTTCCGAATTTTCCGCGATCGATGGTTCCGACATCGAACAGAACGTACTCGCCCCGCATTCCGACCGGCCGCAGCCTGACGAGATTCGCGTGACCGGCTACGGTGCCGGTTATGGCGGCTGGCGTACGATCGTATACACGGCGTTGTTCGTCGTCTGCTTGCTGGCGGTGAGCGATTTCATTCCGCTGTGGTTGATGTGCGTCATCGTGTTCGTGGCGTTCCTGCTATGCGACCGCCGCGTGTTCCGCAACGTCGATTGGGGACTGCCGCTCACGTTCTGCATGTTCTTCATCTTCATCGGCAACATGAAACGCGTGCCGGAATTCTACGAGCTGGCCGCCTCGCTGGTGGGCGCGCATCCGCTGGAAGTGGCCGTGGTGTCCAGCCAGTTCATCTCCAACGTGCCGACCACGCTGCTGCTGTCCGGCTTCTGCGACCAGTGGCGTGAACTGATCATCGGCACCAACCT
>NZ_CAUEQY010000006.1 GCF_959020145.1 uncultured Bifidobacterium sp. | reverse complement strand
CAGACTCGTCGGTGTGATCCGCCGTAAGTCCGTGATGGAACATGCCTTCGACGCGTTGTTCCCAAAGGATGATCGGTGATTCGGCGTCATCATCGTCCGCAACAACATGCGCGTGGTCGCCTTCGGCGTCACTCTGGTGGGCGTCTCCGTCGTTGGTCTTGGCGTGGTCCATAAGCTGCTGGCGTATTTGCTGATTGATGTGGTGAACGGTTTGGCTTCGGCCATCTGCATGGGCCCGATGCGCACCATCATCCAGACCGAGACCGATGAGAAGATGGCTGGCCGTGTATTCGGCCAGGCACGGCGCAACACTAGTGTCGATGCGGCGCGTAACGCGGCCTGATGGCGATTAAGCCGAACTACCAAATTTGTGCGTACGACTCGTAGGACGTGTAGTCCGGCAAATCGTACACCAGTATCGAGAAAGGCATGGATTGGCCATTGTCCGGCCAATCCACAAATGCCATTTCTCCATAGATGATGGTACCTTGCTTATCCCGCAACACTAGGGAAACCTTGATCTGCTGTCCATCTGAAGGCTTGAAACCATCGGTCACGGCGCGGACTTCGCCATTGAAGGTCGTGCCGCCGTCGTTGTTGCGCACTTTGGAGATTCCGCTGATGGGGAAAGTGGCAGTGCCTTGTGCTTCCGTGACGTTGTACTCATTCGGACTGAGCGCAACGAAGTCCACGGTGGCCGGTGCGGTACCTTGACCCGCTTGCCCGGCGTTATATATAGTCTGATTCGGGAACGCCATATTCAGCGTTTGCGTCTGCGAGAACACGATGGAGCCGTCTTTGGTTCGCCGGTGATGGCGACTTCTGGATACTGTACCTGCAGGGTTGTGCTGGTGTTGCGCAGGGCGAATGCGTAGCTAACGTACCCCTGTTGGCTTACAGACCAACCGGATTCCACCAGCTCCAGCGGATTGTCGGCAACCGCGTCGGTGCCGCTTGTGCCGGTACTGTTATTGCCGCCAATGTGGCGGCACTGGGCTTGCGTTTTTCGGCAGTGGCATTGTCGGCAGCGTTGCCACAGCCTGTATTGACCGGGGCATTGTCGGCAACGGCCTCGCCGTCCTGCTCTTGGACGAGCCGTTCGCGAATGCGTTGCTCAATGGGATCGTCGACCAAAGTCTGGATGATGTGTGCCAGATCGCGGTCTCAGACTGCATCCCACTTACCGACGTCCAACAATTGGGGTGCGGTTCAGTTCCGTGAAAAACACTCTTGTGCTTTGCTTCGTTTCCTGCTATGTGTGAAAACATGGATAATACGCATGCTCGCCGCTTCGATGACACGGTGCGGCGTCGGGCGGGGGAGCGCGGCGCCATCATGACGCTGCGCGACTGTCCGCGCGCCATGCGCGTTGTCGTGGACGGCATCGACCTGGATGACCGGCACCGGTTCCGCCTATGTGAGATAGGATTGGCTCCGGGCGCGGGTTTACGGGTCATGCAGCGGAGCGCTTTCGGCGGAAGGGTCGTCGCATTCGGAAACGAACGTGTCGCGGTGGACGGCGGCACCGCGCGTGCCGTCCGGGTACGGTTCGCGCGGGATGAACATGCGCAAGACGACGTTGCGTAACGCGAAGAGAACGGGAATATGCGCGAATGTTGAATCTACGGAACCTGAGGGGCGGCGACTGCTGCCGTTCGCAGAATGGCTGTTGCCGGCATCGCGCTTGTCGTGTCAACAGACCCGCGAATGACGGCATGGGCGGCGACTCCGGCAATATGGGAAACGTCGAAAATGTAAAACGCGTCGTGTTTGTAGGCAATCCGAACGTTGGCAAATCTTCCATGTTCAACGCGCTGCTCGGCGCGAGAACCCGCACGATGAACGCGCCCGGCACCACGGTGTCCATCACCTGCGGGCAATACCATTACGAAAAACCGAAAACAGCGGGAAACGCGCAAAACTGGCAGTTCGTGGACACCCCCGGCACATATTCTCTGGCGCCGATGAGTCCCGATGAGCAGGTCGCCGTCAACGCGCTGACCGGCATGTCAGGCATGCCCGTTCCCGACCTTGCCGTCGTGGTGCTGGACGCCACCGCGCTGTCCCGATCGCTGTACCTGCTGTCGATGGTGGTGGAGCTCGGGCTGCCCACCGTCGTGGCACTCACCATGAACGACCTCGCCGTCCGCAACGGCTGCGGCGTCGATGCGGAACGACTGTCCCATTTGCTGGACGGCATGCCGGTCGTCGCGATTGACGGACGTACCGGAAACGGCGGCAAGGCTTTGGCCGACGCGATCGCCGCAAGTTTCGAGGGAACGCCCGTTCCGCACGGGCTGACCGCACTGCCAACCGCGACAGCCGACGCCGACATGAAAACCGCCGACGGCCTGAGCGTCTGGGCCGAATCGCGGGCCGACGCACGACTCGACTGGACCGCCGGCATATTGCGCGGCCTCGACATGCATGCGGTCGACCACGTCACCTTGTCCGACCGCATCGACCGCGTGCTGCTGCACCCCGTGATTGGCGTCCTCGTCTTCCTTGCGGTGCTGTTCGTCGTGTTCCAGGCCACCACCACGCTCGCCAGCCCCATGCAGGATTGGATTGACGTGACCTTCCGCGGATGGTGCGCAGATGGACTCGACCTGCTGCTCGGCCTGTTCGGACCATCCGTGAGCGGCGGCTGGCTGCGTTCGCTGCTGGTGGACGGTCTGCTTGACGGCGTGGTTACCGTGCTGACGTTCATTCCGGTGATGGGCATCATGTTCCTGCTGCTGTCAATCTTGGAGGATTCCGGCTACATGGCCCGCGCCGCGTTCGTGATGGACCGTGCCATGCGCGCCTTGGGATTGGACGGTCGCGCGTTCCTGCCGATCATCGTCGGCTTCGGCTGCAATCTGCCGGCTTTGGCCGCCACACGAACCCTATCCGATTCCCGGCAACGGGTGCTTACCGGCATGCTGGTGCCGTTCGCGGCATGTTCCGCGCGACTATCGGTGTTTTTGGTGCTCGCCCACGCGTTCTTCCCGAAATACGCCGGTCTCGTGGTCTTCCTCATGTACGTGGCTTCGGTCATGGTCATCCTGCTGGTCGGCGTGCTGCTGCGCCACACCATGTTCCGCGGCCTCGAACCCGAACCGTTGATGCTGGCGCTTCCCGCATACCAATGCCCGCGCGCGTTGCAGCTGGCACGTTCGGTGCTGCTGCGTCTATGGGGCTTCATCCGTGGAGCCAGCGTGATCATCATTTCAATGATCACGGCGCTGTGGCTGCTGCAGGGCATTCCGGTAACCGCCAACGCAGGCGGTTTCGCTCATGTCGACGACGTGCATGATTCCGCGTATGGCGTGCTCGCCGACGCGGTCGCTCCCGTGTTCGCGCCGGCCGGTTTCGATGACTGGCATGCCTCGGCCGCGCTGATCACGGGATTCGTGGCCAAAGAGGTCGTGGTCGGTTCGATGTCGCAGTCATACCATGCGGACGAACCGGATGATGCGGCTTCCCAACAAGCCGGGGAGGGAACGCTGGGACAGAAGCTGCGCGCCTCGTTCGACCAGTCATCGCACGGCCACGGCAAGGCGGCGGCCATCGCCTTCCTGCTGTTCACGCTCGCCTACACGCCATGTCTTGCAACGGTCGCCGAAATGCGACGGCAGTTTGGCACGAAAGTCGCGGCGCGATCCGTCCTGCTGAGCTTGGCCGTGGCATACGTCATCGCCATCATCGCCTTCCAAACATTGCGGTTGATATGGTGAGCGGTATGGAACGGTCCGGCGCTTCCGCGCACGGATGGCGGCGCACGCCACGTACGGCTGATACATACGGCGACGGCCGGAACGATATCGTCGCACGCATCGCCGGCGACATCGCCGCAGGATTGACGGTGCGGCAAATCGCCGACAAACGGCATCTGCCGGTCGATTTCGTGGACATGGCTGTCGAACGAGCGGACAAACGGGGGCTGCTGGCCGTGATGGACATGCGGCACGCCTGCGGAGAGACGATATGCCAGCCCGATCCTGCGTCATTGGTGTGCGCAGGATGCCCATTCAGGATATTCCCATCTTCAAGCCCGTACAATAGGCAAGGTTAACAAGACGAAGAACGATGACAGCTATCGGTTCGCAAGGGGTGACACGTATGGATTATCAGTACCAGACCACTGAACAGCCTTCCAGCCCCCGCAAGGCATGGCCGATCGTCCTTGCCGTGGTCGTGGCCCTCATCGTGGCATGCGGTGCCGGCGTGTGCGTTTACCGCAACAAGCAGCAGGAAGCATTGGCCACATGCCGGCAATCGCTCGCGGAATTCAGCTCGGCCCGCAAAGCCGTGCTCGACACTTCCGAAAACGGCAGCGAACTGCAGAAGCTGATTCGAGGCGCGCTCGGCGTGAACGACATCATCGACGCGTTCGCGGACGCGGCCACCAGCGCCGAGAACACAGTCGATACGGAAGGCTGCAAGGCGGAAGCCACCATCACGCAGCTCAATCTCGTAGCCAAAACGTTGGACAGCGCCACCGATTCCCTGAACGCCAGTTTGAAAAGCATCCAAGAGAAAAACGCCGAAACCGCGTTGCAGGATCCGAAGGCCGATTCGGATGGCGCGGCAGCTGGACAATCGTCCAATAACCCATCCGGGCAATCGAACGGAGCCTCTTCGAACAGCACTTCTTCGAACGGTACCTCCGACACGAAATCGTTGGATGAATCCAAAAAGGAACTGCAACAGTCGATCGACGAGGCAGACAAACTGGTCGACAAACTCAGCAAGGACGATTCCCTGACCCTGACCGGGCGCAAACTGCTGTCCGCGCTGTCCAAGGCCGCGGACTCCGGACAGAAGCTCGTCGAAAGCAGCAACATCAAGGATTCCAAGTATTACAAGGCGGCCAAGGTCACGCTTGACGAAGCCATTGACATGGCTGACAACTGGGTGAACAGCCAGGCGGCCAAAGCGCAGTAGCATGCTCCCGCGTGTTGCTTCCGCAGCCACGTCTAAAGTTTCCTTCGGAAAGCATGACGTGAATACGACGTCGGATGTGTGGAAGCGTGTAAGGGGGGACGGATGGCAGACGCGGGGCAGGAATCATCGGAAGGCATTAGCGTATCGAAGCCGGTCGCCCGCGTGATGATGCTGGTCAACGCGGCGGTATGGGGGTCCGGCTACACCATGCTCAAGCATGTGCAGGAGAACATGCCGACACAGTGGATGATGTTCTTCCGCATGGCTTCGGCGGTACTGCTTATGGCCATCGTGTTTTTCCCACGTCTTCGCAGGATTCGCCTGCGCCGCTATATCGTTCCCGGTCTGATACTCGCGTTGACTTACTGGCTGGGATTCATCTTCCAGCTCAAAGGACTTGAAACCACGTCTCCCGGACGCAACAGCTTCTTCACCGACACCTATTGCGTGATGGTGCCGTTCGTGGTGTGGGCGTTCACGCGCAAACGCCCCAGCTGGCAGCATCTGGTGGCCGCGTTCGTCTGCGCGTTCGGCATTGGTCTGGTGTCGCTGAGCGGCGGCGGTGGCGCGGAACTCATGCATATGAGCTTCGGTGACGCCATGACTATCATCGGCGCGTTTTTCTTCGCGTTGAATCTGGTTTTGGTTGGTTTCATTGGCAAGGATTTCGACGCGATCGCGCTGATGCTTGCCGAATTCGTGTGGTGCGCCCTGCTGTTCGGTGCTGGCGCGGTGCTTACCGAAGGCGGACCGTCCATGGCTTGGGCGCGGTGGGACATCGTGCTGTGCATCGCCTACCTGGTGATCGGCTCCACGGTGATCGCCCAAGTGTTTCAAACCATCGCCATACAGAATCTGCCCACTTCCGAGGCGTCCGTGATCTTAAGCACGGAATGCATCTTCGCCATGCTGGTATCCGTGATTTTCACCGGCGAAACGCTGACCGTGCCGTCGTTATGCGGTTTCGCGCTGATTTTCGGTGCGATTCTGCTGTCCGAAATCCAACTGCCCTCCGCAAAACGACAGCGTGGCACAACGGAAGGCGATTAGAAGAACAGCGCCGCGATTCCCGCCGCGAAGCACATGAGCAGCACGGACGTGAGGAAGCTCGCCAGGAACGCTTTCTGTCCCTTCTTCGCGATGGCGCTGAAATTCACATTGATGCCGAGCGCCGCCATGGCCATGCCGAGCACGATGTAGGCGAAGTCCACCAGATTCGGTGCGATGGCACCGATGAACGGCACGAACGTGCCGATGATGGAAGCGCCGATGAAACCGAGCATGAACCACGGGAACGACACTTTGCGTTTGCCGTCGGCCGGCATTTCGGAATGGTTTTTATCCCACCAAACGGCGATGATGATGGCCGCGAACACCAGCATCAGCACGCGGGAAAGCTTCATGATGGTGGCGATGCCCACCGCGCCGAACGCGTCGCCGGCGGCCACGGCATGGGCGATTTCGTGCAGGGACGCGCCAGCGGTGATGCCCAACTGCGTCTTGCTCAGGCCCGTCAACGGCCCAAGGGCGATTTCCAGCAATGCGAAGATGGTGCCCATGATGGCGATGATGGCCACGGCCATCACCTCATTGTTGGCCTTCTCATCCTCTTTTTCCGGCGGCACCTTGATGGAGCCGGACAATCCCATGACGGCTGCCGCGCCACAGATGCCGGTACCGCCCGCCACGAGAATGGCGAGCTGCGGATCGACGCCAAGCTTGCGTGCGATGTTGTAGCACACCACGATGGTGAGCGTCACCACCACTGCCGCGATCGGCAGACACTTGATACCCTGCGTGAACAGCACCGTCAGATTGAGCTTGAAACCAAGCAGGATGATGCCCAGGCGAAGCAGCTTGTTCGAAATGAGCCCGGCCGCATCCTTCACACCGGCCTTATGTTCGGCGGAACGGTTCGAATACCATTTGCGGATCGGGAACTGCGCGACCATGCCGATGAGCAGAGCGATGATCAACGCGCCGAACAGGCTGAATCCCGGAAACTGCTTGAGCCACGAAGCCACCAGAGAGGCCGCCAACGTGACGATGCCAATGAACGCCATTTCCTTGGTGGCTATGCGAGTCCACCATTTCTTGCAAAAATCAATCACGAGCGTCAAGTGTTCCGGTTCATGCGGACAAGCCGGCCGGATGGGGAGACACGCGCGGGAATCCATATTTTGCAACATATCTCGAACGGGTTTGAGGTCTGTTTGCTTCAAGTCGGGTTTAAGTTGGTACGCTGGAGATGCAAGCCAAAAACACAGGCAGAATCAAGGAGGGTCAAGATGCAATTCGAAGCCTCGCGACTGGAAGGACTGGAACACCGCACCGACGCGCAGTCCGCACCGGAAGTGTTCTTCACGCCGATCATCACACCGGAAAGCCTCGTCGCCGCCTACCATGCGCTCGGACGCAAGCCGGAAGGCAAAACGGCCATCAAAGTCCATTCCGGCGAATCGGAAAAATCCAATAATCTCAATCCTTCGCTCGTCAAGGACCTCGTGCAGGAGATCGGCGGCACGCTCGTGGAATGCGCTACCGCATACGACGGCAATCGTGAAACCCCCGAAAAAAGCCTTGCCACGTTCAAAAAGCACGGATACGCCGATCTTGCGCCAATCCAGATCATGGACATGGGCGGCGAAATCGAGATCCCGGTGGCCAAGCACCGCCACATCGCCTACGACATCGTCGGCAAGCATATCGACGACTACGATTCCATTTTCGTGCTGTCGCATTTCAAAGGCCATCCGATGGGAGGCTTCGGCGGCGCGCTCAAGAACGTGTCCATCGGCATAGCCTCGTCGAACGGCAAACGCTGGATCCATTCCGCCGGCGTCACCAAGGACAAGTGGGTGGAAACTCCTCAGGATGCATTCCTCGAATCGATGGCCGAAGCCGATGAGGCCGTGATCAGCCACATGCATGGCAAGATGATGTATCTGAACGTCATGAACCGCCTGTCGGTGGATTGCGACTGCCTGCCCTCCCCGACGGAACCGGACATGCATGACATCGGCGTGCTGTCCTCGCTCGACCCGGTGGCGCTCGACCAGGCATGCGTCGACCTCATCCACACCGCCCCCGACGGAGCGTCCGTCACCGAACGCATCGCCTCGCTCCACGGCGAACACATCCTCGAATACGCCGAGGAACTTGGCATCGGTTCGCGCGCGTACTGTCTGACCGTACTCGACTGACGGCGAACGCAATGGTCACGAAACCCGCGAAGCCTACGGAAGCCAGCATCGCAATCGCACGTATCGAAACGTTGCTTGCCGAACGCGATTGTGTGTTCGTCGCAATCGACGGGCCATGCACGTCTGGCAAAACCACGTTTGCCGCGATGCTCAACAGGCGTTTCGGCGGCAACGTGCTGCACATGGACGATTTCTTCCTCCGTCCCGAACAGCGCACGCCGGAACGTTTCGCCGAACCCGGCGGCAACGTGGACCGTGAACGGTTCGAAACGGAAGTGTTGGCACCGCTCGCCGCCGGACAAGCCGCGCAATACCGGCCATGGGATTGCCATACAGGCGATTTCGCCGTCGCGTACGCCGTCGAACCGGCCCAGCTGACCATTGTGGAAGGCAGCTACAGCATGCACCCCGCCTTGCGGGGGTATTACGATTGCATGATCTGTCTTGCGGTCGATCCTGCCGAACAGTTGCGTCGGCTCGAACGACGCAATCCACGCATGTTGCAACGATTCGTCGACGAGTGGATTCCGCTGGAAAACCGCTATTTCGAAGCGACCAATATCCAAGCCGTCGCCGATTTGCTGGTCGACACCGCGCTGCCGGACGGTGGGTCGGTCGTCGAGCCGGTATGACGTATACGCATATCCGAAGAGAAGGAAACATTAAGGAGAAAACAAATGTCTGATTCCGCAACCATGCCCGCGGCCGCCCTGCGCCGCACCGACCTGCCGAAACTGAGTCTCGGCACCAAGACAGCAGCCACCCTGCTCGCCATCGTCGCAGCGGTCGTGCTGCCGCAACTGTTCCACGTCATCGGCGCCGTCTCCGGACAGGGCACCATGCTGGGCGTCGCGTTCCTGCCGATGCATCTGCCGATCATCTTCGTCGGCCTGATCGCGGGCCCCGCCGTCGGCGCGATCGCCGGCGCCGCCGCTCCGCTCGTGAGCTTCCTGCTGTCCGGCATGCCGATGCTGGCGATGCTGCCGCTCATGATGGTCGAACTGTGCGCATACGGCCTGGTAGCCGGTCTGCTGCGCGGCATCAAGCTGCCGAGCCTGGCGAAGGTGGTCATCGCACAGCTCGCCGGACGTGTGGTGCTGACCGCAGCCACCGCGATCGCCGTGTTCGCGTTCGGTTCCAGCAAGGCCATCGCCGCCACATGGACGAGCGACCTGGCCGCCGGCCTGCCCGGTCTCGCGCTGCAGTGGGCGCTGATTCCGCTCGCCGCCTACTGGACCGAGTCGCTGATCGCCAAGCGCAACCACTGATATGACGTTTGCCCGGCCACGTTCTGGGCAAACGCGTGATATGCGGGAGCCGAGCCGTTAAGCTTGGCTCCCGTTACTTATAGGAGGACTACGTAGGAGTTTTACGAAGGGGAAGCGGTCATGATCGCAGGAGTGTCCATCACCACATTGCTGCTGGTGCTTGTCGCCGGAATCGGCGCGGGATTCGTCGGATACGCGGTAGGCGCGTCCTCGCTGATCTCCTATCCTGCGTTGCTGGCGTTCGGCATCTCGCCGGTGCTGTCCAACACCACGAACACGGTGGGCGTGTGCGGCACCGGCATCGGCGGGCTGCTGTCCGCGCGCAAGGAGCTCAAGGGCCAGGGACGCCGTGTGGCTGTCTACGCTTGCATCGGCTTGGTCGGAGGCATCATCGGCGGCTTGCTGCTGTTGGAATTGCCCGCGAAGGTCTTCGAATTCGCTGTGCCGCCGCTCATTCTGTTCAGCGCGTTGATCATCGCGCTGAACCCGCGGAAGAAAGCGGCCGCACGCGACGCTGTCGCGCAGGCGTTGCCCCAATCGCAGCAAGGCGAGCGCGCGGCGCTGATCGCCAGTAGGACGGCCAATGGCAGTCTGCGCAACGACCCGTGGTGGCTGTGGGTTGGCGTGAGCTTCGTCGGCATCTATTCGGGATATTTCGGTGCCGCCGCCGGTACCCTCGCCCTGGCGATCCTCGACCTCGGCAAGATCGGCCCGTTCCACCAGATCAACGCGCTGAAGACCGTGGTCGGCTTCGGCGCGAACATCTCCGCCGCGATCATGTTCATCTGCCGTGGCTCCGTCTACTGGCCGTTCGCCATCGCCATGTGCCTGGGCTGCATCATCGGCAGTTCCATCGCCCCTCCGGTCACACGCCATATCCCCGAGAACATCATGCGCGCCGCCGCCGTGCTCACCGGCATCGTCCTCGCCGTCAAGCTTGGCTGTAGCACCTATTTCTAAAAGCCTTTGGTTCCGGAGTGTGGCGTGTGACCGTGCGGCTGCGCTCCGGAACGACAATTTCCGGTTCCTCGTGTGCCGAGATTCGTCTTGGCCTGGTGACTTGCGGCGGGTTTGTTCCCAAGCGGGTGTTCCGTAGGTGGTTTTTCGCTTCCGTAGGTGGTTGCCGGAGGAAAGGCGTTTGAGAAACGGCTTAAATTAAGCCATTCTCAGACACCAATACCAGAACCAACCACCTACGGAACCACAAAACCACCTACGGAATTGAGTCTGGCAACGGTGTTTGGCGCTTTTACTGAAGATGGTGAAAAACGGTATATGCCGCTTCGAGTGGCTCGATTATTTCGAATATCTGAAAAGAGTAGGAACCCCCCCATTAGATAAGTGTCGATAGTGCCCGCATGACGATATCTACATCCTTGTTTTCCAGCTCGCGAATGACGTGCAGATAGGTTTCCTGAGTTGTAGTCATGCTGGCATGGCCTAGACGGCGTGACACGCTGGCGATCGATACGCCGGCGAACAGCAGCAGCGATGCGTGTGTATGGCGTAGACCATGGACGGAAATAACTGGCACGTCCACGTTTCTGCAATGTTTTGCAAGCACGTCGTTGGCTGTTGAGTTGTAGACCTTGCCGTGCACGAAAATAGGTTTATCATGCGGAAGATCCTTGAGTAATCCAGACATTTGCATGATGAGTTGCCAGTCGAGTTGCACTTTACGCACGGACGATTCGTTTTTCGTGGGTACGAAACCGCCGCCGTTTTTATAATCCCAAGTTTTGTTGACGGAAAGCGTCTGGTGTGCGAAATCAAAGTCATCGGGTGTGAGCCCAAGCGCCTCAGAGAATCGGAGTCCGGTTTTCGCGATAAGGAGGATAAGCCAATCCCAGCTTGCCTCGGCCCCAAGATCAAGGTCCGCGAGCATGGCATGCAGCTCGAATTGGTTGAGATACTTCATTTTCTTAATGCGTGGCTGCTTGCCTTTGATGATGACTTTGCGCGTTGGATCACGGGGTATGAGTCCTTCGTCAACGGCATCGAGAATGGCGCCTTTGATCTGATGGTGAAAATCCATGGTGGTTTGGCGCTCATGATGCTGTGCATATCCGTTGATGAGCTGCTGGTATGCGGTTCGATCCATATCGGTGAGTCTGAGTTCAGGGATGAGCTTGCCGAGCCAGGATTGCGTAAGTCGATATTTGCCCATGGTCACGTCTCTGATGGCGCCTTCCTTGTACGTTTTCACCCACTGGGCGTAGTAGTCGCAGAACAGCGATTCTGATGTGATGGTTTCCTGCATGAGATGCGCCTTTCTAAAAATAGGGGATTGGCGCAGCCATCATACTTACGCTGATGAAGGGTGATGAGCGAGTCCAGACGGTCGAAGAACGCGCCGATTCGGCGTTGCTCTGCAAGCGATGGGGCTATTATCTCAGATGACATAATAATCTCAGGGGTTACTCTTTTTTGACTGTTTGATGATCCTGAAGAGCAACTCTCAAGGTAGGCAGTGATTCGCTCTGACAGTAACGATATCTTAATAAAACTCAAATCAGAAGAATGAGAAGAAAATGGCACAAATTCAGAAGAGCAAACAGCATTTGCTTCAGGGCGAGGAACATGCCAAATCCTTTTTTTCCTCACATTCAATTTGTTTACAAGTAAACAAGGACGGTCAACAATCTTTCTTAGACTATTCATCGAATTACCAATAACGGTTTCAGCCGTTTCATTGTTATCAAAAGCCGGCATACTGTATTCCGTAAATTCTTCATTCGGTGTTTCCAACGGATTAATGGTTCTCGATAGCTGTTCGCATGTGCTCGACAGCTTACGCTGTTCCCAAGCGGGGGTGCGGTATTCTTGTGAAAGATGTGCAGTCGCTCGTGGAGCCGCGCATTTTGCCGGCACCGCAATGAGGAGGGATAGATGAACAAGCAGCAGCTCGCTTCGAAAATCTGGGAGTCCGCCAATAAGATGCGTTCCAAGATTGAGGCGAACGAATACAAGGATTACATTCTTGGCTTCATCTTCTACAAATTCCTTTCAGAAAACGAGCTGATGCGCTTGAAGGACACCGATTTCACCGAGGATGACCTGCTGCTGCTTACGGAGGATAATCCGGACATTGTGGAAGGCGTACAGGATGAGTGCGGCTACTTCATCTCCTATGACAACCTGTTCTCCACATGGGTCAAAAAGGGCAACGATTTCGAGATTTCCAACGTGCGTGATGCGCTTTCGGCGTTCTCCCGCAACATCAATCCGGCGCGTAAGAGAGTGTTCGACGGTATTTTCGACACCCTGCAGACCGGACTTTCCAAGCTTGGCACCGATGCGAGAAGTCAGTCCAAGGCCGCACGAGACCTGATTTATCTCATTAAGGACATTCCGATGGATAGCCGTCAGGATTATGACGTGCTTGGCTTCATTTACGAATATCTCATCAGCAATTTTGCCGCCAATGCGGGCAAGAAGGCCGGTGAATTCTACACACCGTCCGAGGTCTCCCAGCTGATGAGCGAAATCGTCGCATGGCATTTGCAGGGGCGCGAGCAGATCAAGATCTACGATCCGACATCCGGTTCCGGCTCTTTGCTGATTCATATCGGCCAGTCTGTGGCTCGGCGCAACGGCAATCCGAATTCCATCATGTATTATGCGCAGGAACTCAAGGAGAACACCTACAATCTGACGCGTATGAATCTGGTGATGCGCGGTATTCTTCCCGACAACATCGTCGCCCGCAACGGCGACACCTTGGAAGACGACTGGCCGTGGTTCGACACGTTGGAAAACAAGGAGGAAACATACAATCCGTTGTTCGTGGATGCGGTGGTTTCCAACCCTCCCTACTCGCAGAATTGGGATCCCACTGACAAGGAGATCGATCCACGCTTCAGCTATGGCATAGCACCGAAGTCCAAGGCGGATTATGCGTTCCTGCTCCATGACTTGTACCATCTGCGTGCCGATGGCATCATGACCATCGTTCTGCCTCACGGTGTGCTGTTCCGTGGTGGCGAGGAAGGTCAGATTCGTAAGAATTTGATCGAGAACCGTCATATTCAGGCGATTATTGGTCTACCGGCGAATATTTTCTTTGGTACGGGTATCCCCACCATCGTGATGGTGTTGCGAAAAAAACGTGACGACGACAAGGTGCTCATTGTTGACGCGTCGAAACATTTCATCAAGGACGGCAAGAATAACAAGCTACAGGCTTCTGACATCAAACGCATTGTCGACGTGGTGTCGAACAACCGCACGGTGCCCAAATTCAGCCGTTTGGTGTCCATTGACGAGATTCGCGCCAATGATTACAACCTCAACATTCCCCGGTATGTTGATTCGTCTGAGAATGCGGAGACATGGGATGTGTACGCTTCGATGTTCGGAGGCGTTCCGAAGAGCGAGGTCGAGCAGCTTGGGGAATATTGGAACGCCTGGCCGAGTCTGAAGGCTGAGCTGTTCCGCGATAATGGTGCCTGTTATGCCTGCGACCATGATGACGTCGCCACTGTGGTGCGCAACAATGCCGACGTACAGACGTTCGTCGCTTCATATGCGCAGGCCATTTCCGGGCTTCCCTCCGACCTACGCTCCCGCTTGGTGGAACATCCTGAACAGGTGGATGCGCTCGGGCAGGAAACGGCCATTGGTGAGGAACTGGATGCGATGGTTGCCGATACCGCGCTGATCGACCCGTATGACGCCTATCAGAAGCTTGATGATGCTTGGGGCGGCATCTCCATTGATTTGGAAGTGCTGGGTTCCGAAGGCTTCGATGCGGTAAGAGCCGTGGACCCGAACATGGTCATCAAGAAAAAAGGCGGCAAGGATGTGGAAGTGCAGGATGGCTGGATTGGCCGCGTTCTGCCCTTCGACTTGGTTCAGCGTGAGCTGCTGCACGATGATTTGGCTGCGATCGAGGCGGACGAACGCCGTGTACAGGACATTGATTCCGAGATTGAAACCATTTTGGAAGGTTTCGATGAGGATGACAAGCAGAATAGCGATGCGATCAATCAGGACGGTGACGCTTTCGTTGCCGCCGAACTGAAGAAAGCGGTCAAGGCGATCGGCAAGAATCCGGCTTCTGATTTTGAGCGGGGCTTGGTGCAGGCCCAAAAGCTGTTCGATGAGTCAAAGAAACTGAAGTCCGGTATCAAAACCAAGCGAAACGCGTTGGAAGAGAAGACCTGCGATGCGATCAAGGCGTTGAGTGATGACGAAGCCAGAAGGTTGCTGGAAGCCAAGTGGATTACACCATTGCAGAAGCAGCTGGAGGCATTGCCGAATGCTGTGATCGACGAGTTCATCGGCAAAGTGAACGCGTTGAAGAACAAGTATGCCACCACATATGCCGATGTATGCGGCCAAATCGATGAAGCGGAGAAGGAATTGGCTGGAATGCTGGGCGATTTGACCGGCAATGCCCGCGATATGGCGGGCTTGGAAGAGCTCAAAGCACTGCTCGGAGGTGAATGATATGGCCGAACAGCACGGAAAAACACTGGTTCCGCAGATTCGTTTCGCTGGTTTCACTGACCCTTGGGAACAGCGTAAGCTGGGGGAAGTTGCTTCTGGATTCGAGTACGGTTTGAATGCGGCTGCTTCGGATTTCGATGGTGAGAAAAAGTATCTTCGAATCACTGATATAGATGATCAAACTCGTGAATTCCGTACGGATGATTTATCTTCGCCTGATATCAATAATCCGATTGATGACAGGTATCTACTCAAAGAAGGCGATATATTATTTGCACGAACCGGGGCCAGCGTAGGTAAAACCTACCTGTATAAGGCATCAGACGGGAAAACGTATTATGCCGGTTTCCTTATTCGAGCGCATGTTTCAGATGAGGCAGATGCTGGTTTCATCTTTCAGAGCACACTGACTGAACGGTATAAGCAGTTTGTTTTGCTTACTTCTCAGCGTTCAGGGCAGCCCGGCATCAACGCGCAAGAATATTCAGATCTCCTTTTGCCTCTGCCATCCCTGATGGAGCAGCGCCGAATCGGCGCGTTCTTCGACCGTCTGGATTCGCTCATCACCCTTCATCAGCGTAAGTATGACAAGCTTTGCGTGCTGAAAAAATCCATGCTCGACAAAATGTTCCCTAAAGGGGGTTCACTGTATCCAGAGATTCGTTTCGCCGGTTTCACTGACCCTTGGGAACAGCGTAAGCTGTCGAGCACATGCGAACAGCTATCGAGAACCATTAATCCGTTGGAAACACCGAATGAAGAATTTACGGAATACAGTATGCCGGCTTTTGATAACAATGAAACGGCTGAAACCGTTATTGGTAATTCGATGAATAGTCTAAGAAAGATTGTTGACCGTCCTTGTTTACTTGTAAACAAATTGAATGTGAGGAAAAAAAGGATTTGGCATGTTCCTCGCCCTGAAGCAAATGCTGTTTGCTCTTCTGAATTTGTGCCATTTTCTTCTCATTCTTCTGATTTGAGTTTTATTAAGATATCGTTACTGTCAGAGCGAATCACTGCCTACCTTGAGAGTTGCTCTTCAGGATCATCAAACAGTCAAAAAAGAGTAACCCCTGAGATTATTATGTCATCTGAGATAATAGCCCCATCGCTTGCAGAGCAACGCCGAATCGGCGCGTTCTTCGACCGTCTGGACTCGCTCATCACCCTTCATCAGCGTAAGCTCGAATTACTCCGGAATATCAAGAAATCCATGCTCGACAAGATGTTTGTATAGGGGTGTTCATGGCAATAATCACGTTATTTCACGGTTCTCCGTACGAATCCGTGACCCCCGAATACGGTTTAGGCAACGACAAACACGACTACGGCCGTGGTTTCTATCTGACCGCGAATGTGGAACTGGCCAAGGAGTGGGCCGTGTGCCGGCCGGATGAGTCCAATGGCTGGGTCCATCAGTACGAACTGGACACGAATGGGCTGCGCATCCTGGATTTTCAGGAGCATAGCGTGCTTACTTGGCTGGCTGAGCTGATGAAGCATCGTGATGCCGCTGATTCCAAGCGCTATCGTGTGCTGGCTGCGAAGTTCATCGCCCAATACGGCATCGACACCAGCGGCTATGACGTCATCAAAGGCTGGCGTGCGAACGCCTCGTATTTTTATATCGCCAAAGAATTCGTCCGAGACAATGTGGACGTCGATATCTTGGAGGAACTGCTGTCGCTTGGAGGTCTGGGCATCCAGTATTGCGTCAAGACCGCAAAGGCGTACAGGCAACTGCGCGAAGTCCCGGACGGCCTGCTTTCCGTCAGCTACAGCGAATTCAACGACAAATACAATCAGAGGGATGTTGAGGCACGGCAGAACATGCGCGACCTCATCGATTCCGATGCCAATACGGTGACCAACGTGTTCAGCACGTTGCTCTAGGGGTGATGACAATGCGGGCATATCCAGAGGTCTACCGGGATGATGTGGTGGAAACTCAAGGCAAGCTTTTCGACTACGTGGCACAGTCGTTTCCGGGCAAGAGCACGGAGGACTTCATCACCGTATATATGGCGAGCAAAACACGCAAAAGCATTGATGAGGCCAAAGCCTACGTCAACACGATGGATGCGAAAGAGCTGTGGAAGTATTTCACCGAGACCGAGCACTACCAGTTGAAGGACGGCAGGGCGCTCGAAGGGTTCATGCCTGATTGGATTGGCGAATTCTACGCCTACTACCAATGGTTCTACGCCATTCCCAGTGCTGAAGTGATCGCCAAGGTGCCGCTGGACTTCCTGAAGAAAGCCTATTTCGGGCTTCATGATCTCGATCTGGAGCTTGCGGTGCGGAAAGTCGGCGAAGAATGACGGACATCATCTGCTTCCATAATCCCGATGAGGAGAACGGATACCTGAGCAACTGGTATCCATCGCGCTTCGTTGTGGATGATGTCGAGTTTTCCTCGATGGAACAGTACATGATGTACCGCAAAGCCTGCTGTTTCAACGATGCCGAAACAGCCGCGCGGATTCTTCGAACCAGCGACGTGGCCGAGATCAAACGACTTGGCCGACTGGTAGCCGGTTATGACGATCACGTATGGAACGGCGTTCGCCAAATCGAAGTCTATGAAGGATTGCTTGCCAAATTCAGTCAGAACGCCGAACTCGGTGCGCAGCTTGAGGCAACCGGCAATGCGGTGTTGGCGGAATGCGCCGTCAAAGACCGTATCTGGGGCATTGGCTTGTCAATGCATGATCCAGCCAGGTTCAATCCGAGCCAATGGCGCGGTCAGAATCTGCTCGGATACGCTCTAATGCTCACAAGAAGGAAGCTCAACCGCATACACGAGCGATAATGTGGCCGTTTTTCCGTATCAATCGCCCCCGCTTGGGAACAGCGTAAGCTGTCGAGCACATGCGAACAGCTATCGAGAACCATTAATCCGTTGGAAACACCGAATGAAGAATTTACGGAATACAGTATGCCGGCTTTTGATAACAATGAAACGGCTGAAACCGTTATTGGTAATTCGATGAATAGTCTAAGAAAGATTGTTGACCGTCCTTGTTTACTTGTAAACAAATTGAATGTGAGGAAAAAAAGGATTTGGCATGTTCCTCGCCCTGAAGCAAATGCTGTTTGCTCTTCTGAATTTGTGCCATTTTCTTCTCATTCTTCTGATTTGAGTTTTATTAAGATATCGTTACTGTCAGAGCGAATCACTGCCTACCTTGAGAGTTGCTCTTCAGGATCATCAAACAGTCAAAAAAGAGTAACCCCTGAGATTATTATGTCATCTGAGATAATAGCCCCATCGCTTGCAGAGCAACGCCGAATCGGCGCGTTCTTCGACCGTCTGGACTCGCTCATCACCCTTCATCAGCGTAAGTATTGTGGTGTTGTTTCTTGGATGTTAGGGGTTGCGCTCGTAAGATTGAGCTCGGAAAAGTGATGGTGCGTTCGGGGAGATGGAACATGTTCTACGATAAGGAATCGGATTTCGAAGACGATCTGGTTGCGGTGCTGAAACGCCACGGGTGGACCGATGGTGTGTTGGAATATCCAACCGAACAGGATCTCATCGACAACTGGGCTAACATCCTATTCGACAACAACAAAGGCATCGATCGCCTGAACGGGCAGCGCCTTACCAAGGGTGAGATGGCGCAGATCCTCGAACAGATCGAAACATTGCGCACGCCATTGGCGTTGAATTCCTTCATCAACGGCAAGACCGTGTCCATCAAACGTGACAATCCCGCAGACACAGCGCATTTCGGCAAGGAAATCAGCCTGAAGATCTATGATCGGCAGGAAATAGCAGCGGGGCAAAGCCGGTACCAAATCGCAAGACAGCCTATTTATCCAGCTAAAAATAAGATGCTGAACGATCGCAGGGGAGACGTTTGCCTGCTTATCAACGGAATGCCGGTCATCCATATTGAACTGAAGAAAAGCGGCATTCCCATAAGCCAGGCCACCAATCAAATCGCCAAATACGCGCATGAAGGCGTGTTCACCGGGCTGTTCAGACTCGTGCAGGTCTTCGTGGCCATGAATCCGGATGATGCCGTGTACTTCGCCAATCCCGGTGAAGGCGATTTCAACAGCAACTACTTCTTCCACTGGGCTGACTTCAACAATGAGCCCATAGCGGCGAACAAACATGTCGGGCAGGATGAATGGAAGCGTTTCACATCTGATCTGCTATCCATTCCCATGGCACACCAGCTCATCGGGTTCTATACGGTCGCCGATTCCGCAGACGGATGCCTCAAAGTGCTACGCAGCTACCAATACCAGGCGGTGAACGCCATTTCCGACCGTGTACGCACCTGCAAATGGGATGAGCCGGTGCCAAGCGGCACGCCGGGCCGTCCGGGCGGTTATGTGTGGCACACCACTGGCTCGGGCAAAACCATGACCAGCTTCAAGGCTGCGCAGCTCATCGCTGGCTCGAAAGATGCCGACAAGGTGGTCTTCCTCATGGACCGTGTCGAATTGGGCACGCAGTCGCTGCTGGAATACCGGTCGTTCGCGGATGATGCCGATGATGTGCAGGGCACGGAAAACACGGATGTGCTCAAATCGAAACTGGCAAGCATCGACCCCAAAGACACACTCATCGTCACCTCCATCCAGAAAATGAGCAACATCAAAGCGGGCGAGGGGCATATCACCGAAGAGGAAGTGAAGAAGCTCGCTGGCAAACGCATCGTATTCATTATCGACGAATGCCATCGTTCCACGTTCGGCGAGATGCTGCAGGATATTCGCCATTCCTTCCCGAACGCGTTGTATTTCGGTTTCACGGGCACTCCGATTCATGAGGAGAACCGTAAGAAGGGCGCGACCACATCAATGGTGTTCGGCGATTGCCTTCACCGATACAGCATCGCCGACGGCATCCGCGATGGCAATGTGCTCGGATTCGACCCGTACATGGTGTTGACCTACCGAGACAAGGATGTTCGTCAGGCTGTCGCGTTGCAGAAGGCGAAAGCCGCGACGGTTGAGGAAGCCCAGTCGGATCCGGCGAAATCCGAAGTGTTCTACCATTACATGGATCCGAAGCAAATGCCGATGGGTCCCATGGAAACGCAGGCCGGAGAACATGTCAAAGGCATTGAGGACTATCTGACCGCAGCGCAGTATGCGCAAGGCACGCCACATGAAGACAAGGTCGTGGAGGATATTCTCGACCAATTCCCATTGCTGAGCAGAGGCAACAAATTCCATGCGATGCTGGCCACGAGTTCCATTCCCGAGGCGATCAGCTATTACCATCTGTTCAAGGAACGTGCTCCGCAGATGCACGTGACCGCGCTGTTCGATCCCAACGTCGACAATTCCGACGGCGCAATCCTCAAGGAGGATGCGCTTAAGGAAATCATCGGCGATTACAACGAACTGTTCGACAAGGATTTCATCATCCCCACATGGCCGAAGATGAAGAAAGACATCACCGCGCGGCTTTCCCACAAGCGTCCGTACCTGACGGTCGACCAGCACCGTGAGGAGCGGCTGGATCTGCTGATTGTGGTTGATCAGATGCTGACAGGTTTCGATTCCAAGTGGGTCAACACGCTGTACCTCGACAAGATCATCGACTATGAGAACATCATCCAGGCGTTCAGTCGCACGAACCGACTGTTCGGCCCTGATAAGCCTTTCGGAACTATTCGCTACTACCGCAAGCCACACACCATGAAGGGGTATATCGAAGCGGCGGTAAAACTGTATTCCGGAGACAAGCCGCTCGATCTGTTCGTGCAGAAACTGCCGGAAAACGTGCGCCTGATGGATGCGCGTTTCGAAGAGATCGCTTCCGTGTTCAGTGCCGGAGGCGTGGAAGATTTCATGCGATTGCCGGAATCGGTGGAGGCATGCCGCAAGTTCGCAAAACTGTTCGTGGAACTCAATGATTTTCTGGAATCCGCCAAAGTGCAAGGTTTCACTTGGGGGCGGCAGGAGTATTCCGTCGCCCATGACGATGGATCCGTGGAGGTTGTGCGGCCGAAGTTCGATGAACGGACATATCTGATTCTTGTACAGCGGTATAAGGAGATGTTCAGCAGCGGCGAAGGTTCCGGCAGCGGTCCGGAAGCGCCATATGAACTTGACGGCCATATCACTGAGATAGATACAGGATTGATTGATACGGATTATATGAACGCCAACTTCGCCAAATGGCTTAAGGCGCTTGGCGGAGGCGATCCAGCTCTGTTGACATCAGCCGAGGAGGAGTTGCATAAGTCGTTCGCTTCGCTCAGCCAAGAGGAACAACGGTATGCCGAACTGTTCATGCATGATGTGGAACGTGGCGAAATCGAGTTGGAGGAAGGCAAGACGCTACGCGACTACATCACATATTACGCGAACAGCGCCAAAAACAGCCAAGTGGAGCAAATCACCAAGGCGTTTGACGTGGATGGGGCGTTGCTCAACGAGATGATGCGGCTTGACCTTACAGAGACAACCCTGAACGAATTCGGACGATTCGACCGGTTGAAAGCGTCGGTTAACAGGTCTTTGGCAAAGGCGTTTTTCGATAAGCCGGATAGTCCGGTCTCCCAATTCACGGCGAATCTTCTCGCCACGAAGCTGCTGAAGAGCTTTATCCTTGAGGGAGGATTCGATTTGGACGATCGGAAATAGCGGGGAGAAGCATGGCTGTTGTTGACGAAGCGAAGCTGAGATACTTGGACTTCCTCTCCCGCGAGGATCGTGTTCGGCACCACCGGTACGTCGAGGAAATGAAGCAATACGACATGATGCGTTCCGGCGACATCAACGCCATCGCCGAAAGCACACGTCTGTGGGACTCCGGACTGTACGGCTACCTGTCGGACGATCCGCTCAAAAACGCGAAATACCGGTTCGTCACCACCATCACGCTCGCCACACGTTTCGCCATCGAAGGCGGTATGGACGAGGAGGACGCCTACAACGCCTCCGACCTGTACATCCAGAACCTGGAAAACTGCAAAACGCCCGACGACGTGCGCCGCCTGCACACCGACATGATGACATTCTTCACATGGGCCATGGCCGACATGCAGAAGGCGGAAACACATTCCAAAGCCGTCAACGAATGCCTGGACTACATCCACTACCATCTGCATGAGAAAATCACCGTGCCCATCCTCGCCGAGCATGTGCATCTGAATCCCACGTATCTGTCGGAGCTGTTCAAACGCGAAACGGGCACGGCCATATCGCAATACATCACCGACAAGCGTATGGAAGCGGCCGAGAACATGCTCAAATACTCGGAATACAGCTTCGACGAGATCGCCCAGATCCTCGCATACCGGTCGCAAAGCCACTTCTCGAAGGTGTTCAAAAAACATTCCGGCATGACGCCGGGGGAGTACCGCACCAAGTACGCGCAGAACGGCATCTGGCCGGAGTGATTGCGATCACGGCGTCTACCACGCCGGTTGCGGTGAACCGCCGGTGACGGCACCGCGAAATTCGGGTGTGCCAATCGTGAAATCGACGTGTCCGCGCGTGCGAAACACGCGCGAATCAGCTACGGTGGAAGCATTCAATGATGATGCGCGCCACCGGCCGAATGAACGGCGGAACAAGGAACGTGCGCGCAGGATGTGGATGAAAGCGAAGGAATAAACGAATATGGGAATGCCCCTTGATCTGTATGTGATCCGACATGGCGAGTCGGAGGCCAACGTCATCATCAGTGCTGGCGAACAGGGCGACAACTCGCTGTATACGCAGGACAACGTCACCGTGCCGGACCGCTCGTGGAGGCTTACGGCCACCGGACGCAAGCAAGCCGACTGCATCGGCCGTTGGCTGGTCTCACAGCAGCCGCTGTTCGACCGCTACCTCGTCTCGCCGTACGTGCGCACGCGTGAGACGGCTGCCACGATGGCCCTGCCTAAGGCGAAATGGGAGGAGACGCGTGTGCTGCGCGAACGCTCCTGGGGTGAGATCAACACCATCACGAAAGACGATTTCAAAACCAACTACGCGCGCAACTGGATGTTCAAGAACACCGATCCGCTGTACTGGCGTCCGCCGGCGGGCGAGTCCATCGCCGACGTGGCCGAGAACCGCGTGCACAACCTGCTCACGTCCCTGAACCGCAAATCCGATGCGGAATCCGTGGTGATGGTCAGCCATGGCGACCTCATGCTGGCGTTGATGCTCACGTTGGAGGACCTGTCCGACGAGGAATTCATGCATCGAGCGGCCGCCGACGAATGGAAGATCACCAACTGCACGTGCTTCCACTATTCGCGCCGCGACCCCGCCACCGGACGAACGCACAAGCGGTTCCGTTGGGAGCAGACGGCGCGTCCCGTACTCGACGAGACGGATGGTCGCTGGGTGGTGAAAGTGGATGATTGGCGTGAATTCAAGCGTCCCGTGCTGTCGAACGGCGATTTGGTGGACGTGGTGCACGCCGTCGACCGTCACCTGTGACGGCTGCCGGTATACGTTTTGTGACTGCGATTTAGCCCCCTATCGCTCTGTGGGGCGTCACGTATCGGCGCTTCCGCTACAATGGCGTGTGATTGCGCGGCGCGCGTTCTTGTTGCGCGTCGTAAAGAGAGTTAGGAGACAATCGCATGTCCAATCCAATCGCGGGCCTGTTCACGTGGAAGCTCCACGGCGACGGCAAAACGCTGAAGCCCGGCGAGGTCGTCGAACCTGACGAGAGGCTGACCTGGCCGCGCACCGCGGAAATCGGCGCGCAGCACGTCATCGCCATGTTCGGCGCCACGTTCCTGGTGCCGATTCTGACCGGTTTCGACCCATCCACCACCCTGTTCTTCACGGCCATGTCGACCGCGCTGTTCCTGCTGATCAACAAGAACATGCTGCCGAGCTACCTGGGCTCGTCCTTCGGCTTCATCGCCCCGATCGCGGCCGTCGCCAGCGCCCACAAGGGCCTCGCCGTCGCATCCTTCGGCATCATGGTCACCGGCATCCTGCTGGCCCTGATCGGTGTGCTCGTCCATTACGCGGGCGCCAAGTGGATTGACATCATCATGCCGCCGGTCGTCAACGGCGCCATCGTGGCCATCATCGGCTTCAACCTGGCTCCGAGCGTGTGGAACAACTTCAAAGTCGCTCCCGACACCGCCATCGTCACCCTCGTCGCGGTGCTGCTCGTCGCAGTGCTGTTCAAGGGTCTGCTCGGCCGACTCAACATCCTCATCGGCGTGATCATCGGCTACGCGTACGCCTGCTTCCGTGGCCAGGTCGACTTCTCAGCCATCGGCAAGGCCGCATGGGTCGGTCTGCCGGAATTCCGTCTGCCGCAGGTCGACTTCACCATCCTGCCGATGTTCATCCCGGTCGTGCTCGTACTCGTTGCCGAAAACGTCGGCCACGTCAAGTCCGTCTCCCAGATGACCGGCCGCGACTATGACGACCAGATCGGCACCGCGCTGTTCGCCGACGGTCTCGGCACCACCATCGCCGGTTTCGGCGGCGGCTCCGGCACCACCACCTACGGCGAGAACATCGGCGTGATGGCTGCCACCAAGGTCTACTCGACCGCCGCATACTGGTGCGCCGCCGCGTTCGCGCTGATCCTGTCGCTGTGCCCGAAGTTCGGCGCCATCATCAACACCATCCCCGCCGGCGTGCTCGGCGGCGTGACCACCCTGCTGTACGGCATGATCGGCATGGTCGGCATCCGCATCTGGGTTGAGAACAAGGTCAACTTCGACAAGCCGGTCAACGTCATGGTGGCCGCCATCACCATGATCATCGCCGTCGGCCAGTTCGAGTTCGCCTTCAACGGCATCTCCTTCAACGGCATCGCCATCGGCACCGTCGTCATCCTCGTCGCCTACCACGGCCTGAAGGCCATCGGCAAGGCGACCGGCACCATCGCCAAGGACGATCCGGACATCCTGTAACGGATCGCATCTCACGCTGGCTAGTTCAACGCCCGTCGGCCAAAAAGGTCGGCGGGCGTTTTTCATTGCCGTTTTCGTCAATCGATTGACGTGTTGCTTCGCATACGTTTTATGATGGTATCTATAAGCGATTGCGCAATGTGGCAAAGGAGACAACATGAGCACTGCGGCAGGAAAGAAAATCGCGATTGTGACCGGTTCCGCGCTTGGCTTGGGATATGAGCTGGCACGTCAGCTGATCGGCAAAGGCTGGTTCGTGGCCGGCATCGATTTCAACACGGCCCGTCAGGAGGAACTGTCCCGCACGTTCGGCGCGGACGAATACCGCGCCTTCGTCGGCGACATCAGCGACGAGGCGTTCGTGAAGGACTCCGTCGCGGCCATCAAGGAGATCGGCCACATCGACCTGCTCATTAACAACGCGGGACAGCCGTCGTTCAAAAAGCCGGTCGACTACGAGGCCGCCGACGTGGACAAGTGCCTTAAGGGGCTCAAAGGCATGATTCTGTGGAGCGTCGAAACATTGAAGGCCGACGGCGAGCAGGACCTCAAAATCGCCAATGTCATGTCCACCGCCGCCACACGCGGCAACGCCAACGAATCCGTCTACTGCGCCACCAAGTGGGGTGAGAAGGGGTATACGACGAGCCTCAAGGCGGCCTACAAGGGAACCAGTGTGAAGGTTGTGGGCGTGTATCCGGGAGGCATCGACACCGACTTCTACCATGACAGCCACGATTACGTGTCGTTGGACAAGCAGCATTCCTTCATGAGCGCCGCGGAACTGGCCGAAGTGGTGCTGTTCAACCTCGTCAACGACGCGAATCTGACGGTTTCCGACATCCTCATCGAACGCAACTACCGGTAGCGTCGGCCACCAGTCACAGCCAAGGCAAAAGTATCGGGCATGGGCTATTGTTAACAGGTTTGCGCAACGTGCGTAATGTTTGACATGAAAGGCCATTGTGCCCGATACCGCTGTGATTGAAAATGAAGATGCCCTCGCCGCCGATTTCGATGAGGCGGGCGAGGAGGAGGAACGCCCCCAGACGTTCGCCGAACTCGGCGTTCCCGGCCCGTTGGTACGCGTGCTCGCGGCCGATGGCAAGAAAACCGCTTTCCCGATCCAGGCCGACACCCTTCCCGATTCCCTGGCCGGTCGTGACATTCTCGGTCGAGGCCGTACCGGCTCCGGCAAGACCCTGGCGTTCTCGATTCCGCTGGTCGCGCGACTGGGTGAGGTCGACGCCGACGAGTACGAGAACATGAGCCAGTTCCGCCATGAGGTGGAACAGGTGCGTAAGGGGCATGCCGAGGAACGGCGCGCCGACGATTTCCTGCCGCACCCGCGCGGTCTGGTGCTCGCTCCGACCCGTGAGCTGGCCAACCAGATCAACGACGTGCTGATGCCGCTCGCGCAGATGTACGGCATGACCACCACCACCGTGTATGGCGGTGTGCGTTACGCCCGTCAGATCCGCGACTTGAGGGCCGGCGCCGATATCGTGGTCGCATGTCCGGGACGTCTTGAGGACCTGCTCGAACAGCATGCGCTGACCTTGGAGAAGGTCGAAGTGGCCGTGATCGACGAAGCCGACGAAATGGCCGACATGGGCTTCCTGCCGCCGGTCAAGCGCCTGCTCGGCCAAGTGTCGTTCGACGCGCAGATCATGTTGTTCTCCGCCACCCTCGACCATGGCGTCGACGAGGTGGTGAACACGTTCCTCACCGATCCTAAGATCCACAGCGTCGACTCCGCCACCGCGGCCGTCGACGAAATGACCCACCACGTGTTCGAAACCACGCAGGGCGACCGTCATGAGCTGGTCCGCACCCTCGCTTCCGGCAAGGGACGCCGCATCCTGTTCACCCGCACCAAATTCCAGACCCAGAAGCTCGCCAAGGACCTGACGAAGAACGGCATTCCGGCGGCCGAGCTGCACGGCAACCTGAGCCAGAACCAGCGTGATCGCAATCTCGCAGCCTTCGAATCCGGTGACGTGAACGTCATGGTCGCCACCGATGTGGCCGCCCGCGGCATCGACGTGTCCGGCGTGGAGCTCGTGGTGCAGGTGGAGCCTCCGGAGGACCCGAAATCGTTCCTTCACCGCTCCGGACGTACCGCGCGAGCCGGCCATTCCGGTGATGTGGTGACCATCGTGCTGCCGAACCAGCGCCGCCGCACCCGCCGCATGCTGCATGAGGCCGGACTGAAGGTCAAGCCGATCGAAGTGACCCACGATTCCCCGGAAGTGTTGGAATTGGTGGGCGAGTCGGCCGAACCGCGTTTCGGTTGGACGCTTGAGCAGTCCCAGCCGGCGGGCAATCCGCGTCGCAGGCATGGCAAGGGCGGCGACGGTTCCGCGGAAAACGGCGGGCGCTCCGGACGCAACCGTTCCGGCGGACGCAACAAGGACCGTGGCAAGGACAAGGGCGGCAAGCCGTTCAAGTCCGAACGCAAGGACCGCGCGAATCGCAAGGGACGTGAAGAGCGCGCCGAAGTCGCCGAACGCGAGCAGCGTTTCGAACCGAAACAGAATCGCGCCGAACGTCGCGCCGCCAAGTTCGAAGGCCGCGACAACCGCGAATACGAGGCACGCGAGCATCGTTGGGAACATCCTGAAATCCAAGAGGAGAAGCGCGAGAAGCACGAGGAGAAGCGCAACAACAAGCGTCGCGAAAAGTACGCGCGGCTGCATGAGCAGCAGCGTGCCGAAGCCGGCGAACAGCGTGGAACCGACAATCGCAAGCGGCGCTCCGTCGAGCGTTCCGATCAGCGTGGCCAATCCGATAGGAAGCCCGGCAAAAAGCAGTATGCGAAAAAGCAGGGCGCGCCGACCAAGAAGCAGCGCAAGGCCGAAGCCCGTGCCGAACGCCGTTACGAGGACGATCGCCAATACCGCAGGAACCGCGACGAACGCGACGACCGCCGTCAGGGCGGCAAACGCATCCATCGCAAGGAAATCCGCGTGATTCATGACGAGCGTGGCGAGGACGCGAAGCGTTATGACCGTCGCATGGAAGCCAAGTATGGCGATTCCGGTCGTCGTGGCGGTCACGGAGAACGCCACGACAAGCATGCGGGCGAAAGGCAGGGTAAGCCGTTCCGCAAGCATGCGAAGATCCGCAAGGCGCCGTTCCGCTCCCGCTGACGTACGTCAACGGTCAAGCAAAAAGCCGTTCATTCCAGCAATCGCAAGGAATGAACGGCTTTTTCTATACGGGATATCGCAGTATCAGCTGTTGACCGGCTGATACTGGTCGAGCGCGGTGAAGCAACGTTTATAGACCATCAGCATGATGATGCTGTCCGCCAGCAGCGTAAGCGCCGCGATGGTGGCGAGAATCATGAACTGGTATTTCGCTGCGTCGATGGGGTTGCCGCCGGCGATGATTTGACCGGCCATCATGCCCGGCACCGTCACGATGCCGGCGGAGGCGAGCGACGCGGTGGTGGGCAGCAATCCCAGACGGATCGACGAGACGATGCTTGGACGTGCCGCCTCCCACGTGGTGGCACCCAACGCCAGCAGCGTGTCCACTTCGTCACGACGTTCCTTCATGCTTTCAAAGAACCGGCTCAACCCCACCGCCAACGCCGAAACGGTGTTGCCCAGCAGCATGCCGGTCAACGGCACCACCAATTGCGGCGCATACCACGGTTGCGGACGGATGATGAGCTCGGTGACCAACGAGATCATGATGAGCATGGTCACGATCAGACTCAGGAACACCGGTCCAGCCAAGCCCTTCGGAACACCTTTCGCACGCGAAAGAGTGATCTGCACGGCCGCGATGAGCATGAACGCCACAAGCAGCAGCACCAGCCACGGATTGTTCGAACGGATGACGTACTCCATGATGAAGCCCATCGCGCACAATTGCAGCAGCGCACGGCAAGCCGACCACAGAAGCGTGCGCCCCACGCCCATACGCATGGTTTCGGAGATGCCGGCGGCGATGGCCACCATCACCAGCGCGGCGATGAGACCCCAGATGTCGATCGCATAGTAGTTGCCGTTCATGCGACGCTCCCTTCTACCGTGTTACCCGTCGAAGTACTACCCGTCGCAGTACCGTCCGCTTCGGCGTTGCCGGACTGCGTGAGCGTGCCATCGGCAAGACGCGTGACACGTGTGGCATGGCCATCCGGCGGCCGGTGCCGGATACGAACGATCGCCATGCCGTCCGCCGCCGCTTTGGCGAGGATACGCGCCACTTTCTCGGCGTTGTCGTCATCCAATCCGGCGTCCACTTCGTCGGCGAGCAGCACCTTCGGACGGGTCAGCAACGTGCGCGCAAGGCTCACGCGCGCCGCCTGACCGCCGGACAAGTCGTGTGGCGGACGGTTCAGATCGATGTCGGCGCAACCCATATTGTCCAAGGTTTCACGGATTCTGCCGTCCGGCAACGCGTCGGTGGGGGAGATCCTGCGTGGTCCCTGCTTCGTTCTCGCCGACTGGCGTATGGCAAGCGTGAACGGCAGACGAATCGCCTGCGCCACCGTCTCGCCCAACAGCACCGGCTTCTGCGGCAGGTACGCGACCTGCGCGCGCCACTGCTGCGGGGTGAAATCGTCGGCGGAACGGCCATCCAACCGTAAATCGCCTGACGCGCGCGGATTGAGCCGTGCGAAAGCGGTCAGCAGCGAGCTCTTGCCTGCGCCGGACGGTCCGACCAAGTCCACGATTTCGCCAGGCTCGATGGCGAAGGACAATCCGGAGAATATGGTGCGGCGTTCGCCGTCGACCATAATCGAACAGCGCACGTTCGATGCTTCGAATACGTATGTCATAGCCAAAACCATACGCCAATAGCGAACGGTTCACGGCGGTTTCAGGGTTTTCCCTGAGTTTTGAGGCGAAATCAGCCATAAGGATGACGCGTGCCCGTTATTTTGCGTACTACAACTGTCAAGTTGAAGGAAAACCTATATGTTGGGGATGGGAAATATGCGTCAGTGGCTTATGAACATAAGCCTGGTCGGAGGCTGGTTTCCGGCGGCGGCGTTCGCCGTCGTCGCAGTGCTGTCCGTAATCCTGCTGGTTAGCGCGGCCGTTTCGAAACGGGACGGACGCATACTGGCTACCGTGCTGCCGATCGGCGTTGAGGCCGTGTCCGGAATGGTCGGCTATGTGGTAGCTTGGCTGCTGTCCGACGTGTTCGTGGTGTTCGACGTCGGATTGGGATCCCGTGTGATGTCTTGGGTGGCGGCTGGTTTCGCCATCGCTGGTTTCGCCATCGCGCATATCGTGTTGAGCAGGGGCATGATGCGCGTGGCCGCGGCCATCTTGACCGTATTCGCGATACTGGCCGCGGCGATCGGCATCGACCAATCGTACGGCGAATACGCCACCATCGGCTCGCTGTTCGGCGAGGATTCCTACAGCCAAGCCGATCTGACCGGACTGGCCAAACGCAAGGACCTCATCACCGTCGCACAGTGGCGCAAACAGGCCGCCAACGGCACAATCCGCAATATTCCGGCGAACGGAACCGTCAACAAAATCGACATTCCGGCCACGAAATCGCAGTTTGAAGCACGCAAAGCCCTCGTCTACCTGCCTCCGGCGGCATTGGCCGACTCGAAACGCAAGCCGGCCCTGCCGGTCGTCCTCATGCTGAGCGGGCAGCCGGGCAGTCCGGGACGCGTCTTCCAAGCCGGCGGCATCCAAACCATGATGGACGGATATGCGAAAACCCACGACGGACTCGCCCCAATCGTCATCGCAGCCGATCAGCTTGGCACCGATTCGCACAACACGCTATGCGTGGATTCGAAGGTGTACGGCAATGCGCTGACCTACCTGACGCAGGACGTGGTCGACTGGGTGAAAACCAACCTGCCCGCCGCACAGGATGCCAAGGATTGGGCCATCGCCGGATTCTCGCAAGGCGCCACATGTTCGCTGCAGATCGGCGTGAACCATCCCGACCTGTTTGGCACCATGATTCCCACCGACAGCGAAATCAAACCGACCAACGGCAGCCGACAGGAAATGATCGACCGGTTCTTCGACGGCGACACCACAGCCTATGAGAACCAAGTGCCGGTCAACGCCATCCGCAACCACGCGCCCACCCATCAGATGCTCATCATAGGCGCGGGGGAGAAGGACACCACCTCAATACGCAACGTCAAAACAATCGCGCCGGTCGCGGCGAAAGCCGGCATGCGCGTCGCCGCCGTCGAATCGTCCGGCAACGCACACGACTGGCACGCCGTGCAGGACGTGCTGCGTTACGGGCTCGCCGTATTCGGCCACGACACCGGACTGGATGGTGCGAACCCGAACCTATCCGACTATCCGAATCTCAAACGCATCACGATATGACGATCCTGAACACAAACCCGCAAGCCTGAGAATCCCAGAAAAGGAAAGAAATGACTCAAACGCAAACCGCACCTGCTAAACCAGCCGAGGCATCACCCGCGAAACCACTGTTCGGCTTCCGCGCGCTGCTCGCCGATCTGGCCGGATGGATCAGACGACACCTGCTCACCGTCTGCCTCGTGCTGTTCGTCATCCTCATCAACGTGGGCACGCAGATCGTGTGCGCGCTCATACGTCAGCCGTTCCCGCCGAGCCTGGCCAAAGTAAGTTTCGAAGCGCTCGCACGCGGCCGCTGGTACACCGCGCCGATATCCATGCTGTACGTGCCGAATCTGGGCCGTCTGCTCATCGACGTTCCGCTCATGCTGGTTGCGTTCGGCCTGGCCGAATCGGTGATCGGCAAAATCAAAACCGCATGGGTGTCCGTCATCACCACACTGGGTGGCGTGGCCTTGGGCATGGGACTGTGCTCCCTATCCGACGGGCGCAGCCCCCAATGGCATGCGATCTCGCATGATGGCGCCATCCTTGGTCCGCTGATTCTCGTCGCCGGCACCCTTATGTGCGCCAGCGCGTTCACAACCATGCTGTGGCGCCGCCGTATCCGCGTGATCGGCTATGCGGTCGTGCTCATCATGTTCCTCTACCGAGGCGAGGTGAGCGACTACTGCCTGCTTGCCACTTCGGTGATTGGCCACGTGCTCGGCTATCTGATGGCCTCCTGCACGCATGGTGACGAATACCGGCATGGCGCCATCTACGAAATGCGTCGGCTTATCGGCATCGTCGCGGGCGTGCAGGCCATCGGTTCGCTCGTCGCCGTCTCGTCACGCCAATCGTTCGGCCTGCTGTCCATGTTCGGACTGTTGACCGGCTCCACCGGCTTCGACACCGGACGTGTGGTCGACTGCCTCAGCGGCGCCTCGCATACGGACTGCTTCACGCAATACCGCATGATGCGTTTCACCATGCCCGGCAACTGGCTGGTATCCATCATGCCGACGCTGATGCTGCTGCTCATCGCCTGGGGTCTGTATCGAGGCCGTCATCTCGCAGCCGCGCTCAGCATTGTGTTCAACGCATGCACCATTGCGCTATCGACGGTGTTCTATGTGGCTATTCCGCTGTCCTACGTGGACGGCTCCGACGCCGGTGCATACATGGATGCGATATCCGCATTGCAACGGCACGGCGCATTCCACGCGATGCTGGCCACGATGGCGTTGCCGCTGCTGTGCATCGTCATCATCATCCTGTTCCGCTCATGCTTCACCATTCGCACGAAAAGCGAGACCGTGCTGCGTGGCGTCGCCATCACGTTCGCCGCATTCGTATTACTGGGATTGCTGTACGTCGGCTACGGCCTGTCCATGCCGTCCGGCTTCAACGAAACGCCGCTGCTGGTCGATCTGATCGCAGACTACGTGCAGCGTTTGCTGCCGATTGGCCTGCTAAGTGGCGTGGAACCGGCGTTCGTGCCGGTCGGACTGCTTTCCGAAATCGTCTACCAGTGCGTCGGACCGATGTTTTGGCTGGTCGCGCTGTGCTGCACATGGGATGGTCTGCGTGACCGTTCCATGATCAACGACGCGTACCGCCACCGCGTGGACGAGATCATCGGACTCGGCGGCGAATCCATGTCGTTCATGGCCACTTGGAAAGGCAACGACTACTGGTTCTCCGCCACCGGCCGTTCCGCCATCGCCTACCGCGTGTCGTACGGCATCGCGTTGACCGTCACCGGACCTTTCGGCGACCCCGACGAGTATGAGGACGATCTGCATGCGTTCGCCGGCTTCTGCACCCAACGTTCCCTGACGCCGGTGTTCTACAGCGTGCACGCCGAACAACGTGACGCGTTGGTCTCCGCCGGTTGGAACGCGCTCGACGTCGGCACCGAAATGGTGATCGACCCGGCCGCATGGCAGACGCGCGGCAAGAAATGGCAGGACGTACGCACCGCCATCAACAAAGCCAAGCGCGACGGCATCACCGACGTGCTCGCCACATTCAAGGAATCGCCGTTCTCCGTGCAGACGCAGATCCGTGAGATCTCCACGCAATGGGCCGGCGAGAAGGCCCTGCCTGAAATGGGCTTCACCCTGGGTGGTGTGGACGAGCTGGTCGATCCACGCGTCAAACTGCTGTACGCGGTGGACACGGACGGTAAGGTGCTGGGCGTCACCAGCTGGCTGCCGACCTATGAGAACGGCAAAGTGGTCGGATGGACGCTCGACTTCATGCGTCACCGTACCGACAGCGTCAACGGCATCATGGAATTCCTCATCGCCCGCATGGCCGAACGGCTGCGCGACGAAGGCGAAGTGCGATTCATGAGCCTGTCCGCGGCGCCACTTGCCGGCATGAGCGGCGAAGGCCACGAACAGGGGGAGAGCGCCGTACTCGACCACGTGCTGCAGATGGTGGCCGACATCATGGAACCGGCTTACGGATTCCACTCCCTGTTCCGCTTCAAACTCAAGTTCCATCCGGATGAAGCCAAAGTGTACATCTGCTATCCGGATCCGGCGAAACTGCCGCAGATCTCGCTTGCCGTCGCGCAGGCCTACGTGCCGTCGCTCACCCCAGCCGAAGCCATGCGATTCGTACGCACCATCGTGCCTACGAAAACGAACTGAAACCATGCGACCGGTTGACGGCCCGTCATCCCTGAGATGGGCCGTCGCTTTGGGTGCGCTCGGGGCTACACTGGGGAAGGTTCATAAAAAGTACTACGTTTCTCCATGAAAGGGAACAGTATGTCAGCTGAAGCAAACGTCGGCGTCGTCGGTCTGGCTGCCATGGGCGGCAGCCTCGCACGCAATCTCGCTCACCACGGCAACAAGGTGGCCGTGTTCAACCGCACCTACGCCCGTACCGAAAAGCTCATGAACGAGCATGGCGGCGAAGGCGAGTTCTATCCGGCGAAGACGCTTGAGGAATTCGTGGACAGCCTCGTCAAGCCGCGCACCGCCATCATCATGGTCAAGGCCGGTGAGCCGACCGACGCCATGATCAACGCGCTCGCCGACCTGATGGAGCCGGGTGACATCATCGTCGACGCCGGCAACGCCTACTTCCCGGACACCATCCGCCGCGAAAAGGAAATCAGCGCCCGCGGCCTGCACTTCGTCGGCTGCGGCGTGTCCGGTGGCGAGGAAGGCGCCCTGCTTGGTCCGTCCATGATGCCGGGTGGTTCCGAGGAATCTTGGAAGACCCTCAAGCCGATCTTCGAATCCATCGCGGCCAAGGCCGAAGGCGAACCGTGCGTCACCCACATCGGACTCAACGGTGCCGGCCACTTCGTCAAGATGGTGCACAACGGCATCGAATACTCCGACATGCAGCTCATCGCCGAAAGCTACGACCTCATGCGCCGCGGCCTGGGCATGACCCCGGCCGAGATCGGCGACGTGTTCGAGGAGTGGAACAAGACCGAACTCGACTCCTACCTCATTGAAATCACCGCCGAAGTGCTGCACCAGGTCGACAAGAAGACCGGCAAGCCGCTCGTCGACCTCATCGTCGACCACGCCGGCATGAAGGGCACCGGCACCTGGACCGTGCAGACCGCACTGTCCCTCGCCGTGCCGGTCACCGGCATCGCCGAAGCCGTGTTCGCCCGCGGCCTGTCCTCCGAAGCCGACCTGCGTGAGGAAGCCCAGAAGCAGGGCTTCGCCGGCCCCGACGGCAAGCTCAACCTGAACGACGACGAGAAGAAGGCCTTCATCGAAGACATCCGTCAGGCCCTCTACGCTTCCAAGATCGTCGCCTACGCACAGGGCTTCAACGAGATCACCACCGCCGCCAAGGAATACGGCTGGGACATCGACCTCGCCGCCGTGGCACGCATCTGGCGTGGCGGCTGCATCATCCGCGCGAAGTTCCTCAACCGCATTTCCGAAGCGTTCGAATCCGGCGAGGCCAACGTGTCACTGCTGTTCGCCCCGTACTTCAAGAACGCCATCGAAAACGCCGAGAAGTCCTGGCGCAACGTGGTCGCCCAGGCCGCCATCAACGGTCTGCCGACCCCGGCGTTCGCCTCGTCGCTGTCCTACTTCGACGGCCTGCGTTCCAAGCGTCTGCCGGCCGCCCTCATCCAGGGCCAGCGCGACTACTTCGGCGCCCACACCTACCAGCGCGTGGACCAGCCGGGCGCGTTCCACACCCTGTGGGCCGAGCCGGGCCGCGAAGAGATCGAAGCCTGATCTTTTCCTTGCCTCTGTGTCAGGGCGGATATGCCAGAGGTCTTGCGATGTGTTCCATTGCAAGACCTCTGGCATATGCATATTACTGAGCTGCGATATTGCCGTACCGTTGCATTGACGGAGCATAGTGTCGCTCCGTAAGCAGAACGAATGGTACTTGTGGTTGTGATGCATCCCATTTGCGTTTCTAGGGGAGTCTAATGCCATCGTCTAACCTCCTTCCGAGAGGTTTTCGGAAGCTATGGGGCGAAATAGGCGGCGGATTGGGATTCCGTAGGTGGTTTTTGCGTTCCATAGGTGGTTGGTCTTGGGAGCCTGCTGCGGAAAAGGCCGGAAACCGGCCTTTTCCATGACCCCGATACTTGGGGCAACCGCCTACGGAAACGCGAAACCGCCTACGAAGCTGCAGTCCAGCGGGAACCTGCGTCAAAACGACACTCAACAATCAATCAACACTCAAAAAAAAAGGGGTGTCTCACGGCATGAGTCGCGGGACACCCCCTGTTACCTGTTTCGGATGAACCTCACAACTTGGAAGCGGCACCCTCGTCAATGAGCCAGAGCAGTTCCTCGCCATCGGCGTAGGAGCTTGGGGCATGCGGGTTGTTGCGCTGGGCGAAGGCGGCCTTGACCGCGCCGGCCTTACGCTCTTCGGAGGTGAACACCCACGTATGCTTCGACCGGACGATCATCGGCACGGTCAATGTCAGGCGCAGCGGCGGCGGTTTCGGCGAATCGCGCACGCCTGCGACCAGCACGTGCGGGTCGTCGATCTCGGCCTCGCCGTGGTCGGGGAACAGGGACGCGAAATGCGCGTCCGGCCCCATGCCGAACATCGCGATATCCAATGCCGGATTCTCGCCCAACTGCTCGATGAGCTCGCGCTGGTACTCCGCGGCGGCCTCGGCCAGCACCGCATCGGTCTGTTCGGGGGAGGCGGCGGCGATCTCCTCGGCGCCGCGGGTATCGGCCGGCATCGCATGGATGTTCGCCGCCGGCATGCGCCCGCTTTCCACAAGCGCACCGTACCAGGCCTCGCGAGCCTGCTTCGCGTTGCGGTCGTCGTCATCGGCCGCCACGAAGCGCTCGTCGCCCCACCACACGTGCACACGGCTCCAGTCCACGGCATCGTTCAGCGGGCTGGCGTTCATCGCGGCGAACACACGGTTACCGTCGGTGCCGCCGGTCACGGCGATATCCACACGTTTACGATTCGGCTCGGCCAGCAGATCGATGATGGTCAGCAGCGTGCGCGCGGCCACAGCCTCCGCCAGTACCTGCGGATTGGGGTATACGACGGTTTTACGTTCTGTCACGTTCACTCCTTGTATTATGGTTCGACGCTCGGTGGCTACTGCCTGGGCTTGACGAGATCTAGTCCTTGCGAGACGACCTCGCTGTAGATCTCATCGGGGTAGAGGCGGCCAAGCTCCTCGCTCAGGCATTCCTCAAGCGTGCGCGCGGGCACGCTGATGGTCTGCGGCGACTGGCCGGGCACACTGATCACGGCGAACCCGTCGTCGGTGGAGGGGCGCTCCAGGCTCAGCACGCCGTCGCCGCGCGTCAGGTACACGCCGGTGACGGCCGTGGCGTTCGGATCCTCCTCGATCATCACCGGCACGTTCAGGCGCAGTCGCAGCCATGCGGCCAGCAGATCCAACGGCAGATAATCCTTCTGCCCGGTCACGCGCACATTGCTCACCGGCAGGTGCGGCGGCTGGTCGAGCATCGAGGCGATCATCGCACGCCATACGGTCAGGCGTGTCCACGACATGTCCACGTCCTTGGCGGAGCGGTTGCGGCGCAGATCGTCCATCGTGCGCCGCGGGTTCGAGGAGTGCATCGCGTCGGTGATGCGGCTGCTGGCCATGGAGCCGAGCAGGTCCTTCGACAGATTCGCGGGCGCCTCGTTCGGCCACCATGCCACCACGGGAGCGTCAGGCACGAGCAGCGGGATCACCAGGGTGTCGGCGTGACGGACCAGACCGCCGCGCGGACGAAGCACGATGATCTCGCCCGCACCGGCGTCGGAGCCGAAGCGGATCTCGGCGTCAAGGAAGGTGGGATGCTCCTCTTCCGGGCTGATCTTGCGGCTGCTCGGGGCGACCGCGATCACACGGCAGGGATGCTCGCGGCTCGCATTGTTGGCGACTTCGAGATCATGCTCGAGCTCGGCCTCGTTGGTGGAGATGAGCAGGGTGAGCACACGGCCCAGGGCCGCCTCGCCGCGCTCCTCGTGCAGTTCGTCGATTTTCGCCGAGATCTCGCGGGTCTCGGTGTCTTGCAGGGTAATGATCACGGCATCCTCCAACGGTGTCCATCGCGGGCGAGCATTTCAACGGCCTCCTCCGGCCCCCACGTGCCGGAACGATACGGCTGCGGCTGGCCGAGCGTCGACCAGAACTCCTCGATCGGGTCGAGGATCTTCCACGAAAGGTTGACCTCCTCGGTGGTGGGGAACAGCGGCGGGTCGCCCAGCAGCACGTCGAGGATCAGGCGTTCGTATGCCTCAGGGGAGGATTCGGTGAACGAGCGACCGTAGCCGAAGTCCATCGACACGTCGCGCACCTCCATCGACGTGCCGCCCGGCACCTTCGCGCCGAAGCGCATGGTCACGCCCTCGTCGGGCTGCACGCGGATCACGACGGCGTTCTTGCCGAGCTCCTTGGTGGCGGTCGATTCGAACGGCAGATGCGGGGCGCGTTTGAACACCACGGCGATCTCCGTGACGCGCTTGCCCAGGCGCTTGCCGGTACGCAGATAGAACGGCACGCCGGCCCAACGGCGGGTGTCGACGTCCAGGCGGATCGCGGCATAGGTCTCGGTGGTGGATTCGGGATCGATGCCCTTCTCGTCCAAGTAGCCGACCACCTCGTGCGATCCCTGCCATCCGGCGGCGTACTGGCCTCGCGCGGTGTGCGCGGCCAGATCCTTGGGCAGGCGCACGGCGGAGAGCACCTTGGTCTTCTCGGCGGTCAGATCGGCGGCGGAGAAGGAGACGGGCTCCTCCATGGCGGTCAACGCCATAAGCTGCAGCAGATGGTTCTGGATGATGTCGCGTGCGGCGCCGATGCCGTCGTAGTATCCGGCGCGCCCGGCCACGCCGATGTCCTCGGCCATGGTGATCTGCACATGGTCGACGTAATTGTTGTTCCAGATCGGCTCGTACATGGCGTTCGCGAAACGCAACGCCAGCATGTTCTGCACGGTCTCCTTGCCAAGATAATGGTCGATGCGGAACACGCTCGACGGGTCGAACACTTCGGAGACCACGCGATCGAGCTCCTTGGCGCTGGCCAGGTCATGACCGAACGGCTTTTCGATGATCACACGACGCCAAGCGCCCTTGTCGCTTTTCGCCAGACCACAGTCGGCCAGCTGACGGGACACCTGCGGGAACGCGCGCGGCGGCACCGACATGTAGAACGCGTGATTGCCGCGCGTGCCACGGTCGCGGTCAAGCTCGGCGACCGTGTCGGACAGACGCTCGAACGCTTTCGGATCATCGAACGTGCCCTGTACGAAACGGATACCGGCCGCAAGCTGCTTCCAAGTCGATTCCTTGAACGGCGTACGGCAATGCGCCTGCACGTTCTCCTTGACGAAGTCCTTGAAATGGTCCTCGGTCCAGTCGCGGCGTGCGAAGCCTGTCAGACCGAAGCTTGGCGGCAACAAGCCACGGTTGGCCAGATCGTAGATGGCGGGGAGCAGCTTCTTACGGGACAGATCGCCGGTCACGCCGAAAATCACGATGCTGCATGGGCCTGCGATGCGGGGAAGTCTCAGATCGCGCGGGTCGCGCAGCGGATTCGTCCATGCGTCGGCCGCGTTGGATGCGGTTGAAACGGTTTCACTCATGCCTTTCATACTAACGCGCGGGCTCCACTCGCCGCCAAAGGGAATTCGAAAACGTCATGGCCCTTTTTTAGAGCATCCTACAAAACGGCATGGCGGTTCCCTCGTTTGGTGCCGCCACTACAATGCCTTCGGAAGCGAACGACGAGCCGGCTGCGGCTGGCGGAGGCAAAAACGTGGTGCACAACAAGCAGGGTATAGACATGCTGCACGGGCGCATATGGACGAAAGTCCTGCGATTCGCGCTCCCCGTGGCGGCGACCGGCATTCTGGAACAACTCTTCAACGCATCCGGCATCATGATCGTCGGCAACTTCTCCCAATCCGACGGCACCGCCGCGGTCGCGGCCGTCGGCTCCAACGCGCCCGTCACCGGACTCATCCTCAACCTGTTCATCGGCATCGCTCTCGGCGCGAACGTCGTCATCGCCAACGCCATCGGACGAGGCAGCCGCGAAGCGGTGCGCAACGCCGTGCACACGTCCATCGTCACCGCCCTGATCGGCGGCGTGATCGTCGCCATCATCGGAGAATTGCTCGCCGGACCGCTTCTCGGCATGCTCAACGTGACCGCCGACGTGTTCCCCCTGGCGCTCGCATACCTGCGCATCTACCTCATCGGCATGCCCGTCATCCTGCTATACAATTTCGAAACAGCCATCTTCCGCAGCATCGGCGACACCCAGGCTCCGCTCGCCGTACTCGCCATTTCCGGCGTGCTCAACGTGACCATGGGACTGATTTTCGTCGTATTGTTCCATTGGGGTGTTTCGGGCGTCGCGACGGCCACAGTCATCGCGAACGTCGTCAGCTCCATGATTCTGCTGTATCGACTGGTTCATACTGACGCAGCCATCCATGTTGATTTGCGCGAGTTCGGCATCGACTGGTTCACCCTGCGTCAGATTCTGCGCATCGGACTGCCCGCCGGCGTGCAAAGCGCGGTGTTCGCCGTGGCCAACATCATCATCCAAGCCGCCATCAACAGTCTCGGCACCGTTGTCATGGCCGCCTCCAGCGCCGCGTTCAACATCGAAATCATCGCCTACTACGTGCTCAACTCGTTCAGCCAGGCCTGCGCCACCTTCACCGGGCAAAACTATGGAGCCAAACGGATCGGACGCTGCAAGCGCGTGCTTGGCATCTGCATTCTGGAGGATTTCATCGTCACCGCGGCCACCATCGCCGTCGTGCTGTTCTTCGGCCATAGTCTGCTGGCGTTGTTCGATGCGACACCGGAGGTCATTTCCGTCGGCTACACCAGACTCGTCATGGTGTTCTCCGCCTACACGTTCAGCATGCTGTACGAGGTCATGTCCGGATATCTGCGCGGCTTCGGCATCTCACTGGTGCCGGCGCTGCTCACCGTAATCGGCGTGGTCGGCGTGCGCATCACCTGGATCGCGTTCGTGTTCCCCGCGCATCGCACGTTCGAGGCCATCATGATCGTCTACCCGATCAGCCTCGCCGCAACCGCCGTACTCATCGGCATCGCTCTGCTCTGCTACCGTCCGTCCAAGCGATTCGCCGTTAAACCTTAAGCGTGTGCGGCTTGCCGCCGTTCATGAACGCGGCGATTCGCCGGGTCAGAGCGCGGGGAAGAACCCGTTCCGCGAGCGCGCCCGCCTTGGTGAGCGGACCATGGTAGGCGAGGGTTGAGCCGCGCATCATCCTGCGGTAGGCGTACGTGGCAAGCTGACGTGCGGTGGCCGGTTTGGTCATGGTGAAGAAGTTGCGGCCACTCATATTCGCAGCCTTCTGAAAGCCGGTCGTGGTCGGACCGGGACATACGCAGGTCACCGTCACGCCCGTGCCGCGCAATTCGTGGGCCACGGCCTCGGATAGCGAGCGCACGAATGCCTTCGACGCGAAATACATCGCCATGTATGGGCCTGCCATCATCGAGGCGACGGACGAAATATTCAAAATCCTGCCATGCCCGTTGGCGCGCATGTCTCGGCCATACCGATACGTCAACTCAGCGAGCGCATGCATGTTGAGCTGCATCATCTCGTTTTGCCGGTTCCAGTCGGCGTCGAGAAAATCCGTCCAGTCAGCGAAGCCTGCGTTATTAACGAGATGGTCGACCGCAATACCTTGTGATGTGGTGAAATCATGGAGTTTCTTCGGTGCGTTGGCTTCGCTCAGATCTATGGCGAACGTCACCACATGCACGCCAAAACGCTGCTCGAGCTTGGTTTTTATCATGTCAAGCCGTTCCTGGCTGCGGGCGGTGATCACCAGGTCATGTCCGTCCGCTGCGAACAGCGCCGCCAGTTCGCGTCCGATGCCGCCGGACGCTCCCGTGATGAGTGCGTATCCCATGCCAACTCCTTCGTTTTGGTCCTATCTCGCCTATGAATGGCGGATTTGCGGGTCTGCCTGATGCTATCTCCACTATAGATGGCGGATGTTTTTCGACTTATACCCCCTGAGATAGCGTATGGGGGTAAAAAGCGCGGCTTTTCACTTTGCCGTCCGCCATCTATAAGCGAGATAACATGTGTCGAAAGACGAAATCCGCCATCCATAGGCGAGATAGGTGTTTTGTGGAGGGATGGAGGACAGTGGTGAAAACAAAGTCGCATTACGATTCGCCGCTTGGCGGCATCACGCTGATCACCGACGAAACGGCATTGCTCGGCCTGTGGTTCGATTGGCAGCCAGGCTATGCGGACGATGATTCCGCGGTTTTGGGTGATTCGCCGACGATTGGCGCCGCGAAACGATGGCTGGACGAATACTTTGCAGGTTGCATACCTCGGACCGAAGTGCCGTTGCGGCTGGAAGGCACGCCGTTTCGCAAGGAAGCATGGGCATTGCTGCGGAAAGTGCCATACGGCGAAACGGTTTCATACGGCGGACTCGCACGTCGATTGGAGTTGAAACGTGCGGACGGGCGTAGGGTATCCGCACGCGCCATCGGGGGAGCGGTGCACCGCAATCCGATCGCGCTTATCGTGCCCTGCCATCGGGTCGTCGGCGCTGACGGCAGTCTCACCGGTTATGCGGGAGGCATTGAAACCAAAATCCGTCTGCTCCAACTCGAAGGCGTGCTGAAGCAGACGGAACGGATGGATGTGGATTGCGAATCTATAGACCGGATTTGGCGATCCACCCGCTGACGGCTTCGGCGGCTTTACTTGCGTTGTTCTGTGCGTCGGTCCCCATGACCGCAAGCCCCGGCTTCACCGTCGTCTTGGTGATTGCGGTGATACGTTCCGGAGTCCGTCCAAGCCCGCTGCCGCCGTGCGTGCAGAACGGATAAATGGTTTTGCCGGACCAGTCGCGGCTTTCCAGAAAAGCGTACACGGGCATCGGCATATCGCCGCACCAAATCGGATAGCCAAGGAACACGGTATCGGACGAATCGAGCGCATCGGTATCGCCGCTGAGCGTGAACAGCGGACGCGCGTTGACACGCTGCTCCTCCTGCACCATTTCTGAGGTCGCGGCGTACCGTTCCGGATAAGGCTCGGTACGTGTGATTTCAATCATCGGCGAATCGGTCCGCCGGGCCACCTCTTGGGCAAGCTTCGCGGTATTGCCGACCGTCACCTCGCCCACTTCGTAGTTTTCGCCGGCGCGGGAGAAAAACACCACCACCATGTTGCGTCCTTTCATGGTCCTTGAAGAGGCCGTTGCCGCATCCGTCATGCGTCAGTCCAAGGGTTTATCAGTCCATCTTTGGAAACGATTGTGCTCGATACGCGAGCAGACCGTCGATGAACCGTGCAAGACCCTCGATCATGCGTGCACGCGGACAGGCCACGTTGATACGCACGAAATCATGACCGTTGCCACCATATTCGGAACCCTCGGAGAACATCACCTTATGCTCGCGCTTGAGATAATCGCACAACGCATCCGTGTCATGCGTGATGGCCGAACAGTCGACCCACAACAGGTAGGTGGCATGTCCTTCGACCATGATGATGCGCCGGTCGGCCGGCACCGAAGCGTTGTATTTGTCGAACATCGCACGCGCGGTCGCCTTGTTGCCGGCCAGATAGGCTCGTAATTCGTTCAGCCACGGTTCGCCCTCATTGAACGCGGCCAGGGTGGCGTCCATGGCGAAGGCGTTCGGCTCCGCCACCTCATCGGTGTTCAAAGCTCGCCACACCTTATGACGCAACACCGGATTCGGAATCATCACGGCCGCGGAATTCAGTCCTGCGATGTTGAACGTTTTGGTCGGAGCCATGCAGGTCACCGAATTCATCGCGCAATGCTCACCCACCGAGGCGAACGGCACGTAATCGAAACCCGGATCGGTCAGATCGCAGTGAATCTCATCGCTGACCACCGTCACATGATGCTTCCAGCACAGTTCGCCGATACGTTCCAAAGTCTCACAATCCCAAATACGGTCGATCGGATTATGCGGGTTGCACAGAATCATCAGCGTGGTCTGCGGGTCGGCGAGTTTCGTTTCGAAATCAGCCCAATCGATCTCGTAATGTCCTTCGCCGTCATAGGCGAGCGGCGATTCAAGCACACGGCAGCCATTGTTGAGAATCGAATTGAAGAAGATGTTGTAGACCGGCGTCATGATCACGACGTTCTCGTTCGGCGTGGTGAGTTTCCTGACCATGCTGGAGATCGCCGGCACCACACCGGTGCAGAACACCAGCGAGTCCGGGTCGATGGCAAGCCCATGACGGCGTCCCCACCAATCCACGTACGCCTGATTCCATTCTGGCGGCACGATCGAATAGCCGAAAACGCCATGCTCGACGCGCCGACGCAACGCCTCGCGGATTACGGGCGCGGTCTGGAAATCCATATCCGCCACCCACATGGGCAGCGCGTCGCCAGCCTCCTCCCATTTGAGCGAGTACGTGCCGGAACGGTCGATCGGAGTATCGAAATCGTAAGTCATACCGCCAATCCTACCTACTGTTATGCGGCGTCGGCTGTCACGATCGTCGTGGCCGTCGGATCGATTTTCGCCGGATCGAGCGTCAGCTCGTTGATATGGTCGGCGCGAATCGTGCCGGACGAAGGATTGAACACGCTGTCGATCGTGCCATGCACGTCGGCATCGACGGAGGAATATTCGAACGCGAGCGTCGTATTGACGAGCCGGCAGTCACGCAACACCAGATGGTCCACGTAGCACAGGCCCTGCAGGCTTTCGATCGTGCAATGCTCGAACGTCACGTTACGCGAGTTCCACGCCAGATACTCGCCGGAAATGAACGAATCGCGCACTGTCACGTTCTCACAGTTCCAGAAACAATCCTTCGAAATCAGACGGGAATTGGAAATCTCCACGTTCCTTGCGCCATCGAACGGATAATTGCCCACCAAACGTAGGTTGTCGGCTTTCACATCCGCGCAATTCATCGCCAGATAGTCGCCATGCGCGCTCACATTGTCCAACGTCACGCCGGAACAGGCCCACAACGTCTCCTCGGCGTTGACGAAATCCACGTTGCGTAACGTCACGTCATGGCAGCGGCGGAAATTCTTCGGCGCCTCGATCGTTGAATCCTCCACCGTGATATGGTCCGTGTACCATACGCCCGCACGTGCCATCTCAAACCACGTGCAGTCCTTCGCATCGATATCCGAGCAATACCACAGCGGATACTTCCATTTGAACGAGCTCGACCTCAGTTCGATGTCATGGGCATGCTTCAACGGCGATTCGCCATCGTCGAAAATCGTATCGACGTACCGGCGGTCATGCGCGAAGAACTCCGCGCGCTCGCCGGTGAGGAACGCCTGGCGGGTTTCGGACATGTCCTGCTCCGCAGCGGATGTAAATGTATCTGGAGTGTTATTCACCGTATGCTCCTTCATGCTCTGTTGGAAGAGACTAGGAACTTCAAGTACTTGAAGTCAAACAGGGAGCCACGTTCGTCTGGAACGAACACGGCTCCCTGCGGAAAATCGGGAAATGCGCGCCGAAACAGGCAGAGGAATCAGCCGATCAGCGCTGCCGGATACTTCGCCACGGCGGCGTCGATCTGCTCATCGGTGGACGTGGCGACGCCTTGGATGAGGAACGGCTTCAGATATGTGGCATGCGTATGACGGAACGTGGTCTCGAACGGGGAAAGCAGCTCCTCCATGGTGCGCACATGGCTGCCTTCACGCGTGTAGGAGTCCGCCGGAGAGCCGGTGGACACGGCCAACATGAACTCCTTGCCTTCGAGCGCCCGCCCGCCGCCGTAGGCCCAGCCGGCCTTGATCACGTCATCCTCCCACTGCTTGAGCAGCGCGGGGGAGCTGTACCAGTAGAACGGGAACTGCAGCACGATGCGGTCATGCGTTTCGATGAGCTCCTGCTCATGTTCGACGTTGATTTTGAAGTCGGGATATGCGGCGTACTCGTCCACCACGGTCACGTCGCCGGTCTCGTTGGCCGCGTCCATGAGCTTGCGGTTGACCTGCGATTTTTCCAGATGCGGGTGGAATACCAGTACCAGTGTCTTCATTCATGCTCCTTGTCCAAAGGTTTTTCGTTACGTTCCAGTATGCAGCATGATAATCTCGTCGCGCTTGCTTTGTACGTAATTCGTCGATGTCCACGCGTCGATACGGTTGCGCATGGTTTGTCGGGGTCGGCGATAGTATGTTGGCCGTCGTTGTGGCGCGTCGGGGTATATCAGGACGCGGCAAGAGAAGGCATGAGAAGAGAAGCATGGGAACGGACGGAAGAAGGGCTGATATTTAATGGTGCGGACGCAGAACAGGAACGCCGTCATGGGCAAGGCGCTCAGAACGGCATTGCCGCGGACGTCGCCGGTCTGCATCAGCTTTTTCCTTCTGGCGTTGTCGTACGGCGTGCTGATGGGCACGCGCGGCTTTTCGTTCCTGTGGCCCATGTGCATGAGCGCGTTCATCTTCACCGGTTCCATGGAATTCGTCACCGTGAATCTGCTGGTGTCCGCGTTCAACCCGTTCGTCACGTTCATGCTGGCCGTCATGCTCGGCACCCGTCATCTGTTCTACGGCATCTCCATGCTCGGCCGGTTCAAGAACATGGGCGCCAAGAAGCCGTATCTCATTTTCTCGTTGTGCGACGAGACCTTCGCCATCGACAACGGCACCATCATTGCGGCCGACGTCGATCGCGGATGGTTCTACTTCTTCGTCGGCCTGCTCAACCAGTCATCATGGGTGGCCGGCGCCACGCTTGGCGGCCTTCTCGGAGAACGCATCACCTTCAACACCTCCGGTCTCGACTTCATCATGACCGCCATGTTCGCCGTCATTTTCGTGGATCAATGGCTGACCACGAAACGCAAAAGCCACATGGCCGCGCTTACCGGCATAGCGGTGCCCGCGATCTGTCTGGGGGTGTTCGGCGCCGACAATTTCATGATCCCATCCCTGGTCGCCATGCTCGTCATGTTCATTCTGCTGCGGCCATACCTGGACGACCTGAAGATCGACAAGACGGACGGGGAGAACGAAACGAACAACGCGGACAAGGAGACGAACGCATGATGATCATGACCACGTGGCAAGGCGTCATCACCATCATCATGGCGATGCTCGGCACCATGCTGACACGTTTCCTGCCGTTCCTGCTGTTCCCCGAATCGAAGGAACCGCCGCGTTTCATCACCTACCTGGGCACCGTCCTGCCGTATGCCATGACAGGCCTGCTTGTCGTGTACTCGCTCAAAGGAGTGCACCTGACGTCAGGCAGCCACGGCATTCCCGAATTGTTGGCGATTATCGCAATCGCCCTGCTGCACATATGGAAAAGGAACATGCTGCTGTCGATCGCCGGCGGCACCGCCGTCTATATGCTGCTGGTACAGCTGGTTTTCTCGTAAGACGGCTTCCGCCTGTGCTTGGCATTGCGATTACCTGGCGAGCCCCATCTCGTATTTGAGCGTCATCACACGAATGGCGGATTGCTGCACCTTCCGCGCGAACGTCGCATCGCCGGCCGCTTTGGCGTTCAATCCGTCCAACACCGGCTGCACGTAGGAAGAGGCGCCGATACATGCCAAATCGCCGCCGGCTTCGACCAGCCGCACACCCAAATCACTCGGCTGCACGCCACTCAAAGCCGTTGCGGACAGGGAATCGGAAGTGACGACGCCTTGGAAGCCGATTTTCCCGCGCAGATAGCCGGTGACCAGCGTTGATGAGAACACGGCCGGATTATTCGGATCGATCGCCTGATATGTGGCCAAAGACATCATCACCATCGAAGGGCTTGCCTCCAACGTGCTGTTGAACGCGCTGATTTCCGGACCATCCAACGTGGTGGTGGTGTCGAGGATGCCGTTCGCGGTGAAATCGGTATTGCCGGTCACCGATCCCAAACCCGGATAATGTTTGATGGCGCTGCCTACCCCCGAATCGGACATGCCCTGTATGAACGCCTTCGCATGGTCCGCATTGCCGGCCGGATCAAGACCGAAATCACGGTACAGCGCGCCAATCGGGGCGTTCGACGAACGGTCCACGGTCACCGTGCCGACGACGGGTGCCAGATCGACATTGATGCCGGCAGCCTTGAGCTGCGTGCCCCATGCGGATGCCGATTGCCTCAACTGGCTGACATCCATTGCGCCCTGCTGGGTGGCCGAAGGCATGGTATCGAACCCGGCCCCCTTGAGATGCTGGACCAGACCACCCTCCTGATCGGTGGACATCAACAGCTGGTTGTCGCCCGGAGCATACGATTGCAGCGTGGATGTGGCGGCCGCGACCCCGGCGATCCCCGAAGTCCAGTTGCCGATGATCAAAACCGAACCAACATGCCTGTTCGCAATGAGGTCATACAACGATGACGGATCGGAACCAGCGAACAATGGCGCCATAACCAGCTGCCCGACCCGTTCCTCGACACTCATGGACTCCACGGCCCGCACCGCCTTGGCATGCGGCGAATCGTCGCGGACGGACGGCACTTGCGCCTTGTCGAGGGAATCATGCGTGACCGTCGGCCGGCGAGTGGAAAAAGCTGCGGTGGCGGCGTCCGATGGGGAAGCGTCGCCGGAACATGCGGCCAACGTGACCGGCAGCATCGCCACGCAGCAGGCAGCCACCAATCGTGTGAAAAACCCATGAGCCTTCTTCATACCGCCATTATGGCATGCCGGCATTCCCCATATGTTCTCTTCATACGGACATGCCACGGAACAGCCGATTCAGCCCACGGCCAGATCCGTTCGGCTGGCGGCTTAACGGCGTTCCTCGCCTGTCGCTAGGCTATTAGCATGTCTTTCTTTGATATGTTTGGTCCCATGTTCGATCCCGAAGGCGGCTCGAACCGTGCCGGCAGGCAGAATCCGCGCAAACCCAGCAACGACGATCCGATCATCCTCAACGTCGAAACCGACGGAGGGGACGGTCCGCAACCATCGTCGAACGTTCCCCCGAAACGACCTTCGGGCCCCCGCATCACCAGCAAGCCGAACCGTCCGCGCAAACCGTCGAACGGCAGCAAGATCTTCATCGGCGTGGTGCTGGCGCTCGCCATCGTCATCGGACTGTTCTTCGCGCTCGCGCAGTTCGTCACCGATGTCATGTGGTACAGCCAGCTCGGCTTCCAAAGCGTGATTTGGACGCAGCTGGGCACCAGGGTCGGCCTCTGGCTGGCGTACGCGGTGCTCATCGCCGCAGTCGGCTTCATCTCCGCCACGCTGGCGATATGGGCGCGTCCCGACGCTGCGGACGGCTCCACCATCCGCGTGAACGGCGACACCATCGAAATCGGCAAGAGCGTGAGCTCCAAGAGCGCTCGACGCATCGCCGTGGTCATCTCCCTGATTGTCGGACTGGTGTTCGGCTCCCAGTTCAACGCGAACTGGTCCGAAATCCTGCTCATGTTCAACTCGCAAAGCTTCGGCACCAAGGATCCGCAGTTCGGCATCGACAACGGCTTCTACGTGTTCGTGCTGCCCGGACTGAAACTCATCATGTCCGCTGTCTCGCTGTTGCTGCTCGCTGGCATCATCTTCTCCATCGTCACCCACGTGCTTATGGGCGGCATCCGCATCACCATGCCGGTGAACGGCCATGGCCTGTTCCGCATCACCAAACGCGCCCGCCGCCAGATCGGCATCTGGCTGATGCTCAACATGTTCGCCTGGGCCGCCAATCAGGTTCTGGGAGTGTTCTCGCACCTGACCGAGGAAGGCAGCAGAATCACCGGTGCCACCTACACCACGGTGAACGCCACCATCCCCGTCACGTTCATCATGGCCGCCATCACCGCCATCCTTGGCGTGATACTGGGCCTGTGGATTATGAAATCCCATACGTTGGAAGGTTCCGCACCCATCGCGGCACGTGCTTCCGAAGCGCTCAAGGCGTGGAAGGTGCCGACCGTGGCCATCGCCTCCGCCATCGTGGTGAGCCTGGTGCTTACCGTGGCCTGGCCGGTGCTGCTGCAGCGCTTCCGCGTCAATCCGAACGCGCAGGAAATGGAATCCACCTATATCCAGCGCAACATCGACGCCACCCGCGCCGCGTACGGTTTGGACAAGGTGAAGGCCGAACAGTACAAGGCCACCACCGAAGGCGAGGAAGGCGCATTGGCCGATTCCGCGGAATCCACCGCTCAGATCCGCCTGCTCGACCCGCAGATCATCTCCCCGACGTTCAAACAGCTGCAGCAGTCCAAGCAGTACTACACGTTCGCCGACACCGTCGCGGTCGACAAATACGACGTCGACGGCGTCAGCCAGGACACGGTGATCGCCGCGCGCGAACTCGATCTGGACGGTCTCGACAACCGCAACTGGGTCAACGACCACACCGTGTACACGCACGGCTATGGCGTTGTGGCCGCCTACGGCAACAAGGTGACCGCCGACGGCCAGCCGAAGTTCTTCGAAGCGGGCATCCCCACCCAAGGCAAGCTCACCGATTACGAAAAGTACGAGCCTCGCATCTACTTCTCTCCGAACGCCACCGAATATTCGATCGTAGGCGCTCCGGAAGGCACCAAATCCTGGGAATTCGACTATCCGACCGGTTCGGAAGGCGCCACCAACACCTTCAAGGGCGATGGCGGTCCGAAGATCGGCAACATCTTCTCCAGACTGCTGTACGCCATCCGCTTCGGCTCCGACCAGATCCTGTTCTCCAACCGTGTGAACTCCAATTCGCAGATTCTCTACGACCGTTCCCCGAAGGAACGTGTGGCCAAAGTCGCGCCGTATCTGACGCTTGACGGCCGCGTATACCCGGCCGTGGTGGACGGACGGGTCAAGTGGATCGTGGACGGCTACACCACTTCGGACGCCTACCCATACTCTCAGATGACCGACTTGGGCGAGGCCACCAAGGACTCCACCACGGAATCCTCCGACACGGTAAGCAGCCTGAACTCGAAGAACGCCAACTACATCCGCAATTCCGTGAAAGCCACCGTGGACGCATACGACGGTTCCGTGGACCTGTATGTATGGGACCAGTCCGACCCGGTCATCAAAGCCTGGGAGAAGATCTTCCCCGGCCAGTACCACCAGCTGTCGGAAATCTCCGGCGACCTGATGAGCCACATGCGTTATCCGGAAAGCCTGTTCAAGGTGCAGCGCGAACTGCTGGCCAAATACCACGTGTCCAGCGCCAACCAGTTCTTCTCCGGAGAGGATTTCTGGCAGACCCCCGTCGACCCGACCGAATCGCAGCAGGCGCAACAGCGAGACATCCTGCAGCCGCCGTACTATCTGACGCTGCAGACCGGCGGCTCCAGCGAACCGGTGTTCTCGCTGACCTCGTCGTACATTCCCGCAGGCTCGTCCACCAGGGAAATCCTGACCGGCTTCCTGTCGGTCGATTCCGACGCGGGCCACGAGAAAGGCAAAATCGGCTCGAGCTACGGCACCATACGATTGCAGGAACTGCCGAAGGATTCCAACGTGCCGGGCCCCGGCCAGGCGCAGAACAACTTCAACGCATCCGCCGACGTGTCGAAGGAACTCAACCTGCTCGAATCCGGCTCGACCAATGTGCAGCGCGGCAACCTGCTCACCCTGCCTCTCGGCGGAGGCCTGGTCTACGTGCAGCCGGTGTACGTCAAATCGTCCGGCTCCACCAGCTTCCCGCTGCTGAAGAAGGTGCTCGTCGCATTCGGCGACCAGGTCGGCTTCGCCGACACGCTGGACGAGGCTCTCGACCAGGTGTTCGGCGGCGATTCCGGCGCGTCCGCAGGCGACGCCGAAAACGTGGGCGACACCACCGATGACAAGCAGGATGCTAAGAACGACGATTCCGCCGATGGCAAGACCAACACTGACGGCAAGCAGGACACGCCATCCAATACCGACGGTAAGACCGGCGGCAATAATGGCGATTCGTCCGGCACGATGAGCGCCGACCTGAAGAAGGCACTCGACGATGCCGCACAGGCCATGAAGGATTCCGATGCCGCCATGAAGAAGGGCGATTGGTCCGCCTACGGCGACGCTCAGAAGCAGCTTCAGGAAGCACTGAACAAGGCCATCGAACTCGAACAGTGATTCCCGTCCGATTCCCTTCATGAAATACGCAGGGGCCGGCTCCTTCCAAAGGAACCGGCCCCTGTTGTCGTTCGCCGCCGGGTATGCTGGGCGCATGGCCGACTATTCTTTCCGCATCGCGACGCAAGACGATATCCAAGCGATCACCGACATCTACAACGCGGCAGTCATCCGCGGCGGCTCGTCCGCCGACACCACGCCACGTACCTACGCGCAACGCAAGGCATGGGTGGAATCGCACCACGATCCATATGCGGTGTTCGTCACCACCGTGCCTGCCACGGATGCAGCCACGGAAGGCGGCGAACGGATCATCGGCTTCTCCGCGCTGTCCGTGTTCTACGACCGCGCCGGCTACGACGGCGTCACCGACCTCGCCTACTACATCGCCCCCGAATGGCAGGGCAGGGGAGCGGGCACCTTCACACTGGCCAGACTGCTTGACGAATGCCGAAACCGCCACATGCGCAAAGCCTGCGGCATCATCTTCGCCGACAACCGCGGATCCATCGCACTGATGAAACATTTCGGATTCACCCAATTCGGACTCATGCCCCAAGCCGCCACCGACTCCACCGGAACCATGCGCGACATGAGCTACTGGCATCTCGACCTGTAAGCACCTGACAGTAGAATCTGTGCGGTTAAACAAGACGAGAGCACGCAAGAACACAGAGGAATGGACGATTATTATGGCATCTGATTTCTGGCTGATCGCAGGACTGGGCAACCCCGGCTCCAAATATGAGGGCACCCGCCACAACATGGGCTTCATGACCGCCGACGTGCTGGCCGAACGCTGGTCCGTCAACTTCTCCGACCACAAGGGACTCGCCATGCTCGGCAAAGGCGTGATGAACCTATCCGGCCGCAACGTCAAATTCTTCCTCGCCAAGCCACTCACCTACATGAACGAATCCGGCAACGCGGTCGCCTCCATCAGCGCCTACTACCAGATCGAACCGGACCATATCGTGGTTATCCACGACGACATGGACCTCGACTTCGGCAGAATCAAAGTCAAAGCCGGCGGCTCCGCAGGCGGGCACAACGGCATCAAATCCATCGACCGTTCGCTCGGCACCCCGAAATACGCGCGCGTGCGCATGGGCGTCGGCCACGCCCAACGCGGAGCCCACGCGCACGACAACACCGTGAACTGGGTGCTGGGCGGCTTCGGACCGGACCAACGCAAGCAGCTCCCCGAATTCCTCGCCGACGGTGCCGACGCGGCCGAAACCATCATCTTCGACGGTCTCGCCAAAGCCCAGGAGCGATTCAATGGCCGCTGAACCGACGTCTCCGGCGCAACCACCGCAACTGCCGACCGCAGGCTCGCTTGCCGGCATCCTCGACGTGCTGGAAACCGATGACGATTTCCGCGCGCTCATCGCCGGGGAAATCGAAGAACCGGAATCAGACATCGACCCCAGCATCACCGTCGGTGTGCCGGACGGCCTACGCCCGGCGCTCGCAGCCGGCGCTGCGGGCAAACAGCCGGTCGTGCTCGTCGTCGCCTCCAGCCGCGAAGCGGAGGAAGCCGTGGAGTCCATCCGTTCCTGGTATGACGGAGACCCAAACGATGTGGCGCAGCTTGAAGCATGGGAGACCCTTCCCCATGAACGGCTTTCACCACGCGCGGACACTGTGGCAAGCCGCATGGCGGTGTTCCGCAGGCTGAAGCATCCCGAAGAGGGCAGCACGCTGTTCGGCCCCATCCGCATTCTGGTCATGCCGGTGCGCTCCCTCATCCAACCGGTGGTCGCAGGCTTGGGGGACGTCGAACCACTCGTGTTCTCCCAAGGCGAGGAACTGCCTCTTGACGAAGCATCCCGCAAACTGGTGGAAAACGCGTACACGCGCGTCGACTTGGTGATGGACCGTGGCGAATTCGCCGTCCGCGGTGGCATCATCGACGTTTTTCCGCCCACTCTGCCGCATCCGGTGCGTATCGAATTCTTCGGCGACGAGATCGACACCATACGTGAATTCCACGCATCCGACCAGCGCACCTACGGTAAGGATATTTCCACCGTATGGGCCACGCCATGCCGTGAACTGCAGTTGACCGACCAGATTCGCCAACGTGCGAAATCGCTGATCGGCTCCATTCCCAACGCCGAGGACATGCTCGAATCCATCGCCAACGCCATCCCGGTGGAAGGCATGGAATCGCTGCTGCCCGCGCTGGTCGACGATATGGAACCGGTGCAGGGCATGCTGCCCAAGCATGCGCTGGTCATGCTGTCCGACCCGGAAAAACTTCGTCGCGCCGCCGACGATCTGGCGAAAACCGCCAACGAATTCCTTGCCGCAAGCTGGCATGTCGCCGCATCCGGACATGGCGCCGGAGCGCCGATCACCTTCGACCAGGCGAATTTCTACGATTTCGAGGAAACCATCTCCGCACTCGTCTTCTCCAAACATGACGTGTGGAAACTCACCAGCTTCGGCGTCGACGCCACCCGGGAAGGCCACATCCAACTTGATGCCACCAAACCCGGTGAATACCGCGGTGACGAAAACAAAGCGGCCTCCGGCATCGAAGGACTGCTCGACGCCGGCTATGCGGTGACGATCACGGCCGCGGCCCAAGGCACACTCACCCGACTGAAGCGTGCGATCAACGAAACCGGCATCGCGAATTTCGATTGCGTCCGATCGCGCGCCATCGACGGTTTCGTGGACGACGCCGCGAAAATCGCCCTGCTCACCGAACGCGACCTGACCGGCCGCACATCCGCCGCAGGACAGGCGAAAACGCCGAAACGCCGCCGCAAGGCCATCGACCTGATGGAACTCAAAACGGGCGATTACGTCGTGCACGAACAGCATGGCATCGGCCGGTTCGTCGAGATGCGCCAACGTACCATCGGCAAAGGCGAGAACCAGACCACCCGCGAATACCTGGTCATCGAATACGCTCCCAGCAAACGAGGCGCGCCGGCGGACAAACTGTTCATCCCCACCGACCAGCTCGACCAGGTCAGCAAATACATCGGCGCCGAAACGCCGAAACTCAACAAGCTGGGCGGTTCCGACTGGGCCGCCACCAAAGCCAAGGCGCGCAAGCATGTGCATGAGATCGCCGAGGATCTGGTCAAGCTCTACTCGGCACGCCAGCGTACGAAAGGCTATGCCTTCAGCAAGGACACGCCGTGGCAGAAGGAGCTGGAGGACGCTTTCCCCTATCAGGAGACGGCCGACCAGCTCACCACCATCGACGAGGTCAAGTCGGATATGGAGAAACCCATTCCGATGGACCGTCTGATCTGCGGCGATGTGGGCTTCGGCAAAACCGAAATCGCGGTGCGCGCCGCGTTCAAGGCGGTGCAGGATTCCAAGCAGGTGGCCGTGCTCGTGCCGACCACACTGCTCGTGCAACAGCATTTCGAGACTTTCACCGAACGTTTCGAAGGCTTCCCCGTGAACGTGGCTGCCATGAGCCGATTCCAGACCACCAAGGAGATTAACGAGACCATCAAGGGGCTTGAAGACGGTTCCGTGGATGTGGTCATCGGCACGCACAAGCTGCTCAATCCGAAGATCAAGTTCAAGGATCTGGGACTCGTCATCATCGACGAGGAACAGCGTTTCGGCGTCGAGCACAAGGAGACGCTCAAGGCGTTGCGCACCAATGTGGACGTGCTGAGCCTGTCGGCAACGCCTATCCCGCGCACGTTGGAAATGGCTGTCACCGGTATCCGCGAAATGTCCACGCTGGCCACGCCGCCGGAGGATCGCCTGCCGGTGCTCACCTACGTCGGCGCTTACGAGGACGCGCAGGTCACCGCCGCCATCCGGCGCGAGCTGTTGCGTGGTGGGCAGGTGTTCTACGTGCACAATCGTGTGCAGGACATCTCCTCCGTCGCGGCGAAAATCCACGAGCTCGTGCCCGAATCGCATGTCGGCATAGCCCACGGCAAGATGGGGGAGAAACAGCTTGACGGTGTGATCCGCGACTTCTGGCATCGCGACATCGACGTGCTGGTATGCACCACCATCATCGAAACCGGCCTTGATATCTCCAACGCCAACACGCTGATCGTCGACCATGCCGACCGCTTCGGCTTGAGCCAATTGCATCAGCTGCGTGGCCGCGTCGGTCGTGGACGTGAGCGCGCGTATGCGTACTTCCTGTACGATCCGACCAAGCCGATGACCCAGCAATCGCATGACAGGCTCGCCACCATCGCGCAGAACACCGCGCTCGGCTCTGGCTTCGACGTAGCCATGAAGGATCTCGAATTGCGCGGCACCGGCAATTTGCTGGGCGATGAGCAGAGCGGCCATATCGAAGGCGTCGGCTTCGACCTGTACGTGCGTATGGTGTCCGAAGCGGTCGAACAGTACAAGGAGCCGGAACGCAAGGAATCGGTTGCCGTCACCATCGACCTGCCGATCGAGGCGTCCATTCCCGTCGACTACATCGATTCGGACAAACTGCGATTGGAAGCGTACCAGAAACTCGCCTCCGCACGCACCGAAGACGATCTCGACGAGCTGCGCGACGAACTCACCGACCGTTACGGCAAGCCGCCCGTCGATTTCGAGGCGCTGTTCGACGTGGCGCGGTTGCGGTTCAAGGCGCGTAAGCTCGGCATTTCCGAGATCATCGCGCAAGGACGCAACGTGCGCGTGTCGAAGTTCGAGCCGCGTGAATCCGTGCAGATGCGCATGGCCAGAATCTACAAAGGCATCCAGTACCGGCCGTTGACCAAGACGTATCTGGTACCGGCTCCATTCGCAGGCTCGCTTGGTTCCAAGCCGATGAGCTCGGACGAAGTGGTCGGATGGACCAGTCAATTGCTTGACGATCTGGACTGGAAACCGACACCGCGTCAATGACAATGGGATGCAAAAAAGAGTGTGAGCGTTCACATGGAACATGCGGGCAAAGTTTGGCATACGTCCATAAATCGCACTATTCTTGGCATTGTCATCACAACCTAACGTTTATAAGGAGTAGTTGTGGCAGTAATTGAAAGCGTTTACGCGCGTCAGATTCTCGATTCCCGCGGCAACCCGACCGTCGAGGTCGTTCTTGACACCGATGACGGTGCTCAGGGCCTGGGCCTCGTTCCGTCCGGTGCTTCCACCGGTGAAGCCGAGGCTTGGGAGCGTCGCGATGGCGACAAGTCCGTTTACCAGGGCAAGGGTGTGCTCAACGCCGTCAAGGCCGTGAACGAGGAGATCGCTCCGAAGGTCATCGGCATGGACGCTTCCGATCAGCGCGCTCTCGATGAGACCATGATCGAGCTCGACGGCACCCCGAACAAGGGCCGTCTGGGCGCCAACGCCATCCTCGGCGTGTCCCTGGCCGCTCTGTACGCTTCCGCCGAGTCCGCGGATCAGCCGCTGTACCGCTACATCGGCGGCACCAACGGCCACATCCTGCCGGTCCCGAACATGAACATCATGAACGGTGGCGCCCACGCTGACTTCGCCACCGACATCCAGGAGTACATGATCTCCCCGTACGGCTTCAACACCTACAGCGAGGCTCTGCAGGCTGGCGTCGAGGTCTACCACACCCTGAAGAACGTCCTGAAGAAGCAGGGCCTGAACACCGGCCTCGGCGACGAGGGCGGCTTCGCTCCGAAGATGAAGTCCAACAAGGACTCCCTGAACTACATCATGGACGCCATCTCCGCCGCCGGCTACGAGCCGGGCAAGCAGATTGGCATCTCCCTCGACGTGGCTTCCTCCGAGTTCTACAACAAGGAGACCGGCAAGTACCACTTCGAAGGCGACGACCGTGAGGCCGGCTACATGCTCGACTTCTACGAGAACCTCATCAACGAGTACCCGATCGTCTCCATCGAGGATCCGTTCCAGGAAGAAGGCTGGGACGACTGGGCGGCCATCACCGCCAAGCTCGGCGATCGCCTGCAGTTCGTCGGCGACGACCTGCTGGTCACCAACCCGGCACGTCTGGCCAAGGGCATCGAGCTCGGCGCCGCCAACTCCCTGCTGGTCAAGCTGAACCAGATCGGTACCGTCACCGAGACCCTCGACGCCATCGAGCTGGCCACCAAGAACGGCTTCACCTCCATGGTTTCCCACCGCTCCGGCGAGACCCCGGACACCACCATCTCCGACCTGGCTGTGGCAAAGAACACCGGCCAGATCAAGACCGGTGCCCCGGCTCGTGGCGAGCGTATCGCCAAGTACAACCGCCTGCTCGAGATTGAGGAGGAGCTCGGCTCCACCGCTCAGTACGCCGGCTACAGCGCTTTCAAGGCCTGCAAGAAGTACATCGCTGAGTGAGCGTAGCCAGCGCATCATGAATGCGTTGACATAGAAATACCCGTCGTGTTCCAAGTCGAACGCGACGGGTATTTTCGTTGCTATGAGTTCGAAGGCACGAAAAAAACCATCACAACGCGGCGGCGCCGGCCCGGTCGCGTTCTTCGTGGCATTGTTCATCGTGGCTTTGGGAACCATCCAGTTGGCATCGACATTCCATACCTATGCGTTGAATCTGGCAGAGCTTAACGGACTGAAAAAACAGGAAGCGGCGTTGGTCGCGCAGAAACGCGAGCTGGAGAACGATATCGCAAGATGGGATGACAAGGCGTATGTCACCGCCCAGGCCAGGGATCGTTTGGGATTCGTCTTCCCCGGCGAACAGGCGATTCGTGTCGAGCATCCCGAAGCGGTGACCGGCAAGAGCGAGCCGAAAAAAGGGACGACATACGACGAATCACCGAAAACCGCCCTGCCGTGGTATAAGGAACTTGCATATTCCTTCAAGCAGGCGGATCGGTCGGATCCCGTGAAGGCCGACTCGACGAAACAGTCGCAGCATGCCGGCGAAGAAGACAAACAGGACAGTCAACAACAGACTGGCCAATCGCAACAGGACGGTCAGCAGCCGTCGGAAGACGGACAGGAGTGACATGGACATGACGATTATCGAACAGGCCAAGGGTTTGGCGGACAAAGTGCTTGCCCAACCCGCCACCGAACATGATATCGCCGTGGTGGAGCGTCAGCTTGGACGTTACCCGCGCGGCATGGTCGCCGTCGGAGCCCGTTGCGTATGCGGCCGGCCTTTGGCTGTGGTCACCCGGCCGTTGCTTCCAGGCGGTGTCCCGTTCCCGACGACCTGCTATCTGACCGGGCCCGAAGCGGTGAAGGCCATCTCCCACATCGAAGCCGAAGGCAAGATGAAGGAATACAACGATATGCTGGCCGAAAACGAGGATCTGCGTGCCGGATACGAACGTGCCCACGAACTGTACCTCGCGTTCCGCCATGAAATCGCTTTGGCCTTGGAAGACAGCGAGGAACACATCGAAGGCACCAGTGCCGGCGGCATGCCGGTGCGTGTCAAATGCCTGCACGCGTTGTTGGCCCAGACGCTGGTGATGGGTGAGGGCGCCAACCCCATCGGTGATATGGCCCTGTCCGCCATCAAACATGAGTTCGATCCGGCCGTATGCCGTTGCGCAGTGGAAAACGAAGAGTAGAAGGTGGGAGTAATGAAGTCGGTAACCGTTGCCGGTATTGATTGCGGCACGAATTCGATTCGTCTGAAAGTCTCGCGTGTGAGCGAGGACGGTGTGGAAGACATCGTTCCGCGCATCCTGCGGGTGATTCGTCTCGGTCAGGACGTGGACAAAACCCATCGCTTCGCCGACGAGGCGTTGGCGCGCGCCTATGAGGCCGCCCGAGAATTCGCCGGCGTGCTTGCCGAACATCCCGTGGACGGCATCCGCTTCGTGGCCACATCGGCCACCCGTGATGCCGAGAACCGTGAGGAATTCGAAGACAACATCGAGAAGATCTTGGGCGTGCGTCCCGAAGTCATTCCAGGCACGGAGGAAGCGGATTTAAGCTTCCTCGGTGCCACCAGCATCGTCCATCGCGAGGTTGAGGCCCCCTATCTGGTGGTCGATTTGGGCGGAGGTTCCACCGAACTGGTGCTGGGAGGCGACGGCGTCACCCATCCGAGCACGCAGGTGCAGGCCGCGTTCTCCATGAATATCGGGTCTGTCCGTATGACGGAGCGTCATCTGAAAAACGACCCGCCGACCGAGGGACAGATCGCCGAGGCGGTCGCGGATATCGACGCGCATATCGACGAGGCGTTCAAGACCGTTCCCGCCGGCAAGACCCACACCATCATCGGCGTGTCCGGAACGGTCACCACCATGACCGCATTGGCTATGGGATTGACGGAATACGACCACACCGCCGTGGACGGCGCACGCTGCACGCTGGAAGATGCCTATGCCGTTGACAACCGGTTCCTGCACATGCCTCGTGAGGAGCGTCTGACCTACAAGACTATTCATCCCGGACGCGTCGATGTGGTCGGCGGCGGCGCATTGGTGTGGAACCGTGTGCTTGCCAAGGTGTCTGAAGCCGCATATGAGGATCATGGCCAGCGCATCGACTCCTTCATGGCCAGCGAGCATGGTCTGTTGGACGGCATCGTGCTGGATTACGGCAAGAGATTGCTTGCTGCGCGCTGACGTGGCATAATAGCTTGGCGTCGGCTTTTTCTTCTGGCCGGCGCAAAGCCTCCATGGCGAAATCGGTATACGCAGTCGACTTAAAATCGACCTCTTCGGATTGCGGGTTCGAGTCCCGCTGGAGGCACTTTTGGAAACCGCCAGAGATGGCGGTTTTCCTTTATTCTCCAACGGTTTTGGCATCATCGCGATTCACTGCGATTCAACCCTTTTCCACGGTGGGTTATGGAAAAATGTGGGCAATGTGTAGGCAAAATGTGGCATATCGTTCCCGAAACATTCCGTAGGTACACTGTCGGACATTACAAACCGTATGACACCGACTGAAACGGATGACGCATGACTTCGAAAGACATCAAGCCTGTAATCGAACAGCCCGCCACTGAAATCCCCCTGATGCTTGCGCAGGTGATTATCGTTGCCGGCGTGCTCGCTATCGGCGAAATCGCATGTTCTCCGCTGTACTTTACCTTGATGGACCATTCGTTGGCACTCGTTCCGTGGGCATTGGAAGCCGCATTCCTTGCCGTGGCGTTCACCTTCGTTGTGGGCTTCGCATTGTTGTGGTGCGCCGAATCGTTCACTTTCAAACTCAAGGAACGATTCCGCCCGTTCGGCTATGCGGCGGTAGGATTGATTGGATACGGCGTATGGAGCCTGCTGGTGTTCACCGCCACCATCAATTCGATACTCGCCAAAGTCGGGGAAAGCGTTCTTACCAACGGCCAGGTCGGCGCGATCGCGCTGAACGGAGCAGCCTTGGGCTTCGTCGCTTTCCTTTTCGCAAAACTGCTCGACGTCAAACTCGGCAATCGCAAAATCGTTGCGATAATTCTGCTTATCGCGGAAATCGTCATTGCCATCATCGGCCTACTCATCATGATTCGCATGTTCAGCGTGCTTTACGTGGCGTGACGGCGAAGACGCGGAAAAGAGAGCGCAATATACATGTTCAGCATTCTGGAGATGTTCACCATCGGCGTCGGCCCCAGCTCGTCGCACACCGTAGGGCCGATGGTCGCGGCCAGCAGATTCGCTGCCTCCCTTGAACGTGACGGCATACTGAACCGGGTCGGCCGCGTGCGAACGGTACTGTATGGTTCGCTCGCCCTGACCGGTCTTGGGCACGGTACCGATCGCGCCACGGTGGCGGGCTTGGAAGGCAACGTACCGAAAACCGTCGATACCGATCACATGAGCAATATCCGTATGGAATGCGAGGCAGGCGGCGAGCTGATGCTCAACGGCACGCATCGCATCGATTTCGATTACGGACGCGATGTGGTGATGGATGTATGGCACCGCATGGCGGCCCATCCCAACGGCATACGATTCCAAGCCTTCGACCGGCAGAACAATCTCATCGACGAACAGGTCTGGTATTCCATTGGCGGTGGATTCGTCAGACAAGGCGACGCCGACGACCTGATGATCGGCATCCATGAGAAACCCCCTGCGGGAACGGCCTTCGCCGATCAGACCGACGATTCCTCAACCGATATCGATATGGACATGCCCTATCCGTTCACCACATGCGACGAACTGATCTCGCTGTGCGATGAACGTCACATGAGTGTGGCCGATGTGGTGTGGGCCAATGAGACGGCCATGCGGTCCGCCGTGCAGGTGCGCAGCGATTTGGACACTGTATGGCATGTGATGCGCCGCTGCGTGCAGCACGGTTGCAATACCAACCAAACCGTTCTGCCTGGCGGCCTTGACGTGCCCCGCAGGGCGCCAAAAATGTATGCAAGGCTCGCATCCAACAGCGACGTGCTCAAACGGGACGGCAGGCGCTCCGACGCCGTACTCGAATCATCGGACGCCGCATGGGTCGACCTGTTCGCATTGGCGGTTTCCGAGGAGAACGCGGCAGGCGGACGCATCGTCACCGCGCCTACCAACGGTGCGGCTGGCGTCATTCCGGCGGTGCTCCACTATTATTGGCATTTCGTGGATCATGCGGATGAGGATGGTGTGGTGACGTTCCTGCTGACCGCAGGGGCGATTGGATACTTGTTCAAACGCAACGCGTCCATTTCCGGTGCCGAAGTCGGATGTCAAGGCGAGGTCGGCACAGCCTGTTCCATGGCCGCGGCGGGGCTGTGCGCCGTGATGGGCGGCACGCCTCACCAAGTGGAGAATGCCGCGGAAATCGGTATCGAGCACAATCTGGGACTGACCTGCGATCCGGTCGGTGGTCTGGTGCAGATTCCCTGCATCGAACGCAACGCCATGGCGGCCAATACCGCCATCAACGCGGTCCGTATGGCCATGCTGGGCGACGGCACGCATATCGTGAGTCTTGACCAAGCCATCAAAACCATGAAGGACACCGGCGAGGACATGATGGCCAAGTACAAGGAGACGTCGAAAGGCGGTCTTGCGGTCAATGTTGTTGAATGCTAGCGATGGATGGTGCTAATCTTGGTGACACTGTGTTTTTTCAAGGAGGTTCACCATGGCATCTGAAATGCCTGTTGTCAATGCCGAATTCGGCGATCGGCCGACCATCGAATTCCCGACTGAGATCGCTCCCGCCGGCCTGAAGGTCGTGGAGCTCTTTGAAGGCAATGGCCCGATGGTCCGCCGTGGAGACACCGTCACCGTCAACTACCATGGTGTGGTCTGGGGCAAGGACACCCCGTTCGACTCCAGCTTCGACCGTCACCAGCCGGCCACGTTCGGCATCGGTGTGGGACAGGTCATCAAGGGCTGGGATCAGACCGTTCCGGGACACAACGTCGGTTCCCGCCTGGTGGTGTCCATTCCGCCGGAGTACGGTTATGGTTCCCGTGGCGTTCCGCAGGCCGGCATCGGCGGCGAGGACACGCTGGTGTTCGTGATCGACATCATCTCCACCCGCTGATTGACGGGTATCATTCTTCCAAGGTCAAGGAGGATAACATGGCCGAAGAAAAGACGATCCTGCTGACGCAGGAGGCGTACGACAAGATGAAAGAAGAACTCGCCTGGCGTGAGGGCGAGTACCGTGACGAGATTCTGTCCAAGGTCTCCGCGGCGCGTGCCGAAGGCGATTTGAGTGAGAACGGCGGCTATCAGGCTGCCCGTGAGGCGCAGCGCGTGAATCAGGGACGCATCGACGAACTGACCGTCAAACTGCGCAATGCGAAGATTCTGACTGCGCCCAAGGCCGGTGAGGTCGGTGACGGATCCCTAGTGACCCTTGAAGTCAACGGACGTGAAATGGTGTACGTGCTTGGCACGCGAGACCTGTCCATCGCCACGGATTACAGCATCATCAGTCCTGAATCGCCGATTGGCGCCGCCATCAATGGCGCTCATGCCGGAGATACGGTGACCTATACCGCTCCGAACGGCCGTGAGATTTCCGTGACCATCAAGGAAGCCAAGCCGCTCGCCTGACATACGTGTGACGAAAACAACAGCCCGTTCCTCCATCGCATTCGTACGATGAGGGGACGGGCTTATTTTGTTTTGTCCATGTGGGGTTGATTACGCCTTAGGGCCACAATTGCACGATCACCATGTAGATGGCCACCATGTGGCAGGCGTATCCCGCCACGGTTCCGGTATGGAAGATCTCATGGAAGCCGAACACCTTCGGCCAGGGGTCGGGCTTGCGCAGCGCATACACGATGGCTCCGGCGATATAGCAGGCGCCGCCGGCACACAGCAGTATCACCACGGTAGGTCCGGCATAGGGGGACATCCAGAACAATCCCATGAACGCGACGCCGGACACGCCGAAAATAATATAGACAAGAACATAAAGCCAGCGAGGCGCGCTGATCCAGATGACATGGATGATGAGCGCCACCGTGGTGCAGATCCACATGCCCGCGATGATGGAATCACGCCAGAATGTCGTGAGCGCGAAGGAAACGGGCGTATAAGTGCCGGCGATCAGCAAAAAGATGTTCATATGGTCGATGCGACGGAGCACATCGGTAACCCGTGGTGACCAATCTCCCAGATGATAACAGGCGGAATTGCCGAACAGTACCAGCGAGCAGGTCATGAACACGGCGCACGCCCATTTGAGCCCGGTGCCATGAGCGAGGCAGATCAGCACGATGCCCGCGGCAAGAGCCAGGGGAGTGGCGATGGCGTGGATCCAGCCACGCAGGAGCGGCTTTGGCCTGCCATGCACGTCGAGTCTGATTTTGCGTTCGATTTCGGCGGGGACGATGCCTTCGATTTTTGCGGCATGGGCTTCGCCTTTGGCGATGGCACGTTTGGCTTTTGCATCCGCCTTGCGTCGAATGTTCTCGGCCTTATTGTGCGCCTTCACGCGAATGGTCTCAGCTTTCGCCTGCAGGGCCTGCTCGCGTGCTTCGGCGATGACCGCGCGTTTCGCCTCGATTTCTGCGTTTGTAGGTTTCGCCATCGGATGCCTCCACTATAAGTTACGGAACCGTAACCTACGTTAGCGTAACCGTCGGATATGTCAATCGGCGTTTCCGCATTATACGTGGGCATATGGTATGCAACCTCGCCATTGATGCGTATTATGGTTGCATGGCTGATTTCTCACATATCCTGATGACCCGTCCGGATTTCGGTGACGACGATCGTGAATGGTTGCACCAGTTGGTGGCCGATTGGCAGGTGATTGCCGATTTGAGTTTCGCCGACTTGCTGCTAATCCTGCAGAACGGCGAGGGCAAGTACATCATTGCCGAGCAATGCCGTCCGTCCACGGTGATGAGTCTGAGAGCCGAGGATGTGGTCGGCAACGTCGTCCCGGAATCCCTGTGCGCCGAGCTTGACGCGGCCATGGACTCCGAATCGGTGTTCCGCTCCTCGAAACTGCGTACGGTCGGCAAGGCCAAGGTCTGCAACGTGTACGCCCCGGTGCGTCATAATGGCAAGACGCTTGGCTTGGTGGTCCGCGAGACCAACATGGCCACACGCGAATCGAACGGCCGTTATGAGTCCGAAAGCATCAGCGCCGGCAAACAGCTGTATGAGATGATTCCGCGCGGCCAGTTCCCGTACCGTAACCCGGTTATGAACCAGCGCCATAACGCACGTGTGGCGGATGGCTTCATCGTGCTCACCGTCGACGGCATCGTCCGATACGCGTCTCCGAACGCCATCAGCTGTTTCCGTCGTTTGGGATCGGTCAGCACCATGCAGGGGGAGTATCTGAGCGAGATCGGCACCAAACTGCTGCATGAGAACGATCCGGTGCTGGAAACGCTGCCATTGGTACTGAGCGGCAAAGCCGCGGTGGATTCCGAATTGGACGCCAACAAAGCCGCGGTGTCCATGCGCTCTCTGCCGTTGATGGACGCCAATGGTCGCGTGGGTGGTATCGTGCTGTGCCGTGACGTCAGCGAATTGCGCCGCCGCGAGAAGGAATTGCAGACCAAGGACGCCACCATTTCCGAGATTCACCATCGTGTGAAGAACAATCTTCAGGCGGTATCCGCGTTGCTGCGCTTGCAGGCGCGCAAGACCAAGTCCGAAGAGGTCAAAAAGGAGCTCAAGGAAGCACAGCGCCGCGTGCAGACCATCGCCATGGTGCATGAGGGATTGAGCCAGACCGCCGATGAGATCGTCGACTATGACAAGGTCATTTCCAACCTGCTTAAGATGGCCGTCGATTTGGCTACGATGCGCGACCAGCACATCGATGTCGATTTCGTAGGCAAATTCGGCATGATGCCGGCACAGGATGCCACGCCGCTATCGTTGGTGCTTACCGAACTGATCACCAATTCGGTGGAACACGGTTTCGAAGGACGTAAGGAAGGACATATCACGATTTCCGTGGGCCGCGGTGGCAATAACCTCAACGTGGTGGTGGAGGATGATGGCACCGGCTTGGCGGATGAGGAGCATGATGGCATGGCTCGCTCTTCCGGATCAGGGCTTGGAACACAGATCATCAACACGTTCGTCACCAATGATTTTGGCGGAACGGTGCATTGGGAGCCACGTCGCGGTGGTGGTACCCGTGTGGTGCTCGACATGAAACTGCGTGCCGCGCAAGATAACTGACCTCTAGAACTGGAATGGCATATAGAAGGGCCGGTCGGATTCCATCGAATCCGACCGGCCCTTCCATATGCCCTGAAAAGAATCAGACCTGCATCTGCATGGCCTGCGAGCGACGTGCACGCATCGCGCGCCGCTTGAGCGCGCGCCGCTCGTCTTCGCTCAGACCGCCCCAAACGCCGTAGTCCTGATTGGTGTCGAGCGCGCATTTCAGACACGCGTCAATCACCTTGCAGGTACGGCAAACGGCCTTGGCTTCTTCGATTTGCTGATAGGCGGCACCGGTGTTGCCGACCGGGAAAAACAGTTCCGGATCCTTATCCCGGCACGCGGCCTTGGCTCGCCAATCGAAAGCACTGCTCATGTAATCGCCTTCCTCTTGCCATAAGTGGCGTTCTATCCGTTATTTAGATAACCACGAATCGGATGATTTTTCAAGACTTTTTCGCAAAAGAAGCCAGGTTTTTTTTAGAATCCTTGGAATTCCGCGCATTGCACGGGACATGCCCGTGCTTGTTGGATGAAGACCCCACGCCCGGCAATGGCATAGTCATCGACGCCGAAACCGTCGAGAACCGCGCTGGGAATCCCCATCATCACATCGGTGGCTCTCTCTCCGCAAGGAAACGCAACACGTGTGAGGCAACGTTCAAGTAGGGTGCTTTGCGGCTTTTCCACAGCTGCGATTACCGTGACGGACGGATCGGCGAGTGCGGTCTTGAGTTTATCGGCTTCGGGCATGGCTGCGAAAGGGGAGAGCAATTCGTCGGCGTCATCCACGAACCATATGGTGCGTTCGTGCTGCGGCGATATTCTGCCGTCGTCGGTGGTCCATTCGCTGTTCGTCTTGCGTGTGAACCGGATGGTGCAGCGACCGGATTCATAGAGACGGCTGGCGCAGCAGAGCAGCAGATTGGTTTTGCCGCTTCCGCATGCGCCAATCACGGCGATGTTGCCGTGTCCTACGTCAAGGAATGCGGTGGAGATGAGTACACCGTCGTCGCTCAAAGCAAAAGGCACATGGTGCCATGCCTCTCGCTGTGGCGCCGTCAAATCGTCTTTGCCTGCATGTGGTGCGAGCGGCGCGGAGAACAAAGGGGAGGGATTGGTGGTGCCGCTGAATGCCGATGCGGTGTTGATGGCATGCACCAAGGAATCAATGTCATGGACCGCGCTGCAGCGGAAAGGAACAGTGCGTTGACCGTCATGACAGTAAGCGGCACCGGGGAAGGCCGGTGGAATCAAAGCTGCATCCTTGGTGCCGATCAGTTCATTCGATTGCATTTGGTCGGTGACGCGTAGGCAGATGCTCAGCGATATGTTGGCCTTCATATCGGCATGGACCTGACCCATGGGATTTTGCGTGCATACGATGAGATGCATACCCAAAGAGCGTCCGAGCGACGCCAATCGATTGAGTCGCTGCATATAGTCGGGTAGACGGTCGCGCAATGCATGGAATTCGTCAATGACCACCACGAGCCGTGCAGGGGGATGGGAAAGCTGGTCGAATCTGGAAACGCGTTCGGCACTTACCAAGGCCTCCCTGCGTGCCAATTCTTGTTCTATGGCGTTCAGCGCACGGACGGCATGGGCGAGGTCAAGATCGCAGACGTTGCCCACGGTATGCGGCAGACGCTCCAAAGCGTTGAAGGTCGATCCTCCTTTGAAATCCAGAAAGACGAAATGGAGGGTTTGAGGACTATGCCGAATCGCCAATGCCATGCACCAACTGATCAGCAGTTCGGATTTCCCCGAGCCTGTGGTCCCCGCGACCATGGCATGTGGTCCGGATGATGCCAGATCTATATGGAATATGCCATGTTCTGACATGCCGATGCCGTTCGTTGGGGAACGGACAAGCCAATTACGCACGATGGTGCGCCATATGAGCGGGTCGTTGTCCAGGCCATGCAGATGCTCAAAACTTATGGACGGCATGTCGGCGAAAAGCTGAGCATGGTCGATTTCGTTTCCGTTATGATGCGTTGGAACCGGCGAATCGCTTCCAGTAATGGTGTTGCTGTTCGTTTCTTCATGCCTGACGCGCATGATCATGGTGATGAGCATCAATGCGCTGCCGAGCAGACTCGGAGCGAGCATCGCCGCATAGAGCCAATGACGTTGCATACACATGACAATCAGCATGATGAGCTGCGCCAGCAAAGGCGCGCTCCAACTCAATACAGTGAGATGTTGTTCGCTTATACGGTGAGGGGCCTTTTTGTTCATACGGCCAGCATGGGCAAGAGCGGCGGCATGCCGCAAGCCAATATGAGGGTTGTGGTCGGAGGATGTGGGTTATCCACATCCTCCGGCGTGTCGTCAGTTTTGCTGTTCGGCCAGCGTGCCCACGGTTCCTGCGGAATGCGTGCCGTGTGAGAGTTCGGAGAAAAGCTGGATGTTCTTCGCGTCATTCAGCAGAACGCACGATCCGACCCCATCGACGTAATAGTCCGGATCGGTCCAATACACGCTTCCCGAAATGCCATCCTTGCCTGAGGCGCTTTTGAAAGCCAACGCCATCCGAAGCAGAGAGGAAGTCGATGCTTTCTCATCCACGGTTACGGAGCTCAACGCCGCTGCGGCGACCTTTTTGGTCTTGTTGAAATTCGTGAGCGTCTGTTTGGAAGCGCCCTTCTTGACGATGGCGTTGATCACCTGGCGCTGACGTGCGGCACGGCCGAAATCGCCTTGCACATCGGCATATCGCATACGGGAGAACGCCAAAGCGGTGTTGCCGTCCACGGTGTGGCATCCGGCGGTCCAGTTCATACCCGAATAAGGGTCATTCACATTCTGGTCGTAGCATAGGTCCACGCCTCCCAAGGCATCGACCACTTTGACGAGTCCGCCGAAGCGGACCATTGCCACATGGTTGATTTTCTGGCCGGTGATGTCCTCCACCTCGTTGACCAACTGTTTGCGGCTGTACAGCTGCGCCACGGCGTTGATCTTCATATAGCTCCCATCGATTTCCACCAGGGAATCGCGAGGAATGGAAATCAGCGAGGACGATCCTGTCTTCGGCTTGGTGAGTACAAGAATGGTGTCGGTTCTGAAACCTTCGACGTCGCCGGCGTCTCCGATGGTGCCCTCACGTTCGTCGGAGCCAAGAATAAGCCAGCTTTCGCCGGCGGTGTCCGCTTTGGATGTCAGCCAGGTCTGTTTGTTGAGCTGGTCATCGACCCAGTTCCAAGCGGAGAATACCCCTATTCCCAGTGCGAGAATCAGTACAAGGAAAATGGAAAGGACGATACGTCCGACGCGAGGTCTTCTTTTTGGCACGGAAGCCGTCGCTGGAGAGGATGGAACAGATCGGAGCGCCGTGGAGACGGAGGATGACCCCCGGAACTGCTGCGTTGGATTGGCCGTGCGGGTATGTTCTGGAGCGAAGGACACCGGAGATGATGAAGGGTTTCTTCTTGTCTCGCTCGTTGCCCGTGCCGCAGGCTGGAAGCTTTGCGGAACCGAGGAAGAAGGACGCGCCGTGCGTTTGGCCGGTTTTACAGATGATGCATGGTCAGAACGTTTCGCCGGTGCGAAACTCGCTGGCTGGCTCGGTGCGCTTTGCGAGCGGGAGGAATCCGTGGACGGCATGGTTTTTTTGCGTCCTGATGACGGAATGAAACTTGGTGGCACGCTCGTAGGCTCTTTTGCTCCTTTGCCTTCACTCATGGTTCCTCCAAAAAGATTCGTCCCTGCGTCATACGTTGAAAGGGGACGTGATTGCGTGGTCTACGTCAGTTCTTTGCCGGAACGGCACATACGGTCGCATTAAGGTATCGATCCGCAAGGCCGATATACTGGCCCGTGGTCGCGTCATGAATGGAGCCGTCATCCGGGTCGACGGTGCCGCCAGTGCTTGGATCGACCAACGTGCCGTCGGATTTGGTGATCAGTCCCGTGACGGGATCGGGAGTCTCGGCAGTGGTGTCCGACTGGTTGCTGTCGGTCGTGCCGGAATCGTCGGAGCTGGCTGAATTATCTGAACTGGTGTCGGAGGAGTCGCCCGAGTTTGAATCGGCGGTATCGAAAATCGGCTTGCCCGCTCGCATCTTCTCCCAGAGATTGTCGGCTTCGTCGGTCCAGACGGAACGGTTGGGGTCGGACGGTGCTGGGACCACGGGGACGGTCTGGGTCTGCAGGTTGGTCATGGTGAAATTCTTCAGGCTCATGGCAAGTCCCGCCAAAGCCGCGGTATCAGCCATGCCTTGGGATATGTTGAGCGATTTCAGCGCGGATTTCGCCAGCTGGTACAGCTGCGCGGTATCAGTGAACAGATTCTTGCTGAGCGCCTCGCTCATCAGCTGCTTGATGAGATACTGCTGACGTGTGGTACGCGAGGTGTCGGATCCGTCTCCTATGCCGTGACGGATCCGGGCGTACTGCGTCGCCGCAACGCCGTCAAGATGGTGCATGCCCTTGTCGAGATTGAGTCCGGTGTACGGGTCGTTGACGTTCTGCGGAATGCACAGGTCCACGCCGCCGACTGAATCAATCATCTTGACCAGGCCGGCGAAGTCCACGACGATGAAGTTCTGAATATTCAACCCGGTGAGACTGTTCACGGCGTTCAGCGTGCAGCTGGCCGCCGAGGAGAGATCTCCGCCGGTTTTGTAGGCACCTGCGAAGATGGAATTGAACATGACGTTATACTGTGCGGGAATCGTGCCCTTCGACGTTTCGCACTGAGGCACGTCCACCAGGGAATCTCGTGGAATGGAGACCAGGTTGATTTCCTTGCGGTCGGCGGAGATCTGCACAATCATGGCGGTGTCGGCCTGATGGTTGCCGATGACGTCATCGAAACTGCCTCCGATGGCTTGGTTCTCCGCGCCGTCACGGGAATCCTGTCCGATCAGCACGAACTCGATCGGCTTGCCGGAGTTCGGATCGATGATGGATGCGTCCGTATTCAGGGAACCCTGGCCGATCACGCCGACCGAATTGTTCTTGATGATGCCATTGACGTCCATCCAAGTAGCGGCAGCTGCAGTGCCGACGAACACCAGAGTCGCGGCGATTGCCGCGGCGACTGCGGTCCTGACGTGATGCTGCACGCGATATCCCAGGCTGTGACGTGGTTTCGCATCCTGAAGACCATTGATGTTAGGAAGCTTATTGCCGGTTGATGACGTTGCCACGGTGTTGCCTTCCTGATTGAGATGCGCGTTTGACGCAATGCTTTTAGAACCTACCACTATCCAAATGGGCAATTATAGGGTTAATGGCCGATTTTCACCGATTCTGCGACTGTAGACCCCAGATTGGGCTGAACTTTAGCATGGATTTTCTGAAATATAGGCATTGACACGGGGAAACTTGACAAAATTACATTGCGTGTGTGTAATTTGAAGCGGTGTGAAAGTATGCGCATAAAAGGTGCGCACACAATTATGGGAGGACTCATGTGGGGCGTGACTGATGAGTCTTCTGAGAATCCGCTTGCTGAACTGTGGGGTTTGTTCAAGCGGGATGATGACGTGTCTTGGCAGCACAAAGCGCTGTGCTCGCAGACCGATCCCGAAGCATTCTTCCCGGAAAAAGGCGGTTCCACCAGGGATGCGAAGAGGGTTTGCGCCCAGTGTGAAGTCCGTGAACAGTGTCTGAAATGGGCCATCGACCATGATGAGCGTTTCGGTATCTGGGGCGGTATGAGCGAGCGTGAGCGTCGTCGCTACAAAAAAGAGCACAAGGAACGGGCTTGAAGGCATGGTGCGTCCCGTGCGTACACTTAAATTATGAATTCTAACGCCAGCAGCGATATCCAGACAATCGTGACCGATGTGCTGAACAGCAGACTGTATACGCATCGGCAGGACGTCGATATGTCCGTGGCTGCGGTGATCACCGCGCAGCATGACCTTCGATTCCTCGCTTCTACCGTTGGAGCGGTGCTTGCGCAGCGCATGCTTCCAGGAATGATCGTTATCGCCGATTGCACGGGGCAGATCGAGCAGCCCATGCAGATGACCTTCGATGTCATTCACTCATCACAGGATGTGCTTACGGAAGTGCCGGAAGCCAAAACGGTGAGGGTCATTCTGGTGGGAGTGAAGCAGGCGGCGTCCTTCATGGACGCTGTAACGCGTGCGATGGATCAGATCGGCATTGATGCCGGCATCCGCGCGTTGTGGACCTTGCATGACGATTCGCGGCCGGCGGATGACCGGTGCTTCGAGACGTTGCTGGATGCGTGGAGAAACACGCCGACAGCCGCGCTGCTCGGTGCCAAGCAGTTGGATTGGCAGGCGAAGAACCTGCACAATGTGGGTTTGTATGCCGGGCACCATGATGTCGTTTCCTTGGTGGTCGACGGCGAGCCTGACCAGGAGCAATATGACGGGCGTCAGGATGTGCTGTCGGTCTCCCTATCGGGCGCGTTGGTGCCGTTGGCTACGTTGCGTGCGTTCGAAGGGGCTGACCCCTGGTTCGGCACCTTCGCGGAATCCACGGACCTGTGCCGCCGCATATGTCTTGGCGGTGGGCGTGTCGTAGTGGTTCCCCAGGCTCGCATCGCCCACAGAAGAGCCCGATTCGAAGGAATCCGTTCCAAGAACGGGCGCCCTGTGGAAGACGAGGACGGTCGCATCGATCCGTATCTTGCCGTACGCGAGGCGAATGCCAAATACGCGTACACTGACATGCACCGTTCATGGTGGCCGTTGCTTTGGCTGTGGTCCATCATCCAGTCGTTGGGATTGGCCGTGCTTTGCTTGGCGCGCAAACAGCCGTATCATGCATGCTGCGAGCTGGCGATGCCGTGGCGTGCGCTGCTGCGTCTGCGGGGTGCTTGGCGCGCCCATGCGCGGTTGCGCAGGCAAAGCAAGGTCACGCTTAAATCGCTATCCACGCTGTCTGCGAATCATCGGCAGGTCAGGGAATGGCTCGACCGTCGCCGTGCGTTGCGCGACCAGAGGGATGTCGTGCTGCTCAGTCCTCTTGAGAAGGACCATCTGCGTAAACGGTTGCTGCGTAGATGGGGATTGGCCTTCGGCGCGGCGCTGATTGCCGGCATATGGATAGTCGTGCTGTATTGGGACGTGCTTCGTTCCGTATGTTCGGGTGCGTCGATGTATTCCGCACAGCTGTTGCCCACGGGCGCGAGCTTCACCCAGTTGCTTCATACCGCGACCACGTCATGGTCGTATGCCTCAGGCACGGGCATCAGTGCGCCTAACGCGCCATGGCTGTTGGTGCTTGCGCTGGCGTCGGTGCTCACTGGTGGACATGTTGCCGGAGCTGTCGGACTGATGTTCTTCCTTGCAGCCCCGCTCACGGTGTTTTCCTTCTGGGCGCTGGCCGGCATCTTCACCCGCTCGGATGCGGTGCGCTGCGTGGTCGCGTTGGCGTGGTTCGCGTTGGCGTTGTCCATGGGACTTTATGATGACGCGGATGTCACGATGCTGACGGTCATGGTGTTTCTTCCGGCCGCTTTCGCCTTCTCGTTCCGTGCGGTCGGCATGTATCGGACGGAGGATCTGGTCAATCCCCACGCGTCGGTCCAGGCGGCGGCGGTTGCGGCGCTGTGTTTCATTCCGGTCGTCGCCGCGCAGCCGCAGTTGTTGCTGCCGCTGATGCTCACCTTCCTGGGATTCCTGCTGTTCGTCCGCTCCCATAAGCCCGCGTTGCTTCTGATTCCGCTTCCGGCGGCGTTCGTATGCGCGCCGACGTTGGTCAATGCCGTTCGTTTCGCTTCCGACGGTACATGGCGTCAGCTGTTCGGCAGCGTCATGCTGCCCTCCTCCGCGCATGATGGCAAACCGGTCGTCGCGAATCTGTCTGATCTGTTGCTGCGGGTGTTCGGCATCGGCGCCGACGGTGGCGCATGGCGGTATGTGGCGGTTTCCATACTGGCGTTGATCGTATTGCTGGCCGCGGTGTCATTGGTGTTGCCTTTCGTGCTGCGCGTGTCCCGTATGATGTGGGTCGCCGTGTTCGCGGGATTGGCGACGGCCTTGCTGTCCGCGGCGATTGCGGTGGCCGTCGATGTGGATGGTCCGGTCTCCGGTTCCATGCTTCCGGGAACCACATATGCGATGATGGGCTTGCTCGCCTGCATCTGCATGATGTCGGGCGGCGCGGTTCGACGTTTCGTCATGCTGAGACAGCATGAGAAGACCGGCGCCGTCGAAATCGAAGGACGCGGCTCGAAGGCAGTGTCGATTGCCTCGCATGTGGGTCGTGCCGTATTGGTTTGCCTGTTGGCCGTCTCCGTCGTGGCCTGTGCGGGATTCAACTATGTCGAATGCGATCACAGCCAGGTAAAGACCAGCGATGCTGGACTGCCGATGGTGGCGACCGATTTCCTTGGGCAGGATGATGCACGTCGCGTGCTTGCCTTGCGTGCCGATAGCGCCGAATCGGTCAGCTACAGTGTGATGCGTACCGGTCGTGGCGACTTGATTGACAGCTCTCCCGCGCAACGCGTCGAAGTGGTTTCGGGACGTTCCGACGGGTCCAGCAGAACCATTGCGCAGGATTGCGCCCAGTTGCTGGCCAATGCCGATTCCGATGCCATCAACGAGCTTGGCAAGTTGGGCTTCGGCGGCATTTACGTTATCAAGCAGAACGGCGACAAAGCGCAGCGAGAGGCCTCGAACCAGCTCAATTCGAACATTGGAGCCTCTGACGGGACACAGAATGTCGTCAGTCTGGATAATGGCACGTATTATCGTTTGACGGTTCAGGATCTATCCAAGCAGCATATCGATCGAAGCGGGCTTGATAAGGCCGGCTCAAGTGTGTGGCGTCGTTCATGGCTGTGGTGCATGGGCGTCGTTCTTGTAGCGTATTGCCTGGTGGCGCTTCCGCGCATTCGTCGTCAGGGTCTGGAGGAAGCATGAGCAGACATTCTCGTCCCAATACGCCTTTGCGTATTGCGCTTGCCGTAATCTCGGTGTTGCTCATCGTGGTCCTGATGGCCGTGACGCTCATATACCGGCCATCATGGCTGCATGCGGACACGCCCACGGTGGAACGCTCCTCGGTGGGTCGTACCGTCAGCCCCCGGCAGCGGCAGACGTACTGCCCGTCTCGCATGACCATTGCCGATACCGATGCCTATGGAGATAGCGAATACCAGGCATCCAACGGCAATATCGCGTCTTCCGCGAGATACGCCGCCTTCGGTTCGGTGTTCCATTCATCCGTCGCCTCGATGGGAGCCGACATGACGGCATCCGTGTCGATGCTGGACAAAAAAGACGACTCGTCCGATGACATCTTTGTGGCTTCCGGCAATGTCGATGACGGCTCCCGATTGCAAGACACGCGTCTGCTGACGGCTTCGAACGGTACCGGCGCGGTTTCCTCAGTGATGTCATGGGCCACGGACGGTGATTTGAAGGGCGTATCAGCAGCCTCCTGCGTCGTGCCGGCGCTGAAACAGGCGTTCCTGCTTTCCGGTACGAAGACCGGCTTGACGCAACAGCTTGTTGTGGCCAATCCCTCCGCCAAGGACACATCGGTGACCATCAGAATCTGGGGCTCCGACAAATCCGGCGCGCTGGCGCTCTCCACCGGATCGACGCTGACCGTGGCCTCAGGCAAGGAAACGGTACTGAATCTTTCCGCAGCTGCTTCCGGCCAAGACGCGCTGTATGCCACGGTGACTGGAACGGACACTCCTGTGGCCGCAATCGTCCGCACCGTCTCCATGGACGGATTGACCTCAAAGGGATCGGATTACGCGCTTCCGAATAACGCTTTCGCGAAATCTCTGGCCCTCTACGGCTTGAATGGCGGAGACCATGCGACACTGTACCTGTATACGTCCCGCAAAACGGATGTCACCGTATCCTGGATCGACTCCAAGGGGGCACAGCAGACCAATCAGCAGGAGCTGAAGGCGAACCGCGCGTCCGCCATCGATCTTGGAGACGTTCCAAAATCCGCTACCGGCATCGCCATAGCCGCTTCCGAACCGGTGTCTGCCACGGCGAAGATTTCAGACGATGGCCCCGATGGGCAGTCCGATTTCGCCCTAGTCAATGCGTCCGCTCCGGCGAAGATCTCCGCCATCGCGGTTCCTGACCAATCCACCGCGACGGTAGGCTTCGTCAACACCGCGGATGGGGATCGGACCGCGATCGTGACGGCTTACGACACGGACGGCAAACAAGTGGACAGGCGTGAAATCGCCATCCGTCCCTCGGCCTCGACGTCGGTGCGCATCGCCGATATTAATGATGGCGATGTCGCCGCCATCCGTTTGAAGGATCCCGCCCAAGCCGTGGTCTGGAATCTTCGTGTCGGACAGAAAGATGTGTCCGGTGCGAAACTCGCCGGACTTGCCATCATCGGCGCCGTCGATTTGAAGGAGGCCAGAGAGCAGGTCTGGGCGAATCAGGATATGACTGTTGTCCGTTGAAAGTCACATGCCCCAATCAGGATCTATTTCTTCCGGACGGCGTCCGTAGATTTCCGCCAGACGTGAGACCACCTCGTCCCTGATTGCGAATTGCAGGTCCATACGGTTACGGGCATGCGATTGCAGCGGCATGCGGTACAGCACGATACGGGGTGGAATGCCGTGCCCGGCGGGAAATGACTGCGATCCAAGATGCGGAACGTCCTCCCAAGGCGCGGGATCGGATGGCGGAACATCCTCCACAGCGAATTGGACCGGAGCTATGAGCTCAGGCCATGCCCCGTTGAGTCTGCGGATTTGCGCCACCAGCATATCGTCGAACATACCGCTTCTGGTACGGTACCGGGGCAGTCTGGTACCAAACATGGGCGTACGCGTGCCACGTCCATGGCGGTTGCGGTATATCGGGGTCTCCCAAGGCATCTGTTGCATGGTTTCTACCTTATCAGGGCTTATTCGAAACATGCGATACCATGGTATGGGCTGCTCGACAAGGGGAGAAATGATCATGGCGGATATTTCCGTACCTTATTGGAACATCGTTGATGTCAACATGCTGTGCGAAGGCGCGCGGCTGATTGGGTTTGACCTCGACAACACGTTGGCGCGGTCCAAGAAACCTATGAAAGCGGACATGGCCGAATGCTTCTCTGCATTGACATCATTGATTGACGTCGCGGTGATCACCGGCGGCAAATACTCGTTGCTGCAAAGTCAGGTGGTGGACAGGCTGTCCGACCATGCCGACAAGTCGAAACTTCACCTCATGCCGACCAGCGGAACCCGCTACTACCGGTGGGACGGGCAACGGTGGGGGAAAGTGTTCTCCCACGATCTAAGCGACGAGGACCGTGCCAAGGCGAAGGAATCGCTGGAACGGAATGCTCGTGAGCAAGGCATTTGGGCCACTCATGTCTGGGGCGAGCGCATCGAGGACAGAGGCAGTCAGATCACCTTTTCCGCATTGGGGCAGCTTGCCCCCGTCGAGGCCAAGGAGGCTTGGGACCCCACCAACGAGAAGAAGAACCGATTGGCCTGTGCGGTTGCTGCCGAACTACCGAATCTTGAAGTAAGACCTGGAGGCTCCAGCAGTGTTGATATCTCGCAGCGTGGCGTCGATAAGTCGTTCGCCGTCCGTGAACTCGCGGATATTCTCGATATCGAGGTCGGCCAGATCGTGTTCATCGGAGACCGGATGGAACCCGACGGCAATGATTATCCCGCGGCGAAGGCCGGCACAAGGGCTGTCAAAGTGAACGGTCCCGCGGATACCGTGAAATTATGCGGCGAGATCATTGCCAGATTGTCCCGATGACGGAGCCGGCGTGAATCTGATGGCGGGTTCATTCGCGCATATGGCGAATCTGTTGTTCCCACGAGGCTGTGCGGGATGCGACAAGCCTGATGACGTGTTGTGCGATGCCTGTCTTGCGTCATTCGACTGCGAACTGTCCCAACCATTGGAAACGGCTGAGATGGGTCGATGGTTCGCGTGCGGATGGTATCGGGGTGCCGCCAGACAGTCGATTCTGGCATGGAAAGACCACGGAGACGAGGAATGCGACCGTCCGTTCTCGGATGCGTTGTGCAGGCTTGCGGAACGCGCCGGTGTGATTGACGCCATGGATGGCGTTCGTGAGATCTGCGATACCATACTGGTCGTTCCCGCGTCGTCGTCGATTGCTTCCATGCGTCAGCGCGGACGACGGCACATGATGCCGCTGGCAAAACGGTTGTCGGCGTTTCTACGGTGCCGGACAGGTTTCCGCGTACAGGTATGCGATGCGTTGACGAACAAAGGAATCAAAGGCAAATCCGTCGAGACCAAGGGCACGGAACAGAGGGCGCAACGCCTTAAGGGGCATGTCATGGTTCGTCCGGGCGTCACCCTTCAAAACAAGGCGGTGATTCTGGTGGATGACATCGTCACCTCTGGAGCCACCATGCGTCGTTGTGTTGACGCTCTAACTTCACAGGGAGCTTTGGTCATTACCGTGCTGGCGTTGGCACACACTCCGGTCGGCAGACCTTTGGCGGCGTAAATCGTCACTCGTCATCGGAAATGTGATATTTCGGCAAAGTGATTTCGAAATCGGCGCCGCGCGGATCATCCACCACTCGTACCGTGCCGCCATGCAACTGCGCCGCCCATCGGGCGATTGACAGTCCAAGACCGGTTCCTCCCGATTCGGTACCCGGTCCCGTCTTGCCTTTGACGAATCGACGGAAGATATCGGACCGCGCTTCTTGGGGAATCTGCGAGCCGAAGTTGACGACATTCGTCACAATCGTGCCGAAATCCTTGTTTTCATGCGCTTCGATGAGCACCGCGGTATTGTCTGCGGAGTGTTTGAGCGCATTGGCGATGATATTGGTGAACAACTGGCGCAGACGATCCTGATCGCCTTCCATTTCGATGTCGTCGGGCACGTGGATTTCGATATTGTGGGCATGCCCGGCATCGGCGATTTCCAACGGTTCCACGGTTTCGTCGATGAAATCCGCGAAATTGAATTTATCGATCTGCAGGCTCGCCGCACCGGCTTCCATGCGGGACAAATCAAGCAGAAACGCGATCAGATCCGACAAACGGTGCGTTTGGTTGAGAATGCTTTCCAGATTCGATGGGGTCGGTTCCACAACGCCGTCGGCCATGTTCTCGACCATGGCCTGCAACGCGGATACAGGCGTACGCAGCTCGTGGCTCACATTGGCTACCATGTCCCGTCTCATCTGGTCGGCATGCTGCAGTTCCTCCGCCATCTCATTGAAAGACAAAGCCAGCTGTCCGACTTCGTCGCGGCTGTTGGCATCGACATGCACCCGGACGGTGTAGTCGCCGTCCGCCATAGCCTCCGCGGCATCCCGCATCTCGCGCAGGGGAGAGGTGAGTCCTCTAGAGAAGAAATAGGTGATGCCCAAAGCCACGGCAAGTGTGATCGGCATGGCTATCCACAGGCTCAATCCGACTTTGAGCAGGAACCAAGCCATGATGAATGCGATGATGGTGGAAATGGTGATCAGCACGCTCAATTCCATTTTGAGCGAAGAGAACAAACCAATAGGGCGTTCGGTATCCAACGGATTGACCGAACGCCCTGGTTTTGAATCAGTGGTACGCATACCACCAAATCTTAGCGCATCATACTATTCTTCCGGCGGTTCGAACGCGTAGCCTACGCCATGCACGGTTCGAATGGTCTTCGAACCCAGCTTGTGACGTAGCGCCTTGACATGCGAATCCACAGTACGGGTGCCGGACGCATCCACCCAATCCCACACTTCCTCGAGCAGCTTCTCGCGAGTGAGCACGGACTTCGGCTTGCGGGCCAAAGTGGCCAGCAAATCAAATTCCGTTGGGGTCAAATGCACCTGCTCCCCATTGACGGTGACGATACGCTGGGCCGGATCGATGACCAGAGAGCCGAAATCAAGCAGTTTCTCGTTTTCGGAGTTCTTGGCGATGACCTTCGCCCTGTCCACACGACGAAGTAGCGCCTTGCACCGGGCGATGAGCTCGCGCATGGAGAACGGCTTGGTCATGTAATCGTCGGCTCCGGCACCAAGACCGATGACCTTGTCGGCCTCGTCGTCTCGCGCCGTCAGAATCAGCACAGGCACAGGACGTTCAGCCACGATGCGCTTGGTGGCCTCAAGACCATCCATCACGGGCAGCATGATATCCATGATGACCAGATCCGGACGGAGCGTGGAAGCGGCCTGGACGGCGCTGGCGCCGTCGGAAGCCACGCGCGCGGTCCAACCCTCCGCAGTGATGCGCTGCGCGATGGCGGTGGCCAAGGTCGGTTCATCTTCGACCACCAGAACGGTACGTGGAATTACTGTGGATTGTGCTGATGAATTGAGCATAGCGTTCCGCCTTTCTCAGAGTTCCGGCTTCAAGAATACTGCTCCCAGTGCCGGAACGGTGATTTTCGCGGACCAATCACGGGAATGATACTCACCCTTGACCGCCTTGAAGGTGCCGTTGTGAATATCGGAACCGCCGTACTTCTTATCGTCCGTGGTCAGCACTTCGGTCCACTTGCCGCCCTTGGTGAGCGGAACCTGGTAATCCTCCCATGCCTCGCCCGAGAAGTTCACGACAACGACCATCTGCTCGCCATCCTTGCCGATACGCACGAAGCTGAGCGTGTTATGGTCGGCGTCATCGCTGGTCAGCCATTGGAATCCGGCAGGATCGAAGTCCTGGCTCCACAATGCGGGAGACGCCTTGTACAGGGTGTTCAGGTCGGCGACGAGCTTCTGCACGCCACGGTGGTCAGGCCAATTGAGAGCATCCCAATCCACCGAACCGTCATGATCCCATTCGCCGTACTGCGCCACCTCATTGCCCATGAAGGAGAGCTTTTTGCCCGGATGGGCCCACTGGTAGGCGAACAGCGCGCGCACGCCGGCATAGCGCTGCCAGTCATCGCCCGGCATCTTGCCGAACAGCGAGCCCTTGCCGTACACGACCTCGTCGTGGCTGATCGGCAGCACATAATGCTCCGAGTATGCGTACACCATGGAGAAGGTGATCTCGTTGTGGTGCCACTTACGGTTGATCGGCTCCTCGTGCAGATACTGCAGGGTGTCGTGCATCCAACCCATGTTCCACTTGAGGCCGAAGCCCAAACCGCCGGCATCGGTCGGTGCGGTGATGCCGGGATACGCGGTGGATTCCTCGGCGATCATCATGATGCCCGGATTGTTCTTGTACGCGGTCGCCGTGGCTTCCTTGAGGAAGTCGATGGCCTCGAGGTTCTCTCGTCCACCGTAGATGTTCGGATGCCACTGGCCCGGCTTGCGGCTGTAATCCAAGTACAGCATCGAGGAGACCGCGTCCACGCGCAGCGCGTCGATATGGTACTCGTCCAGCCAGAAGCAGGCGTTGGCCACCAGGAAGTTGCGCACTTCGCGGCGTCCGAAATTGAACACATAGGTGCCCCAATCCGGATGCTCGCCACGGGTCGGGTCCGGATCCTCGTACAGAGGCGTGCCATCGAATCTGCCAAGGGCGAACGCGTCCTTCGGGAAATGCGCCGGAACCCAGTCCATGATTACGCCGATGCCGGCCTCGTGCATCTTCTCGACGAGATACTTGAAGTCGTCAGGGCCGCCAAGGCGCGAATCAATCGCGTAATAGCCGGTTACCTGATAACCCCACGAGCCGGAGAAGGGATGCTCGGCCAGCGGCATGAATTCCACATGGGTGAAACCTTCCTTCTGGACGTAGGGGACCAGCTTGTCGGCCAGTTCGCGATAGTTCTTCACATCCTTGCGCCAGCTAGAGGCATGGACCTCGTAGATGCTGACCGGACCGTTGTGCGGGTCGGTCTTGGCTCGCTGGTCCATCCAGTTCTCGTCATGCCACGCATGGACGGAGTCGACGACGATGGAACCGGTGCGCGGCGGGATCTCATGCGAACGCTCCATCGGATCGGCCTTCATGACCCATTCGTTGTTGGCGTTGAGGATCTCGTACTTGTAAATCGTTCCCGTTTCGACACCAGGAATGAACAGCTCCCAGACTCCAGAGGAGCCCAGTTCACGCATGGCGTGGATGCGTCCGTTCCAGCCGTTGAAATCTCCCACCACACGTACCGCATGGGCATTCGGAGCCCACACGGTGAATGCGGTGCCCACCAGCTGTTCGCCCTTGACGCCGTCATTGGAGCCCAACGGATCGTCATAGCGCAGCACGCGCGCTCCCAAAGCCTCCCAAAGGCGCTCATGGCGTCCCTCGCCAAACAGGTACATGTCCAAATCGCCGATGGTGGGCAGATAACGGTACGGGTCGTCGGACACCACGGTGGAACCGTCTTCATATTCGGTGCTGATGCGATAATCGGGCACGCCGAAGCCGTCATCGGTCTTGATGGCCGGAATGAGTGCCATGAAAACGCCATTGTGTTCATGCACCGCCTGGGTCCGGGCATTTTCGGTGATGATCGTCACGGATTTCGCCAACGGACGAAGCACGCGGATCGTGACGACATCCTCATGCTCGTCGGGACCGAGATGCCCGCCGAGCACCTCGTGTGGATTGTAGAACGTACCGTTGCTTACTGCATCCAGGTCGCCCTGTGCAACAGGAACGGCAACGCTATCTTCTTTGATCTTGGATTCTGTAGCCATGGGAAAAGTGTAAGCATGAAATGCTTGAAAATTGGCCCGTGTCGCGTCTTTTTTTGGTTTTTTTTAGGCAAGTCCAACCCTGATGGCACAATAATTCGGGTTTTGTGTAAGCTTTTCACGGAGGATTCATGGGTTACAAGGTCGGCGACATGGTCGTCTATCCGCGTCACGGCGCAGCGAAGGTGGAGGCCATCACCGAGCGAACGGTCAAGGGTGTGACCCGAGAATATCTGCAGCTGTCGGTGCTGTCGTCCGACGGGCTGGTCATCAATGTTCCGGTGGAGAACGCCAAGAAAGTGGGTGTCCGAGACATCGTCGGCGCCAAGGAGGTCGCGAAGGTCTTCGAGATTCTGCGTACTCCGATCATCGAAAAGGAAATGAACTGGTCCCGCCGGTACAAGCTGAACGTTGAGAAGATCGCCACCGGCGATGTGAATAAAATCGCCGAAGTCGTGCGAGACCTCGCCCAGCGTGATGTCGACGAGCATGGGCTGTCCGCCGGTGAGAAGCGCATGCTCACCAAGGCTCGCAGCATCCTGACTTCCGAGATCGCGTTGTCGGAGCATCTTGATGAGAATGAGGCCCAGCGTCTGCTTGACGTGAACCTTGGTTATGAACCGCCGCGCCCTGGCGACGAGGATCATCACACCGAAGCTCCTGAAGAGGCGGCCATGGACACTTTGGCGCGCGTCGAGGCGGAGAACAAGAAGTCCAAGAAGAAGTAAGGGAATTTCCATGCGTATCGGTCAGGGATTTGACGCCCATCGATTCGCGTCCCATGATGCAGGCAAGCCGTTATGGCTTGCCTGTTTGCGTTGGGATGGTGACGGCATCGAAGGTGATTCGGACGGTGATGTCGCAGCCCATGCGTTGATTGACGCGTTGCTTTCCGCAGCCGGATTGGGTGATATAGGCATGCTTTTCGGTGTCGGTTCCGATTCCGCCGGTGCCGGCAAGCACGGCGACGAGATGCTCCGCGCGACGGTTGCGTATTTGCGTGCGCATGGCATGAGGCCGGTGAGCGCAAGCGTGGTCGTCGTGGCCAATCGTCCGAAAATCGGCAAGCGTCGTGACGAGGCGCAACAGGCGTTGAGCCATGCCATCGGCTGTGAAGTGTCGCTGACGGCCACCACTACCGACGGCATGGGATTCACCGGTTCGGGCGAGGGCATCGAGGCCATCGCCAGCGCCTTGGTGGAACCGATCGGCTGATACTTTCGCTACCTGCGGCGTGCCGATTCGATTATTTTGGCGACAATCCAGAACAGTGTGGAAATCGTCACGATGATGAAGCTTGGGGGAGCGGGGAACATGGCGGAAACCAACAGTCCACCCCAAATGGAGATCAAACAGATCACGGTGGAGACGACCATCGCGGCGAATGGGGACCGTGAGATGATGTTCGCAGTCGCGGCGGGCGTGACCACAAGAGCGAATATCAGCAATGTGCCCACGGCGGGCACCGCGATGGTGATCACACCGGCCATAATGGCCATGAAGCAGATGTTCATGAGATTCACCGGCACGCCTTTTGCCTGCGCCACCTGTTCATCAAGCGAGCTGAACAGCAGCGGTCGATAGATAACGGCCAAAACGGCCAGCAACAACACGTCGAAAACCGCAAATCCGACGATCTGCCCGTCCGTGATCGTCAGGATGGAGCCGAAAAGAATCGATTGCATCTGCTGCGAGGCGGAACTGGACAAGCGTGCGAAAAACAGACCCATGCCTGTGGCGAACGCCAATACGGTTCCTGTGGCGATTTCGCGTTGCGATGCCTTTTTGCCCAGTGCACCGATCACCAATGCTCCGCCGAGAGCGAACACGCCGAGACCGGCACTGACCGGCAGACCCAACAGCACGGCTCCGGTCGCTCCTGGCAGTCCGATGTGCGCCAGCGCATGCGCGGCGAACGTGGAATGACGGGCGATGGTGAAGTAACCCATCACTCCAGCAGCCAAGGCGATGCACAGGCCGGCGAGGAAAGCGTTTGTCATGAATGGCGCGGTCAGCGTGCCCATCCAATCCGGATCGAAGGAGAAAGCGGTTTCGTTCATGATCATGCCTCCTGCGAAATGCGGTTGTGTTGGTGGAATCTTGCGATTTCCTCCGGCGCGTGGGCGTCGACGTCAATGTCATCGGGCTCATCCTCGCTTGGAGTGACGAACATATCTCCTTGGGGAGTGGTGACCACCTGCACCGTGGTGCCATATAGATGGGTGAGCAGCTTCGAATCCAGCACCTCGTTCATCTTCGCATAATGCGGATGCCCGTCGAGCAGATATACGGCTCCGGTGAGAATCGGCAGAAGCATGTTCAAATCGTGCGCCACTACTTGAATGGACATGCCGAGTTCTCGGTTGAGTTTGGCGAGCACGTGCACTGTGGCGCGTTGGCTGGCCAGATCAAGATTGGCGAGCGGTTCATCCAACATGAGTAGTTGGGGGTCCGACACCAGCGCTTGGGCGATGGCGACGCGTTGCCGCAGGCCTCCTGAGAGTTCCGACAGCCGGTATCTCGCCTTGTCCTGCATGCCGACGAATTCCAGCGCATTGCGTACTTTGTCTTTTTGCAGGCGGGTGATGGGATGAATGCCGAACCTTGCCCCGGTCAGGCCAAGCAGCACCGACTGTTCGGCGGTGATGTTCGATTCGATGTCGGATGCGTAGCTCTGCGGCACATACCCTATACGGTGATTCATGTCGCCGGCCGGCTTGCCGAGCACGGTTATGTCGCCGTGGGCGATGGGAATCAATCCGAGTTCGGCCTTCATCATGGTGGTTTTTCCGGCTCCGTTGGTGCCGACGATGGCTGTCACCGAGCCTTGCGGGATACGGAAGGTGCCATGCTGCCAGATGATGTGTCCGCCGCGTGAGACCCCTGCGTCGTCGAATTCGATACAGAATGATGCCTTGTCGTGCATGGCTCGCTCCCTTGATAAGTCAACGATAGTATTCTCACAAACGGTGTTGACAATCATTCTCAATAAGAAGCATGCATGGACGATGAAAAGTCTCGTGATGAATCCGCCTGGATCGTAACCGTTGCTGGAAAAAAAGAGTCCGCCGATGCCGGGGAATTACTCGACATCGGCGAATCGGGGGAGGGAGGATGACCGTGGCTTTATTTACCGGGGTCCGTCTGCCCTGTGTTGTCCGGCGTTGCGGCGTCGGAATCGGAGTCGGGATTGTCGTTCGACGGCTGCTCGCCATTCGATTCAGAGGGAGAGGCGTCCGAATCTGATGATGTCGCATCATCTTTGGAGGAAACCGCCTCATTCATTTGCTTGATGAGCTGCGCGATCCATGAGATCAGGCTTTTGCTGTCGGCCGGCATCTGTTCCGTGACGTCGATGACCGGCACATCGGATTTGTGTGCGGTGCCGGTCAGAATATTTGTGGCATCATCCGCCTTCTGAACATTGTTGATCAGCATATCCACTTGATGCCCCTCCAGAATCTTCTGGAAGTCCTGGAGTTCCTTGGACGAGGGTTGCGAGCCTTCCGAGATGGACTGCGTGTAGCTTTCGGGAGTCTTATCGGATAGGCCCATGTCGCTGAGCAGATAATATGCGACCGGCTCGGTGGCTGCGTAGGAGACGTTCCTATGTGTATCGGAGAACTCTTTCATGCTTCTCTCGATTACCGTCTCGCGTCTGTTCCACGCCTTGAGTTTGTTTGTGAAGTATTTCTTTTGCTTGGGCATGATGCGGCTGTAGGTGTCGGCAAGCTCCTTCGCCATGGCGTTGCGTGCGTCGCTGGAGAACCAGAGATGGGGATTGTCTCCCTCAACGGCTCCGACCATTTGTGCGGCCGAAACGGAAACGGTGTCTCTTTCCAGGTTTTTTGTGGCCCAGGAGTCGTATCCCGCTCCGTTGGACACGACGACCTGTGCCTTCTGCAGGGTGTCGACAGCAGTGGTCTTCGGTTCGAACGTGTGGGCGTCCTCTGTTGTGGAGGACAGAATCGAGGTGACTTTGACGTGCACGCCGCCGATCTGCTCCGCCAAAGCCCCCCACTGGTTGACCGACGCCACCACGTTGATCGGGGTGGTCTGCTCCTTTGGTGTGTCGGGTGCCGTTGGTTGATCGGGCTCCGAAGAAGCGCCAAAGCAGGAAGCGGTGCCCAGCACCGTGCACAATGTGATTCCCGCGGCAAGGATGCGGAAAAATGGACGCTGGTGAGAGCGCATGTCGATTGCCTTCCTCTTGGGTCGTCCGTCGTTTCGGTCGCGTCCATCTCATATAGCACATGCGCGACTTACGACTGAAACCAAGATAGCCTACGATACTTGCAAATGCCAATACGACAAGCGACTTAGCGAGGAAGTGGACCACATGGGAACAAGGATTGATGGCAAAAAGGTGGCGGCACGGACCAAGGCGGACCTCGCCAAACGCGTGGAACTGCTGAAGGCGAGGGGAATCCAACCTGGATTGGGTACCATTTTGGTCGGATCAGACCCCGGCTCCGTGAAATATGTCGCCGGCAAACATGCCGATTGCGCCGAAATCGGCGTGAATTCCATCAAGCGCGAGCTGCCTGAGAATGCGACGTTCGATCAGGTCGCCGATGCGGTCCGCCAGCTCAATGCGGATCCCGCCTGTACCGGATATATCGTGCAGCTGCCCTTGCCAAGGGGAATCGACGAGAACGCCATCATCGATCTGATCGATCCCAAGAAGGACGCCGACGGGATGCATCCGTATAATCTCGGCGAACTTGTGCTGCATGCCCGAGGAGACATCACCACGCCGTTGCCATGCACGCCTCGCGGCGTGATCGAGCTGTTGCGCGCCTACGACATCGATTTGGACGGCAAGGAGGTGTGCGTGCTGGGCCGTGGCATCACCATCGGCCGCACCATCGGTCTGTTGTTGACTCGTAAGGCGGTCAACGCCACCGTCACGCTGTGCCATACGGGAACCAAGGATGTGCGTGACCACATGCGACGGGCCGATGTGATCGTCGCAGCCATGGGAGTGGCTGGTTTCGTCAAGCCGGAAGACATCAAGGAAGGGTCGATTCTCGTCGACGTCGGAGTATCCCGCGTGTTCGATGAGGAATCCGGTCGATACAAGGTCAAGGGTGATGTCGATAAAGCCTGTTACGAGAAGGCTTTTGCATACACGCCGAATCCTGGAGGCGTAGGGCCGATGACGCGTGCCATGCTGCTGCAGAATGTTGTGGAGATGGCCGAACGTCAGTTGTGAGTTTCGCGATAGTGCTTTCGGGCGTGTCGTGACATGCGACACGCCCGATTTTTGTGCATGGCTTCTTGTAGACTTTCGCCTTGTGTGTATTTGCGCACACGTATAACTGAAGAACGATTTTATCCATCCACTATTTTGTAAGAAACCACATTAATGGCAGAGAACAATAACGAAGTCGCCAAGGTCGCCATCAACGACATCGGCACCGAAGAGGACTTCATCAAGGCAGTCGATTCCACCATCAAGAACTTCGATGATGGTGATCTGGTCGAAGGTACCGTCGTCAAGGTCGATCATGACGAGGTCCTGCTCGACATCGGCTACAAGACCGAGGGCGTCATCCCCTCCCGCGAGCTTTCCATCAAGAAGGACGTTGATCCTGACGAAGTCGTCGAGGTCGGCGACACCATCGAGGCCCTTGTCGTCACCAAGGAAGACAAGGAAGGCCGTCTGATTCTGTCCAAGAAGCGTGCACAGTACGAGCGCGCTTGGGGCGACATCGAGAAGATCAAGGAAGCCGATGGCGTTGTCGAAGGCACTGTCATCGAAGCTGTCAAGGGTGGCCTCATCGTCGACATCGGTCTGCGTGGCTTCCTGCCGGCATCTCTCGTCGAGATGCGTCGTGTCCGCGATCTGTCCCCGTACATCGGCCAGAAGATCAAGGCCAAGATCCTCGAGCTCGACAAGAACCGCAACAACGTGGTCCTCTCCCGTCGCCAGTACCTCGAGGAGACCCAGTCCGAAGTGCGCGAGACCTTCCTGTCCCAGCTTAAGAAGGGCCAGATCCGTGAAGGCGTCGTGTCCTCCATCGTCAACTTCGGCGCGTTCGTCGATCTGGGCGGTGTTGACGGCCTGATCCACGTTTCCGAGCTGTCTTGGAAGCACATCGATCACCCGTCCGAGGTCGTCAAGGTCGGAGACAAGGTCACCGTCGAGGTGCTTGACGTTGATCTCGATCGTGAGCGCATCTCCCTGTCCCTCAAGGCCACCCAGGAAGATCCGTGGCAGCGCTTCGCCCGCACCCACGTTCCTGGCCAGATCGTCAAGGGCAAGGTCACCAAGATCGTTCAGTTCGGTGTCTTCATCTCCGTCGAAGACGGCATCGAAGGCCTCGTGCACATCTCCGAGCTGGCCAACCGCCACGTGGAGAACCCGGAGACCGTCGTCAAGCCGGGCGAGGAAGTCTTCGTCAAGGTGATTGACGTCGATCTCGACCGTCGCCGCATCTCCCTGTCCCTCAAGCAGGCCAACGACTCCGTTGATCCGGCTTCCGAGGACTTCGATCCGGCTCTGTACGGCATGCCGGCAGAGTACGACGAGCAGGGCAACTACAAGTATCCGGAAGGCTTCGACCCGGCAACCAACGAGTGGATCGCTGGTTACGAGAAGCAGCGTGAGGAGTGGGAGTCCCAGTACGCCACCGCTCACGATCTGTGGGAGCAGCACAAGGAATTCGTTGCCAAGGAACTCGAGAACGCCGAGGCTTCCGCAGCCGAAGACGGCCAGGCTCCGAAGGAAGAGAAGGTCGAAGAGGTGTCCAACTACTCCTCCGACAACACCTCCAACGGCACCCTCGCCGATTCCGACCAGCTCGCCGCTCTGCGCGACCAGCTGCTCGGCAAGTGAGTTTCGACGAATCGAAATAAACTGATTCGCGTAAACCGCTGATAAATGGCCCCGCACCTGATGGTGTGGGGCCATTTGCGTATGTTGCGAGTCCGTCAAACATTACAATGGCGGTTGTGATGATTCGAATTGGGTTGACCGGAGGCATCGCCGCCGGCAAAAGCACCGTCGCTACGCATCTGCGTGAACTGGGCGCGACGCTTGTCGATTATGATGTGCTCGCCCGAAAAGTCGTGGAACCCGGAAGCGTGGGCCTGCAACGAATCGTGGAACATTTCGGGCCGGATGCGATGAACGCGCAAGGTGGTCTTAATCGGCGATGGATGTCCGAACACGTCTTCTCCGATCCGAATGCCGAATCCGAACGTAGAATCCTTGACGATATCGAACATCCGTTGATCTACGATCTTGCATTGTCGGAGGAACGGCAGGCGGTCGAAAAGAATCCGGATGCCGTGGTCGTACATGATATTCCGCTTTTGGCGGAAGTAATCGATGACATACCCATGCGTTTCGACCATATCGTAACAGTCGAAGCACCGGAACAGACGCGTGTGGAACGTATGATGCGCACCCGTGGCATGAGCGAGGCACAGGCGAAGGCACGTATCGCGCATCAGCCCACGCGTGCGGCACGAGAATCCATAGCCGATGCGGTGATTGACTCATCCCAGGATGTAGAACACATGTTCGACTGTGTTGATAGGCTGATGGAACAGTGGCGTAAGGAAGCGAGACGGAACCATGGGATTCAACATTGAGCGAGTGAACAAGCCGTTTGCGGTCAAATCTCCATATAAGCCTTCAGGCGACCAGCCGAAGGCCATCGAGGAGCTGGCCACGCGCATCGAGAATGGCGAGAACGACGTGGTGCTCATGGGCGCCACCGGCACCGGCAAAACCGCCACTACAGCGTGGCTGATCGAACGTCTGCAGCGACCGACGCTTATCATCGAGCCGAACAAGACGCTCGCCGCGCAGTTGTGCGCCGAATTCCGCGAACTCATGCCGGACAATGCGGTGAGCTACTTCGTTTCCTACTACGACTACTACCAGCCGGAAGCGTACATTCCCCAGACCGACACCTACATCGAGAAGGATTCCAACATCAACGACGATGTGGAGCGATTGCGCCACGCCGCCACCGCGAACCTTCTGACCCGTCGCGATTGCGTGGTCGTGGCCACCGTCTCCTGCATCTACGGTTTGGGAACGCCGGAAGAATACGCTGGCCGTATGCTGTTCCTCCAGGAAGGCCAGCAGATCGACCGTGACGATTTACTGCGCAAATTCGTGGACATGCAATACAAGCGCAACGACATCGCCTTCACGCGAGGCACATTCCGCGTGCGCGGCGACACCGTTGAGATCATCCCCGTATACGAGGAACTGGCCATCCGCATCGAATTCTTCGGCGACGAAATCGACCGCATCTCCACTCTGCATCCGCTGACCGGCGACGTGATCGCGCACGAATCGCAGGTGCACATCTTCCCGGCCTCGCATTACGTTGCCGGACCGGAACGTATGGAACGGGCGCTCAAAACCATCCAACAGGAACTTGACGAGCGTACCGCCGAATTGCATAAGCAAGGTAAGGAACTTGAAGCGCAGCGTCTCACCATGCGCACCACATACGATCTGGAAATGCTCTCGCAGGTCGGCACATGCTCCGGCGTGGAGAACTATTCGCGGCATTTCGACGGACGCGCGCCGGGCACGCCTCCGCACACGCTGCTTGACTTTTTCCCCGATGATTTCCTGCTCGTCATCGACGAATCACATGTCACCGTGCCGCAGATCGGTGCCATGTACGAAGGCGACGCGAGCCGCAAACGCACGCTGGTCGAACACGGTTTCCGCCTGCCGTCGGCAATGGACAATCGACCGCTCAAATGGCCGGAGTTCCAGGAACGAGTCGGTCAGACGGTGTACCTGTCGGCAACGCCCGGCGATTACGAACTCGGTTTGAGCGACGGTGTGGTCGAACAGATCATACGTCCGACCGGACTAGTCGATCCGCAGATCGACGTGCGGCCGGTGGAAGGGCAGATCGATGACCTGCTCGCCGAAATCAAAGACCGCGTGGCAAGGAACGAACGTGCGCTGGTCACCACGCTCACTAAGAAAATGGCCGAGGATCTGACCGACTATCTGCTGGAACGCGGCATCAAAGTCGAATATCTGCATTCCGATGTGGACACCTTGCGTCGTGTCGAACTGCTGCGTGAACTGCGTGAAGGCAAGATCGACGTCATCGTCGGCATCAACCTGCTACGAGAGGGCCTCGATCTGCCGGAAGTGTCATTGGTCGCAATCCTCGACGCGGATAAGGAAGGCTTCCTGCGTTCCTACCGTTCGCTCATCCAGACCATCGGCCGTGCGGCGCGAAACGTGTCCGGCACCGTCGTCATGTATGCGGACGACATCACCGAAGCCATGCGCAAGGCCATCGACGAGACCAACCGCCGCCGTGACATCCAGATTGCCTACAATAAGGAACATGGCATCGATCCGAAGCCGCTCATCAAGAAGATCTCCGATGTCAACGACATGCTCGCCAAGGAGGACGTCGACACCCAGACATTGCTCGGTACCGGATACCGAAACGCGGACAAAGCCGGCAATTCGCATCTCGGCGTGCCACATACCAGCAAGGAGGAATCCGGCAGGCGGCACGAGGAGATTCTCAAGGCCGGATTGCCCGCGCAGGATCTGGCTGATCTCATTCGACAACTGTCCGAGCAGATGCATACCGCCGCAGAACAACTGCAATTCGAGCTTGCGGCTCGTCTGCGTGACGAGATCCGTGACCTGAAAAAGGAACTTCGGCAGATGACGGAGGCGAGCAAATAGTTCTCGACCGGTCATACGGCATCCGTACCATAGTGGATTATGGCTGAAACACCACTTGCTTTTGAAATCGCCACGTTCGCGGTGCTTGCCGTCTTCTTCGTGGTGGACCTGTTCATCATCGGGCGCAAGCCGCATGTGCCGTCCACCAAGGAATGCGTGCAGCATATCGCGTTCTTCGTGGTCATGGCGTTGATCTTCGGCGGACTCATGTGGTTCTTCGCGGGATCGAAACCGGCCATCGAATTTTATTCGGGCTGGCTTACGGAATATTCGCTGAGTATCGACAATCTATTCGTCTTCGTCATCATTATGTCGAATTTTGCGGTGCCAAAACAGCTGCAGAAATTCGTGCTGTCCATCGGCATCACCATCGCATTGGTGTTGCGCGGCGTGTTCATCCTCATCGGCGCGGCCATTATCTCCCGCTTCACCTGGGTGTTCTTCCTGTTCGGCGCATTCCTTATCGTCACCGCCATCAAGTTGGTCACCGGGGGAGACGAAGATGAGGAATATCATGAGAATGGCTTGATTCGCGCATTGCGCAAGGTCATCAAGATCACCGATGAATACGACGGCGAAAAGCTGCGTACCGTCAAAAACGGTGTGAAGCATTGGACCCCGATGCTCATCGTGTTCCTGACCATCGGCACCACCGATGTGATGTTTGCCTTTGATTCCATTCCTGCGATTTTCGGTTTGACGAAGGATCCGTTCATTGTGTTCACGTCCAATGTGTTCGCGTTGCTCGGTTTGCAGCAGCTGTACTTCCTGCTCGGAGAGCTGCTCGACAAGCTGGTGTATCTGCCGCTTGGACTTTCCGTGGTTTTGGGCTTCATCGGCGTCAAGCTCATCATGGAGGCATTGCATGGCAACTCGCTGCCGTTCCTCAATGGCGGCCAGCCGATTTCCTGGGTTCCGGAAGTGCCTACATGGCTGTCGCTTGTCGTGATCGTTCTTGCGATTGGTGGTGCGGCTTTGGCAAGTGTTATTAAGATGCGCACCATGAAAGCGAACGAAAAGTGACAGTCCGGCAAACGTTGGGAGAATAGAGCTTTTCTATTCTCCTACGAAATTGTGAGCGCTCACAACACACCTAGTTCTGAGGTGGAAGTGGGCGCTTTTTGCTAGTAAGCTATGCCATTGGAAACAGGGTCGTCAGATCCAAAATCAATATCAACAAGAATAGGCAGGCATTCATGCGTAAAGCCAAGATCGTAGATACCATCGGTCCCGCTACCGAGTCCCTGGAAGGCATCACCAGCCTTGTCGAAGCAGGTATGGACGTCGCTCGTCTGAACCGCTCCCACGGCACTCCGGAAGACCACCTCAAGGTCTACAACAACCTCCGTGCCGCCGCCAAGGCCACTGGCCGCAACGTCGCAGCCCTGGTTGACCTGCAGGGTCCGAAGATCCGCTGCGGTTGGTTCAAGAAGAACGCCGACGGCGAGGACAAGGTCCAGCTGACCGAAGGCCAGGAGTTCGTCATCACCACTGATGACATCGAAGGCGACGAGCACATCACCTCCACCACCTTCAAGGGTCTCCCGGGCGACTGCCATGCAGGCGATCCGATCCTCATCGACGACGGCAAGGTCCGCCTCGAGGTCACCAAGGTCGAAGGCAACAACGTGTACACCAAGGTTGTCGTTGCCGGACCGGTCTCCAGCCACAAGGGCATCAACCTTCCGGGCGTCGCCGTGTCTCTGCCGGCTCTGACCGAGAAGGACGAAGAGGATCTGCGCTGGGCCATCCGCACCGGCGCCGACATCATCGCCATGTCCTTCGTGCGCTTCGCCACCGACATCGATCGCGCCCATGAGATCATGGACGAGGAAGGCCGCCGTATCCCGGTCGTCGCCAAGATCGAGAAGCCGCAGGCCCTCGAGAACCTCGAGGAGATCGTCAAGGCGTTCGACGGCATCATGGTCGCACGTGGCGATATGGCCGTCGAGTGCCCGCTGGAAGAGGTCCCGCTGGCCACCAAGCGCTGCATCGAGCTGGCTCGTCAGTACGCCAAGCCGGTCATCGTGGCCACCGAAGTCCTCGGCTCCATGGTCAGCTCCCCGGTCCCGACCCGTGCAGAGGCATCTGACTGCGCCAACGCCATCCTTGACGGCGCCGACGCCACCATGACCTCCAACGAGACCGCCGTCGGCAAGTACCCGGCAGTCACCGTGAACACCATGAGCCGCATCTCCACCTTCGCCACCGAGCATGGTTTCGACCGCATCCCGGAGCTGAAGAACCTGGATATGTCCTCCACCGGTGCCGTCTCTTCCGCCGCCGTCGACCTGGCCGACAAGCTCAACGCCAAGGCCATCGTCGCCTACACCCAGACCGGTTCCACCGTGCACCGCGTGTCCCGTGAACGTCCGGCCACCCCGATCTACGGCATCACCAACAATGAGCACACCTTCCACTGGCTGGCCCTGTCTTGGGGCACCGAGTCCTTCCTGGTCGACGAGGATTACCATGACAAGTCCCGCAAGGACCTCATGGTTTTCACCGACAAGGTCCTCAAGGACGCCGGCAAGGTCTCCGATGGCGACAAGATCGTCGTGCTGAGCTCCGCCCAGGGCGAACACCAGCCGGGTCGCACCGATTCCATCTACGTCCACACCGTTGGTGCCTGCGACTGAGATTTGAATCGTCGCGTTAAACGCTGATTCCATAATCCTCCCATTGGTTCCCGATGGGAGGATTATTGTTTTTACGCGATGTCCCCGAATGATGACAACGCCGAGATTTGGCGCAAATCGCAATCATGTGGTATTCTTCCAGAGTTGCGTGCAAGCCCTCGTATCCCAATTGGTAGAGGAAGCAGCCTCAAAATCTGCGCAGTGTGGGTTCGAGTCCCACCGAGGGCACGTAAGAAATCAATATCAATCCAGGCCCGGGTTGGGGCATGTTAGGCCGGCTTTGGGTGTGACAGTGGAAAGAGACCGACATGGCTGCAGAGAAGACCACGGAACCGGACGAAGTACTCACTGATGAGGAGCTCCAAGCTGCTGCGGCTCCCGAGCCGGATTCTGCCAATAATAACGAGGCACACAAGCGCACCGTCGTCGTTGCCGAAGACGAATCCGTGAACCGCATGGATTTGGTCGCCATGCTTGAGGATAACGGCTATGAGGTCGTCGGAGAGGCCGCCAACGGTGAGGAAGCCGTTGAACTGACCCGTAAGTTCCGCCCGAGCGTGGTGTGCATGGATGTCAAGATGCCTCGCATGGATGGCATCGAGGCCGCTGGCATCATCTGTGATGAGAACATCGCTCCGGTCGTCATGCTGACGGCATTCTCCCAGTCTGATTTGGTCAAAAAGGCCACGGGCGCTGGCGCCATGGCGTATGTCACCAAGCCGTATGAGGAATCCAAGCTGCTGCCGGCTTTGGAAGTCGCCATGGGCCGTTTCGCCGAAATCAACGATTTGCTTGACAATGTCGAACGTAGCGAGTCCAAACTGCAGGAAACCGAGGAACAGCTGAAGAAGGCCGAAGAGCAGCTGAAGAAGGCCGAAGAAATGCTGGAGGAGCGCAAGCTCGTCGACCGCGCCAAGGGCCTGCTGATGGACAAGGCGGACTTCTCCGAACAGGGCGCTTTCCGTTGGATTCAGAAGACCTCCATGGACCAGCGCATTCCGAAGAAGCGTCTGGCCATGGCCATCATCGCCAAGTATGGCGAACAGAAGTCGGAAGCAGAGGATGAGCGCTAACACACCAACTGTGGAAGGCACTTCACGCGGAACGCTATTGGTCGTTGA
>NZ_CAUEQY010000005.1 GCF_959020145.1 uncultured Bifidobacterium sp. | reverse complement strand
GATACGTGTGGTCTGGAATTTTCAATGGCCGTATCGACATGCCTGGCCACGACGCTATGCTCGAAGTCGTGCCAATGCACCGTTTCGGCACGAATGACGAGATTGCCAGCACGGTACTCTTCCTCGCCAGCGACGCCTCCTCGTACGTTACTGGCACTGATATTCGCGTAGATGGCGGCTACAGCGTCTTCTAACCTCTAACAACCATCTAGCACGTTGAGGCCGGCCGTGGCTCACAGCCCTCCGACCGACCTCAACAGGCGCCTATTCGCGCTTTATATCGGCACGAAGTCCGAAGAACCGTAAGAAGCAATCACGTCGGCATCAATTCGCCAGTAGCCCGACAGCATTTGACGTTTCCGTTGTTGTCGGATGCCGATCTGACTGTGCATCGTTTGTATGGTGCGTATGGTGAGAAGAAATTATACGGCAAGGTCTATGAGGGTGTGATTCGTTCGACTTTCGTGATCGATGGTGATGGAGTGATTCGTGTGGCCCGAATCCATCCTCGCTACAGCAATCACGAACGCTTCTTGGGAATCCTTGTACAAGCCGGTTCCCACGGCGGAGCACATCGCGCCGCCAAGGCCGCCGAACTCGTTTACTGCGACGTTTTCGACAGGGATGCCCAGCACGTCGGCAAAGACAAAACATCATCACCTCGATGTGCATTGTCCTCATCTCGCTTATGCATGGCAGATTCGCGGACTTGTACGGAGGCATCTCAGCTATGCCACAAGTCATCGCTCAACCTCTTTCCAACCATGATTGCGGCCAAGAGAACGCCCACTTGGCCGCAATCACAAAACCTACACATCGAGAAAACCCGAAGAATGATACGAGCTGTCATCCGCAACCGGAACATCATCCTGTTCTTATCCTGCAACAACAATCACTGCTATGTTGCCGAAGCCTACGACTACAGACCAAGCAAACGGTTTCCGGAATCACTCCCATCTTGCTGATACGACGCTTCTCACACGCGTACCCCGCCTGTGGATGCTCTCGGAAAGAACACTCTCATTCACAAGAGATGCAGGAATGTAATCACCCGTCCGCTCATCTTTCTTGTTCACCTGTTCCGACAAGCCCAACGCCACCGCTCATCACCAGCAAATAAAATCAAGCCACTTTTCGCAGATTCCACCACATAGGCAGCACTCGCCACATGGTTGAAGGCCTCACCTGCTATATCCAGTTTTGATTTTGCATGACTCCGCCGCTTTTCGTATGACGTGTTCCTGTCGCTATGTCTATGGGTGTAGTCCACGCGCTTCGCCGTAAAATTCCTTCGTATGATGTCGTCATAGAAATCCGACTGCCGGGCACGACGTCCCTTATGGAAGTCCATGTAGTATTCAAACCCACATAGATGGGCAAAACGCCTTTAGTAAACCTGATGGCAACTTCGCTACCGTCATCACATTGAAGAATCAACCGTCCCGAGGAAAGCAACCGGGCATATGCGGGACGGATTTCGTCCCTTACTTTCCGAAGCCACTCCGCCTTCTCTTTGCTGTGGTCAGCCATCATTGCCCTCCGAATAAAAAGAAGGGAACAGATCTTTTCGGATCTGTTCCCTTGACGGGTCTGACGCCCACTGCTTGGGAGGTTCGCCACGCTCTCGCGGGACGTTTCGCTCACCCTTCCGCTTTCCAACGGTTTCGCACGGGTGGTATGCTACGCCTCCCTTACGGTTTCCACGTCTCCGACGTGGCGGAGGTATCCGGCAGTAACCTCTCGCAAGCCTTCCGCCGCCCCGACCGACGGCAAGCCGGTTTGGGGAATGGCACAAAACTTGTCATCCCAATAATAGCCCATGCACAAACAAAACCGTTCCGCTCACATCGAAATATTCGATACCGCGCTTGCTTTGGAACGAGAAAAATAGATCGTCGCGCAACGAGTCAAGCAAGCCGCGCGCACGTAAGGCGGGTATGATGACGCCTGTTCGCGCTTTGTATCGGCACGAAGTCCGAAGAACGGTAAGGAGCAATCATGTCCGACATCAATTCGCCAGCGACCCCAACAGCGCAGGACTCCCCCGCATCCGCACGACTCGAAGCGGGATTAACGGCCCCGAACTTCACACTTCCCAGCGACAACGGCGATAGCATTACGCTCTCCGCATTGCGCGGTCAGAATATCGTCTTGTACTTCTACCCTGCCGCGATGACTCCTGGATGCACTACTGAGGCCTGTGACTTCCGGGACAACCTCGCGCGCCTGCGCTCCCGCGGATTCACTGTGCTCGGCATATCAAAGGATCCGATGGACAAGCTCGTCCGGTTCCGCGAGCGCGATCATTTGACGTTTCCTTTGTTGTCGGATGCCGATCTGACTGTGCATCGTTTGTACGGCGCGTATGGTGAGAAGAAGTTGTATGGCAAGGTCTATGAGGGTGTAATTCGTTCGACTTTTGTGATCGATGGTGATGGGGTGATTCGTATTGCCCGATATAACGTGCGTGCGAAGGGTCATGTTGATTCTTTGCTGCGTGCGCTTGACAAGCTAGATGGTTCAGTTTTCTAGTCTGGAATGCTTTGTTGTTTTGTTTGTGGATTAGCTTTTCTATGTGAAGGATGCAAGCTGACTCATGCGCAGAGCGAGAAGTGCTCAGATCGGAAATGCTCTATCTCGTAGAAGAACCGAAAATCTCGTCGCTCCCCTTGCGGAGGCGGTCATGAATTCTCCAAAAGGCGTAGCGTATTCCAGTAACGGTTTTCGATCAATGACACCATTACCAAGGTCGCGGGAACCGGTGTCACGATGATTATCGTGACACATGAAATTCGATTCGCCAAAAACGTATCCGATCGCGTCGTTTTCGTGGACAAAGGTGCAATCCTGGAGCAAGGTACGCCCCAGGAAGTGATTGACCATCCCCAGACGGCACGAGTCCAGGAATTCCCCAGCAAGATGGCGCTGAAATAACAGTTACCATCTATTCCACAACCTTGTCCGGTACGAAGAGCCGCCCTTTCGATGGACGGCTCTTCACATATAGCGTTTTTTATAAAATTCTTATTTGCTGAAATGCCCGAGAAGTAAAAAAGACGACTCAATCTAAAGATTATCCCCTCTGGCGCAGTAGACTTTTCCTATCAACATTCTACAAAGATGTCCGGGAGATTCGAAATGGTAGACTGCACACCTGATCCAAACCTTTTGGAATCGATGCGGTCCGTCGGATACAGCCTGAACACCGCGGTGGCGGATATCATAGACAACTCAATCGCCGCCCACGCCAAAACCATCAGCATCCGCTACTTCGACCACGGCGAAGATCCGTATGTGGCAATCATTGATGACGGTGACGGCATGGACTATGAGACGGCCGTGAACGCGATGAAACTCGCCGGAACCAACCCGAACGCCAAGCGCAATGCCAACGATCTAGGCCGTTTCGGACTCGGTTTGAAGACCGCATCCCTTTCACAGGCACGTTCCGTCATGCTTTCCACCGTTCAGCACGGACGTCAGAATACGCTCCGATGGGATCTGGACCACGTCGCACGAACACGCGAATGGGATCTCGAGACCTTGGATGAAGAGCAGACCAATCTTGAATTGCCTCGAAAGGTGCGGGATCTCATGCCCAGCACGCATGGCACATGCGTGCTATGGCGTAACCTGGATCGTCTGGGAAACGTCGCGGGCGATTCCCTGCAGGATATAGACCAAGCCATGCTCGAACTGTCCGGGTATCTGGGTCTCGTGTTCCACAGGTTCCTCCACCCATATCCTGAGGATGAAATCGAACGCATCTCGATAACCGTGAACGATGAGCCCGTGCCGGAACGCGATCCTTTTCTCGTGAACAACCTTGCCACGCAGCGGCAACGGATGCAGCGCATCCCCGGCACCGACGCCACGTTGTGCGGATATACGCTCCCCTATCAGAACAAACTGACCATGGAAGACAGAGGTCTTCTTGATCTGAAACAGGAAAAAGGACACACGCTGTTCGATACCCAAGGTTTCTATATCTACCGCGCGTACCGGCTAATCACCTGGGGCAGCTGGTTCCGCCTTCTCACCCGCAAGGAAGCAACGAAACTATCCCGCGTGCAAGTCGATATCCCGAACAACATGGATGACGAGTGGACGCTTGACATCAAAAAGTCGCAGGCCACACCTCCGAAGACCATACGAGACGCGATGAAACGCTACGTGGAGAAATTAGCCGCTCCCAGCCGCCGCACGCAGCAGTTCCGTGGACGCAAGACGTCGAACGATCCGGAAGCCCGCATCTGGGACGTCATCAGTGACAGGGACGGCTCTTTTCGATATGAGATCAACACGGACAATCCATATGTGAAAGGATTCATCGACAACCTTTCCAGGGAGCAGCGCCGCGATTTCAGCGGGATGATAAAAGTATTCGCAGCAGCGTTCCCGTACAACGACGTACAATCACGACTCTCAGTGGACGAGCATGGAGCGGAGAACGGTCTGACCGATGATGAGATACGCGAATGCGCCCAAGACATGTGGATGCTTGCAAACCAGTTAAAGCACATGAGCGCTTCAGCTTTTGTCGAGAAATACAAATCCAAAGAGCCGTTTTCCTTATGCCAGAACGCCGAAGAAATCCTAATGGAGGTATCACATGCGTAATAAATGGGAAAAAGTCAAGGCTAAGGTGAAGCTTGTTCTGATGGTGGATGACGATGATGACCAAGCTCCTTCCGAACAGGATATTGAGGATGCATTAAAAATACTCGTCTCTCGAAAACCTGAACTACTAGAAGATTCCGAGGGATACAACCGCACTTTCCGCGAATTACGTAACGAGTTAGTTCCGAAAATAGACGAAGGTATAACTCTCACTGACCAAAACTCGGCATGGAAACCATGGCTGTCAGATATGCAGTCATCTGATACTTGGGAAACCCCTCGATCAGATTCGTACTATCAGTACCTCGTCATGGATAAGAATTCCAGCTATTCGACTCTCGACTATACCGCCAATGAGATAGTCAAACTGTTGGCAGATCCACGTCGCGATCAACCGGCAGTTTCCAGAAAAGGTTTGATTCTAGGAGACGTGCAGTCCGGAAAGACCCGTACCTATATCGCTCTGATGAACAAGGCCGCTGACTGTGGATACCGTCTCATCATCGTATTGACCAGTGATAATGAGAATCTGAGACAGCAAACACAGGAACGTATCGATACTGATTTCATCGGCTGGCAGGATGGAATACGAGTGGGCATCGGAAAGTACCAGCAGAACATTGCGCACCCCAGCCAGCTCACTAACGAAAATGACTTCGTGGCAGCCTACGATAAGGCATTCCATAGCTTTCCACGCCCAACATGGAACAGCGCCGCCCCCTGCGTGGCGGTGATAAAGAAAAACGCGTCAATTCTCTCCAAGTTCAATAAGTGGTTCGACAGTCCCGAATTCGACAAGGATCTGCCCGTGCTCATCATTGATGATGAAAGCGACTACGCATCTGTCAATTCCGCCAAACTGGATGATTCTCCCACACGAATCAATTCGCTGATTCGCGACCTGTGTCAAATCAGTTCCCGAACTTCTTACGTTGCCGTTACGGCAACGCCTTTTGCGAATATCTTCATCGACGATGCGGATGAAAGTGATCTGTTCCCACAGGATTTCATTCACATACTTAAATCCCCCGACGCGTACATCGGAGCAAAGAAGTTGTTCGGCGACATGGATAGCGTTCCCGAAGATTCGAGTTGCGTGAGAGAGATTGATGAGGGTGAACTAGAAAGTTGGCTACCCGTATCGCACGGAAAGAACTACGACATCGTAGATCCCGAATTGGATGACCAAGTCAAGCATGCCGTCTGCACCTTCATTAATGCGTGCGCTCTCCGTCCCAACGCGGAAGACGAACAGCAATCCATGCTCATCCATATGTCACGATTCACCGATGTCCAGCGTCAGATTGCTGATCGGGTCAGTGGTTATTTAAGGCAGGTTGAGAATGCCGTACGATTCCATGCTGATGGAGATCCGAGAATCGATGACCTGCAAGAGGCCTTTGAAAGCGAGTATTACACGAGCACGGACATTTCCTGGGGAATGATGTTCCTACGGATAAGGCGTCTTGTCCAATCCAGCAGACTTCGTGTCAGACTGGTCAACTCTGATTCCGATGACTGGAGCCTCAGAAACGATGTCCCGCCCGATCTGACTTCCAACGAATGCACCATATTCATCGGAGGAAACCAGCTTTCCCGAGGTATGACGCTCAGTGGTCTGATTTGCAGTGTGTTCTACCGGAGAGTGACAGCTTCCGATACTCTCCTGCAGATGGGCCGGTGGTTTGGATATCGTCCGAATTACGCGAATCTGCAACGTATCTGGTTACTGCCGGAATCCGTACTTGATTACCGCTACTCATGTTCCATCGTGGAAGAACTCAAGGAATCCGCAAGCAGGATGAAGCATCTTGGCATGACGCCCAAACAGTTCGGACTTGCCATCAGAAAGAACCCGAACAAGGGTGTACGCATCACCAATGCCAGCAAGATGCGCAACGCTGTGGAAGGGATCGGCTACCAAGAATTTGACATGGCCGGTGAAATCATCGAGTCAATCAAACTCGACGTTGATATGAAACGTCGAAATCAGAATGATGAAGCATTCATGAAGCTGCTCGGCGTCTGCAACGCACCGCAAGTCATCTCATCTGTATCACCCTTGGTTGAGACACAAGTCTTTCAGAATGTTCCCGCCAAGGCCGTCGTGGATTTCCTTTCCCAATACCGATCGGGCTATAGAGATACATTCTTCGGTCCCACTCTCATGACCTATCGCGATCAGGAAATCGAGATGAACACAAGCATGGCCGAACAGTACGCATGCACCCAGCTGTCAGAAAATCCCGATATGACTTGGAATATTGGTTTCATCAACGGTAACGGAAACGAAGTGGAAGGCGTCAATTTTCATTGGACCCAGGTCAAGCGTAAATGCACATTCAGGGACAATAGACAGTTCCAAATCAATGGCGATAAAATGCGACTTGGCTCCAAGAACGATGCGCTCAAGATTGCAGCCTGTACATATCAGCTTCCCATTGACCAGAAAAATAGTTCGGAGCGTCAATACTATCTGACCAAGTACTTCGGCGATCATCCGAGCCTTCTCTTCTATCGCATATGTGTGAAGAATTTTGATGGACATCAAGGATTGTCCCCACAAGAAGGTCCCGGCATGCTCGGGGTGAAGCTCATCGTCCCGGTTGATGAGGTGAATGTGAACAAGCATCTCGGCAAAACGGTCTATATGTATAACACCGTCGCTCAGCGACGTGAATTCGCCGAATTGAGTAGGAAAGCTGAAGAATACGGTGATGATTAAATGAGTCTTTCCATAAATGAAATAATCTCCCTCTGGCGGGATGAGGCTCGACGTCCGGGTCGTACTAATCATGAGTTGGACACGTCTCTTCGACTACCCATCGTTCTTGGATGCACGGTCGATGGACTCCCCTATATCATGCTGCTTACCGAACGACAGCCCAAGACCTTAAATCGGTTGGAGGCCATCGACGTTCGTGTCAGTATGCGAGGGAACGCCAGACCTCGCGAGAAATGGGCGCTCACGTTCACCCTCCAGGATTGGAGTCTGATCCATGCCTTCGGGGAGATCTGCTTGGCTTTTGCTAATCGGATCGCGGATGCGCCCTCCGAGGATGCGGCATTGCGGCAAATATATGCGACAGTTGATCAATGGCAGAGGCTGCTGAAGATATCCCGCAATTCCGACATGGCGAAACTGCTCCGCGGCACATTCGGGGAATTGGTCGCGGCGATGGAAATCACACGACAGACTGGAAAGACCATCGAAGAGGTATGCGTCGCATGGCAGGGCCCATACGCGGCACCGCAGGATTTTCAATTCCCGGATGAGAAAACAGCTTGGGAGGTGAAGACCATCCATAAAACGGCGGAAAGCATCACCATATCATCTCCCGAGCAACTTGATACCAGCGACAGAAGCATCAAGCTCATGGTCCTCGAGATACAGGAAACGAAGGATATGGAACATGGACTGACCCTTCCCCAGCTAGTCGACAGGCTACGCGAGAAGGCAGCAGACCCCTCCACCGTCACGGAATACGTGGATGACGGTCTGGCGAGCTTGGGACTGAACCTGTATTCGGGGCTTGTCTCCCAGACTGCATTCCGCATTGGAACAATATCCACTTACCGTGTCGAAGACGGATTTCCGAGGATCGAAACCGGGACGATACCGGCTGGCGTTTCGAATCTCACGTACCATATCAGCAGAAGCAACCTGACGCCATATCTGCAGTCGGAGAGCACATCGGCCATGGTGGAGGAATAATGGAAGAAATCGAGGAATACCGGCACGATCTGTGGAACGAGGTCCTTGAGCTGGCGCGCGACCGAGACATATACGATCAGGAGGCGTTTTTTGAGACCGCGTGCGAAATCCTGCGGGACAGCGAGGCGATCACCGCCTATCATCCTGCCTACTGCCGTTATCTTATGGGCACAAACAAAGCGCTAGCCATTGATGGATATGACCAAGACGCCTTCGAACTGGACGAGTCCATCGTGGTTATCGTCTGTGATGACAAACTGACCATGAACGACCAAAACGCGCCGCAGACCATACAAGCTGCGGAGTGCAAAAAATACTTCAATGCAATGCAACGGTTCTTTGTTGCCGCATGGAACGGCAGTTATCAAGCGCAAGCCGAGGAGAGTAGCGAAACCTACGAATTCGCTCAATTCATCAAACAAAATCGCGCCGGCATTCGTCGTGCACGATTCTACTTCATTACCGATCGCGAGTACACCGGCCGTAGTGACCCAGAGGCTATCCAAATTGACCAGTACAAAAAGGAAAAGGAACGACAGCATATTAGCTGGGAATACCACACTTGGGACATCCGAAGGCTTATGGAAGCTTCGCACGCCACCGGATTGGCCGAGCACATGTCGATCGAACTGCCCGGCGGCATCGCCACGGTCAAAGCTCCTGACGATATGGAAGATATGGACACCTATCTTCTGTTCGTCACTGGAGACGTTCTTTCCGGATGGTACAAGAAGTATGGCTCGAAACTGATGGAAGCCAACGTGCGGTCGTTCCTGTCAATGCGTGGCAAAGTCAACAAAGGAATCCGTACCACCATCTGCAATCAGCCTGATAGATTCGTGGCCTACAACAACGGTCTCACTGCCACTGCCACGCATGTGGAAACAGACGGACAGGGACGGATCATCAGGCTTGATGACCTCCAGATTGTCAATGGAGGGCAAACCACCGCATCCATCTTCTACACAGGGCAAAAGGACAAAACCGATCTGAGCAGGGTCATCGTCCCTGTCAAACTCGTCGTCGTTCATGAGGATATGGCGCGAGAACTCGTTCCCTATATCTCCCGGTACACGAATTCCCAGAACAAGGTCGCGGAGGCCGACTTCTCTTCCAACAGCGAGTATCAGATAAAGCTTGAGCAGTTGTCCAAGCAGGCATTGACCCCGCCTCTGCCGGGCACGATCCAGACACATTGGTATTACGAACGTGCCCGTGGCCAATACGACAGCGAGAAGAACCGTCGGGATGCCGCTTCACGTAAGGCCTTTGAGAAGGCCAACCCAAGCAAACAACGCATTAAAATGGTTGACGCCCCCAAATATCTTGTTTGCTGGGACGGGCAACCTCAAGTCGCCAGTCTTGGAGCCCAGAAGTGCTTCGCTAAATTCGTCAACCAGCAGTCGGCGAACAAGAGCGCGGCGGATGAGTTGAACGTCGATTTTTACAAGCAACTCGTTTGCAAGCGAATCATCTTTGATACCGTCTACAAACACATCAAGAAGGCCGAATGGTTCTTGGGAGCATACCAGGCGAACGTTGCCGAGTATGCCGTCGCCAAGTATTCCTTGGATCTGCGGCGTGCCGGTCTGTCCTGTGATTTCGACGCCATCTGGCGAAGGCAGTCCATCGACGCGCATATGCTCGGGTGCCTTCTGAAAGCGGGAGAACAGGCTTCCGAGGTGCTTAACGATCCACGTCGTCCCGTGCAGAACGTGAGCGAATGGGCGAAAAAGGATCAATGCTGGAACAATCTAAAAGGGAAGATGACCTGTCTCGATGCCGCTGACGTCGAAATCGTCATGGAAAAACCCAAACATGCCGCCACCAAACGAGTAGTGAAAGAGGATGAAGTATCGGCCGCTCCGGAACCGCGACACAAGGCATCCAACGAAGCCGTGGAAGAACTACCCACCGACAATGTTCTAGTATCCGACTGGCATGCGTTGACTCCCAAATCTCTTGAGAGACTCATCGCTTTCGCGACTCCCAAACACTATTTGAGTCCAAAGTCAAAGAGCTCCTTGGAGACGCTCATTTCCGGCGATGACCTTCCCATTAATGAGAACGCTTTGAACAATCTGCTCAAACGATGCTTGGATGCAGGCTTCCCGCTACGCGAACTGCAGGCAAAACCGCAGGTTCCGTTAAGGCCAGGAATAGATATCACTTCTGAAGACGCCAGCGTCGATGATAGACGTGATTTTCTCATGTCCATTCCAGAGCAGAACTGGCAGACCATAATTCAATGGGGGCAGAAACGCTACATGATCAACCAAGAAATGATGGCGGCGTTGGCGAGACTTTCCGAAGGACTTCAGCTGACCGACCGGCAGACCGTTCTGCTATGGCGTTTGGGCAATGACATGGTAAAGCGCGGTTTCCCCGCCTCCCTGTTCAAGCCCCGGGATCAACGGTAATATCCGACAGATGGCTCATCTATCCAATCGGCAACGACCTGCGCCATTTGCTGCGCCAGCAACGGTGGCACAGCGTTGCCGACCTGCCTGTATTGGTCAGTGCGGTTGCCCATGAAGAAGTAGTCATCCGGGAATGTCTGCAAACGCGCAGCCTCACGCACGGTCAGACTACGGCACTGAGACGGATCGGGGTGGATGAAGTAATGCCCGTCCTTGCTGATGTGAGACGTGACCGTGGTTGACGGCTGATCGGACAACTGTACATGGAACCGGTCCGCGAATACTACCTCTTTGCCCTCGACCGCGCCTTCGGCGTTCTTGTGGTTCGGCAACAGATACTTCGGGAAATCGTACAGCTTCGCACAAGTCTTATGTTCCTGCGCGTAAGCCGCGCAGAACAAATATCTATCCAGATCGGAATCCATGTGGTTGCGTGCAACATGCTCGGGCAACACACCGCTGCCTGCAAGATGGCCTCGATACCAGTCGGATAATGGATTCCGATCTTCAGCACCGATGCCATCGGCATGCTGTGCGGAAGGCAGATGCTTGCCCTCCATCACGGGTTCCAAGCTCGGCCCCAATGCGGATCCCTCCGGAGTGAGCATGAGTTTTTCCGCAGCCTTGCGGACGTATTCCTTCCAGTCAAGCTTGTCATGAACTCTGGAGGAGAATCCAGAACGGATGCGCGGCATCTCCCCTAATACTTGGTCGACCGTAATAACTGGGCGTGGAGTCATCACTCCGGGAGCGCCCTGGCCGCACCCGCTCCTGGTACCGAACAGGATGACCCTATGACGGGCCTGGGGGACGCCGAATTCGTCGGCGCGAACAATGAAATCATGAGGCCGCTCTGGATCTTTCACGACCATAGAATGCAGCTCGTATCCCAACGCCTCCATATCAGCACGGATATGTCCGAACACGCCTTCGCCGTAATTGCGCGCGGACAGCAGTCCTTTCACGTTCTCCATGACAAACGCCGTAGGCCTGAGCACTTCGATGAACCGCAGATAGCACTTGTAGAGCGTCTGCTTGACGTCCTTTTCGAGCCTGTCCTTATCATGGGTACGACGAGCGCGCCCGACGAGCGAATACGCTTGGCATGGCGGACCACCGATCAGCACGAGAGGACCGTCATACCCTTGCAAACGTTTCTTTGCCATCTCGACGAACTCATCATCACCCTCTTTGAGGGTTCCTTGGATTGCCTCGGCTTCGGCTGCAGCCCACTCTTCTGGATGAGAATCCTTCAATCTTTCGAGATTCTCACTGGAAGGAGTTCCGAGATAGTCGATGTAATCTTGGGGCAGCCGTCCATCCGCATCCATAAGACGGCGAGCGAACGCGCGCAACCTCAATGTGGCATGCGCAGTACGCTCCATCTCTATAGACATGATGGAGCGGAACACCGGCTCATCGTTTTCATCACGCAGGGAAGAGAATCCTTCGCTCATACCGCCTGGTCCCGCAAACAGGTCTATGACCGGTATTGGATCCATGGGCATAGTGAAAACTCCTTGAATTGAATGTCAACGGCTGCTCAAACCCAGGATACCAGGTAAATCGAAGTAAACTCGCGAGCATCGCAGGATACATACAAAAAGTCGCCCATACCGTATTTGGCGTACGTCACCACAACGCACACGATTTTCTACCCCGTATGGGGCGCACAATAGCGGATACACCATTCGAAAAAGAACAGAGGGATGTCATGGGCGACAGTAACATCCCCGAAGACTGCGGCTAAAACACAGCTCTACATAGGCGCGCTACCTCGCGCCGAACAGCCGCTTAATCCTCGCAAACAGACCACCTTTCGAGGTCTTTTTCTTTTCAACCTCCTCATTGAGAGATTTGAATCTTTCCTGAGTGACACCTGGCTTGGGCGCTTCTTCCACGTCCCAAGGATCCTCAGCTTCCCATGGATCCATGGCCGCCCAAGGATCGCTTGCAGGCTTCGAAACAGGCATCGCCGTCTCACCCTTGATGAAGGCAAGCACCTGCGGCAGGTCCTGAGGCTGCACCAACACCTCACGGGCCTTGCACCCTTCGGAAGGCCCCACAACGCCACGCGACTCCAGCAAATCCATAAGACGACCAGCCTTGGCGAATCCGACACACAGCTTGCGCTGCAGCATGGATGTCGAACCGAACTGCGAGGTGACGATCAGTTCCGCCGACTGCAGAAGCAAGTCCATATCATCGCCAATGTCTTCCAGCTCAACATCGTCCGGAACGGTACCCCAGCGGATATCGAAATCATCCATATTGCCGTCGATGTTTTTATCCGGTGTAATATCCTTCTTGTTAGATACTCGGCGTGTAGCATGTCGAGTCTGAACAGTCTTCGCCCTCCGACCATCATCCGTTTTTCTTTTTCCGTTGAGGAAATCAAGCACTTCTTTGGAAGTAACCAAGAAGTTATCGTTTATGTGATGAGCAAGATACAGTCCGTGAATACCCGTCAGTCGCGATAGAGCCGTGTACAACTGGCCGAAATCCCAGCAATCCGGATAGATAATCGCCCTATCGAATGTTTGCCCCTGCGACTTATGAATGGTAATTGCCCAAGCCAATTTAAGAGGTATCTGTTCGAATGTTCCCACAACCTCTTTTTCAATGCGTCCATTAATGAGAACAGGCTTCGTGATTTTCCACTCAAAGCTCTGCACAAAAGTAGCCTCTATTCCGTCAAACCGAACTAGGGCACCTGGACCGTCACAGTTTATGACCGTTCCCAATGCGCCGTTCATGAATGTATCTTCGGAGTTGTTGACAAGAGCCATGACTCGCGCGCCAGGTTTCAGCGAAAGCTCCTCATCAGTCGGCATATCCGACTTAAGAACCTCACCGGTCACATGCGCCACGAATGTCATTTCCTCATCTTTTAAAGCATTGAGCCTCTGCATGTTTTCATCCCGCGCCTGCGCATTGGTACTGCAAAGAATGATGGAGTCAGGCAGCGGATTGACGAGAGCATGCTGCTCTATCCAACGCGCACCATTCTTGTCGCCGAATCTGCAAGCATTAAGAGCCGCAACAAAGTGCGCATCCCTTTGCCTGATCGCCTCGCAGAGTTCCACTTCCTCGAAGTTCCAGAACGCCCATTCGCTGCTTTGAAACGCAAACGCCTCTCCAACGTCGTAGCCATATTTTTCTTCCAAAAACCGCCTCTCTTCATTAGTGATGACGGGCGGAAGCTGGCAAAAATCACCAACGACCAATAATTGGCAAAGACCCTTGCCCTTCTGTTTACGTATTTTGCCGGCAATCTTCAACACTGCGGAAAGATAATCGAATAAATCCATACGGCACATGGACACTTCATCAAGAATCAACAGATCACAGTCCGGAAGCGGAGAATCCGTAGGCACAAAAGGATGCGGGTCTTTCTCCAAGGTCCGTCCCGGACGAATGCAAAGGACGCGGTGCACCGTCGAACCACCCACGTTAAGCGCGGCTATACCTGTCGGAGCACATGTAATGACGTTCAAACCCGACGTTTGAGCCCATTCAATAATCCGCTCGACAATATAGGACTTGCCTGTACCAGCGAGACCCGTAAGATAAACGTTCTTGCCTTCTTTGACTAGATCAAAAGCTTTTTTCTGACCATCAGTCAAACCATGGAAATCTCTGCCAACGCTCCTTGCCGTGGACCAAATCCGCTTATATTCTTCTTGCTTCTCGGAAAGTGTTTCAAGCGCATCCGCATTGGTCTTCTCAAGCGCATCCAGAAAGGCCTTCTCCGAAACAATCTCGATGGTGGGATTATCCGCAAGTTTTAATTCCATGGCATGCTCTTGACCTTCGTTCCATAACTGCCGAAAGCCCAAGCTGCGTTACCTCTATCGCCAACGATCACATAATTGATCCTTTTTGAAGGTCCGGTCTTCGTAACACTGCCGCCAGCCTCCTCAATCATTTCAGCGGCGGTCGATTTACCGCCATACATTTCAAAATCTCCAGAAAGCACAAATCTTTTACCACTAAAAACCGGAGTCATGCAGTTCGATACCGGGTTTTTGAGCATCCTGGCGGCCCACAGGAATCTTGCCCCTTTCTCTTCGCCAACAACAGCATCATCGGAAATCCCACCAAGGAGCTTTGCAATCTGATTTACTAGAGTGTCTCCCAAGTAAGCGTACTGCTCCTCATAAAGTTTAAGCAACTGTTTAGCATCCGCCACCGCAAAGCGAGGATTATCGCCAGCGTCGGAGATGAGCTTAATGAATTCTCCCACTTGAGCGGTCTTCTCACTTACCTGCCCGTATTCGTAAGATATCGCATATCACCTCGCCAAGCATCAACCATGCAACAGAAGCTGAAAAGCCACCCTCCTATGGACGACCTCCCCATCATCCTACCAGTTTCACACTAGCGAACACATCCCCAGAAAACCGACATCCGCGAACGCGTGCTGCGCGTCGGCGGGTGGTTTTACATGTTGGGCCTACGAATTCTGGTAAGATTCATGATGCGTTGCAGACGTTGGAGCGTGCTCATTCTGATGTGCATTGCGCTCCGTTGCGGTGGTTGATGAGGCGCAGATGTTGGCGGTGCGTTGGCTGAGGAGCGTGAACGTTTGGAGTTGAAGGCGATTGAAATGCTGAAGGGACCGAAGCGTCTTGTGCAGCCGGAGCCGGTGGATCATGCTTGGTGGGATGATGGTTCCGGCGTATACAGCATCGGCTGAGGGAGCCGGTAGGCTGGGTGTGTAAATCCAGCAGAGAGGAACGTGCCATGGTGACGCGTCGTAATGATGAGCGGACGGTTGCGGGAAGGCATCGCATGATGAGGCGTGCCGACCGTGAGGTAACCGAACCGCAGCAGGTCGAGGCGATTATCGCAACATGCAAGATCGTGAGTCTTGCATACACCGATGCGGAAGGCATCACCATCGTGCCGTTGAATTTCGGATACGTGTTCGACACGGAATCCAATCATCTCACCTTGTATTTCCATGGTTCTGCGACCGGACGTAAGATGGACGCTGTCAAGGCCGCGGGCAACGCGCTTCCTGTAGCATTCGAAATGGCGACTGACTGCGAGGTGGTCGAGGGACGCACGCTGTGCAATTGGGGCGAGGCGTTCAAGTCGATCGTTGGCAATGGTACCGCGTCCATCATCGACAATCTTGACGAAGCGCGCCAGGGGCTCGCACTGCTGATGAAGCAGCAGGCCGGCATGGAACATGTGGAGTTCACCGACCAGCAGGTACACGCCGTCACCGTATGGAAGGTGGAAGCGGACTACCTCACCGCCAAAGTGCGCGAAAAGCCCCAGCCGCATATGCACTGAACCCCGAGGCGGTGGTGCTATCATCCCCGGCAAAAGGGCTAATCTGGTAATGGTAAATCCCAACCGTCAGGTTGTTGTCGATGCGAATGCGTTGTTGGGACGCAATCCCATTAGTGCGTTCGATGGTACCAAACTGGATGGCGCGATTTCCCGCACGATCATTGGCGGCAGACCGTAGATTTCGACATGCCCGGCAATCCGGAGAATTTGATCAGTCACACATGATTGCTCATAGATGGTCGCGCCGCAAACGACGTGTTGAACGACGGCATCGCCATAGCACGAGAATGTCACCATAATCCCGATACAGATGGCCCGCATGTGGTCACCAGTCCGATTGCCGTACCGGAAGCCCACCCAGGTGATCTGCTGGCAATCACTCCGACCGCGTTGGCGCCGCGCTTCCCTACGGTGTGATCTCCACCCGCCACGCGCGTGGAGTGCTGGCAGGATCCGAGGATTTCGACGGCAACTACGGCCAGTTCTGCCGAGCGGATGTTGAAACCGAAACGGCATGGTTTCCAGTTCAAACGACACACACCACAAACACAAGCAGTGAGACGGTATCGACGATACGTTTCCCGATGCATCCATTTCTGGGAATCATGGACGTGACCACCGCCAGTAATCAGCGTCCAAGCTCCATTCCACCTGCAGATTATGGTGGCAATATCGATTTACGCAATCTCACCGTTGAATCCACGCTATTTCTGCCAGTACAGATTGAAGGCGCAGGATTATACATCGGCAATCCGCATTTTACCCAAGGCAATGGCGAAGTGTCGCTCACCGCATTGGAAGCGTCGCTCAGAGCTACACTTCGCGTGCAGGTAGTGCCAACAGCCGAAGCCAAACGACTGTTCGGACGCACGGATCTGCCATTTGCGATCAGTCATGGCACACTGATTCCAATGGGTTTCAGCAGTACGCTGGATGACGCATTATCGCAAAGCGTCGAACACGCCATCGATATGATTACCGCCATGTTCGAGATGCCACGTCAACAAGTGTACCTGCTGCTGTCGGCCGCCATCGACTTCGACGCGACGCAAGCCGTTGACATCACCAAAGGCGTTCACGGTCTGATTGATCTGTCGATGTTTCAACAACTGCCCGATTATGAACGGACGATACGCGACATTGGAAACAGCAGATGGACTGCCATGCGGCGCATGCCTTATTGGCCCAGCAGGCTCAGACAAGTCACTGATTGGTCTAGCCAAAGAACTCTATAAGGGAATGGAATAACAGATGGTTTCCTCAACAAACAATCATGCAGCAAGATAGCAACACCACCCAGGCGACGGATCGCACCAAAAGGGACGCTCTCTCCTTTGGCGCGAAGCAAATCGCAATCATGACTGAAGTGGAACTCATCGCCGGTTCCCTACATTGCCTATGTTGACGATCATGTCGTTGGCATGGCTGATCTACCTGTGTTTCCGCCGTATCATCCATCCGACTCGCATATAACCGTCCATACGGGAATCCGCGAACGCAAGTAAATGTCGATTCCGTCAATCGCCGACCGCAAGAGGCGTTCATGGAGCGGCGGATTTCCTTATATTCCAACAGAACCCGTACTGTTATGCGACACGCAATAACAGTACGGGTTTTCTGTGTTACTATTATATATAACAGCTAAACAGCTTGCATCTTACTGTTCGGCTGGGAGATATATCACCTACGAAACATACAGAAAAAGAGGCACAGATTGAAGCTAATCATCTCATCCGTGTCCGGAGAACCGATTTACGAACAGATCAAGAACCAAATCAGGTCCGCGATCATGTCGGGTGAGCTTATGGCAGGCGAGGCGCTTCCCTCACTGCGCAAGCTCGCCAAGGAACTGCGCGTCAGCGTGCTCACCGTGACCAGAGCGTATAACGAACTGGCCGACGAGGGGCTCGTGGAGAATGTGCAGGGCAAAGGCACATTCGTGATGGAACGAGGCAACGAACTCATGAAGGAACGTGCGCGTGAACGCATCATGGACAAGCTCCGTGAAGTTTCCATCGAGGCCAAAGCCGCCGACATCAGCCTGCTTGATCTGCTTGGCATGTTCGAGAAAGCATACAGGGAACAATCATGAACGATTCCTCGCTCCCCAAGGGACACGGCCAACCTTGGCCTTGAGCGTAACCGGATTGACGAAGCATTATGATTCCGGCTTCACATTGGATGACGTGACCTTCGACCTGCCGTCCGGCTACATCATGGGTCTGGTCGGTCCGAACGGCGCCGGCATCACCATGCACGAGCCAGTTAAAGTGACGGATGCGATCGGTTTCGCCGCGATGACCGTGCTGACCCTCGTGCTACTCAACACCATCGTGCAGCCGTTCCTGTACCGGTTCTCCCCTTATCGTGCCATGGCCGCCATTATTCTGAGCATCGGCGTGATCGTGGGCACGGTCATCGGACTGCGCAAGGCATTGCCGGAATTCGAAAAGACCGTCGAACAGCTGGCCAGGCGATCAGCCGGCACCAAGCCATTGCATTAGCGGCATTCTTGATCATCGACGTACTCGCCTTAGCGTTCTCCAGCAAGATATCACTGCATATTTACGGTAGCAAGGACATCTGAACCGAGCCAACCGGTAGACTCTTATGGAGAACGGATTTGGGGTCTTCCGAATCAACGGAAAGCCCCAAATGCATATATCCCGTACGACAACGGTTCCTACAATGCGGCAGGCGCGTCGTGGAAGTCGAACATGACGCCGTCGGCCAGATCGCAGATCTCAGGCCAGTCGGCGTCGGAGGAATCGTCGTGCATGGCCCACACATGCATGCCGACCGACTTGGCCGAGCGCATGCCGACCAGCAGATCCTCGAATACGGTGCAGTCGCTTGGTTTGATGCCGAGACGCGACGCGGCCAGCAGATATACGTCCGGCTCAGTTTTGCCGACGTCGCCAGCATCGTCGACGCTGACCACGTCATCGAAATAGTCGAAAATGCCGACGTGCTTCATGGCCGGTTCGCGCAGCATCGGCGGCAATGACGTGGCCACGGCCAGTTTCGCGCCGCTCGCCTTCAACGATTCCAGATATTCGCGCGCATACGGTTTGGCTTCAACCACCGTGGCGTACATGACGCGCGCCATATGATCCCACTCCTCCATCAACGCTTCGGGAGTGTCCGACAGGCCGAATCGTGCGATTGTGTATTCGGCGATCTGGCGGAATTGCATGGCCGCGACCTTCTGCATGTAGTCGTCCGGCACCTCGATGCCGCGTTTGGCAAGGAAGTCGACGTCCACCTGATCCCACACGCCCATGGAGTCGAGTAGCGTGCCGTCAAGGTCGAAGATGGCGCCTTTGCCTTGGTTCGCCTTGGTTTCCTGTGTCATATCGGCTCCTTTGTTTTGCAATTACCGCTTTTACGATTTGCGATTACTTTTTACGATTGAATCCGCCGTCAGTCAAGCACCGACGATTTGAGCAGTTCCTCGGCATGTTCCAGAGATGTTTCGCTTTCGCTGCCGGAAAGCATGCGGGCGATTTCATGCACGCGCTCATCCCCGCGCACCTGGCTGATGGTGGTGGCGATGGAACCATCCTTGGTTTCGCCTTTGGCGACCACATATTGTTCGTCCGCCCAGGATGCGACCTGTGGTAGGTGCGTGACGACCAGAACCTGCGCGGATTGGGCGAGTTTGGCCAAGCGGGCACCCAGCTCCACAGCGGCCTTGCCTCCCACGCCGGCGTCGACCTCATCGAAGATGAACGTCATCGGCGGCACGGTTCCTCCGGCCACGACATGCTTTTCGGCGGCGACCAGTTCAAGCGCGAGCATCAGACGGCTCAATTCGCCGCCGGATGCGCTTTTGCCCATCGGCAGTTGCGGGGAGCCGGGGAACGGGGTGAAGAGGAATTCGATGTCGTCCGCTCCGGTGGCGTCCAACTGTTCGCGTTCGGCCACGCGGATCTCCAGTTTCGAAGTGCCCATGGCCAGCGAATCAAGTTCCGCGGTGACTTTGGACGCGAGTTCCTTCGCCGCGGCTCTACGCCGTTTGCTCACAGCCTGCGCGGCTTTTTTCGCAGCCTCAAGCAGTTGGGCGCGTTCGGCTTCCAGCTGTTCGACCTTTTCCGGCGAGGCGTCCAAATCCTCCAAATCGTATACGGCCTTGTCTCGCCATGCGATCACGTCGGACAATTCCGGCCCCCATCGGCGGGTCAGCTCGTCCAGCTCGTGGATGCGCCCGTTGATGGCGTCCAAATCCTCCATACTCGCTTCGTTGTCCACTTCTCCCGACAGGCTGAACACCACGTCGGACAAATCGGTGCTGATGGAGTCGAGCCGGTCGGCGAGTTCGGAGAACACGCCTTCCACATGGATGGCGCGCAACGCCTGCGAAGCATGGTCGATCAAATCGGCCGCGCTGGACGATTCGACATCGTCCACCACCTGCGAGGCGTCCAACGCGCCCAACGCTCGCGTCACGCCTTCGGCGATCTCGGCCGCGTTTTCGATGCGGTCGCGGCGCGCACGCAATTCGTCCATCTCCCCCGGCTGCGGGTCGACACGGTTGATGCGTTCGATTGATTCGCGCAGATAATCCGCCTGCTGTCGCATGGACGATTCCTGGCTGTTGAGCCGTTCCAACCGCTCGTCCATCGCGCGCAACGCGCTCCACGACTTGCCGTAGGCGGCCAAAGCCACTTCGTCTCCCGCATAGCGGTCAAGGAATTCGCGCTGACGTGAGGTAGTCGCTATGCGCAATTGGTCGGCCTGTCCGTGAATCGTCACCAGTTCGGCGGCGACGGAGGCGAGTACGGAACGCGGCACGCTACGTCCCGACAGCATGCTGCGGGATCGCCCGGAAGCGGGCACTTTACGCGACAGAAACAGCTCGCCATCCTCCGGTTCGAAGCCGGCTTCCCGTGCCGCGGCCACCGCGGCCGGCGACGAGGCGACTTCGAACACACCCTGCGCCCACGCCTCCTGAGCGCCCACCGAAACGCGGCCTCCATCGGACGGACCGCCGGAAATCAGTCGGATCGCACTGAGCAGCATCGATTTGCCGGCTCCCGTCTCACCGGTGATCGCCGTCATACCACCTGCCGGGGCGATCAGAGCGGAACGAATCGGACCGAGATTGTGAATCTCAAGCTCTTCCAGCATGCCCGGTCACTTCCCGCTTTCCGGTTTGCCGGTTCTAGGGAACGATTGCCCATGATGTATGCCACCGGTTTTGCGCGCCTGCTCGCGCCAGCCGACGACAGGCAAATCAAATTTGGTGACGAGCCGGTTCGTGAACGGCACGCCAGACAAACGAGCCAATCGCAAAGTGCATTTCGATTCACGCACTTCGACACGTGTGCCTTTGGGCAGTGCGCGTTGACGACGGCCGTCGCAGCAGATCCAGCCATCCGACGTGGAATCCTCGAGAATGTCGATGGCGAACGTGGAGCCGGAACCGATGATGAGCGGACGTGCGAACAACGCATGCGCCGCCAACGGCACCAATTGCAAGGCTTTCACATTCGGCCACATGATCGGCCCGCCCGCGGAAAACGCGTAGGCGGTGGAACCGGTCGGCGTGGATACGATCACGCCATCGCAACCGAATGAGCTCATCTCCACGTCGTCGACACGGATGGACAATTCCACCATCTTGCCACGGTCCGCACGTTCCAAAGTGATGTCGTTCAACGCCCAGTCCTCGATGGGTTCCGTCGCGCCCGGCAGCCATACGTCGACGTGGGCGATCATACGTTCGTCGATGGAATAGTCGTGGTCGGCGATCCGACGGATCGCCTCGCTCATCTGGAAGCTTTCAAATTCGGCAAGAAAGCCGACATGCCCTAGGTTCACGCCGAGGATGGGCACTTCAGTGCAATGAACCAGTTCGGCCGCGCGCAGAATGGTACCGTCCCCGCCAAGCACGACCACGATTTCCGTGTTTTTCGGCACTACTGGCGTCTTGCTGCCGAAATCGGGCGCTTCGATATTGTCGATGATCGTCACTTCGAAATCGGCGCGCCGCAGCTGTTCGACGGCTTCTTCGACCACCGTGCCGCTTTCACGCAGACGTGTATGCGTCACTACCACCGCATGCCGGGTACCGTGCATCGCAAGCCCTTTCCGAGAACTCTCGTACATACCACGTCCTCGACGGACGCCGATGCCTACCATTGTAATCGAACAAATGAACGAATGGCGGTAGCGGGTGTCCGGACACGCCGCAGACGTTTCCGTTCGTTCACGAGCCACGTACATCCCACCCGCAAAACCTGTTCGTCGTTTTCCCACGAATCCGCCGAACAGGCCGAATGGTATGTCTCTGCACCGTTCGTCACACTACCGTCTACAATAGCTCAAGGAAACGAAGACCGTTTATACAGACAAGGAGCGAGGAACAGCATGTCCAACCTCGTCTTCGACGAGTCCTCCTCCAATCGCGAGGCCTCACATGGCTATGCCTGGTGGTTCTCCGGGGACACGTTCGAGAAGGCCATGGCGGAGGAGCGCAAGCCGCGCAAGCGCAGCCTAATGCACAGACTCACCACACATCCCGGACGTCTGACCATCCTGTACTTCATGATGTTGGGCGCATTGTCCACGCTGCTCCTGCTCACGCCCACCGCCACGCCGAAAGGCGAGCAAACGACATTCACCACCGCGTTCTTCACCGCGATCTCCGCGATTTCGACGTGTGGCATCTCCATCGTCAATTCGACGACGCATTGGTCCGCTTTCGGCCAGGCCGTGCTCATCTTCTCCGTGCAGATGGGCGGCTTGGGTGTCATGACGTTCGCTTCACTCATCGCCTTGGCCGTGAACCACCATCTCAAGGCCACGCAAAAGCTGCTGACGGCCAACGAGCTGGGCACCACGAAACTCGGCGAGATCAAGGGCGTGCTCACCGTGGTCATCGCCACCGCGTTCACCATCGAAGGCATCACGTTCGTGGCGCTGTTCCCCGGCCTGTACAAAGTCAATCATGGCAGTGTGCGGCACACGCTGTGGGAATCGTTGTTCTTCGCGGTCATGGCATACAACAACGCCGGCTTCACCCCTGACGGCGCCGGCCTGCATGTCAACAATTGGGCTGTTGGCCTGCCTATCCTCGTCAGCGCGTTCTGCGGCACGCTCGGCTTTCCCGTCCTGCTTAACCTCATGCGCTCATGGCGCAACCATCGTCCGCCGAAGCGTTGGAGCCTGCATACCAAGCTCACGCTGACCACCACGTTCTGCATCGTGCTCGCCTCGTTCACCTGGTTCCTCCTCATGGAATGGAACAACAAACTGCTGTTCGCCACCGAAGGCGTGGAACCGCGGTTGTGGCATGCGATGGTGGCGGCCGTCATGCCCCGCAGCTCCGGCTTCGACCTGTCATGGATGCCGGGCGTGAGCGATGCGACGAAGGTGTTCCTGTCCATCGTCATGTTCATCGGCGGCGGCAGCACTTCGACCGCAGGCGGCATCCGCGTCACCACATTCGCCGTGATTCTGTTGACCTGCCGCGCCGCGTTCACCGGACGCCATGACGTCAACGCATTCCATCGTCGCATCCATTCGCAAGCCGTCATGACGGCCGTGGCCGTCACCACCTCATGTCTGGCACTCGTCACCATAGTGTCCATGACATTGATGGCCATCACCGGATGCTCGCTGAGCAACGCGCTGTTCGACACCTGCTCGGCGTTCGGTCTGGGAGGCTATTCGGTCGGCGTGGCCAGCGCTTCTAGTCCAGCGGTCCTGTACATTCTCGCCGCGACCATGTTCATCGGCAGGCTCGGTCCGCTCACCATCGCCTACGCGATCTCCAGGCCGCGCAATGTGGAGCCGGTCCGCTACCCCACCGAGCAGATCGTGGTCGGCTGAGCGGATTCGTCGATACGGTTTCTATACCCGCAACTTCCTATACTTGAATCCGGAACAGAACATCGAAAGGTACGCGAACAATCATGGCTAACAACACCAGAAGCGTTCTTGTGGTAGGACTCGGCCGTTTCGGCAGTTCCGTAGCCACCACATTGGATACGATGGGACAGGATGTGCTCGCCGTCGACAAGGACGGCGAACTGGTGAACCGCTGGTCGTCGCAGATCCCCACCGTGCAGGCCGACATGACCGACGTGATGGCGTTGGAGCAGATCAACGCCTCCGATTTCGACACGGCGGTCGTAGCCATCGGCGACAGCGTCGAAGCGTCCGTCATCACCGCCGGCAATCTGCTGGACGCGGGCATCTCCGACATTTGGGCGAAGTCGGTGTCCAAGGAGCATGCGCGCATTCTGCAGCGTATCGGCGCACGGCACATCATCAACGCGGAGACCGATGCCGGCAAACGCGTAGGGCACTTGGTGTCCGGCAACTATCTGGACTACATCGAGCTTGAAGGCGCGTACAGCGTGGTGAAGATCCACACTCCCCCGCATGTCGTCGGTTACTCCATCGAGGATGCGCGCGTACATGAACGGTTCGGCATCACCGTGGTCGGTGTCAAATCGCCGGGCAAGGAATTCGAATACGGTTCGAAAGAGCTGATTATGCACCGTAACGACGAGCTCATCATCATGGGCAAGCAGGATCAGATCGACAAGTTTTTGAGGGGCTAGGCCCACGGAACATGCAAAAGGCCGGCGGTCCATATGGGATTTTTCATATGGGCCGCCGGCCTTTCATTTTTACGCTATCGATTGGCGGAGAACGGTTTACGCCACTGCATACAGCAGATACTCGATGTTGCCGTGCGTGCCTTCGATCGGTGAGACCGCCGTGGCGCGTACATCCAGTCCGTTGGCTTTCGCGCAGGCGGTGACGGTGTCGAGCGCCTGTTTGCGTAAGGTTTCGCTTTCCACGATGCCGTTTTTGCCGAGGTTGCCTTTGCCGACTTCGAACTGCGGTTTGACCAGCAGCACGACGTGTGCGCCGGGCGCGGCGATGCGCGCGATGACGGGAATCACGTATGTCAACGAGATGAATGACACGTCGGATACGATCATGCTTGGCCGGTACGGCAGATCATCCGCTTCGACGTCGCGGATGTTGACGCCGCTCATTTCGATGATGCGCTCGTTGCCTGCGATGCGCGGGTCAAGCTGGCCGTGCCCCACGTCGAGCGCGATCACATGCGCGGCACCGCGTCGCAGAAGCACGTCGCAGAAACCGCCGGTGGACGCGCCGATGTCGAGGCAATCGAGTCCTTCCGCGGAACGCAGGCCCGTCTGGGAGAACATGTCGAGCGCGCCGACCAGCTTGTAGGCTCCACGGGAGACGTAATCGTCTCCCAGATCGGCATCAAGCGTGTCGGCGGCCGTGACTTTGAGCGACGCTTTGGATGCGACGGTGCCGTTCACCCGGACCTTGCCGGATTCGATCAGCCGTTGTGCTTTGGAGCGACTATCCGTGACGCCACGCTCCACCAGCGCGATGTCGAGTCGGACGACGGCACCGGAATCGTCATTCATGTTGCGCATACGCACGTGCGGCAATCAGGCGATTCGGAATTCCGGCACGATCATGCCGTCGACGCTGTGTCCGCGATCCGCCGCATCCCACATGGCGGCGCAGGCCGCACGAAGACCGTCGACGCTGGTGATGTCGGTGACGTAAAGACGATCGCCGTCGACGCGCGCCTGCACGTCGCGGCAGCTCCAAGCGCCAGCCTCATGCACGACTTCGGGGGCCGGCTCGTTAAGTCCGGTCAGGTCCTTGGCGATGTAGGTCGGACGCAGATGCTCCGGAGCGAACATCAGCTCATGCGGATTGGTGACGCCGGTCAGCACGGCCAGGGAATCATAGCCGCCACGGTTGCCGGCTTCGATATCGGTATCGAGGCGGTCGCCGATGGCGAGGCATGCTTCCTTGGCCACTGGTTCGGCACCATCATGCGCGGCAAGCAGTCGGGCTTCGTCGTACATGGCGGATTCCGGCTTGCCTGCGGACGAAACCGGTTCCACACCAGTGGCGTTGATGACGGCCATGATCATGGAACCGCAACCGGGGGCGATGCCCAGCTCACGCGGAATGGTCAGGTCGCGGTTGGTCACGAAATACGTGGCGCCCTGTTCTACGGCGTAGGCGATTTGCGCCATCTGGTTCCAAGACATGTCCGGGTACCAGCCTTGGATGGCCGCGACCGGCTTGTCTTCGGCGGAATCAACCACCTCAAGACCCTGCTTGGCGACTTCCTCACGCAGATGCTGTGCGCCGAGCACGAACACTTTCGCACCTTGCGGCACCGCACGGGCCACCATGCGGGCAGCCACCACGGACGAGGTGATGACCTGCCATGGTTCGACGTCAAGGTCGAAGCCTTTAAGCTGGTCGGCCACCACGGATTGCAGTCGGGAGGAATTGTTGGTGGTGTATTCCACCGTCATGCCGAGGCCTTCGGCCTTGCGGATGCTCTCTGCAGCATGTTCCACCGGATTCTTGCCACGGTAGACCACGCCGTCAAGATCAAGCAGCGCCAGCTGGTAGGCTTCGCTCAGCGGACGGGTTGTGGATTTCAGCATTGTTTTGCCGCACCTCACTCGTTGTCGGAATCGGCTGCGGATTCGACCTCATCCTCAGTCTGGTCGTCTTCGGAGTCGCCCGCGTTTTCGCCGTCACCGGCAGGCTCGTCGTCGGACTCGGCGCCTTCCTTGGCCGCTTCGGCATCAAGCTGGGTCTCATCGTTGGTCTCGCCGTTCTCGTCGACGGCCTCGGAATCGTCCTCATCCTCGTCTTCCGGCGCATACTGGGCGTCATCTTCGGAAATGCCGAGCTTGTCCATAAGCTCGTCGTTCAATTCCTGCATGTCGTATTCAATGACCAGATCGTCGGAGGTCTCGTCCTCTTCGGCATCGGCGTACTGCAGCTCAAGCTTGTCAAGCAGCTGGTCGAGAGCCACGGCCTCATCGGAGCGTCCGGCCTGCTCGAGGAAGTACTGTTCGGCCTGCACCGCACGCATGCGGTATTCGCCGGCCAAGCCCTTGGAACGGCCCAACGTATGCACGATCTCAATGGCCTTATTCCACAGCTCGAGGTCGCCCAGCGCGCCCGCGTACACGAGGAACATCTCGGCCTTGGATTCGCCGCGCAGATACTTCGCGTCATCGCTCATGGCGGTTTCGATGGCCTTCTTCGGCTCGCCCATGCCACGCTCGCAGTCGGCGATGAACGGCAGATAGTCAAGGAAACCGTTCATGCGGAACGCGGTGCGGAACTCACGCAGGGCCAGCTTGTAATCGCCCTGACGGTAGGCCACGAACGCAAGGGTCTCACGCGCGAAATCAATACGGGAAGCCTGATGCGCCACCCACTTGGCATGTTCGAGCGCCAGCTCCGGATCCCTTTCCTCAAGCGTGTAGGCGGCAAGGATGTGCAGGCCGATGTTCTCCGCATGTTCCTTGGACAGGCCACGCAGACGCTCACGGTCATCAGTGGACAGCATGCTCCACTCGATGCCCTTCGGCATCTTCGGCTCGCCCGGGCGACGATGCGTGTACGGGTTTTGCGACGGGAAGCTCATCGTGCCGTCGGAATTGCGACGCGGCTTCGACAGATACTCGCCACGCTTCGCCTCGCGGTACTCCATCTTCTCTTCACGGGTGAATTCGCGGCGCTCCTCGCCTTCCGGACGCTGATTGCGATCCTTGTGGAAATCACGACGCTGGTTGTCACGGCGGAAATCCCTGCGATCGCCGTCACGACGATCATCACGACGGAAATTACGACGCTCGCCATCACGGCGCTCCCCGCGGCGGTCATCGCGGCGGAAGTCCCTGCGATCGCCGTCCTTGTGGAAATTGCGGCCGCCACGACGCTCACCATCGTCACGGCGGAAGTCACGACGGTCACCGTCATGACGGAAATTGCGACGCTCGCCATCACCATGGCGGTCGTCACGATGGAAATCCCTGCGATCGCCGTCACGACGGTCATTATGACGGAAGCCGGAACGCTCGCCATCACGCTGGTAGCGCGGATTGTCGCCGCGATTGCCACGATAGCCGCCGCGGCGGTCGTCACGACGCTCGCCATCGCGGTTGAACTTGCGCGGACCGTTGTGGAAACGACGCTCCTGACCTTCGCCTTCGCCATCGCGATGGAAATCGCGGTCGCCACGACGGTATCCGCCGCCATTGCCCTTGCGATATCCGCCCTTACGGTCATCGTTGTGGAAGCCGCCGGACTTGTGTCCGTAGGACTTGCCGCCGTTGCCGCGCGGCTTGAATCCCTTGCCACCGCGGTTACCCGGCCTGCCCGAGCCGTAGGACTTGTGGTTGCCGTAGGACTTGCCGCGCGATCCGCGCTGTTCTTCTGCCATGCTGTTCCTTATTGGTCTTGAGATACTTGCGATTATTTACTTACGATTGCCTATGCGTCTCACGCCTGTTCGACGACGCCGAGCGCCTTCTTGCCGCGGCGGATGAGCACGAAACGACCATGCAGGAAGTCACCTTCCTGCAACGTCTGTTCCTCATCCTCCACGCGCGTGTTGTTGAGGTACACGCCACCGGACTTGATGGTCTTGCGCGCCTCGGAAATCGACTTGAACAGGCCTGCCTTCATACCAGCCTCGGCCACACGGTCGCCGGCTGCGACCTTGGCGAATTCCCCATCGACCTTCATGCCGTCGATAGCGGCCTCAAGCGTGGACTCATCGATGTCCGCCAGATCGACGCCACGTCCGAACAACGCGCCGGCAGCTTCGATGGCCTGGCGAGTGGCTTCCTCGCCATGCACGAAGCTGGTGACCTCCCATGCGAGGGTGCGCTGCGCCTCACGCGCGCCCGGATTGGTCTTGCTTCCCTCGATAAGCCGTTCGATTTCGGCCTTTGGCAGGAAGGTGAACGCCTTGAGCAGGTTCTCCATCTCGCTGTCGGGACGGTTGAACCAGAACTGGTAGAACTTGTAGGGGCTGAGCATCGTGCCATCCAACCAGACGGCGTTGCCTTCGGACTTGCCGAACTTCTTGCCCTGCGCGTCGGTGATGATCGGGCTGGTGAACACGTTCACGTCCACGCCGCGCACCTTGTGGATCAGATCCAGACCGGAGGTGAGGTTGCCCCACTGGTCGGAGCCGCCGATCTCCAGCACGCAATGGTACTCGTCGAACAGGTGCAGGAAGTCGTTGCCCTGCAGCACCTGATAGCTGAACTCAGTGAAGGAGATGCCTTCCTCGGAGTTGAGGCGACGGGCCACGGTGTCCTTGGCGAGCATGGTGCCCATACGGAAATTCTTGCCGACGTCACGCAGGAAGTCGATGACGTTCATCGAAGCGGTCCAATCGTAGTTGGACACGAAACGTACCGGATTGCTGCCTTCGGTCTCGAGGATGCCGCCGATCTGCTTCTTCAGACGATCGGCCCAGCCGGCCACGACGTCCTTCGGGTTGAGCGTACGTTCGCCCGACTGGCGCGGATCTCCGATCAGGCCGGTGGCGCCGCCGACCAACGCGATCGGATGGTGTCCTGCGGCCTGCAGGTGGCGCATGTTGATGAGCTGAACGAGGTTGCCGATGTGCAGGGAGGCGGCGGTCGGATCGAAGCCGCAATAATAGGTGATGGGCTCTCCGTTCAACGCTTCGGCGAGTCGATCCCTGTCAGTGGACTGGGAAATCAACCCGCGCCATTCCAGTTCATCGAGGACGGAATCGAAACCGGCCTCCTTGAAATCGATGACGTGAGCCATAACTGTGCTTTCTCCCTATCGAATTGTGGACATTACCGCGTTTTACGCACCCTACAGTTTCGCAGAAGACACAGACAGCCGCGTGTGCCGTTTTCCATGTTTTTATCAAAGCGATCACGGAACATGCCGGTTAAAATCGAAAACGGAATCTCATTGACGAGAAGAAGGGAGGCCTGCATGGATCGCAAAGGCATGAAGGCCAATGCAAGGAAAGCCTATAAGAGACACTATTGGATGATAGTCGTCATCTGCCTGTTCGCTTCGGTGTTCGGTGTCGCCTACAGTTCGTCGACATGGTCGGTGAACGCCAGTTCCCCGTCCGCAACCGTGCAGGAGGATGGCACAGCGCAATCCGACAACGTGTCGAAAGTGTTGGAGAACCTGCTTGTCGGCGATGAAAGCCAGGCACGCAGGCAAGTGGAGCACAATCAGGAGCAGATCGTGCAAAACGACACCAATGCCATGATGGGGCGTAAACGCGGCGTGTTCGCGTCTCTGCTCAACTCGTTCTCATCGGGTTCGGTCATTCTGTCGATGGCCGATGCGGCCAATTCCATCGTGCATAATGACGGCGTCGCCGTGGCCGTACCGATCGTCGTATCCCTGGCCGTTTACCTTTTCGTATGGCTGTTCGTCCAGCAGACATACCGGGTGGTCATGATGCGCATGCTGCTTGAGGGACGGACCTACGACAAACTTCCCGTGAGCCGTTTCCTCTACCCGATCACCACGCGGAAATGGTTGTCGATGGCGAAGGTGATGCTGCTCGAGAACGTGTTCCTGTTCCTGTGGACGTTCACCATCATCGGCGCGTTCATCAAACCGTATTCCTACCGTATGGTGCCCTACATCGTCGCCGAAAATCCGAATATCGGGGCACGGGAGGCCATCAGCCTGTCCAGGCGCATGATGAAGGGTCACAAGTGGGAGTGTTTCGTGGCCGACCTGTCGTTCCTTGGCTGGTGGCTGCTCAATCTGTTCACGCTCGGCTTGAGCGGCATCTTCTATTCCAACGGCTATAACGCGGCGTTTTTCGTCGAATATTACGTGCATGTGCGCGGATTGTCCAAGGATTCGGGATTGGAGGGAAGCGAGCTGCTCAGCGACGAATACCTGTACAGCAAGGCCTCCGCTGAGACATTGCATGCCGCGTATGGTGATGTTGCCGAAACGGTGGAGCAGTTGTCCAGCAATCTTGTTCCGGTGGACAAGCCGAACGGTTTCGTCGGGTTCCTGTCCGAATGGTTGGGCGTGCGTATCCTGCATGCGCGGTCGGTGACCAAGTATGAGGAGTATCGCGAGCAACTGCATCAGATCGATACCGGCAGGGAGATTCTGAACGGCGCTATCTATCCTGGTCGTCTGGCTCCGGCGCCGATGGCGTTCCGGTTCCGCGAATCCCGCACCGTCAGCTCCGATCGCAGCTATTCGTTGGTCAATCTGGTCATGATGTTCTTCATCTTCTGTTTCGTGGGATGGGTATGGGAGGTGAGCCTCGCCTTCATTTCCGAAGGAACGTTCGTGAATCGTGGCACGCTGCATGGGCCATGGCTGCCGATCTATGGCACCGGCGGAGTGATTATCCTTATTCTGCTGAAGAAGTTGAGGAAGAAGCCCTTGTTCGAGTTCCTGGCCGCCATGGTCTTGTGTGGCGGGTTGGAGTACTTCTCGTCCTGGTATCTGGAGAAGACCCACGGAGGACAACGCTGGTGGGATTACACCGGTTATTTTCTCAATCTCAATGGTCGTATCTGTGCCGAGGGTCTGCTGACGTTTGGTTTGGGCGGTTTGGCGATCGTGTATCTGCTGGCTCCTGCATTGGACAACTTGCTGAGTCGTATCGATACAAGAAAGCTCACCGTTGTGGCCGTCGTGCTTCTGGCGTTCTACTGTGTGGACCAGGCGTATTCGGCGCAGCATCCGAACATTGGTGCCGGCATCACCGATTACAAGGGGTCGGCCACATCGCAAGTGTCGTAGCCCCTATCCGATGTGATGCATAAAGGGATTTGCCCCGTCAGCGTGCGCAACGCAGGTTGGCGGGGCAAATCGTTTTTTGGACACATGCTATACGACACGTGTGGCCGGTGGAAACTTACTTTCGGCGCAGCATCTCACGCACGGTTTCCATGATCTTGCTGTATTTGGTGGAGTCCGTGGAACGCATGCGTGGGAAGGAGCGGATCATACGACGTTGCTGCCAATTCAACGCGGAAGAGACAAGCTGACGCATATTGGCGACACGTTCCTGCGACGATTCCGACAAATCATGCATCTTCTCGCGGAATTCCTCTTTGCCCCACTGCCAGGATTCTCCGGCCTTCTCCGCACGATCCTGCACCGCTTCGCTGAATTTGGCGAGACGCTCGGACAGGCCGACGATGCCCACCACGGTGACGATGGTGTCGATGATAACGACGATGGCGGCGACCGCGCATATCACGTGCACGGCAAGCAGCGGAATCATGGCGGTGAGCCGTTCGACCTGTGGCTGGACCACATCGATGATCAATACTCCGCCGAATCCGAATACGATTGCGCCGAGCAGACAGATGCGGCCTTGGATGTTGAATCGGTAATGGCTGTAATCCCACCATCTGGCGTGGAACAGCTTTTCCATGCCCCAAGAGGTGATGTATTCGAGTATGCTCGCGCCGAATGAGGAGATAAGGAAAATCTCGATGGGATTCGTGAAGTCATGCAACAGCACGATCGCAAGCACCGCGCCGCATCCGTAAATTGGGCACAACGGCCCGTTAAGGAAACCACGGTTGACCCATCGACGTTCCGAAACGGACACGAGAACCGACTCGTACACCCATCCGATGAAGGCGTACAACAGGAACCAAAGGAACAAATATTCGAGTGTGAGCGCCACAGCCATCAGCTCCTGTCCGTCGGTTGTCCGGATGCGGGTTTGTCGAAACGATCGAAAGAGAGCGTTTCCTTCGTGGCGCTGATTTTGTCGGCCGCGGTGACAAGGTATCCTTCGATGTACTTCGGCGGATAGGGAGTCAATGGGAACATGTGATGTTCGATGCTGTCCCGTTCGATCTGGTTGAGTTTGAAATCCCGTATGGCGTTGCGCATGGCCGTTTCACCATGTGTGAATCCGTGTAGCCGGTGGGTGCCGTTGTCCCAGTCATGCCAATCGTAAAGGAAGTAATCATGGAGCAAAGCGGCGCGAATCAACGAACGTAGATCAACCCTATTCCACAGGTGCAGTCTGTCTGCCAGCCAGACGGACAGACAAGCCACACGAATGGAATGGGCGAATGTGGTGACCACGCCATGCTGGTAGCAGACCCTTTCGATGGCCATGTGGTCATGTTCCAGGATCTCCCGGCCGTGCGCGTAGACCAGCCGTCGTATCTGCGTGCGCGTCAACAGCACCGCTTTTTGCTCCTTGCTTAATAGGGATTACTTGAGCAGGGATTCGGGCGACTTGTATGCGGAACCGTCGGACACGGAGTTGGCGAAGGCGCGTAGCTGCTCGATGGTGGTCTTGGCGGAAACGATCTGTTCGCGCACGCGCAGCGGGGAGGTGCCTCCCTTGCCGTTGCGGGCGGAGACGGAGCCTTCGGTGGACAGCACTTCACGCACCTGCGGGGCCTTGTCCGCCGGCAGGAAGTCCTTGAACACGTTGATGAAATCCTCGTCGGTCAAATCCCACAGCTCCTGACCACGGTCTTCGGCAATCTTGACGCAGGCGCCGGAAAGCTCGTGCGCGTGACGGAACGGCACACCGTTCTTGACGAGCCATTCGGCGATGTCGGTGGCAAGGGCGAAACCGGTCGGGGCTTCGGCTTCGAGGCGTTCCTTGTCGAAGACCATGGTGGCGACCATGCCGGTGAACGCCGGCAGCAGCACTTCAAGCGTGTCCACTTGGTCGAATACGGCTTCCTTGTCTTCCTGCAGGTCGCGCGCATAGGCTGTCGGCAGGCCTTTCAAGGTGGCGAGCAGGCCGGTCAGGTCGCCGATGAGTCGTCCGGACTTGCCGCGAGTGAGTTCGGCGATGTCCGGATTCTTCTTCTGCGGCATGATGGACGAGCCGGTGGAGTAGGCGTCATCAAGACGCACGAACGCGAATTCCTGGGTGTTCCAGATGATGATCTCTTCGGACAGGCGGCTCAGATCGACACCGGTCATGGCGGCGATGAAGGCGAATTCGGCGACCAGATCACGGCTGGCGGTGCCGTCGATGGAGTTGGCGGTCACCTTGGAGAAGCCCAGCTCACGGGCCACAGCCACCGGTTCGAGTCCAAGGGTGTTGCCGGCGAGGGCACCGGAGCCGTACGGGCTGGCGTCGATGCGCTTATCCCAATCGGCGAGACGTTCCACGTCACGCAGCAGCGGCCACACGTGGGCCATGAGCTGGTGGGCAAGCAGAACCGGTTGGGCGTGCTGCATATGCGTACGTCCCGGCATGACGGTGCGACCGGCTTTTTCGGACTGCTCGATCAGTGTTGCGGCGAGACCGAGCAGCATTTTGGCGATGATGCGGCTGTGGCGGCGCAGCCACATGCGGATGAGCGCGGCGATCTGATCGTTGCGGGAACGGCCGGCGCGGAGCTTGCCGCCGAGTTCGTCACCAGCGATCTGGAGTAGACCGCGTTCGAGTGCAGTGGCCTCGTCCTCGTCATCCTCGATCGGAGCGAACGCTCCGGAATCCACGCGGCGCTGCAGCTCGTCAAGGGCGTCTTCCATGCGCTGCAGCTCATCGGCGGTCAGCAGTCCGGCGCGGCCCAATGCACGGGCATGGGCGCGCGAACCGGCGATATCGTCATCGGCGAGTCGCCAGTCGAATTGGGTGGACTTGCTCAGCCGTGCGAGTTCCGGCGACGGACCAGACTTGAAACGGCCGCCCCACAGGGCAAGATGCTCACCATTAGTAGTGCTCTCGGTCATTGTTTTTCCAAATCTCCTTGCAGATATGACTGAGGGAGAGCTTACCAGTCAGGATGGTCCCGACGGTACGCTCTCCCCCATTATCAAGACGATTCACAACGTGAATCCGGATGATGCTTACTCGACGCTGTTCTCCGGAACCTCGATGCCGTTGCCGAACTTGACGTCGCGGGCTGCGGCCACACGGCTCGGCAGACCATAGATGTCGATGAAGCCGTTGGAGGACTTCTGGTCGAAGCTGTCGCCGGAATCGTAGGTGGCCAGGTTGTAGTCGTACAACGAGCTGTCGGAGCGACGGCCGGTCACGACGGCGCGGCCACCGTGCAGAACCATGCGAATCTCGCCGGAGACGTACTTCTGGGTGTCTTCGATGAAGGCGTTCAGGGACTGGGTTGCCGGGGAGAACCACTGCGCATCGTAGACCAGTTCCGCCCAACGCTTGTCGATGTCGCGCTTGATGCGGTGCTGCTCGCGTTCGAGGCAGCAGTTCTCGAGCTCCTGGTGGGCGGTGATCAGCGACACTGCGCCCGGAGCCTCGTACAGCTCGCGGGACTTGATGCCTACCAGACGATCCTCGATCAGATCGATGCGGCCGATGCCCTGCACGCCTGCACGACGGTTCATCTCTTCGATGGCCTGCAGCGGAGTGACGTCATGGCCGTCGATCTTGACCGGGACGCCCTGCTTGAATTCGATGACGACCTCATCCTCGACCGGTGGGAACGCCGGATCGTCGGTGTAGGAATAGCAATCCTTGGTCGGACCGTTCCACGGATCCTCAAGGAAACCGGTCTCGATGGCACGGCCCCACACGTTCTGGTCGATGGAGAACGGGCTCTTCTCGGTCTGCACGATCGGCAGCTTGTGTTCCTTGGCGAAGGCGATCTCGACGTCGCGGGTCAGAGACAGGTCGCGAATCGGGCTGATGGCCTTCAGCGTCGGGTCGATGGAGGCGATGGAGACCTCGAAACGAACCTGGTCGTTGCCCTTGCCGGTGCAGCCGTGGGAAATGGTGTCAGCGCCGAACTGGTGGGCGGCTCGCACAAGGTGCTTGGAAATCAGCGGACGGGAGATGGCGGAGACCAGCGGGTACACGCCTTCGTACATGGCGTTGGCCTTCAGGGCCTTCATGCAGTATTCGTTGGCGAATTCATCACGGGCATCGACCACGTAGGCTTCGACCGCACCGCATGCCAACGCGCGCTGCTTGATGGTTTCGAGGCTTTCGCCGCCCTGGCCAACGTCGAGGGACACGGCCACAACATCCTTGCCGGTGCGTTCCTTCAGATACGAAATGGCGACGGAGGTGTCAAGACCACCGGAGTACGCCAGGACGAGACGATTCTGATCGCTCATGGTTTCCCTTTCTAACATCCAACGTTATTCATCAGTATATGCACAGCTCTGTATATTTATGCATATTTGGTGCGTCGTGTCCACTATATGGCTATTCACGCTTTGGAAGCGACATCAAGCAGCCATTGCGCACGCCGTTTGGCGACATCATCCTCGGAGCAGATAACCATGACCGTGTCATCTCCGGCGATGGTGCCAAGCACGCCTTCGATGGGCTGCTTATCGATGACGCTGGCCACATATTGCGCGGCGCCGGATGGCGTGTGCACGACCACGAGATTACGTGCCGCGGCCACGGATGTGACCAGTCCGGACAGTACCCGGCTAATCTGCTGCTCGGTTTTGGCGTCCGGGTTAGAAGCCGGATGTTCATCAATGTTCTGTTTGCCGACGGCGTAGGCCACGGTTCCGTCGGCAAGACGGGTCTTCGTGGCGTGAATCTCATCGAGATCACGGCTCAGCGTGGCCTGCGTCACCTCGATGCCCTGGTCGGCGAGAATCTGCGACAGTTGCGATTGCGAGGTGACGATGCGCGTCAGCAGCGCCTGCTCAATGGCGCTCAGTCGAGCGGTTCGTGTGGCAGGACGCTGCAACGCGGGAGTGTGGTCAGTCATCAGACCAGCAGGCTTTCATCGCCACGGGCCTTGCCGGCCAACCAGGTCAGCAACGCCTTCTGGGCGTGCAGACGGTTGCCTGCCTCATCCCAAACCACGGACTGAGGACCATCGATAACCTCGGCGGTGACCTCCTTGCCGCGATATGCAGGCAGGCAGTGCTGGAAGATGGCGTCGTCCTTGGCCTTGGCCATGAGTTCGGCGTTCACCTGGTAATCCCAGAACGGCTTGGAACGGACAGCGTATTCCGCTTCCTCGCCCATGGAGACCCACGTGTCGGTGAAGACGCAATCGGCTCCGGCAACAGCCTCATTCGGATCAGTAGTGACGAGGATGGAGCCGCCGGTCTCAGAGGCAATCGCTTCGGCATCGGCAACGATCTGCGGATCCGGCAGGTATCCGTACGGTCCTGCCACACGCACGTTCATGCCCGCCACAGCGCCGCCGAGCAGGTAGGAGTTGGACATGTTGTTGGCCGCGTCGCCAAGATAGGCGATGGTCTGGTTCTTGAGGTTGTCTACACCGCCGCGATGTTCCGCGATGGTCTGGAAGTCAGCAAGAATCTGGCACGGATGGAATTCGTCGGTCAGTGCGTTCACCACCGGATGGGTGGAGTACTTGGCCATTTCCTCAACACGGTCCTGACCAAAGGTGCGCCACACCACGCCGTAGGCCATACGGTCAAGCACGCGAGCCGTGTCGGCCACCGGTTCGCCACGGCCCAGCTGGGAGCCGGACTTGTCAATGACCAGCGGATAGCCACCGAGTTCGGCCACGCCAATGGAGAAGCTGGAGCGGGTACGGGTACTGGGCTTGTCGAAAAACACGGCGATGCCCTGCGGGCCAGCGAACGGCTGGTGATAGAAACGGTTCTTGTGGAACTTGATGGCCAGTTCCAGCACCTGCTTCTGTTCTTCGTGGTTCAGATCGTCATCGCGCAGCATATGGCGCAGTTCAGGGGTTGCCATTGGTATAGAGGCTCCTTTCAAATTCTTCGGGTTCGTCCGAGATCAGTCGTTAGGCAGGTCGGACGGAATCTTGGCGAGGATGGACACCGCTTGATCGACGTCCTGAGCAGTGATGACCAGCGGCGGGGCGAGACGCAACGCATTCGGAGCAACCGCATTGACGATGAGACCGTGTTCCAAAGCCCAGTTCATGGCCGCATGCGAGCAGGGGTGGGCAAGTTCGATGGCGTCGAGCAGGCCACGGCCACGCACGGAGACGAACAGCGGATTGCCGCAGGAGGCGATACCGTCGCGCAGCTGCTTGCCGCGTTCTTCGGCGTTGTCCACGAGGTTGTCCTCTTCGATGACTCCCAGCGTTGCCAATGCCGCCGAAGCGCCCAATGGATTGCCTGCGAAAGTGGAGCCGTGGGAACCCGGGGTGAACAGCGCGGACAGTTCGGCGCCGAAGGAAATCATGCCGCCCATCGGGAAACCACCGCCAACGCCCTTGGCGAAAGTGACGATGTCCGGGGGCACACCGCCGGAAAGATCCTCACGCTGGAAGGCGAACCATGCTCCGGTGCGTCCGATGCCGGTCTGCACTTCGTCGATGATGAGGAGCGCCTTATGTTCGTCGCATAGTTTGCGGGCGGCCTTCACATAGTCCGCTCCGAGCGGCATCACACCGGCCTCGCCCTGGATAAGCTCCATGATGACGGCCGCGACCGGCCCTTTGCCGTACTTGCCTTGGCCGGTTTCGGCGAAAGCGTCGTGCAAGGCTTCGACGTTGCCGGCTTCGACGAATTCGATGTTCGGTACCAGCGGCTCGAATTTCTCACGGATGGCGGGCTTCCACGTTGCGGACAGCGCGCCCATGGTGCGGCCGTGGAAGCCGTGGGTCATGGAGATGATGCGTGCCGGTTTGCCGCCGATCTCAGGCAACGCGCCCGGCAGGGTGCGCCCGTAGAGCTTGGCGAGCTTCAGCGCCGCCTCGTTACCTTCCGCGCCGGAATTGCCGAAGTAGACGCGGGAACCTTCCGGAGCGCCCGCGAGCTTGACGAGTTTGGCGGCGAGCTTGATCTGCGGTTCGGTGGCGAAGTAGTTGCTCACATGCGCGGCCTTGGCGGCCTGTTCGCTGACGGCCTTCACCCACTTCGGATGGGCGTATCCGAGCGCGTTGACGGCGATGCCTGCAAGGAAATCGAGATATTCATTGCCGTCGACATCCCAGATGTGGGCGCCCTCACCGTGGTCCATCACGCGCAGGGGCGTGCCAAACACGTTCATATGCACCTGGGAGTACTCTCCCAGCCACTTGGCATCTTCAGTGCCGAGTGTTTCCAGTTGTTCAGTTGCCATAGGAACTCCTCATTTCAATACCGTCCTCGGGCACGACCATGGTGCCGATGCCGTCGGTGGTGAAGATCTCGTTCAGGATGGAATGCGGTTTGCGACCGTCGATGATATGGGCCCGCGGAACGCCTCCGTCGATGGCGCGCACGCAGGCTTCCATCTTCGGACGCATGCCGCTTTCCAGGTCGGGGAGCATATCGCGCAGATTCTCCACGCCGATGCGGCCAATCAGGGAGTCACGGTCCGGCCAATCGGCATACAAACCGTCGACGTCGGTCAACACGACCAGCTTGCTGGCTCCAAGGGCCGCGGCAAGGGCGGCCGCGGCGGAGTCGGCGTTCACGTTGAGCACTTCAGTGGCATCGTCTTCATTCGGAGCCACGGAGGAAACCACCGGAATACGTCCGGCGTTGATTAGATCCTCCACGGCGGACGCGTCGACGCTCACCACGTCGCCGACCAAGCCGATATCGGTGGGCTTGCCGTCAATGACCGGTTTGCGCTGCATGGCCGAGAACAGGGCGCCGTCCTCGCCGGACAGGCCGACCGCGAATGGACCGTGCGCGTTGATCAGGCCAACGAGTTCACGGGACACCTTGCCGGTCAGCACCATGCGGACCACATCCATGGCTTCCGGAGTGGTGACACGCAATCCGCCCTTGAATTCGGACTTGATACCCAGGGCCTTAAGCATTTGGGATATCTGCGGACCGCCACCGTGCACCACGACCGGGTGCAGTCCCACCTGGCGCAGGAACACCATGTCTTCGGCGAAGCAGGCTTTCAGATGATCGTCGATCATCGCGTTGCCGCCATATTTGATGACGATGCGTTGTCCGGCGAATTCCTCCAGCCACGGCAGCGCTTCGATAAGCACTTCCGCCTTCTGGTCGGCGCGCAGGTCGGTGTGCACGTCGAAGTGGAATCCAGGTCCTTTGAGTTCTTTGGCCATTCCTATTCGATCAGCTTTCGTAGTCAGCGTTGATGTGTACGTATTCGTGGGTCAGATCGTCGGTCCAGACGGTCGCTTCCGCTTCTCCGGCGTTCAGGTCGATGTCGATGTGCACCTCGCGTGGGGTCATGTCCACTTCGGAGCGGTCGCGTCCGGCTCCGCCGTTTTCGCAGATGCGTACGCCGTTGACGTCCACCGTGACCTTTTCGGAATCGTATGGTGCGACGTCGGGCGGCACGGTGCCGAGGGAGCTGACGATGCGGCCCCAGTTCGGATCGTTGCCGGAGATGGCGCATTTGAGCAGATTGGACGCTGCGACCGCGCGACCGCATGCCAGAGCGGCTTCTTCGGTGGTCGCGCCGGTAACTTTGACACGGATGTCATGGCTTGCGCCTTCGCCGTCGCCGATGATCTGGCGGGCGAGCGAGGCGGTGGCCTTGGCCACAAGCTCTTTGAACTCGTCCGGGTCCGGTTCGATGCCGGACGCGCCGGAAGCCAGCAGCAACACGGTGTCGTTGGTGGACATGCAGCCGTCCACGTCGATGCGGTTGAACGACATTTCGACTCCGGCGTTCAAGGCGGCTTGAAGCTGTCCGGCGGTCACGACGGCATCGGTGGTGATGACGCACAGCATGGTGGCCAGCTGCGGGGCGATCATGCCGGAACCCTTGACCATGCCACCGATACGGAAGCCGTTGGAACCTTCCAGCTCGACGGTTTTCGGCTTGGTGTCGGTGGTCATGATGGCGTGCGACGCATCGGCTCCGGCTTCGGCGGTATCGGCAAGGGTTTCAAATGCCTTGTCCGCGCCGGACAGCACGTTGTCGAGCGGCAGCAATTCGCCGATGAGACCAGTGGAACATACGGCCACGTCTTCGGCTTTGGCGCCGATGAGGCCGGCGACCTTTTCAGCGGTGGCCTTGGACTGCTCGTATCCTGGCTTGCCGGTGCATGCGTTGGCGCCGCCGGAGTTCAGAATCACGGCCTTCACATGGCCGTCGGATACGATGTTCCTCGACCACTGCACAGGGGCCGCGCAGAAACGGTTCGAGGTGAACACGCCGGCAGCGGCGTCAAGCGGTCCATTGTTGACCACGAGAGCCAGATCCTTCTTGCCTTCGACCGCGGAAATGCCAGCTGCCACGCCAGCTGCGGAAAAACCTTGTGCGAACGTTACGCTCACGGTGCCACTCCAATCTTCGTCAATCCTGCATCCTCAGGAAGTCCCAATGCCACATTCAGCGACTGCACGGCCTGCCCGGCGGTTCCTCGGTTGAGGTTGTCGATGGCCGCGAATGCCAGCAGGCGGCCGGCATGATGGTCGACGACCACTTGAATGTGGGCCGCGTTAGAACCGATGATGTTGGCGGTGGCCGGCATCACGCCTTCAGGCAGCACCACCATGAAATCCTGGCCTTCGTATGCATCCAGCCAGACCTGGCGGATCTCGGCATCCGTCATGCCAAGCGCTTTGTCGGTAAGTTTGGCGGAAACGGTGGCGAGAATGCCGCGCGCCATCGGCGCGAGAATCGGCGTGAAGGCGAGGGTGTAATCGTCCGCCTCCGCAGCACTCTTGCCGGCCGCGTGCGCGAAGTTCTGCAGGATCTCCGGAATGTGGCGGTGCGTACCGCCTACCGAATACGGCAGAGCGGAACCAAACGCCTCAGCCGCAAGCAGATTGGTGCGCTTGAGGTTCTTGCCGGCGCCGGAATAACCGACCACCAAATCAGCCACGATGTCTTTCGATTCGACAAGACCCTGCGCAATGCCCGGTTGCAAAGCCAGCGTGGTCGCAGTGACGTTGCAGCCCGGTCCCGCAATGCGCTTGGTGCCGGGAAGCGCTTCACGCTGACGGCTGTAGGAGCCGTCAGCCGCGACGCCGGTGATGAGTTCCGGCATGCCGTAGGTCCAATGCTGGTAGAAGTCACCGCCGTAGAACGCGTCCCACGCGCTCTTCTCCTCAAGACGGTGGTCTGCGCCCAAATCCACCACCACGGCATTCGGGTCAAGCTGGGAGGCCAATGCTCCGGAAGCGCCATGAGGCAATGCCAGGATGATCACGTCATGGCCGTTGAGCACTTCCGGCGTGGTGTCCTCGACCACGAGGTCCGCCAACTGCGGAATGTGCGGCATATGCTTGCCAAGCTTGTCCCCCACCGAAGAATGTCCGGCGACGCAGGTCACTTCGAAATTCGGGTGTGCCGCGAGTATGCGCAGCGCCTCACCACCCGCGTATCCAGTCGCGCCGGCCACGGCTACCGTGTATTTGGCCATGTCACGTCTCTTTTCCTTGACTCGTTGAAACACATTCAGCATACACTTTATGCACTACATTGCATAATTATGCAGTTCAATCGTGTCGGATAGTGGTCACCGCCCATAACGGGACCGTTCAGACGAACATAAAAAGATTGGTTTCAGGCGGAAATCGAGCTGGAATCACCACTTTGTCCACTGCCACCGAACATGTACTGCATCATCTGGTTATACAAATCGGCTGTGGAAATGCCGTGAACCGTCATCCAAATCACCGCAATGGTGTACAGCACGTTGATAATCAGCGCTGCCACGCCAAGCGCGTAGCCTTTCATATGCAGTTTTTTGGTACGCCACATGGCGATGGCGCCCATCACCGCAGGGATGACCGGTACCGGCAGGAATAGTGCGAACACGAACGAGATGATCGCATAGCTATCCCAATGGCCGTACAGGGGGTTCTGGCTGGGATCATTCGGGTTGATGGGATATATGCCGGGCTGTTGGTATGGATTCGGCCCATACTGGTTTGGCCCGTATTGATTTGGTCCATACTGATAGCCATTGGGCTGGCCTGATTGCTGCCGTCCCGATGCATCATATGGATTCGCCGGATACCCGTTCTGCATATACGGATTCGTCTGCGGCCGCTGCGCCGTTTGTTGTGCATCGTCCGCCGGCTTGGGCTGGTCGGGAGCCCCATACATGTATGGATTGTAGTTCGCCGGATACTGGTTGGACATCGCGCCATATTCAGGCTGGTTGTACTGTCCGAATTCCGGCTGTGCCGACTGGTCCGACGGCGAAGACGACGAAACCGGAGCAGCCCCGGCCGCCTCCTGCCCTTCGTCGGGGTTGATCGGCTGGTTCTGCTCCGGTTCGTTCATGTCGTCCTCTTTATCTTTTTGGTTACTTCGATGGACTTGACGTGTCAGGCACGCAGTTGCGCGCCCAGCTTCGCGGCCGCATCCACGATGCGCTTGCGAATGGCTTCGCTGTCCTCGGAGGTCAGCGTCTTGTCCTCAGCGCGGAACGTGACGGCGTATGCGAGGGACTTCAATCCCTCACCCAGCTGGTCGCCGGTGTACACGTCGAACAGGTCGATGCTCTCCAAGCTGTTGCCGGCGGCTTCGACGATGGTCTTCTCGAGTTCGGCGGCGGTGACGTCCGTCGACACAGTGAAGGCCAGATCCTGCTTGACCGGCGGGAAGGTGGAAATCGGCTTGGCCTGCACCGGCTTGCCGCTCAAGGTGGCGAACAGCGCGGTCAGGTTCAGTTCGAACGCGGCGGAATGGGCCGGGAAGCCCAACGCTTCGTTGACATGCGGGTGAAGCTCGCCGACCATGCCGACGAACGTGTCACCTGCCATCACACGTGCCGCACGGCCCGGATGCCACTGCGCGGGTACGTCCTCAGCCTTCGGCTGGTCCAACGTGAGCTTTGCGCCGATGCGGTCGGAAATACGCTGCACGGCTTCGACTGCGTCGGACCAGTCCACGGCGCGGCGATCGCCCATCCAGCCGGAGTCGACGGCGTTGCCGGTCAGAATGCCGGCGACGTGCATCGGCTGGTCCGGCAGACCTGCGTCAAGCGCGGCCAACTGCTCGTCGGTCGGCTTGACGGCACCCGGCAATGCCGGAATCGCCGGAGCGTTCGGATCCCACAGGTAGACGTGTCCGATTTCGTACAGCGACACGTTTTCCACGCCACGGCGCAGGTTACGCTGCACGGTCTGCGCGAGGGTCGGGATGATGTCGCGACGCAGGAACGGGCGATCGCCGGCCAGTGGGTTGGCAATTTCGACGCTGACCTTCTTGGTGGCGTCGGCGTCAAGTGCGAAGTTCTTGTAATCTTCGTCGCCCACGAACGGATAGCTCAGGGTCTCCACCATGCCGTATTCGGCGAGTTCGTCGGCCACCTGGCGCTTGCGCAGCTGTTCGGCGGTCAGTCCGACCTTGCCTTCGACCGGTGCCGGCGGCACGGTGACCGGAATCTCATCGTAGCCGACCAGACGGGCCACTTCCTCCACCAGATCGCACGGTTCGTTGAGGTCCGGACGCCAGCTCGGCGGAGTCACGGAGAACTCACCGTTGCCACCGCCGGCCACAGTGCAGCCGATATCGGTGAGAATGTCGCTGATGGTGTTCACGTCAGTGTCCAGTCCCGCCACGCGGGCCACTTCGGACGCCTTGAACAGAATCGGACGACGATTGCAGACGGTGTTGTAATCAGTCGGGTGCTCGCTCGGCTCGCCGTTGCCGTACTTGACCAGAAGCTCGGCGGCCATCTGGGCGGCAGCCGGCTGCAGCTGATCATCCACGCCACGCTCGAAACGACGGGACGCTTCGGACGGAATCTTGTGACGACGTGCGGAACGCGCGATCGATACTTGGTCGAAATGAGCGGATTCCAGCAGGATGTTCTTAGTTTCAGCAGTGACCTCGCCATACAGGCCGCCCATCACGCCGGCGATGCCAAGCACACGAGAGCCACGCTCGCCGTTCGGCGAGTCGGTGATCAGCAGGTCTTCGACGCTCAGGTCATGATCCTTGCCGTCCAATGTGGTGAGCTTCTCACCTTCGTTGGCGCGGCGCACGACGATCGGTCCTTCAATCTTGTCCAGATCGTAGGCATGCATCGGCTGGCCAAGATCAAGCATCACGTAATTGGTGACGTCCACCGCCAAAGAGATGGAGCGCATGCCCGCGCGGATTAGGCGGCGGCGCATCCAGTTCGGCGTGTGGCTTGCCGGGTCGAAACCACGCACGGCGCGCGCGTAGTAGCGATCGCAGCCGACCACACCGTGAATCGGATTCTTGTCGTCGACAATCACTTCGATGTCGCTCTTGACACCTTCCGGCAGACCCTGAGTGACGGGCGCCTTCTTGCCGAGGGCGGTTGCCGGATCAGTGTAGACGGCGCCAGTGGAATGGTGGTATTCGCGGGCCACGCCACGGTAGGAGAACGCGTAGCCGCGATCCGGGGTGATGTTGATTTCCAGCAGCGGCTGGTCCAGGTGCAGCAGATGCATGGCGTCATCGCCCGGCTGGAGCTTTTCGTATTCCTCCGGGGTGAAGCCGTACTTGCGTAGCAGGATGATGCCGTCGTGGTTATCACCCAGACCAAGCTCGCGCTCGGAGGCGCACATGCCGTTGGAGATGTGGCCGTAGGTCTTGCGCGGTTCGATCTTGAAATCGCCTGGCAGCACGGCGCCCGGCAGGGTCACGACAACCTTCTCGCCGGCTGCCATGTTCGGAGCTCCGCAGATGATGCCGCGTGGCACCTTGTTGCCGTTTTCATCGGTCTCGTTGTATTCGTCGCCGACGTCCACATGACACCAGTTGATGATCTTGCCGTTCTTCTGCGGTTCCGGAGTGGCGTCGACCACATAGCCGACGACAATCGGGCCGGTGACCTGGGAGGTGTGGATCTCTTCCTCTTCGAGGCCGACCTTCACCAGATCCTTGGCAAGCTGTTCATACGTAAGGCCTTCCGGAACCTCGACATGGTCCTTGAGCCAATCAATGTCAACCATTGGCATGGGTCAATCACTCCCCCATCACAAACTGTTCGCTGAATCGCACGTCGCCTTCCACCAGGTCGTGCATGTCGTTGATGTCGTGGCGCAGCAGCAGGGTACGTTCCACGCCGACGCCGAAGGCGAAGCCGGTGTAGACCTCAGGATCGAGGCCCGCAGACTTCAGCACGTTCGGGTTGACCATGCCGCAGCCGCCCCATTCAAGCCAACCGGCGCCGCCCTTCTTATCGGGGAACCACAGGTCGAGCTCGGCGCTCGGCTCGGTGAACGGGAAGTAGCTCGGACGCAGACGGGTTTTGGCTTCCGGGCCGAACATGGCCACGGCAAGCTTGTCGAGCACGCCCTTCAAATCGGCCATGGTCAGATGCTTGTCCACGGCGAGGGCCTCCACCTGATGGAACACCGGGGTGTGGGTGGCGTCAAGTTCGTCGGTACGGAACACACGGCCCGGGCAGGCGATGTACAGCGGCACGCCACGGGTGATGAGTCCACGGACCTGATCGGACGAAGTCTGGGTGCGCAGCACCATGTTGGAGCCGACGAAGCCCGCGGCGTCCTTGGCCTGATTGCCCTTGACGTAGAAGGTGTCCTGCATCTGGCGGGCCGGATGGTCCGGACCGAAGTTCAGCGCGTCGAAGTCATACCATTCGGTTTCCACTTCCGGACCGTCGGAAATCTGCCAGCCCATGGAGATAAAGAAGTCCTCGACATCCTCCATCAGCTTCGGCAGCGGATGTCGGGCGCCAAGCGGCTTGCGGTTGACCGGCAAGGTCATATCCACGGTTTCGGCAGCAAGCTCGCGGGCCTCTTCTTCGGCCTTGACTTGCTTTTCCTTGGTGCCGAACGCACGACCGAAGTCGGCGCGAAGCTTGCCCATGAGCTTACCGGCGTCTTTCTTCTGGTCCTTCGGCAACGCGCCGATGGCCTTGCTGGCCTGCGTCATCGCGGATTCCGCTCCGGCGTACTGCGTCTTGATGGCTTTCAATTCCTCCATTGTGGAGGCGTTTTCGATTTTCGCGATGCCCTCGGCAACCGCATCGGTTACCGCTTGGGCGTCGAATACCGCACCCTCTGCCACGAGATACCTTTCTTATCAACCGTTTGTTTTACGCATAAAACGCGCAATTCCAACGTTTTTACGACTTCACATTCTTTCAACATGACTCGACATAGCCAAGCTCAGCAGCATCACCGCCGCGCTGGTGCCGAGATTGAGCGATTCCGCCTTGCCGTAGATGGGAATCGACACGATTCTGTCGACGCGTTCCAACACATCCTGGGTCAGCCCGCGCGCCTCGTTGCCGAACAGCACCGTCTTGGCTTGCGCAAGTGATTGCGGCACGGCAAGCACGTCCGTAAGCGGTTCCGGCGGCCGTGCGTCGGTACCATACACGTCGGCGGCGTACACGGCGAGTCCACGTTCCGCACACCAATCGAAATACTCGTCCGTGTCCATGGAGACGACCGGCAGATGGAACAGCGAGCCGGCAGTGGAACGAATCACCTTCGGGTTGAAGATGTCCACGCAGTCGTCCACCAGCACCACGCCCGCGCAACCGGCCGCATCCGCGGAACGAATCACGGTGCCGGCGTTGCCCGGATCGCGCACCTGCCAGAACGCGGCGACCATCGTGCGTTCGTCGGAATCGCCATCAATGACGGCGGAATCGAGGAAAGCGCGCATGTCGGCGACGGCGAGCACTCCCTGCGCGTCGGAGCTCATGTGCTGCATGACGGCATGCGTCACCTTATGCACGTAAGCACCGGCCTGCATGGCCTTGCCGGCCATCTGCGCCACGGTAGGCGTGATGAAAGCCGCGTCCGGTTCGGCGGAGACGACCTCCACATACAGATCCTCGACGATGTCGGGATGCCAGGAGAGCAGTTCACGTACCGACTGCGGTCCTTCCACCATGAACCTGCCGGACCGCTTGCGGCCTTTCCTGTCGGCAAGTTCGGAGACCCTGCGGACGCGTTCGGCCCTTGGGTTTGCAATGACTTCGGATTTCATAGGCATACGCGTTAGCCTAACACCTTCGAAGCGGTTGGCGACGCGGCCATGTCATGTTTCGAGGCGTCCAGAAAACATCCAGCCGCATCCCAGCGCGAACAAAGCGTCTTTCTGTTGTATGCCAGATACAACTTTTACCATCAGCATAAACGCCGATCGCGAGCGGCGCGGAACCATCAATCGCTCATATCTATCGAAACACATAAGGAAACAGCCATGTTCGTCGTCAAAAACGCATGGAAAAGCGTCACCCGCAACAAGGGACGCAATATGCTCATCATCGTCATCGTGACCATCATCGCCGCTGCCGCCACAATCGGCCTATCCATCCGGCAGGCGGCCGCCACCGCAAGAAGCAGCGGATTAGATAACACCACCGTCACCGCGCAGATCAGCCTTGATCGCGGCAAACTCATTTCCGAATCGCGCGAGCAGTCCAAGTCGGATTCCGATTCGTCCGATGCTTCCGCCAAACCTGACTTCGACGCCATGCGTTCCGCTTTGGCCGACAAGCAGTTTTCGCTTGCCGACTATCAGAAGTACGCGAAGGCTTCATCCGCGATGAAATCCACTATTATATGGAGACCACGGGGTTGGCGGCGACCGACGATTTCCAGCCGGTCACCGATTCGTCCGGTTCGGATTCATCCAGCTCGTCCGGCTCGTCCAATATGAAGGATTCGTCTGATACCGCCGGTACGGATAACGGCACCCGTCAGGATGAACAGTCCGGTGGCCCCGACGGACAAATGGGCGACGTCGCGGGCAGCAAAGACGGCGCGGGCATGGTCAGCGGCGATTTCTCCCTAATCGGCTTCTCCAGCGACGAGGCCGTCGCCAACGCCTCCAATGGCAGCTTCACGATGGTGAAGGGCAAGGTGTTCGGCTATGACGCGAGCAGTGATGGCGATGCCATCATCTCCAAATCGCTCGCCGACCGTTCCTGACAATCCAATCGCACGTTTTTTCTGGAAAGGACCTCCCATGACAACGAATTCCGCGGATACCGCCGATACGGCAATCGCAAAAGAAGCCGTCGAAGCCAACGGCGCACAATCGCAGCGGACCAATCCGCCCACATTGCGCCTGGACAATGTCAGCTACGCCTACGCCAAAGGCGGCAAGCGTGTGCTGAAGAACATCAGCCACGATTTCCAAGCCGGCAAGGTGCATGCCATCACCGGACCGTCCGGAGCGGGCAAGACCACGCTGCTGTCGCTCATCTCGGGACTGGCGACCCCCACGGAAGGCATGGTGCTGGTCGATGGCGCCGACCTGTCGGAACGAGACCGCTACCGTTTCCGCAGCCATGACATCGGCGTGATCTTCCAAAGCTTCAACCTGCTGCCGAACCTTACGGTGGCGGAGAACATCATCCTGTCGATGGACGCGTCCGGCAAATCGTTCGACAAGTCGAAGAAAGCAATCGTCGAAGAATTGCTCAAACAGGTGCATCTGCCGAAGGAATACACGAACGAACGTATCCTGCACCTGTCCGGCGGCGAACAGCAGCGTGTGGCGATCGCCCGCGCGTTAAGCTACGGCCCTTCCATCATCGTCGCGGACGAGCCGACCGGCAATCTCGACCTGGCCACCCAGGACGACATCATGGGTATTTTCCGAACGTTGGCGCATGATGGGCATCGTTGCGTCATCATCGTCACGCACAGTCCGGAAGTGGCGAAGACGTCCGACGAGGTGTTCGAGCTGGCTCCCATCAGGCGTCGCAGATAAGCGTCGGCAGCTTCTCGAAAAGAAATACGGCATGCGTCCCCATGCAACGGACACGCATGCCGTATTTTTTCCTGTTTCGGTTGGACGGTGGCGTTATGATTGGGCGCGTCGAAGTACAGGGGGTGCCGAATACGGCTGAGACGGGCGACCGCCCGGACCCTTGACCTGATCAAGGTAATGCTTGCGTAGGAACAGTACCGGCAAAACACGTCGCGTCCCGTAGAGACGATCTCCGTTGTATTTCGGCTTGTGCACATACCCAATGGAAGTCGAGAAGGGACACCATGGCCAACGAAAAGCCATCGACGCAGACGCAGCCGCACGGCGATGCCGCAACCAGAAAGAAAACCGAAACGAGCGTGGCGGAAGCCGGTTCGTCAGCCGAAAAGAAGGTCACGCCGAAGAACGCCCTGCTGGGATTGCAGCATGTGCTCGTATCAAACGTGTGGCTTGATCCGGTGTTCGTGGCGGGCGCCATCGGTCTGCCGTTGGCATTGTCGTCGAACATGGTGAACGCCATTTTCATCGTCTCCGGCCTGGTCACGCTTATCCAGGCCACGAAACTGGTGCGCCTGCCCATCGTTCAGGGTCCTTCCGCGGCGTTCGACGCGCTGATGATCGCCGCCGGCACCGCCGGATCACTTGCCGCGGCCGGCACGTCCATCTTCATCAGCTCGCTGATTTTCCTGGTGCTGTGCCTGACGCGTGTGATCGAGAAGCTGCGGTTCCTGTTCGCCCCGATCGTATCGGGCGTGATCATCTTCCTCGTCGGCGTCTCCCTGTCGGGATTCACATTGAGCGAGTTCCTTGGCGGCGCGCCGGGAGACAAGGGCTTCGCCGATCCGAAGACGCTGGCCGTCTCCATCATCACCTGCGTGCTGGTGGTGGTGCTTTCCCAGTTCGGCAAGGGCATGGTGAAGGCGCTGTCGTATCTGATCGCACTGGTCGTGGGCACCGCGCTGTCTCTGGCGTTCGGCATGGCCGACTTCTCCGCGGTGGCCTCCAAGCCGTGGCTCGGCCTGCCCAAGTTCATGCCGTATGGCGGTTTCGATTTCAACGCGGCGATTTTCGTACCGTTCTTCATCGCCTATCTGGTGGCCATCATGGAAGCCCTCGGCGTGTATCAGGCGGCCACGGAGATCCAAGGCACGAAGCTCCAGGACCGCCAGGTGCGTTACGGTCTTGCCGGAGAGGCCGCCGGTTCGGCGATCTCCTCGCTGATCGGCGGTTTCACCACCACCGCGTATCCGCAGAACGTGGCGCTGCTCAAAGTCACTGACGAAGGCAAGACCCGCACCCGCGTGCCGGTGATCATTGCCGGCGTGGTGTTCGTGGTGCTTGGTTTCATTCCGAAGGCGGGCGCAGTGCTGTCGCTCATCCCATCCCCCGTGATCGGCGCCATCTTCCTGCCGGCCGCCGCAAGCCTCATCAGCACCGGCTTCAACACGCTGCGCAAGGTGGAAAGCGACGACCGCACCCAAGTGGTGATCGGCCTTTCCCTGCTGCTTGGCATCGCCCTGCCGAACGCGTTGAGCGGTCTTGGAGGAGGAGCGCACGTGTTCTTCTCGAATTCGATTCTGGTCGGCGCGTTCAGCGTCGTGATTCTCAAGGCCCTCATCATCGACCTACCGAACTTTATCGCACGACACGCAGACGAGCGGACGAAACAAGCGGAATAATCGAAAGCATCCGAATAATCCGACAACCATACGACGGAAAGGACATGGCATGAGCATGGGGCAATCGCAGGAATCCACGAACATCGACGAGACGAAGGAAACCATCAAACGGGAGGTGCTCGACTTCATCGCACAATACGGCTGCGGCAAGGCGCCCGATGAGGCGTTCGACACGCTGGCGAAGCATATCTTCGCCTTTCAATTCGAGCACAACCTCCCATACCGCGCCTACTGCATGTCCAAACGCGTGACGCCGCAGACGCTCGCCAACTGGATGCAGATTCCCCCCATGCCGGTGGACGGCTTCAAAATGCTGACGCTCACCTCCGTGCCCGAACAGGATTGCGAAGCGGTGTTCACCACCAGCGGTACCACGCATCCCGGTCAACGCGGGCGCAACTTCCACCCCGACCTGCAGGTGTGGGACGAGTCGATGATCGTGCCGTTCAGGCATTTCATCATGCCCGACCGCGAGCGCATCCGCATCGCGGTCCTCTCCCCCGCATGGGACATGAACGAGCATTCGTCGCTGTCCCGATATCTGACCCGCGCCGTGGAGCAGTGCGGCGCCGAAGGCAGCGGCTTCTTCTTCCATGAGGATGGCCTTGATTTCACGGGCGTCGAGCGCTTCCTCGACGAGGCCGCGGCCGACAGCGAACCGGTGATGCTTATGGGCGCCTCCTCCGCCTACCTGTATCTGCTGGATTATCTGGACAAGCAGGGCAAGACCTACGCTCTGGCCGCCGATTCCCGCGTGTTCGATACGGGCGGTTTCAAAAGCACGCGCACCGACATGACGGTCGACGACCTGTATGCGGCGTTCGAACGAGTGTTCGGCGTGAAGCGCTCGCATTGCGTGAACATGTATGGCATGACGGAGTTGAGTTCGCAGATCTACGATCAGAACATCCTGTCCTATTACACGGATGGTTCGTCGAATTATCTCAAAGCCACGCCGTCGTGGGTGCGTTCGGTGTTCCTCGATCCGGCTTCGCTTACGCCGGTCGCCGATGGCGAGCAGGGTGTGATCGCGCATTACGATCTGGCGAATTGGAATTCGTGCCTGGCTATTCTGACGGAGGATCTGGGTGTGCGCACCGAACATGGCTATGTGCTGAACGGTCGTGCGAAGGGCGCCGAGGCGCGTGGCTGTTCGATCACCGTCGACGAGGTGATGGCGGCCAACGCATGAGCGACGTCGACATTTTCCACGCGCCGCGGGATTTCGAGTTCCATAATTTCGACACACGCAACGTCACGGCGTCCGATGGCGGCACGGCGACGTTGCGTTTCCCCCGTCTCGACGCCGATGCCGTGCATGCGCTGGCGGCGTCGGTGCGGCGGCATCGCGCCGAGAAACTGGCGCGGTATTCCACGGACGGGATCGTCGACGTGATCGCGCGCGCCGTAGAATTGTGGACGGATCCGGAATATCCGGAACGTCGGCTTGCGGAGCGGCTCATTCCCGCGGTCACCGGCTATGACGCGTCCATGGTGCGTATCGAATTGAAGCGGTACATGCGCATGTTCCGTCGGCGTGAGCTGCTGCGTTTCGTGGATGACGAGTTGAATTGCCCGCAGATGCTTGACGAGTATCGCCCGAACCGTTCGGGCGGATACACGCGGCTGTACGGTCCGGAATTGTCGTTCCACGTGTTTTCCAGCAATGTGCCGGGCATTCCCGTGTGGAGCATGACGATGGGTCTGCTGACGAAAAGCGCGATTCTCGGCAAATCGTCGTTCGACGAGCCGCTGATGCCGGTGCTGTTCGCCCGTTCCCTGGCAAGCGTCGACCCCGATATGGCGGACGCTTTGGCGATTGTGCCTTGGCGTGGCGGCACCGTGGATTTGGAGGATGCCGCGATTGGCGAGGCGGATGCGGTGGTCGCGTACGGTTCGTCGCACACCACCGAGGCGATTCGCCCGCGCGTACGTGCCGGAAAGCCTTTCCTCAGCTACGGCGCGAAAATCGGCTTCTCGCTGATCGGCCGCGAGGCGCTTCGCGCCGACCTGTATGCCGGCACCGTGCATCGTATGGCGATCGACGTGGCCACATACGACCAGCAAAGCTGTCTGGCGCCGCAAACCATGTTCGTGGAACGTGGCGGCGCGATGTCTCCGGCGCAGGTCGCCGAACTGCTTGCCAGCGAATTGGACGGGCAGCAGCGCAAATATCCCCGTTCCACACCGTCCGAAGAGGAGTCCATGGCGATTCAGCGGTTGCGTTCCACCGCGCAGATGAAAGCGCTGATGCTGGGCGCCGGCCCGATGGCCGCCGCGGCCGGCAACGCGGATGATGCGCCGTCCGACGACCCGTTCGTGGTGCAGTCGCGTTCGGGCACCGACTGGACGGTGCTGTACTATCCGTCCATCGGCATGGCCGACTCGCTGTCCACACCACTGAACCGCACCGTCAACATCGTGGCGGTGGACCATGTCGAGGACGCGCTGCCCACGCTGCGCCCTTACGCGCAATGGTTGCAGACCTGCGGTGTGGCGCTCGCTCCGGACCGGCTGTTCGACGTGGCGCAACGCGTCGGCGAGACCGGCATCGACCGCATCTGCCCGGTAGGCGAGATGAATCGCGCGAAATCCGGCTGGCATCACGACGGCGGCTTCAATCTGCTTGATCTGGTGCATGCCGTCGATATCGAACGTAACACCGATATGTACTGTGATGGTTTCGATATGGATGTCGAATAATCACATTCAAGCAATCCCACGAAATACGTATACCTAAAAACGAAAGGAATTTCCATGCAGCAGTCCGATTCTCTGCCGTTGAAGGGACGTGTCGCATTGGTGACTGGCGCGAGCCGCGGCATCGGCGCGGCGATCGCGTTACGTCTGGTTCGCGCCGGCGCATGCGTGGCTATTAACTACGTCAGCGATGACGAGCGTGCGAAGCGGTGTGCGCAACGCATTATGGACGATTGTGAGGCGGCCGGTCGTGTGATCACCTGCAAGGCCGATGTCACCGACGCCGGACAGGTGCACGACATGGTATCCACGGTGGTCGCAACGTTCGGCGGATTGGACATTCTCGTCAATAACGCATTCGCCCGTTATTCGTTCGACCCACGCAATCGCAAGACCTTCGGTACCATCGGATGGTCCGATTACGCGGCACAGCTAGAAGGATGCCTCAAAGGCGCATACAACACCTGCGAAGCAGCGCTGCCGCAGATGAGGCGTCAGACCGGAGGACGCGTTATCAACATCTCTAGTAACCTCGTCGACTCCCCGATTGTGCCGTATCATGACTACACCGCTGCGAAAGGTGCGTTGGTAGGTTTCACCAGATCATTGGCGCAGGAGGCTGGGGCATGGGGCGTGACCGTGAACGCCATCGCGGCCGGGCTCACCGTTGGCACCGAATCGAGCCGTGCCACCACCGAGGATGTACGCGAGCGTATCATCGCATCCACCCCGTTGGGCAGACTCGCCACCGCCGATGATATCGCCGGAGCCGTGGCTATGCTGGCCAGCGATGACGCATCATTCATCACTGGCCAGACACTGCACGTCGACGGGGGCTTGGTGATGCGTTAAAGCGTGGTTTTGACTTTGGTTTGTGGCGCCAGCATATTCGTCGGCAAAGAAGGATGGTTATGAATATCACCGTGTATCTCGGTGCGCATGAGGGAAACGATCCCATATACAAGAAAGCCGTTGAGGAATTGGGCATATGGATTGCGGACAATGGCAACAGGCTGGTGTATGGCGGCTCCGATGAAGGATTGATGGCCGTGATCGCCGACACCGTACTCGCCCATGACGGCGACGTGACCGGTATCGAGGCGCAGATGTTTGTGGACAGAGGCGTTGCACACCATAACCTAACCCAACTGGTTGTCGTGCCGAATATCGTGGAACGCCGGACCCGCATGATTGAGCTTGGCGACGTGTTCATCGCTTTCCCTGGCGGCACGGGAACGTTGGAGGAAATCAGTGAGGTGGTGTCGAAAATTTGTCTTGACCAACTGACCCAACCCTGCATCTTCTATAATCTCAACGGCTTTTATGATGATATGAAGGCATTCCTACAGCACATGATCGATGCGGGCTTCTCCACCGCAGAACGTCAGCATGGTATCTATTTCGCGTCTAATCTGACCGAAATCGAACGCGTCATTGCAGCGCATAACGCATAGGAATCGGCAAACGTCAGACCACCGGCAGAACAGCGTGCAGAATCGTCATGAACGTCAGCCCGATAACGGCCGTGACGGTCAACGAGAAGCCTGCGAGTTTGGCGTTACCGGTCAGCGAATCAGTGAATTTTGTGGAGAAAATCGTTACCGGTGCGAATGCGGCCAGTACCATGATTTCTCGGACACGTTCATCCAACGGCAACAGGAACCATGCGGACAATGCGATGATGATGCTGAACAGGAATCGCCATGCGATAATTTTGCCTAGTTCCGAACGATCCTTATGACTGTCAGGGATCTCCATCATCAGGCCGATCATGGCCATTGCTGCGAAAGCGTTGGCGTTGGCGAACGGAGTGATGAGCGTGACGATCCAATGCGGCACACTCCATCCGGCGAACATGATCACCAGCATGAGCATATAGCAGTCGAACGAAATGGACGAGTAGAAATCGTGCGCGATATTCTTGATCTTCAGGCTCAATGGCAGGTTTTTGGTGGGGCTTCCCAAGTGCAGCAGCGAGCGGGTAATGGTCAGGGATGCGGCAGTGGCGATGATGGCGTTGCCTATATCGAGCATAATGACCGGCAGACCTGCGCTCGGTCCCATGAAGGTCTGCACCACCGGCAGACAAAACGCGCCGATATTCAATCCCGACGCGTTGAGCATTTGATAGGCACGGTAGCGTGGCTCGTCGCCACGTGAGCCGAAATACACGACGAACAGCGGAATAAGGCAGGCGAACAAGCCGAACACGACCAGCCACAACAGGTTCATCGGATGCTTATTCGTAGCGAAACTCATGATGATGGCGCATGGCAGGGTGAGGTTGAACACCAGCCCCTGCACCACTTTGTAGGATTTGTCAGAGAAGATATGGATGCGCTTAAGTAGATAGACACTGATGATGACGAGCAGCAATGACCCAGCTTGGAACAACATACGGCCGAGTATAGGAGCATCGCCGACGCATCATGGAACCACCCGACACAATGTGACCGTACGACGCACAAAGATACTTGCATGTCCATGCCGCACGCCTCGAACTAAACGACTAGCTTAAAGCTTTACCGGAGAATCCCGAATAAACGCCGCGAGATAACGTATGACTCCCACACGAACCGTGACGGTTCGTATGGGAGTCATACGTTCAAAGCCACCGCATAAGTGACCTATAAGTGGCCTAAGCTATTCTGTCGAAATAAAAACGTAGTCGGCAGTAGGACTCAAGGGCGATGCGGCCGACCACCGTGCCGCGGCGGCACGGTGGTCGGAACCGGATGACGTACGCTAGTTACTCTCGGAGTCCGGAAACACGTCCCGCGTTCCTGAACTCCGAGACGAATGTCTCCTCCGTGATAATTTCGGTGACCAGTGCGGAAATCAGTTTGTACAACGTGTTCTCCGCAGGATCCGCGTCATCGTCGATGGCCAGATTGATTCCCTCCTTGTCCAGGAGGGCGAGGGATACCGACATCGCGGTGCGCTTGTTGCCATCCGCGAACGAGTGGTCCTTTGCAAGATGGAAGACGAAATGCGCCACCTGTCCGAACAGATCGGGAAGTAGCCCCGACCTCCAACGCACTTCGTTGGAAAACCGCCGTTTTTGGCTATTTTCCAACGAAATCGGCTCGTTTCGAGGATGAAACCGGAAGCCGTTTTCCTGCTATATCCGGCTATCTCCGGCAGACGTAAGTACACCAATAAGTACACCTGGCGGATGGCCGCATAGCGAAACGGCATGGACGAAACGGAACACATGCCGAGATACACGCTGACGTTGGTCGACTCGACCGGCGCCATGGAACCGCTGATACTCATGGACGACGACCTGAAGTCAATCGCCGCGAAGCTGGAAGGGAGGGTGTCGGCCAAGACGCGCGGGCGCCGGCCACGCGGCACCGGCGGCATATCGGCCACGCCGAAGGGCTACAGGGCGTACTCGACGGTGACCGACCCGCTGACGGGCAAGGACCACCGTGTGTCCGGCTTCGGACGCACACGCTCGCAGGCCGAGGCGCGACTCAAGGAGAAGCTGGCCGAGTTCGACCGCACCCACCGCGTCGGCTACGTCAGGCCGCCCACCGTGGCCGAATGGATGGACCACTGGCTGACGGACGTGTGCAAGCCGCGCCTCAAGCCCCGCACCTAGGGCACGTACGCGTCCGTCATCGCGAACAACATCGTCCCCTCCATCGGCGCCGTCAGGCTCGACGAGCTCAAGCCCGCGCACTTCCGCCGCATGGAACGCTACGTCATGGACGAGCAGGGCAAAAGCTCCGGCACCGCGGGCAGCGCGTGGCGCACCCTGCACAAGGCCCTGGAGGACGCCGTATTGGAGGGCGTCATCGAACGCAACCCCGCCGTCAAGGGCACCGCGCCCCGCGTGGCGTTGAAGGAACGCGCCGCCCTTACGCCCGACCAGGCCGCCGACCTCATCGCCGCGGAGACCGACGACACCTGGCGGCTCATGTGGATGCTGGCCTTCATGACCGGCATGCGCCAGGGCGAACGGCTGGGCCTGACCGAAGACGAACTCAGGCGCGACGGCGGCCGGCTCATCATCCTGGTCGAATGGCAGGCCCAGCACCTGACGAAACGCGAGGTCGAGGGACTGCCCAAGGGCGTCGAATGCACGCCGCTCGGCAACGGCATGTACCGCACGCGCCCCAAGACCGAGAAGGGCCGCCGCGCCATACCATTGCCCGAGGCCCTCGCCGACCAGCTGCTCGCCTACATCGAACGCCACGGCGTGAACGGCGACGGGCTCGTGTTCCACGACGACGAGGGACTGCCCCTGACGGGCAGCGTGGAGCGCAGGCGCTGGTACCGGGCCCTGGACCGCGTCGGCCTGGGCCACGAGTACGTACCCCACTCCGCCCGCCACACCACCGCGACCATCCTGAACCGGCTCGGACTGGACGACGTGACCCGCACCGCCATCATGGGCCACAGCAGGGTCAGCACGACGAACGAGATCTACACGCACGTCGAGCTCGACCGGCTCGTCGCCGCCACCGACGGCGTGGAGAGGGCCATCGAGGGCTAGGCGCGAAAAGACCCGCGGCCTATTCGGCAAGGCCGTGGGCCATGGGCGCGGAATGGCATGGGGACTTTCATGATCTTCCGTCGCGCGCCGACCAACCGGGGATGACGCCGGATGCGGGTCTCAGACGAGCCGCAGCTCCTTGCCTCCGGGCAGGGAGGCGGTGACGTGCAATGTTCCGCCGATGCCTTCGAGATAGCGTTTCAGCGTGTCCACCTTGATATGGTCCACGTCGCCCGACTCGATGACGCTTATCCTCTTCTGGCTGACCCCCAGGGCCTGCGCCAATCGCTTCTGGGTGACGTGTTCGGCCTTGCGGGCCTCCTTGAGCTCGTAGAGCCGGATCTCCTCCAACATGCGCCGTTTCTCGGCCTCGACCTCGTCGCGGGTGATGCCGCTGTCGGCCATGAACCGCTCCGGTGTGTAGCTCATCGGTCCGTCTCCTTTCCGTACCGCTCCTCCAGCCATACGAGATAGCGCCGTTCGGCTTCAGGTATGGCCTTCCGATACCATTTGTCCCATTTCCGCTGCTTGTCTCCGCCCACCAACATGATCGCCTTCCGCTTCGGATCGAACACGAACAGTATGCGTATCTCGCTTCTACCGGAAGATCCGGGCCTGAGCTCCTTCATCGAGGGGATGAGGCTCGACCCTTTTATCTTGCCGACTATCGGACGTTTGAGGTCAGGCCCCTGCTCCTCCAACAATGACACGGCGGCGAGTATCTGCACCCGCGATTTATGGTCGAGCGTGTTCAGCCAATCGGCTATGGGTTCCAATTCAACTTTCCACACACCCGCAAATATACCATATAAGGTATGTCCCCGCAAATCGGCGAAACAGCAAGGGCATACCGCAAAAAACACGCGAGAACACATCGCCAAAGGCGACGCCCCACGCCCGAGGCCACATGGCATCCGGCACCGGCCCCGCGGACGACAAGGCATGACGGCATCACGGGCGAACGCATGGGAGAAAAGACCGAAACAACGCTAGAGTGGACGGCATGGGAGACTTCGCAATGTTCGGCCGCGCGATGGCGGACCGCCATGGCGTCGGCATCATCGTCAGCATCGACTACCACGGCGCCTCCTACGGCATACAGACGCCGCGACTGCTCTGCAAGCACCTGACCGCCGCCGAGGTCCACCCCGTACCCGCGGGACTGACACTGGCCCACCGGCTCGGCCCGGACGCCACGCCCGCGCGCCGGTTCGCCGCGACGGCCGTGGACGACGGCGCGTTCCAACGCCTGTTCGAGGCGTACAAACCCGACTCCGACGCGCCGGACCATCTCCTCCACCGGCAGACGCGGTACGCGTTCGCCCAAGCCGCCGAAACGCTCAACTGGCGGGGCATGGCCGACGCCATGGCCACGCTTCCCCGCGTCACGTCCCTGTCGCCGTCCGCCACGCTCTACGACTGGGCCATGGATGTGATGTCGGCCGCATGCGACGGCACGGCGATGCCGGAACGGCCGCACGGCTTGGACGCCGAACGCGCACGCGCCGAGAGGCGGTCGAAGGCCATCATGCCGACCACATTCGCGGCGCTCTGCGAACGCGAGCGGTTGGCGGCGTTCGCGGACGTGTGCCGCCAGTGGCGGGTTCTAGGCCAAGTCGTCGAGGCTCCGGCGGATGGACGCCACCACCGGGTCGGACAATGCGGTGCCGACGCCCGGCACGCTTCGCAACGATCCGATCCTGGCGAGCCGCATGCGCGCGTCGGCCGTCTCCACGGCGGACAACGGCCTGTGGAATCCGCGCTCCCATTGTCCGGCGAACATGTCCGGATCGGCGCCGTCGTACAGGACGCCGCCGCCGCGGTCGATCACGGTGAGCCTGTCGACCAGCAGCGACGCGGCGACGGCGCGGACCGTGGCGGGCAGGTTCGCCACCGCGTTGTCATGCGCCTCCGCGGGCGTCCAACGCGCCGGCAATCCGACCGAACGGTCCCGGTAGTAGCGTTCCAGCATCGCCAGCCGCGACAGGACCGGCGGCACGGCCAGCGCGGCCCCATACGCGAGACGTCCAGCGTCCAGCATGAATTGAACGGGAACGTGGAACGGAGCCAAACGCCCTCCTGCGTGCGAAGCCAGTCGACGGGACCGGCCTCGCGGTAGAAGCCCGGGTTGGAAGAGATATACGGTCTGGTTGGTTTTCTTTCGATGCCGTCGTCCATGCCGGCCTCCATGCGTTCCAGAAGACTTTCCCGTCGATGGCGCCCGGTCCCGCGACGCATAGCCACATGGCATGACAGATTCGAGGAAACCATCCACGGCCGGCCCCAAGGAGAAACCCTACGTGCCCATCGAGCACCGCCCGCTATTGGGCGTGTCCGAAGCGGCCGCCCTGACCGGACTGGACGAGAAGATCGTCCGCCAGGCCATACGCCAAGGCGAGCTCATCGCCTGCTACGCCCATTCGTCGACCAAACGCATCCGCCGGCGTGACCTCGACGACTGGATCTCATCCCTGCCCGAACGGCCCCAATAGACGGGCCCGACGGATACGACACGGCCCCCGCATGGCTCCTTCGAGTCGTGCGGGGGTCGTGTCTTTTCCGGACGTAAGTACACCTTAAGTGCACCTAGTACCTATACTGAACCCTGAAACGTAGTCGGCAGTAGGGCTCAGGGGTTCCGACTATCAGATGTGGAAGTACAGCTCGTACTCCAGCGGGGTCGGGGCCAGACGAGCCTGGTCGATCTCGCCGCGCTTGATGCTGATCCAGGTGTCGATCAGGTCGTCGGTGAAGACGTCGCCTGCGGTGAGGAAGTCGTGATCTTCCTCAAGGGCGTCCATGGCCTCAGCCAGAGAGCTCGGAACCTGCTTGATGCCAGCGTGCTCTTCCGGCGGCAGCTCGTACAGGTCCTTGTCGACCGGTGCCGGAGGTTCGATGTGGTTCAGGATGCCGTCCAGGCCTGCCATCAGCTGTGCGGAGAAGGCGAGGAACGGGTTGCAGGACGGATCCGGAGCGCGGAACTCGATACGCTTCGCAGCCGGGGAGGTGCCGGCCAGCGGAATACGGATGGCGGCGGAACGGTTACGAGCGGAGTATACCAGGTTGACCGGAGCCTCGAAGCCCGGAACCAGACGGTGGTAGGAGTTCAGGGACGGGTTGGTGAAGGCGAGCACGGAGGAGGAGTGCTTGATCAGGCCGCCGATGTACCAGCGGGCGAGGTCGGACAGACCACCGTAGTTCTTCTCATCGTAGAACAGTGGCTTGCCGTCCTTCCACAGGGACTGGTGGCAGTGCATGCCGGTGCCGTTGTCGCCTGCGATCGGCTTCGGCATGAAGGTGGCGGCCTTGCCGGCGAGAGCTGCGGTCTCGTGGACGACGTACTTGTACTTCATCAAATCATCGCCTGCGTGCTGCAGGGAGTTGAAGCGGTAGTTGATCTCCTGCTGGCCAGCGCCTGCCACCTCGTGGTGGGAACGCTCGAGAATCAGGCCGACCTTCTGCAGGTTGGCGACCATGTCGTCGCGCAGATCCTGGGTGTGGTCAATCGGCGGAACCGGGAAGTAGCCCTTCTTGACGCGATTCTTGAAACCGATGTTCGGGGTGCCGTCTTCCTCAACGTCAACGCCGGAGTTCCACGGAGCTTCGATGGAGTCGACCTCGTAGAAGGAGCGCTGCATGCTGTTCTCGAAGCGCACCTTGTCGAAGATGAAGAACTCGGCTTCCGGAGCGAAGGAAGCGGTGTCGGCGATGCCGGTGGACTTCAGGTAAGCCTCGGCCTTGCCGGCAACCTGACGCGGGTCGCGGGAGTACGGCTCGTCGGTCAGCGGGTCGACGATGGAGAATGCCACGTCGAGGGTCTTGTGCTTGCGGAACGGATCGATGAATGCGGTGGAAACGTCCGGCACCAGCTTCATATCGGACTCGTTGATGGCCTGGAAGCCTTCCACGGAAGAACCATCGAACGGCATGCCGTCGGTGAAGGCGTCCTTCAGGAATTCGCTTGCCGGCACGGTGAAGTGCTGCTGAACACCGATCAGATCGGTGAAGCGAACGGAGACATACTCAATGCCTTCCTTGTTGATAAGGGCCTCAGCATCAGCCTTGGTTTCAAGTGCAGTCACGGGACCGCTCCTTTCGAATAAGTTACTTACAGGCTCTTAGTCTATGGTCGCGCGTTTCGCTCACTCGCCATTTGGGTTACGAGAATGTTTCGTAATGACATATTCGAAATGCGATTTCGCGAAAAATGGGGATTCAAGTGTTACGAACGGTCGCGTCACGCCCTTCAGCGGCGTGTCAATTAATGGACACGTATGGCTTCGAATATAGGAAAAGCTCCAATCGCACGACGCGATTGGAGCTTTTTCAACGGAATAATGCGATTCCACCGTCAGCGGCCGCGCATGGCGCGACGGCTCACGCGCTGCGGATGCATCGGGTCGACGCCCTTCGGCACGCTCATGCCGTTCTTCAGCTGCAGGGTACGCAGGCGCTCGTTGAGCACCGTGAGCTCGGTCTTGGTGAGCACGAAACGAGTCCTCGGATGGATGGCGGCCATCAGCTTGTTCTTGTGATGGGTCGGCTGGTAGCTCTTGAACTTGAGCAGCGTCTTGCGCACGTCCTTGAGGCGGGTCTGGTTTGCGCCGGTGCCGACGTACATACGGTAGACCGGGATTTCGGAGCCGGCGGTCACGCCCTTGATGCGCTGCTCCTGACGATCCATGGCTCGCTTGACGCGATTGTAATCGCCTTCGCCCAGCAGATAGATGCCGTTGTAACCGGTACCGCGCCAGATGGCGTCCTTGGTCTTCGGGTCAATCCACACCGGTTCCTGGGGGAAGTTGAAGCCGGCCTTGCTGATGTTGCCGAGCACGCTTACTGCGGCACCGGGACGACCTTCGATCTTGGCGTAGCCGACCTTGTCGGCACGCTTGGTGAGCATCATGGTGGCGAACAGCACGCCCAGCATGACGGCAAGAATCATGAACAGGATCCAGCTGAACACATGCCACTTGAATATGACGCCCAGTACGACGAACACGACAATCGGTGCCACGAACACGCCACCGCACAGCCACGGAAGCGCCTTATCCTCAGCTTGGGTGTATTTGAAGATCTGGATGATCTGGCTGATGGTGCCTTGCTTCTTCTGCTTCTTTTTCTCTGCTTTATCTGCCATCGACTTCCTCGCTTGACGGTTCGGTTACACACACTGGGACGATAGTTTATCAGGAACCATGCCATTTATGGTGCGACTGCGCTATTCTACTCCGCCTATCTCGTATGCAGCGGGCGTCCGTCCGCTTTCAGCAACGCCTCACCGAGCGTCTCGCTGAACGTGGGATGCGGGTGGATGAGCCGTGCCGCATCGGCAAGCGGGACACGGTTGCCGACCAACTGTTCGGCTTCCGCTATCAAATCACTGGCTATTGGGCTGACGATGTGCACGCCCAACACCACCTGCATATCAGGATTGTTCGCAAACGCACCGCTGACGACGGTCATCGATCCGCCTTCCCCGCTCATCAGCATGCGCGCGTTGGACAGCATCGGGTATGCCGTCTCCTTCGGCTCGACCACGTCTTCGCGCGCTTTTGCCTGGTCGAGCGTCAATCCGACGCTTGCTGCTTCGGGGAAAGAGAACACCACCTGTGGCACGGTGTCGTCAAGCACGGGTTTTGGATCGGCTCCGGCGATTTTCTCAGCGATGGTGATGCCTTGTTCAAAGGCGCGGTGGGCCAGCGCATGACCTGGAGTGATGTCTCCCAGCGCCCACACGCCATCAAGGTTCGTCCGTCCGTATCCGTCGACGGTCACGTATCCTCGTTCGTCGAGCTTCAGGCCGCTGGAGCGGAACCAGTCGGCGTCGGTATTGGGCACACGTCCGATGGCGGCAAGCACCACTTCGCCGTAAGCGGTGCGGTCCTCATCGGAATCGCCCTGCCGATAGTGCACAGTGGCCCCTAGGTTCGCGCCAGTGTCGACACGGTCCACCGCGGTGCGTGCGATCACGTTCACTCCCCTGCGTTTCAGCTCACGTGTCAGCGTCATCGAAGCACGGCGTTCCCATGTGGACAGCACGCGGTCCTTACGAATCAGCAGTGTCACTTCGCAACCGGCGGCATTCCACAGCGACGCGAATTCCAATGCCACCGCACCCGCACCGATAATCACCGCGCTGGAGGGCAAGGTATTCAGCTCCAACGCCTGGGTGGAATCGATCAGCGCGCCGGCGAACGGATTTCCAGGCAACGCAAGCGGACGCGATCCGGTTGCCAACACGACGTCGTCGGCATCGATCGCAAGTTCCGTTTCAACCGGTTCGAACACGCCGGCTTCCACGGACCGCGATACCTGCGTCTCCCCCTCAGCCGGCGTGACACGTACTGTATGCGCGTTCTGCAATGCCGCGCAACCGCGGAATACGGTGACGCCGCGATGCGCCAGCAGGCCCGTCAGCCCTTTCGTCATCGTTTCCACGGTGGAGACGCGGAAATCACGTAATCTGCCGAAATCGATGCTCTGCAGCGTGGCGTTGATGCCCATGCGTTCGGCGTTATGGATGGTTTCGACGCTATGCACGGCGGTCAACAATGCCTTCGATGGGATGCATCCGCGGTTGAGGCATGTGCCACCGAGCGTACCGTCACGTTCGATCAACGCCACCGATTTGCCGAGTTCCGCGGCACGCAGTGCCGTAGAGTAACCGCCGGGGCCGGCTCCGATGATAGCGATGTCGAAATGCTGTTGAACCATATTGAATCCCAATTCGTTCCTCATTGATTCGTTTGCACGCACGTGAAGTGAGCTTTTGTTCGATGCGAGCAATCGTTTTCCATGGTAATGGAAAAGCCGTCAGTTGTTCGCTGACGGCTTGAAAAATCACCGGCGGTTCTCGATACCGATCACTCCGGCCAGTGTCCACGCTTCGGGTAACGAGGCTTCGGAAGCCTCCAACGGCGAATCTGGATGGCACGGCTCCACGCATAGGAGCCGGAACGCATGCCCTTGGCCACGGACTGCTCACCGAATTTCTCGATGAGCTTCTTCTTGAGCTTGTGCCACATGACCGCCACGTCGATAATCACGGCGAACAAGTAGACATACATGATCAGCATGAGCGGCAACGCCAATGCAGGCCACTTGTAGGTGACGACCATGGATCCGATCAGGATTATGAACGCGACCGGGATGAAGAACTCGCCCAGATTGAAGCGGGCATCGACGTAGTCACGGATGTAGATGCGCCACGGCAGACGTTCCGACTTCGGCATGTGGTTGATGTCGCCACTTTGCATGGCATCGTATTCGGCGTTCTCACGTTCGCGGATGCGGGCCTTGGCCGCCTTACGGCTGGCGTCGCGATCCTTGGGGACCAGCGGACGGAGATTCTGCGCCTGGGCGTCCTTGCGCTTCGGGGTCGGACGGCCCTTGCCGGAGGTCGGCTGTGCAGCCTTGCTCTCGACGTTCTCCTGCGCCGGTTCTTCCTTCTTGGTAAACAAACTCATGCCTATAGAGCGTAAGGTGACGTATCGACGCTCGATGCCGCCCGCGGTGCCGTCTGCGTTGCGGTTCAAGCTGCGATTCAAGCTGCGGTCGGACGGTCTGCAAAGAACGGATACAATGGACATTCGTCACACGATATTCAATCCGCGTAATATACACGCATATATAGGGAGCATCAAGGATTATGACAGCTTTAGGAGCCGAAGAGATCCGCACGCGCGTCGAATCTGATTTCAGCCGCATCGTCGACGTGTTGAACCAGAAGATCGCCTTGCAGTCGATTTCCGCGAAAGGCATCACCGCCGATCATATGAAGCGTTCCGCGCAATTCGTGGCGGACCTGCTGCGCGAGGTCGGCGTCGATACGAAGGTGGTGCAGTCGCACAACCCCGACGGCACGCCGGGCGCTTGGGAGGTCATCGGTTCCAAAAACGTCAGCGAGGATGCGCCGACGGTGCTGCTGTACGCGCACCATGACGTGCAGCCGGTGCCGGATCCGAGCGTATGGAACACCGACCCGTTCGTCGGCACTGAAATCGACACGCGTCTGTACGGCCGCGGAGCCGCGGACGACGGCGGTGGAATCGCCATTCATTCCGGTGCGCTGAAAGCGCTTGGAGACGATCTGAAGGTGAACATCAAGGTGTTCATCGAAGGCGAGGAGGAGATGGGTTCTCCGAGCTTCATTCCGTTCATCGAAGAGCACCGGGACGAGTTCGCTTCCGATGTGATCATTGTGGCCGATTCGGGCAACTGGTCCGCTGAGATTCCGTCGCTGACCACGTCGCTGCGTGGCAACACCGATATTGATGTGCATGTCAAGGCGTTGGAACATCCGGTGCATTCCGGCCAGTATGGCGGCCCGATTCTTGACGCGAACACGCTGGCTGCGATGTTGATTTCCTCCATGTACGACGCCAATGGCGATTTGGCCGTGCCGGGCGTTGCGTCCGAGGAACCGGTTGGCGGCCTGCAGCGTGATATGGACGAGGCGACTGTGCGCGCCGACGCGGGCATCGTCGAATCGTATCGTCTTGCCGGCACCGGTTCGCTCGCCGCGCGTCTGTGGACGAAGCCCAGCGTCACCGTCATCGGGTTCGACGCGCATCCGGTGGAAGGATCCTTCAACGTCATCTCTCCTGAAACCACGTTCCGTCTGAGCTTGCGCACCGCGCCGAACCAGCGCCCGGAAGAGGCCCAGGAGGCGTTGGCCAAGTTCATGGTGGAGCATGCGCCGTTCGGTGCCGAAGTGTGGGTCGACAAGCTCGACAACGGCATGGGCTGGGCCATGGATCCGAACGCTGAGGCCACCAAGGACGCCATGGACGCCATGGAGGAAGCGTTCGGTGTGGCTCCGGTCAACAAGGGCGAGGGTGGTTCCATCCCGTTCATTCCGGAATTGCAGCGCATCTTCCCGAAGGCGCAGGTGCTGGTCACCGGTCCGGAGGATCCGAAGGCCAACGCGCATAGCCCGAACGAGTCCATCAGCCTGCCGGCGTTGAAGAACAACGTCATCACCGAAGCGTTGCTGCTGGATAAGCTCGCCAAGTAAGAAGCCGTGTAAGGCTTGCCGAAATAGGATAAAGCTCTCTGTCATACGATTCCGATTGGAACGTATGACAGAGAGCTTTATCATTTAGCTGCCGATTGGGGAATCATCATCCATTAGTTGGACACGTTGCTGAATGCCCAATGCCAGTAGCCGGTGTAGTATGCGGTGGCCAACGCGATTGCCGGCACCGCGATGCAGATGGCGTAGAACAGCCAGTCGACCGCATGCAGTTTCGATTCGCGCGCTTGGCTTCGTGGCGCGTCGGATCCGAATCCGCGCGCTTCCATGGCGGTGGCGAGTTTCGTTCCACGTCGGATGGATACGACGAGCAGGCTGAATGCTTGCGAGAAGACGCGTTTGATGGTGCTGCCGTCGCCGAGGCCACGCGAGCGGCGTGACTGGCCGAGTGCACGCCAATCGTCCTGCAGCAGCGTGAACATGCGCATGCCGGCAAGGCCGCCGTATACGAAACGTTGCGGCAGGCGCAGAATCTGCACGAGTCCGTCGGCCAGATCGGTCGGGTCGAGTCCCAAAGCCAGAATCACACCCGGCACGGCGATTGCGGCGACACGTAGGAATGTGGCCAACGCCAGATAGAGCGATCCTTGGGAGATGACGATGATGCCGCCCAGATTGGCCAGCACCGTGCCGGATGTCTTGCCGTACAACGCCACGGAAACGAAGCTGCCTGTGGCCGCTATCCATACCGGCCATGTCTTGCGCAAGACCGTCCAGGGAGCCACTCCGCCGATCCATAACAATAGCATTTCCAAACCAAACGCCACGGATGCCGAAACGACATCGAGGGTGAAGAACATCGGAATGCACAGGATCAACGCACCGATGAAACGGCTTACCGGGTTGATTTTCGCCACGAACCATGACGGTGACGCCGGCTTCGTTTCGTTACGACGTTCCTTGTGTGGCACCACGGTAATGGTTTCGAGCTTTTCATTGCCGTCGCGCCCACTGTTTTTGTTGGTTTCGAGCATGTCACTCCCCCTCTCTGACCAAAATACGGCGTGCGCCCAGCGCTTCGATGAGCGGCTCATCGTGCGTAATCATGATGACCGCGCAACCTTGGTCGCGCGCACCGGCGATCAATTGGACCATGCTGGTCCACGTGGTGAAATCCTGTCCGAATGTCGGCTCGTCCATGACCAGCACTTTTGGCGCGGCAGCCAGCATGGACGCCACGGACAGTCTTCTTTTCTCACCGCCCGATAGGGTGAATGGATTCGCTTTGGCGAAGCGGGAAAGATTCAGGCGTTCCAACAGCCTGTCGGCGATGGAATACGCCTCCTCGTCGGTTTTGCCCATGGATTTGGGGCCGATGGCCACCTCGTCTCGCACGGTGGATGCGGCGAACTGGTGTTCCGGCTCTTGGAACACCATGCCGATACGTCCCAGCAAGTCGCGGCTTTTCCATGTGATCACATTGTTTTCGCGATGGGGAGGTACCAGATCGTCCGCCATGCATACACGTCCTGCTATCGGTTTGAGCAGTCCTGCGAGAGTGAGTCCGAGTGTGGATTTGCCCACGCCGTTTCTGCCGGTCAACGCGGTCACCTCACCGGAATGGAATTCGAGGTCGATATGCTCGCCGAGCGGGAAATCATAGCCGAAGCTCAGATCCCGCGTGTAAAGCACGACGTCCTGCGGTTGCCGGATTTGTTCCGGTTTGGGCGCGTGGCTTTCGATGGTGCGGCCCGGCACCCACGCACCGCCGTCGGCAAGCACCTGACCCATGTGGCCGAACACTTCGTCTGGAGTGCCGTCGGCGATTACGCCGCCGACGTTCGAATCGGCTTCGGGTTTGCCCAGCACGATGACGCGGTCGACCAGGTCGAGCCACACGTCGATATGATGTTCCACCACAACCAACGTCTCATGGGTTTGTTCGAGGACGTGGCGGACAGCGTCGTGCACTTCCTTGACACCGTCCGGGTCAAGGTTGGCGGTCGGTTCGTCAAGCAGCAGCAGGCCAGGGTGCATGGCCAGCACGCCCGCCAAGGCGAGGCGCTGACGTTGTCCGCCGGAAAGTCCTCGTGTGGAGCGGTCGAACGCCATGTAGTCGAGCCCGACGATGTCAAGGGCGGCTCGTGCCCGGTTCCAGATTTCATCTTTCGGCAGGTTCAGGTTCTCGCAGCCGAATGCGGTGTCGTCTCCGGCACGTTCGAGAATCGTCTGCGAGTCCGGGTCCTGAAGCACCAGCCCGCAACGTCCGCGCGCTTGTCTGGCGTCGACGCCGTCGATGAGCAGCTCGCCTTCCTGCTCGCCTTCGTCATCTCCACCGAGCACGCCGGCCAAACCGGACATCAGGGTTGATTTGCCTGCGCCGGAAGCGCCAAGCAACAGTACCCGCTCCCCCGGTTTGATGTCGAAGTCGACGTGTCGTAGCGCGAAATCCTTACGTGAGGCGTGTCTCCATCCCCAATCATGTGCGGTCACGCCGGCCGCTGTTGTGTTCTGAACGTCAGTGGTCATTCGTCGTTCTTTCTTCTGATTGTCATGCTGTTGTTTCGTATGCCGTTGTCATGCGATGCGCCATCACAAGAAAATCCCGCACCACCTTGATGTGATGCGGGATTTGCTTGCATCGGACAATCAGACCAGTTCCTGCGTACGACCGGATTCGAAGCGGTCGAGCACGCCGGTCTTGGCGATGGCCACCTGCAGGAGGTACATCACCGCGCCGGCGAGCACCGCGCCGGAAATGGCGGAGGCGATCAGGTAGATGCTGACGCGTAGCGCGCTCCAAGCCGGATTGGTAAGCCAGTAGTACAGGCCGCAGCCGACGCCTGCAAGTGCGCCGGAGATCGTGGTGGACAGCAGGTCCCACTTCTTATAGGCGAAGATGGCAAGACCGATTTCGGCGCCGAGGCCCTGCACGATGCCGACGATCAGCGAGCCGCCGACGCCCCACTGGTTGCCCATGGTGAGTTCGAGCGCGGCCGCGAGGGTTTCCGCGAACAGTGCGGCTCCAGGCTTGCGCACGATGATGGCGGCCAGAGGGCCTGCGAACAGCCAGAAAGCGTTAAGCAGGCCTTCGAAGCCTGGAGTCACCGCCTCGAAGAGGGCCAGCGGCGCGGTGCAGACGATGTCCCAGCCCCAGAAGATCACGCCGGATGCGACGGCGATGATGGCTGCGACGACGATATCGACCACGCGCCACTTGTTGTTGTGTTTGCGAACTGCGGAAGACTGGTTTTCTTCAGTCATGGGATATGTGCCTTTCTCTTTTCGTCAAGGCACGGGAAATAGAGAGACGTCCGTGCGCCGGCATTACCCGGTATACGTTCATACGGTTGAAGCGGTTGCTTCCTCTCAGCCATTCGGCCCCCGTGTCTGCGCCTGATATTACACAGGACCCACGATTTACGTCGGTTTTGTCTCATAACGGATTCCGTATTCCGTGGCTGAGTCGCATTCCGATGTGTTGTTTTGGAGGAACGCTCCAACCGTATGGTGATTTTATTGAGGCAGTCTCATCAGCGATTCGGCAAGATTCTTGAATGTTTCTCCGATACCGTCCGACCGCAACGCGCCCTCTTTGGTCAGGACTGCGGGCCGGCCTGCTTCGCCGGTTTCGCGCAGTTCAGGCTCCAATGGGAGTTGTGCGAGCAGTGGCACTTCATAGCCGAGGCTGTGGGTCAGCTGTTCGGATACGCGTGCGCCGCCACCTTCGCCGAAGATACGTAGCTTCTCGCCTTTGTGCTCGTAGTAGCTCATGTTCTCCACGACGCCGCGAACTTTCATCGGCACCTGCAATGCCACCAGGCCGGATCGTACCGCGATGTCGGAGGCGGATGGCTGCGGTGTGGTGACCACCACCAGTTCGGCGTTCGGCAGTGCCTGTGCCACGGAAATCGCCATGTCGCCGGTGCCGGGCGCCAGGTCGAGCAGCAATACGTCCGGCTCGCCCCACCATACGTCGGATAGGAATTGTTCCAAGGAGCGTTGCAGTCTTGGACCACGCCATAGGATGGCTCTGTCCGCGCCGGCGAACATGCCGATGGAGATCAGTTTCACACCCCATGCGGTGACGGGCATGAGCATGCCGTTGAGGTTCGTGGGCTGTGATTGCACGCCGAATAGCCTAGGCAGCGAGAAACCGTAGATGTCGGCGTCGATGGCGGCGGTATCGTAGCCGAGCGCCGCGAATGTGGCTGCCAGATTGGCGGTGACAGACGATTTGCCCACGCCGCCTTTGCCGGAGGCGATGGCGAAGATGCGGGTTTTGATGCCGGGTTTGTTGAACGGGTTCTGTTTACGTTCCGCTTTGAGGCCGGCCACCAGCTGGGTGAGTTTGTCTTGGCTCATGGAGCCGACTTCGATGCTGGGAATCAACGTGGCATCAGGATAGGAGGCGACCGCGCCGTTGATCTGGTTGGTGATGGTCTGCGACAGCGGACAGCCTTCCACGGTCAGTTCGACCCGCACCCGTACGTCGTACGTGTTGGTTTCGCCTGCCACTGGCGTGGCGTCAATGGCTGCGATCATGCCCAAGTCGGTGACGGACCTGCCCAGTTCGGGGTCAATCACTTTGCTTAGCCGTTCGTAGATGCGCGCTTCGATGGTGTGCTCGTCGCTCATGCTTCCTCCTTATGCCGCGTACCACAGTAGCGGTTCGCGGCACGGCTTGCCAGATGGTGTGGCGATTATTCAACTGTTCCTGTGTCGAGCAGCTGTTTGAATTGGTCTTCGTTGAGCATGGGGATGCCCAGTTCCTCGGCTTTTGCGGCTTTTGAGCCGGCATTCTCGCCTACGACGACCCAATCGGTTTTCTTGCTGACGGATCCTGCGGCTTTGCCTCCGCGCAGAACGATGGCCTCTTTGGCGGAATCGCGGGAGAATCCTTCCAACGAGCCGGTGACCACGACCGTTTTGCCTGCCAATGTCTGTGGTAGTCCGCTGGCTTGGGCTTGTCCGACTCCTACGCCGGCGGCCTTCCATGCGTCAAGCACGGCACCGCGCCAATTGCCCGGCTCACGGGCCGCGGTGAACCATGTGACTACGGATTCCGCAATTTCCGGACCAATACCGTCGATTTGGGACAATTCGTCCACGCTGGCATGTTCGATGGCATCCAACGTACCGAACGCGCTGGCGATGGTGCGTGCGGTGGGCGGTCCGAGCCTGCGGATGGACAGGGCCACCAGAACGCGCCACAGGTCGGCATGGCGGGCTTTGTCCATTTCGTCGAGCATCTTGCGGGTGTTTTCCGCCGGACGAATGTACACCGGCTGCACGCTGGACGTGCCTCCACGGGATACCTTGATTTCCTCGCGGATCACCACGGCGTCATCCGGCACCACGTATTGCGGATATTCCGCGGTCTCGTCGATGTCGGCTTCCTTGCGTTTGCGGGCGGCGGTAGGCGCGGTCCAGAATGCGGGCACCTGATGCCATAATCCGGATCCGCCCACACGTTTGCGCACTTTCTTGATCTTGCCGTTTGACCCGACGGTCTCGTGGATTTCGATGATTGGGGCCTCGCGCCAGACGCGCACATCCTTGAGGTCTGCGGACGTCAACGAGAACAGCCCGGCCTCGCTGGACAGCACAGGTGTCTGCATGGGCGGCAGTTCCAGTCCTGCCACCGGCTCGTACGGTTCAGGCTCCTCACCGGGTTTCACCACGATTTCGGTGATGTTCGGCGCATACGTGTCGATGGAATCGGGCCTGTCCTCTTCGGGATTCGTCAGCGCAATGGCTGATTGGTCGCCCAGATGTTCGATATCGAACGCCTTACGGGACGCCAGATTGATGATCCGCTCGGTCAGCTGCGCCGGGCAGGATTCCACGTTCGGGCAGCGTATATCTTTGTCTCCCTCTTTGGCGGGAGCGAGTTCCGCGCCGCAGCTCGGGCAACGCGTGGGCATCACGAACCGGCGGATCTGGCCCTCACGTCCCTTGCGTCGCTCCAGCACCGGACCGACGAGCTCGGGAATCACGTCTCCCGCCTTGCGCACCACCACGGTGTCGCCGATGAGCACGCCTTTGCGTTCCACTTCAAAGGGGTTGTGCAGCGTGGTACGGGATACTGTGGAACCGGCCACGTACACGGGTTTCAACACCGCCACCGGAGTCACACGTCCGGTGCGCCCCACCTGCACAGTGATGTCAAGCAGCTCGGTATTGACTTCTTCCGGTGGATATTTGTAGGCGATGGCCCAGCGCGGCGCACGCGATGTGGCACCAAGGGAACGCTGCAATCCCAAATCGTCGACCTTCACGACGATGCCGTCAAGCGCGTGTTCGATGTCGCCTCGGTGTTCGCCGTAATAGTCGATCATGTCGAGGATTTCCTTGAACGACGTGACCTCACGGTTGTGCGGAGAGACGGGCACACCCCATTTCTTATACAATTCGTAGGCTTCGGATTGGTCGTTGACCACATCATGGCCGTTGCCGGCGTGCCCCGCACCCCAACGCAGCGATCCGATGCCGTGCGCGTAGAAGCTCAGGCGACGGGTTGCGGTGATACGCGGATCCTTCTGTCTCAGACTACCTGCGGCCGCGTTGCGGGGATTGGCGAATGGCGCGCGACCGGCGTCCTCGTTCTCGGCGTTCAGCTTGTTGAAATCGTCCCATCGCATGAACACTTCGCCGCGAATCTCCACGAATTCGGGAATGTCTTCCTCCGGTCCGGCAAGGTTCTGCGGAATGGTGGAGATGGTGCGCACGTTGAGAGTGATGTCCTCGCCGGTCACGCCATCGCCTCTGGTCAGACCCTGTTCAAGCACGCCGTTGCGGTAGATGAGGTTCAGCGCAAGACCGTCGATTTTCACCTCGCAGGTCATGGGCAGTGGCTTCGATTCGGGCCAATCCAATCCCCTGAGCACGCCGTCGTACCATTCGCGCAGCTCCTCGATGGAGAACACGTCATCGAGGCTCATCATGCGCGATGGATGACGTACGGAAGCGAAGTCGTTGGAGAACGTGCCGCCCACGCGATGGGTCGGTGACTGCGGTGAGTCAAGTGATGGGAACTGCGCCTCAAGCGATTGCAGGCAGCGCAATCTTGCGTCATATGCCGCGTCGGATGAGACGGGGGCATCGTCGATATAGTATGCGATCTGGTCTGATTCCACCCATGCGGCCACGCGCGCCCACAGCCTGGCCGCGGCCTCGGCGCTCATCGAAGCCACATCAACCTTGTCGAGGCGCATGGCGTCGGCATCGGTCGGCTGCAACGCGGCAATCCAACGTTCGCTGCCCGGAGTCAGCGAAGCCAGCCCCTCATCGGCCACGACGGCCGCGGAACTACCGTCGCTCTCCGGCGCGTCGAAATCCCATGCCAACTGTTCGGAATCATCACGATTCGTCATTGTCACCGCTTTCCCATCATTTCCGCCATGCCGCGCGGATGTCCACGCCAGCACCGATTATCGCACAAATGTTCGACTGTTTTTGTTAGTTGTTCAGAGAGCGCAGGAACTGCACCTGCACCACGTCGGCACCGTCATGGTCTTCGTAATCCATGCGCATCGCGGCCACCGACAGGGTGCGTGCGGGCACGAACATGCCTTTGTCCACGCAGACGCGGGCCGCTTGGTGCATCAGGGGCGCGACCGGCGTGTTCGGCCATACCGGCAGTCCGGCGTCGGCGAGCACGTGGATGGCTTCCTGCACGTTGGTCGGCACCGGAATGCACTGCGATTGCGCTCTTCCGATCAGTTCCTGCAGTTCGCTTTCGAGCATGGCGATACGTCCGGGGGCGATCTCCTCGCTCATGATGTATGAGGCGGCGGCAAGGTCGAAGTGGTCGCACATCCATTCCGCATAGGCGAGGCGATAGTAGGCGAATGAGGCGTCTTCCCGGTCAAGCGCGACGTTCAGCGCGTTGAGGCATGCCGCACGTGCCGGATCCCAGTCCTCGGCACGCCCCAGCTGCACGGCGAGCTTGAGATGCGACAGCGGGTATGCGGGGGCGTAACGCACCATGGCGTTCAGATGCGGCAGCGCGGCATCGACGCCTTTGACTTGGGCGAGCAGGTCGGCAAGCTCCATATGCATGTAGAACAGGTTGTCGGGGATGAGCACCGTTCTTTCGCCTTCGGTGGCGAACATGCGGTTGTAGATAACGCGTTCCGCATATGAATTGAAGTACCGCGGCACGCCCGGATTTTCAGCGAAGATCCGGTCCATACGTTCGAGTGTGGACTGGGCGGATTCGATGGCCCGCTCGACGTCTCCGGAGAACAGCATGTCTCGTGCCTTCAGACGTTCGTCATCGAGGGATTGTGCCAGTTCGAATGAGAAGTCGGGCGTGTCTTCGCCGTCGATCAGCGCGCTGGTGACCTGCGGCGCCAATTCGGTCAATTCCGGATCGGATATGGAATTGATGATGTCCATGGCCTGTTTGGCTTTGGCCACCGATTCGAGTCCGTCGCTTTGCGCAAGACGATGGAACTCCCCCACGGCGCGCTGCAACAGGTCGACACGCTGGATGGACAGGCCCATCATGTTCTCACAGCCGAACAACTGCGCCGTGCCGTCATCAAAACAAATGTCGGACAGTTCGGGTTCTTCTTGGCTTCCCGCCGGTGAGAATCGGCTGTCACGAAGGTCGAAGGCCGCGTCGATGGGTTTGAGAGCGCCTTTGCCGTCCACGTCCATTTCGGCGTCGAACATGCGGTATGTGGCGGTTGGATGGGCCAATCCGTCAGTGTCGAGCCGCTTCAGGAACTCGTCGCAGGTGAAGGTGACGGTCACCAAGTTGCGTACGGTCGGGTTTTTGCGCAGCTGCGCCATCGGATCGTCGTCATCATCATCGAGGTAGGTGTCGTACTCCGTTTTGTCGCTGGCGTCGTCCCGCATGGAGGCGTCGTCATCGTCGGCGTGTCCGTCCGGTACCGCGAACGCCATTTCGTCGAAGTCGATGTTTTTCATCAGGTCTTCGAACTGGCCGTCCACCGTATCGTCTCCAGTGCCAACGCTATCCGAGCCAGCCGAATCGTCGGAATCGATTGATTCGGATGAGATATCGGTGGTTCTCGGAGTGACGGGCCGAGCCGGATCGCCATGGTAGTCGCCGTCCTTTGGAGCGGCTTTGGATCCGGATGGCCTCATGTCTCCGGTACGGATGCGTTCGAAGGCGCTTAACGCCTCGCTCATCAACTCGCTGATGGCGGAATCCTGTTCGGCTACGGCCTCTTCCAGACCAATCGAATCGATGTGCATCGACACGCGTTTGACATTCGGATCGGCTCCGAAGCTCAGCGCGGCCATCATGAGTCCGACGCGCAGATTGTAATCGACGCTCATACGCGTGCGTTCGACGTCGGTCAGGTCGATCCACGCGCGGCGCGATACGTCGTATCGGGTGAACGGCATCATGGACACTCCAGCAGAAGTGAAGCCGATTGCGACTTCGCCGTCGCTGAGGTCGCACCGGAAGTCAACGTCGAAACGGTATGGCAGGCGCAGGCTGCGCAGCAGACGGGACATGGTCTGCCGGTACACCCATTCGGAACCTCCGTCGGCGCCGGAATCGCCTTCCAACACGTTGTCCTTGGTTGATTCGGCGACTTCACGCCGGAAGTCGGCCGCGATATCCGCCAGTCGGCTGGCGGCCTGGATGCCGTCTTCCCGGTTCGGGTCGAGGATCGCGCCGAACCGGTCGTCCGGTTTCAACGCGATCAGCGCCGGATTCTCCAGCAGGGCGAAGTCGATCTGCGCGGCTTCGGCACGCGTCACCGTGTTCTCCGTGGGGAGAGCGCCGATGCGTGCGTTACGTTCCAGCCATGAGCTGACGGCGGCGAAGCGGTTGAGGTTGCCCTCGATGTTGAGGGCGCACAGCACTGCCGAGAACGGCAGGGAGGAATCCCATGCGAAGAAGTAGCATCCGGAATAGCTGGATGTGTACAGGTGCAGCGGTTCCGCTCCGTGCACAGCTTCGAGCCCTTGATCGGTATCGAGCGCGTGGGCTTCGCGCATCAGATCGGCGAAGTAGTCTTCCAGGCCGGAGGCGCGCATGCCATGCGACCGGGCGCTCATGGTGTCTCTGATGGACCGTCGGATGGCGCCTATGGGCGCTTCGCGGTTGAGCCTGCGGAAAATGTTGCCGGAACCGAAACCGACGAGCAGGCCGTTCATCTGTGGCAGCATGTAGGCGGCGAAGAACGCGATGGTGATGGCGTCCCGATATTCGAGGTCGAACCGCATATTCGCTGGCAGGTTGGCGCGCATTTGCTCAAGCGTGTAACGGCTGCCGGTTTTGAGCCATGAGGCGAGCCACATCATGCGACCGCCCGGCATGCGTCCCACGACGCCGCCTTGCGTGGCGCGCACCGTTTTCGGATTGCGGCTGGCCGCATGGCCGAGTCTTGGACCGTCCGCCAACGTAAGGGTTTCCTCTTTGACGAAGACGAACCGCGGTTCGAGTTCCTGCGTGTCCATGTCCGGATCGGTGCCGGCGAAGACACGCGCTTTGCCGTCCGCGAGCGCGATTTGGGCGAAGTGGTCGCTGTCGGTGAACAATCCGATGGAGAAGGCATGGCCGTGGGTCTGCGGCAGTTGGGCCCATCCGAGGCGGAATCCTCCGGGCACGCCTTCGAATCCGTCGATGATGTGTCGTTTGATGAGCGGATTAAGCCGGATGGCGTTGCGGGTCAGTTCGTCGACGATGTCGTCGGGCTTGTCAAGCGCCTTGCCGAAGGGGTTGGCGTGGATGTGGCGCGGCGTGGCCTGGTTGACGAGTCGCCGCACATTTTGCCTGACGCGTTCGAGCATGGTCCGGTTATGTTCCGGTTGGCTGGCCGGGTCTGATGGTGTGCGGTGAGACATGTGTGCCATTCTTTCAATCCAACGCGACATGAAGCTATTAGAATAATGACGTGACTTTTTCGAAGCAGCGTTTTCAGGCACGTCGTCGTATGTGCGCAGCCATTGTAGTCGCTTTCGCGGTGATGGTGGCGGTCGAGTGCGTGTTGTGCAATATGCCGTTTTGGCGTTCCTTGGCCGCATCGGGTGATTCCGCCGCCGCGTACAACGTGCTGGGCCCTGGGCTCGAACGTACTGACGAGGGGTTGTTGAAGGTCACCGATCCGACGCAGGCATATATGCAGGTCGATGCGGATGGCTCGTCGGAATATGTTCGTATGGATCCGGTGTCTTCGAAGGCGTTGGATAAGGCAGCCAGACAATCGGAGCAGGTGTTGCGCACGGTTCGCGTCCGTCCTGATGTCAATCGCAGGGCCGGTACGGTCAGTTCGGTGTCGGTGTCTTCGCCACGTTCGCTGTATGTGCATGCGGCGGCTGCAGGTGGTTCGGTGTGCGTGCGGATTGTCGAGCCGAAGGGTTCGCTGATTCCGTTTGATGCGGTGCGTGCGAATGTGCGTGTACCGTTCGCGTTGAATCCGTTGCGTATCGGCGTGATGGTGGCCGTGTTGGCGATGGTACTGGTGTGGAGGCCTGGTTCGCGGTTGTGGCGGATGCCGTTGGATACGACGAGTGTGAGGCAGCGTGCGTGGCTGGGGGCGCTGCTGGCGGTGCCTGTTGTGGTCACTTGTGCCGTTGTGGTGTGGCAGCTGGTGGAGGCGGCTCCGTTGAGCTTCCATACGAAAGGCACGTACACGTATGATTTCGACCAGTACGATTACGTGGCAAGGGCGCTGCTTGATGGTCACGCGTGGTTGGATTTGGATGTGCCGGATGCGTTGCGTGACGCGGCGGATCCGTATGATGTGGCCACCCGGCAGCGGTTGCTTGCCGATGGCGTAAGCCCAGTGTATTGGGATTACGCGTTCTATCAGGGGCACTGGTATTCGTATTTCGGTGTGGTTCCCGCGTTGTTGTTGTTCCTGCCGTATCGGGCGGTCACATCGTTGTTCGTCGATGGCGGGCTGATGATGCCCTGCGGTGCGGCCGTGCCGCTGCTGATGCTTGGTTTTCTGGTATTCGGATGTCTGCTGGTGATTCGTGTGATATCCCGAATTCGTCCGAATGCGCCGTTGGCTGCGGTCAGTATGCTGTGCGTGTTCATGCTGTTGGCTTCCAATGGTTTGTATCTGTGGTATCGGACGAATTTCTATTCGGTGCCGATCGCCGCCTCCCTGTTTCTGAGCGTGTTGGGATTGTGGCTGTGGTTGGGCGCCGCCAAGCGGGTGCCGGTGTCAGGCGATCGGATTCGTGAGGTTGATGGCACGCAGTCGTTGTCGTTGCCCCATCTGGCTGCAGGCTCGATGTGCATTGCGGCCAATCTGGGGTGCCGTCCGCAGTTCATTCTCGTGGCGTTGCTGGCTTTCGTAATATTCTGGCCGCAGATTCAGTCGATTTTCCGTCACGCCTCCAATGATTCCTCCCTTCCCCATATGTCGGTCTGGCGTCTGATGCGCGCGCCGTTGGCCGCATTGCTTCCCGCGTTGATTGTGATCGTTCCTCTGCTGGCGTACAACGTGGTCCGGTTCGGATCACCGCTCGACTTCGGCACCTCATATCAGATGACGGTCACGGATATGACCAGTTATCGGCAGCCATTGTCGAATCTTGCGCTGACCGTCGCATATTACCTGTTCCTGCCGTTGCGGTTCACGGATGCGTTTCCGTTTCTCGCCGTCAATCCGGCGCCTCTTCCCACTTGGGGATTTACCGAGGCAATGCCTGGCGGCTTATTCACGATAGCTCCGTTGACGTTGGCCGCGCTGGCCTGCCCGTTCCTCTACCGGCGTATGCGCAAGGCCGGGCGCACGAACACATGGCTGTTGTTGACATCCAGCCTGGCATTGGGATTGCTGCTTGTGGTGATTGACTCCCGCATGGCTGGTTTGGGATGGCGGTACATCGCCGATTTCGGATGGCTGTTTGCCTTGGCCGCGTTGCCTTCGTTGCTGATCGTACTTGATTGCGTCAAGCCGCGTCTGCGTTGGGTATGTCGTGCCGGATTCCTCGCGCTGCTGCTGTTCACGCTGGTTGTCGCGCTGATGTCGTTGTTCCTGCCCGGGCGTGACGATGAGATGTTGCGCAACAATCCCGCCCTCTATCTCGACGTGCAGTCCTGGTTCATGTTGGGTTGACGTCCGACATAAGCTACATCCAGTAAAAATTCAGGTTTCTTTCCTGATTCATATAGCAGTTTTTCCGGTTTGCTCTGAGTTTCATCGGCAATCATAACGATTGTCATCATTGTTGCTTTGAGTTATGTTCCGGGGGTCGCCAACCATGAAACCGCTTTCGCCGCCACGCAACCATCCTCGGGCCGCACGTTGGATGCCAAAGGCGACATCGTGCTGCTCACCACCGAACTGGGCCGCGACGACAACGCCGTGCAGGACCAGGTCGTCAAACTCGATGCCGAAACCAGCAGTGTGACGCGACTGTTGGATTTCGGCAGCCTGTTCGCCGATTACAAGGCGTCCGCCACGCATGCGGGCACGGACGATTCGGATGAACTGCCCGTGAACCTGCGCGCGGTTGCGCCTGCGGTTCGTTACAATCGGCGGTATGGGTTTCTTCGATTCGCTGTTCGCCGGTAAACGTTCCACACCGGCTTCGTCCGTCACGTTCCATCTCGACCAGGCCGCCCACATGTACGAGGACGGCAATATCGGCTTGGAAGCCACCACGCTTGATATCACACCTGACAGCAAGCGTGTGGCGGTGATAGGTTTGAACGGTGCCGGCAAGACCACGCTGCTCAAATTGTTGGATGGCGCGTTGGCCGCCACGTCCGGAACGGTCCGCATCGAAGCGGACGGTACCGCATACGACCCCGCCGTGAAACGCGATCTGAAGCATGTCGAGGATCTGGTCGGCCGCGTGCGGCGCGAAGAGATTCCGAACGCCTACTACAAGGCGGCTTCGATTCGTGAGGCGATCGACCTGCCGTTGAAGAAGCACAAGGTGCCGGAAAGCGAACGTCAGGCGATCATCGGCAATCTGTTCGCGCATTTCGACTTGGCTTCCGTGGCCCGCGAGCCGGCCTCCGCTTTGGATAGCGAGAAGCGGCATCTGCTGGCGATCGCGGCCGCGTTGAGCTTCTCCCCCGCTGCGATCGTCGCCGACGAGCCGACCAAGGGCTTGGACGAGGTGGCGTCGGCGCGCGTGGCGAAGGCCCTGTTCAGCTATGACAAGCAGGTGGTGTTCGCCACGCATGACACGGATCTGATCGTCCGTCCGGAATATGCGATCGGCCGCGTGCTCGTTGTCGACGACCATCGTGTGGTGTTCGACGGCGTGCCTCGTGAGGCGGTCGATTTTTACACGGATTTGGTTCGTTCGAAGTATGAGGCGGCGAAGGGCGACAGGGCGTAGAAGAGATTTCGGACTCGGCAGTCCGTTCAGCCGATCAGTTCGTTGACGGTGTCGATCACCACGTACACGTTATGCCGGAAATCGTCCGGTTCGGGCAGTAGTGAGATGGCCAGATAGCCGTTGGAGGTCATGTCGAAGAAGTAGCCGGGCTGTCCGGATACGCCGTGGCGTTCGATCATGTGCAGCACCAGCTCGTTCTCGTCGAGCACGCTGGGCACGCGCAGCAGTACGTTCCATCCGCCTTCGGCACGCAATACGCTGACAAGACCTTGCTCGTCCGCGTCGAGCATGGCATGCAGTGCTTTGAGATTGCCGCGCACACGTTCCTGCACGCGCGCGGTCTGCGATGGCGCCGCTTCAAGCAGTGCGGGAATTTGTTTTGCGACGATCTCGCTCATGGGCAGATAGTCGTCGGCGATCACGTCGAGACGACGCTTGGCTTCCGTCACGTCTTCTGCCGGTCCGGACACTTGGATCCAGCCGACTTTGGCATGCGGTGCGGCGAGCATTTTCGAAAAACCGTCCAACGCGAATGTGAGCGCGCCACGCTCCCCCGCGAGTCGTGCATTGCCTTCGAATGGTTCCAAATCGTAATCGTAGAACACTTCGTCGGCGATGATGGCCACGTCGTGGTCCCGGCACAGGCGGACGATCGCCTCGCGTTCCGACGGTTTGACGTACGAACCGGTCGGATTGTTGGGGTTGATGAGCACCAGCGCGCGGATGCGATTGCCGTCCGGGCCTTCCAGCGCGGTTTTCAGTTCGGCCACGTCGATGTACCAGGAGCCGTCGAATCGTTGTTGGTATTCGATCATGTCGACGCATTCGAGGCGTGCGATCGATTCGATGAGCGGATAGCCGGGTTTCGGTGCGAGCACGGCGTCACCGGCATCACACAGCAGTTTGATAAGCCACGAGTAGGCTTCGGAAGTTGAACTGAGGATGTACAGGTCGTCCGGCGAGCAATGGCCGATTTCCTGCATGTCAAGGAACGCGGCCAGCGCCTCACGCGCGTAGCGTTGGCCGCGCGGGTCGGCGGAGTAGATGTCCGGCACAAGATCCGGAGCCAGCGCGTGCCGTGTCGGATTGGAGTCGTTGAGCTTGCCGAGCGGTCTGCCGGCTGTTTTGGCGGTGGCTTCCGCCTTGGCGATGGGATTGGGCTCACTGATGTCGACTCTTGAGGAAAAACGCATGCTCTCCACCCTACTCCATGGACTGCCGTCTTCCATCTGCGGCACATGGAACAACGAAAAAGGCCGTCCGACGAATCGGACGGCCTTGTGACAACCTAATCGGTCAACACATCACTTCTGCTTGGTGCTCGCGTAGTATGCGGCGCCGATGATGCCGGCCTCGTTGTGCAGCTTGGCTGCGACGATCGGGGTCTTGATGTCGATGTACGGCAGGAACTTCTCGGAGACACGGGACACGCCACCGCCGACGACGAACAGCTGCGGGTCGAAGTAGAACTCCATGAGGGAGTAGTACTTGGTCAGGCGCTTCGCCCACTTCTTGTAGCCCATGTCGAGCTTCTCGCGGATGGAGGATGCGGCGTACTTCTCCGCGTCGCCCTTGCCCTTGAGCAGTTCCAGATGGCCGAGCTCGGTGTTCGGAATGAGCTCGCCGTTGAAAATCAGCGCGGTGCCGATGCCGGTGCCCAGCGTGGTGGCGATGACGAGGCCATCCTGGCCCTTCGCGGCGCCGAACTGCTGCTCGGCAAGACCGGCGGCGTCAGCGTCGTTCACCACGGTGACCGGACGACCGCAAGCTTCGGAGAACACTTCGGTGACGTCCACGCCGACCCAGGACTGGTCCAGGTTGGCCATGTAGCCAAGCTTCTCGCCCACATGAATCGGAGCCGGGAAGGCGATGCCGACCGGAGCGGACTCCGGAACCTCGAAATGCTCGAGCTGCTGGCGAACGATTTCGCCGACGGCCTTCGGAGTGGACACCTCCGGGGTGAGGATCTTCAGACGCGGTTCGGCGAACTCGCCCTTCTCGAGGTTAACCGGGGCGGCCTTAATGCCGGAGCCACCAATGTCAACGCCGAATGCCTGTGCAGTCTCAATCATCTTCAACCTCTCTATCAAGGTATGTTATGGGTGTATTCGAACCGGTACGTATTATGGTAACTCGCAACATGCCCAAAATCGCGCGCGACATGCACAAATGGTGAGAACGATTGCACAAATTGTAATACTTAACCGAGTAAATATTTCATCGCCTGTTTTGCAAACGATTCGTCCCACGTCGGTAGAGGCTCCGACGTGGGACGAATCGTCAATCGCGTGATCGCCGCGCGTTGGGAAACGCGTGGGCCACGGTGTTACTTCAGCGGCGGCATCGGCTGCCATTCCGGATCATGCAGCAGCTTGCGCGAATCCCACCATCCCTTGGCGATCTGAACGATGCCGGTCTTGAAATGCTCGCGGTCCACCATCGTCAGTCGAATCACTTCCTTGACCGCGGTCAGCACCGTACCCAGGCCGAACAACAGCGGACGGTAATCGCCGTACGTCATGAAGTATCGGGCCATGTAGCCGCGGTTGCGCATGATGTGGTAGCGGTTCATGTCGGAAGTGGAATTGAGCTGGCGCACGCCGGCGATGTCCCAATTGCCGATCTCGCGCGTACGGCGCAGCACCACGTCGGGCACGACGATCGGATTGGTGACCTTGCTGGCACGATAGCCGTACATCGTGTCGTCCCAATAGATGAAGAAACGCGGGTCGGGCAGACCGATCTTCTCGACGATGTTGCGGCGGAACAGGCCGCCTTCGAAGCACAACGTGTCCATCACGCGATAGCCAGCCAGGCCGAACGCAGCCGGTGCGATCGGGTTCGGAATGCCGAGCGGGACGATGAAATCGTACTGCCAGTAGAACGGACCGCCATCATAGTCGTAGCGGCTTCCCTGAATCACGTCGTGCCGATCGGTCCACTTGGCCAAGCGCTCGATGCCTTCCGGCATGACGGCGACGTCGTCGTCCATGACCCAGAACCATTCGGCACCCAGCTCGTACGCCTTCTTCACGCCTGCGGAGAAACCGCCCGCGCCTCCGAGGTTGTCGGTCTGCGGCGCGTAGACCACGCGGTTCTCGTTGCCGGACAGGTCGGCCACGGTGGTGCCCCACTGCGCGGTGAGCTTGGCGCTGAATTCTTCGACCATGCCATGGGTCTTGTCACTGTGCTCGTTGTCCACGACGATGATGCGCCACGGGGCGACGGTAAGCTTCTCGATGGATTCGAACAGGGTGGCGAGCAGCTGCTGGCGCTTGTAGGTCACCACGACGATAGCCAGCTTTTCGATGGTCTTCTTCGCAACTTGCTTTTCAGTCATACGTTCCATTCTTGCACCGGCCCTCAACCACACATCGGCCATGTTCGATATGGAGCCGAGCACGGGCATAATCCGCGACAAATATGGACAGAACCTTGCACGGCACGAACTTGTTTGCCATAATGAACCGCGTATGCAGGGGAATCCGTATGACGGATTGAGATGGGCGTGGACGTCCGAACCCTTTGAACCTGATGGTTGACACCAGCGTAGGGAGGCATGGCCATATGGCTGATGTGATTTCCGTAACCAATTCCGATTCCGCGTTCGACGCTTCGAAGGGCGTCACGCGAACCAATCTTCCCCCATTCGCGCAGCGGCTGCGCAAAGCCGCCGACCTCGTATGGGAGGAAGGCTACAGGCAGCCGTTCATCCGCGAACTGGGCGAAGGCACTCTGCCGCGCGAGAAGTTCGCGTTCTATCTGCTGCAGGATTTCCGTTATCTTAACGACTACGCCAGAGTGCATGCTTTGGGACTGGCCAAAACAGACGATCCTGAGATCATGGCGTTCATGCTCAACGTACAGAACGGCGCGTTGAATGTGGAGTCGACCGTGCACCGCACGTATCTGGCCAGCTACGGCATCACCGACGAGCAGATGAACAACGTGCGCCAGTCGGCGTTCGCCCGCGCGTACACGTCGAACATCCTTTCCATCGCCTATGGCAAGGGTATCCTCGACATTCTCGTGGCCGTGCTCCCCTGCGCCTGGGTGTATGCGGATTACGGATATCGTCTTGCCCATGAATTCGCAGACACGCTCGATGTGAACCAGTACAAGAGCTGGGTGGACATGTACAAGACCGACGAGTTCTGGCAGGGTTCGGCTTGGCTGATCGAGCATATCGAGAAACTCGCCGCCGAGGTGAGCGAGGAACGCAAGCAGGAGCTGGTCGATATTTTTGTGACCGGCGTTGAGAACGAGTACATGTTCTGGTCCAGCGCGTACGACATGCAGTACACGTGGAAGCCCGAATGGGATCAGGAGAGCTGATTCTCCGGCACGCTCTCTTCCGATTGTTTATTTCCATATGAAGCGGCCCGCCTTCCGATTGGTTTCGGAGGGCGGGCCGCTTCATATAACGTTCGGATCGCTATTCGCGCACGAGACGAATGTGCTCCACGTCGTCACGCTGGGAACGACGGTAGAGCACGAAACGGTTGCCGATGACCTGCACGAGTTCCGCGCCAAGCTGTTCGGCGAGACCTTCGCCGGCCTCCTTGGCGGTCAGACCGGAACCGTCGAGCACGGAGCATTTGATGAGCTCGCGCTTCTCGATGGTCTCGTCCGCCTGTTTGACGGCGTTTTCGCTCAGATCGTTCTTGCCGACCTGGATGAGCGGATTGAGTTTGGTGGCCAGGCCGCGCAGCTGCTTGACCTGCTTTTTGGTAAGTGCCATATGTGTTCCATTCCTATCTACAAATACCCGCTCAAGCCTAGCGTGAGGACGGTATTTGCCCATCCGCCCGCAACGCACCGGTCATAACAGCACGCCCAGCACGACCAGTGCGACGAGATAGACGAGCATCACGATCGCCACGGCCACGTCCATGCCGGTGACGCGCATGACACGCCAATGCGTGCGCGTCGCACCTTCCTCATAGCAGCGCGCGTCCAAGGCGAGGCTCAGGTTGTCGGCGTGGCGGATGGCTGCGGCGAAGACCGGCACGACGACCGCCACCATCGCTTTGATGCGTACTACGAACGAACCTGTTTCGACGCTGCCGCCGCGCGCCGACTGCGCGTCGATGATCGCTTTCGTTTCCACGCCAAGCGTCGGCAGGAAACGCAGGGCGAGGCTCATCACCAATGCCGTCTCCTGCGTGTGCAGGCCGAATCTGGCGAACGGTGACAGCAGCGATTCGAACGCGTCGGTCATGGCGGTCGGTGTGGTGGAGGCAAGGAACATCGCTCCGATGACGATGACCACGGCGAACCGACATGCGTAGAGTATGGCGATGCGGATGCCGTCATCGGTGATGGGAATCGGCCCGAGGCTCGCCACCGTGGTGCCGGTGCGCACGAAGAAGATGTTCAGCAGGCCGCAGAAAACGAACAATGCCAGGAACACACGCACGGAAGCGGCCAATCGGCCTACATTGATGCGTCCGGCCGCGGCGATCACGCCGGTGAACACCACGGCAAGCAGCAATTGCCAGAATGAGCCGATGGCGAACGCGGAGAACATGAGCGCCAATGCGGACAGCATGCCCACGCGCGGATCGAGGCGTTCCAACAGGGTCCGCCGCTCCCCCACGGTCGCGGTGTCCGAGCCGGCGGCGTCCACGGATGGTTCCGCATCCGGCTCCTCTTCGCAGGTGGCTTTCACTGTGGATTCCGTGGATTCCTTAGAGTCCGCACGTTTCGCCGGCTTGCCCAATATGATGGTACGGTCGGCAAGCTCGTCCACTTCATCCTGCGAATGCGAGATGAGCAGTATGGTCACGCCGCGTGATTTGAGCTTGTGGATGAGCCCGTGCACGCGTGCGGCGGCCTCCTCGTCAAGACCTGCGGTCGGCTCGTCCAGAATCAACGCTTTCGGCTCGCATGCAATCACGCCGGCGATCGCCACCAGTCGCTGCTGGCCGCCTGACAGGTCGAACGGCGAACGGTCTCGCAGATGTTCGATATGCAGCAGCCGCATGGCCTGCATGGCGCGTTCCATCGCCTCGGACGCATCCAATCCCAGGTTGGAAGGCCCGTATGCGACGTCTTCGGCCACGGTGTCGGCGAACAGCTGCCGTTCCGGATGCTGCATGACGTAGCCGACCGTACGGCGCAGCCTCGCACGGTTTTTGCGATTGAGGGGCTTCGTTCCGCCGTTCGCCTTCGCAGTGGCCACGGCGATGCCGTCGATGACGATCGAGCCTGTCGTGGGTTTCTCCAACGCGCACAGCATGCGCGCCAATGTGGTTTTGCCGGCGCCATTGCGTCCCATCAACGCCACTGTCTCGCCTTTGCCGATGCTGAACGACAGGTGGTTGAACACGTCACGTTCGGCGTCCACGTAACGATACGATATGTCGCGTGCTTCGATGAGCGTTTCGGCGGACTCATCATCAATGCGTTTCGGCAGGCCCACCGATTGAACCGGCATCCGAAGCCGCTCGTCGGCGGGGCCATCGCCTACGATGTGGCCTGCTTCCAGCTGAATCACACGGTCGGCATGTTCCAACTCGTCCGCATGGTGCGTGACGAGAATGATGGTGGTGCCGCGGTCCTGCAGTTCGTCCAGCACCCGCATGATGTCGGCGCGCCCTTGCGGGTCGAGCATGGCGGTCGGCTCGTCGAGCACGAGCACATCGGAATCCATCGCCAGCATGCCGGCGATGGCGATGCGTTGTTGTTGGCCGCCGCTCATGCGCGTCGGATCGGAAGCGCGATAGTCGCTCATATCCACGGCGTCCAGCGAACCGGAGATGCGCAGTCCGATCTCATCATGTTCAATCGCAAGATTCTCCGGTCCGAACGCCACGTCGTCTTCGGTGACGGTGGTGACGATTTGGTCTTCGGGATGCTGGAACACCGCGCCGATGCCGCAACGGGCGGTTCGATACTCGTCGGCGTGCGCGCCGGACTCGTCGAACACCACATTGCCTGACAATGCGACATATCCCTCATCGGGAGCCACCAGTCCGGCGATGACACGTGACAGCGTGGATTTGCCCGAACCGTTCGGTCCGGCCAGACAGATGCGTTCGCCACGGCGGATGTCAAGGCTCACACCGTCAAGCGCCCATGTCGCGCCGCCATCATAGGTGAATCGCACATCGCGTAGCGTTATGATCGGCGCATTGGTCGTAACCATAAAATCTTCCTTCACCAGCACTGTATGGAATTCTCGGGGAAAACAAGACGGAGGAACCCTCCGGTGGATGCGGACGGTCCCTCCATGTTCATTTCAATGGGAAACAAACGAAGCTCAACGGTTCAGCAGGTTGGAGATCGGCTTGTAGATCAGGAACGTGACCACGCCGTGGATGGTGAACTTCAACGCGTTGAACGGCAGGAGCGCCGGCACGATAAGCGCCACGACCTGCGCGGTGGTCATGTGCGCGTAGAACGGCGTGACGATGATGTTGCCGACGATGGCGACGGCGAGCGCCACGACAGCGCCGACGATGATGCCGATCAGCGCGCCCTTGCGCGTCTTGTTCTTTTTGTAGATGAGCGATGCCGGCACGGACAGGGCCAATGCCACGAGCACGGCCATCAGGGTGCCCCATGGGTTGGTGAACAGGTGCGGCACGAAGCCGAGCACGCTGACGATGACGGCTGCGGCCGGGCCGAACGCGAAGCCCGCGACGAGGCAGACGATGCCGGATGGGTCGTATTTGAGCCATTGCACGCCTGGGATGATCGGGAATTCGATGAAGCTGACGGCCATGGACAGCGCCACGAACAGCGCGTACATGGCGATGCGTTTGGTGGACCAGCGGCCGGAGTCGGCGACGCCTGTGGAGTGCGCGTTGTCCGGACGGGTCATCGGCTTGTCTGCGGCCTGATCAGCTGCGGTATTGGAGGTATTGCTAGGAGAGGATACACTCATGTTGAGCTCCGTTTCTTCCATCCGGACTGTAACCGTTGGCCCCGGATTCTCACCGGATCAGCCGCTTTCGCGGGTCGCGGGCTTCGGTATGGGGCCGTTATGAATGCCGGTCGTGCCGTTACCGCCAGTAAGGATTTTCACCTTCCCTGAAACTTGCTTGTCCATATATACGCCCGCCATGCGATATGCGCAACCTGCGTTCCGTTTTCGTCTTGCGATTCGGAACGCAGCCTGCGCACGCCGCGACAGCGGGCATGTTATGACAGCAGGTCGAGCAGATCGTCCTTGCTGAGCGTGCCGACGCCGCCGGATGCGGTGCCGTCGGTGAATTGGCGCGCCAGCTCGTTTTTCTTTTCCTGCAGTTTCAGGATGCGTTCCTCGATGGTGTCTTTGGCCACGATCTGGTATACGTTCACGTCCTGGGTTTGGCCGATGCGGTGCGCGCGGTCGGTTGCCTGGTTCTGCGCGGCGGCGTTCCACCATGGGTCGGCGTGCACCACCACGGACGCGCCCACGAGGTTCAGGCCCGTGTTGCCGGCTTTGAGCGAGATGAGGAATGCGGGCACGTCGTTGCCGTTGAATTCGTCGACCAGTTCCACACGGCGTTTCTTCGGTGTCTCGCCGGTGATGGTGTAGTATTCCACGCCTTGTTCGGCGAGTCTGGCGCCGATGAGTTCGAGGAACGAGGTGAATTGCGAGAACACGAGGACCTTTTTGCCTTCGTCCATGCATGTGGCCACGAGTTCGACGATGACGTCGAGTTTGGCGGAGGCGTTCTTCGCGTCGGCGTATACGAGTCTTGGATCGCAGCAGATTTCGCGCAGCAAGGTGAATTCGGCGAGGATGCGGATCTTCTTGGTGTTGAAGTCGGCGTCCGACGCCTTGGTGAGCGTGGCGCGTAGCCGCTGTTCGTGTGCGGCGTACAGTTTGCGCTGCTCTCCTTCCAGTTTGACGGTGAGCACGTTCTCGAATTTGTCGGGCAGGTCGGTGAGCACGTCTTTTTTCAGACGGCGTTTGATGAACAGTCCCACCAATGCCTGCAGTTTGTCGGCCATGACGGAATGTTCCGGACCGGGAGCCATGATCGGCTGCTCGTATTTTTCGCGGAATTTCGTATAGGTGCCGAGCAGTCCGGGCATGAGGAAGTCGAAAATGCTCCACAGTTCGCTCAACCGGTTTTCGATTGGCGTGCCGGTCAGAGCGAAGCGATGGTCGGCCGTGACCTGTTTGACCGATTTGGCCACCTTTGTGGCATGGTTTTTGATGTATTGCGCCTCGTCGAGCGCCATCAGCGCGAAATGGCAGGCTGCATAATCGTCCACGTCGCGACGCAGCAGATCGTAGGAGGTGATCACCACGTCGGTGCCGTCGTACGTCGTGGCGCCATTCGTCGTAGCACCGTCGTTCTCCTGCGATTGCGCGGCCACCGTCGCGATGGCCTTGCGTCGCTGCGCTTTCGTACCGGCGACGACTTCCACCGTCAGATCGCCCGCGAATTTCTCGCATTCCGCGGCCCAGTTGTAGACGAGCGATGCCGGGCAGACGATGAGTGACGGACCGTTTCCTTTGCGCGCTTCGATGAGCGAGAGCAGCTGCACGGATTTGCCGAGGCCCATCTCGTCGGCGAGGATGCCGCCGAAGCCCTTGTCCCACAGGGTGGACAGCCATTGGAAGCCCTCCACCTGATATGGGCGGAGCACGGTTTTGAGCCGTTCGGGCACCTCATAACGTTTCGGATCGACGATCTTCACATCGTTGACATAGTCCACGAACGAGGCGCTCTTGTCCTCGTCATCGACCTGCGCGTCCAGCAGGAACGCTTGGTATCCGGGGATTTTGATGATGCCGGAGTCGAGCTGTTTTTCACTCAGGTCGAGGTCCGTGGACACTTGGTCGAGCTCATGCAGGTCGGCTTCCTTCAAATCCACGAACGTGCCGTTTTTGAGCCGATGGTAGCGGCGTTTTCTGCGGTAGGAGTCAAGCAGCGCGCCGACTTCGTTCATCGGCACCTCGTCGGCGATCGGTGAGATTTCAACGAGGTTCGAGTCGATGGACAAGCCGACCTTCACCGATGGCGGGTTGGGCTGCATCATGCCGTCGAATGCCGCCGTGGAGAAGACCTGGCCCACCGATTTGAGGATCTGCACGCCGTCGGTGAGCATGAGCAGGATAGCCTGCTCGTCCTCTTCTTTGACGCGTGCCACGTCGATGGAGCTCCATGTAGGGCACAGCTGGCGTACCACCTGCACGGCGAACGATTCTCGTGACAGGTCGCGTTTGACCTGCGAGGCTCTTGAACGTGAATCGGGGTTGATCACGCCGCGCAGTTCTTTGGCGGTGGGCACCAGTTGGAAGGTGAAGTCGCCGTATTTCGCCACCGCTTCGCAGGTGATGCCGTACAAATCGCGGTCCAGATAGAATTCGATCCGGCATTCGGTTCCCACCGCTTCGGTCACTTCCTGCGGAATGTCGAATCCGATGCCCGCTTCGGTGAGTTTCGGCACGATGGTTCGGGCGAACATGGGCCAGTCGTTTTCGGCGATGAACACGCCGTCCGGATCGTCGGAACACAGGTCAGGCAGCACCTGTAATGCCGGGCGCAGTTTATCGGTGCAGCGGAAGAGCCCGTCGATGCCTATCCTGTCCGTCTCCGTGGAATCGTCGGGACGTTCGCGGCTGAAAATGTAGAAGCCGTTGCGTCCGTTGATGACATCGGAGATGCTTTGGTTCGATGTGATGCGCACGCCCGACGCGGTGCCCTCATGCACGTAGGACGCCTTGAACGTGAAGGTGGGGTCGCCTTCGACAATGTCAAGGCCGAACGGTTCGCCTCCTTCGTTGGCCATGTGGATGCGGCTTGGCCCGGATTTCTTGGTGCGTTGGAAATCTTCGATAAGTAATCGTCTCAACCCGTCACCGTCCGACGTGCGCAGGAAACCGCGGGCCTTCGACTCGTGTTCCTTGTATTCGTCCTGTGTCACGGCGTGGAACAGGTCGAGCAGGTCGCATGCCTCCCAATCGGTGAGGACGAGTTCACGGTCGATGCGTACCGCTTCGCCGTAATAGTATCCGTTTTGCAGTTGGGCCGCCGTTCTGGATGCAATCACCTGCTGCAGGAAGCGGTATAGCTTCAGCGAGAAGGGGTCGAGCATGTCCGGAGTGTGGGTGAACGCGAGTTTTTTGCCATATGACTCGTATGTTCCCGTCCGCATGTCGGCCACGAATCTTGAGATGTTTTTGAGCGCATAGTCGGCGTCGCCGCATCCGATGCGCAGGGACAGGCGCAGGGCGTCATGGCCGTTGATCAGCGTGGGCTCGAGGTACACGCTTCCCGGTTTGACGTCGACCGGCGCGCTTGATTTGCGTTTCGGTTTGGCGGCTCCCTGTCCGGAGGCGCCACGTTGTTCCTCGATCAATCGGCTTTTCGCGTCGATGATTCGTTTCAGCACGTCGAGTTGGGCGTTCTCGCCGGCGTTGTTGCTTTTCGCATCGAGGGAGCGCATGTAGTCGGCGAGGGCCCGGGGTGTTGCGGCTGCGGCGTGGAATCCCCGGAATCGTTCCGGCTGCTGCAGGAACAGCAGCAGCATGGCGGCTACGTGCTTGCACATGCCGGTGTACCGGCGGCTGGTGGAGGAAGCCGAGTCGTCATCATCGTTGACGTGGCCGTACGTGCTGCCGGAGCCGAAATCGTCGTAGTCGTCGACGTAATCGTAGTCGTCGTCATCGTCGAAGCTGCGGTATTTCGGACTGTTGTGGTAGTCGAAGGTCCGGTAGGAACCGTAGCCGCGCTGCGAACCGCTGAATGCCGGGCAGGAGCAGTAGCGTGCCAGGAACAGCTCGTCGGCGAAATCAAGCGTGGCTTGCACTTCGTAACGGCTGGAGGGTGAGGTGGTGCCCCGTATGGTGGCATACAGGGTGATGCGGTTGGATGCGGTGTCGTTCAGGCAATGCAGGTCCTCCATTTTGGAACGCCATTGGTTGGCGATGCCGCGGGCGCGCTGCAGTACCGGCTGGCTGCATTCGCTGCGCAGCTCGTCGGAAAGCCATGCCAGAGTGTCCGCCACCTGAACCCCCATCGTTCGTACGTTTGTTCTCATGCAACCATACCAGCGCGATGGAACAGCAAAAGCCGCGGCCCGATCCGGACCGCGGCATGTTATCGCCCGTGTTGCGTCAGCGGCAGCGTTTGGTCAGCGGCTGCCATGGGTCGAGTTCCACCGGCTCGGTTTCGAGCAGCGCTCGGGTGGCGTCGTCGAGGTATTCCTTGCGGATGATGATTTCGGTCACATAGCGGTCGAACCACTTGTCGGAGGCCACGTAGTAGCCGTCTTCGCCGTTGTCTTTGCCCCAGCTGTTCTCCACTTTCCAGCGGTTCGGCTTGCCTTGCTCGTCAAGGTTCACGCCGGTGAGAGTCATGGCATGGTTGCTTGGACTGTCGCCGTATTCGAGGCCGTGCGCCTTGTCGAAGTCGAAATCGGTGCCGAACAGCTGGTCCACGCGCACGCTGTCGCAGTCGAAATAGCCGGCCGCACGCAGCGAGAACTGGGTGCAGTCGCAGGCGAACCAGATCGGGTGTCCGGCGCTAATCTGGTCGACCGCGGCCTTTTTGAACACGTCGAGCGGCACGTTGACGAATTCCATATCCCCCGCTTCGGCCACATTGGCGGTGTAGCGGATGCGGTAACGCTTGTTGAACGGACGGGACGCCATCGGCACGTTGCACAACGTCACCAGATCGTCAACGTCCACCGGCACGTACTTCTTGTAGAATTCCATCGGCGTGATGCCGGTTTCGCGGATCTGTCTGCGCTCGTCCTTGCCGGTTTTCGGCTTGTCGGCCTCGTCTTCGCCGCTTTTCTTATCGTCCTTCTTGTCATCGTCGCTCACGCGGGCCAGGAAGTCGAACTTCTCCGGCGGCTCGCCCAACGAGATGGCGCACATGCGGTACACGGTGGACATGTCGTCGTCCTTGACCGCGCGCAGTTCATCGACCGTGGCGCCGGCTGCGTAACGTTCGCGCAGGTCGGCGGCGAACTGGCGCAGCCTGCTGTTGAGGTATTGTTTGAACGCGTCGGAGTCCTTGGAATTGGCGGATTCCGGGTAGGCGCTCTTCGGCACGAGACCATACTTGTCTACAAGGGCGGCGAACATCTGCCACCAACCGCCGTCATCGGCCGGCCCGTAGTTGATCTCCTGGAACAGGCGGCTGTCGGTCGGCTCGTCGAGCGTGGCGAACACGTTTTCGAGATACGTGTTGGATTTTTCCATCGCATCCCAGAAGAACAGGTAGGTTTCGGAGAATTCGAAATCGTCGAGTCCCCACTGGTGCATGAGCTCGTAACGCAGGGTGTTGAGGGATGCGAACATCCAGCAGCGGCCGGATCGTCGCTGGTTGGTGATGGAACCCTGTTTCAGTTCGATGGAGAAGTCGCGTGGCAGCGCGCGCTGGCCTTTGTAGTCGGTGGCGGCTTCGAGCACGCCCGAGGACACCGCGGCGTTGGCGGCCACAAGGTTGGCCCGGTCGGCGTTGAAGTCTTTGGCGTATTGTGCGAGACGTTCCGGTTTGATTGCTGTGATGCTGTTGGTCATACGGCCGATTCTTGCCATACGTCTTGACGGATGCGAAATACTGGTTTCGGCATGCCGAAAAATCTGCCGTAAATAAGCGATTCGAATTCGTTCCGGGGATATTCTTGTACTACTTGAGGGGTTTTTAGGGTGAGGAGCGTATCATGCGTCGTCATGGTTCGATGATGGTCGTTTTGTCCGGATTGCTGGCTGCGAGTCTGGCCATCGGACTGCCGGTCGGTTCGGCGTATGCGGACGAGCCGACGGATGGCACCGGGGCCGGCACGTCCGCCACGGAGGTGTTGGATTCGTTGGAGGTCAAGGGCCGCGCGCCGAAAACCGGGTACAAGCGCACTCAATTCGGCAAGGCGTGGGCCGACGTGGACCACAACGGCTGCGACACCCGCAATGATATCCTCAACCGCGATCTGACCGGCGTGAGGCACAAGTGGCGTACGCACAATTGCGTGGTGAAGTCCGGAAAACTGCATGATCCATACACTGGCAAGGACATCAAGTTCAAGAAGGGCAAGAAGACTTCCACCGCGGTGCAGATCGACCATGTGGTGGCGTTGAGCGATGCGTGGCAGAAGGGCGCGCAGAAGCTCAGCGAGGAGCGCCGCACCGCATTGGCGAACGATCCGTACAATCTGCTGGCCGTGCAGGGGCGTGCCAACCAGAAGAAGTCCGATGGCGATGCGGCCACGTGGCTGCCGTCCAACAAGGGGTTCCGTTGCGAATACGTGGCGCGTCAGATCGGCGTGAAGCACAAATACTCACTGTGGGTCACGCAGGCCGAAAAGGAAGCCATGGCCAAGGTGCTGTCCTCCTGCCCGACGCAAACCGTGCCCGACTACACGGGGGTCAAGGATTCCACAGCCGAGAAGACCACCGAGTCCGAGCAGACCGAACAGACGCAAACCGAACAGTCAGCTGAGCAGGCCCAGCAGACTCAACAAACGACACAAGCACCTGCGCCCGAACCCGCTCCTGCTCCGGCTCCCGCGCCCCAACCAGCGCCACAGCAGGACGTCTACTACCAGAACTGCACCGCGGCACGAGCCGCTGGCGCCGCGCCTATCTACCAGGGCCAGCCGGGCTACCGTTCACAACTGGACCGCGACCATGGCGGAGTCGCCTGCGAATAAATCCAATACAGTGTCTCCACCTTCCGGTTACGAGACGTATGGTGCTGAGGCATAGGAAAAGCGCCAGGTTATTCATCTGGCGCTTTTCCTATATCTCAGCATTTTCCGTATTTCCGCGGTGCAGGCATGAGAACCGCTATAACCTGCGCAGCTGCGCGATATCATCGCGCAGCTGGTTGACGGTGTCCGTCAGTTCCCGCACATTGTGGCGCAACTGTTCCGTTTCCGATTCCGCCTCATCCGCACGCTTGTCGGTCTCGTCACGAACACGGTCGACGATCCATGAAGCCAGCGTCGCGGTGACGATGCCAATCAGGGCAACGCCGGTTATCATCAGTCCGATGGCGATGCATCTTCCCTGCCATGTCACCGGGGACAAATCGCCATAGCCGACAGTGGTGACGGTCACGAACGACCACCATATCGCTTCACCGAAATCGGTGATGGAAGCGCCTGGAACCCCACGTTCCACATCCAATTCGGCAAGGGCGCCGATATACATCAGTAGTGTCACGCTGCAGCATGTGTACAGTGTGATGCGCCCACGCACCGCCATGCCACCGGTACGATTGAGCACGTTGAGCACTGCCACCAGACGCAGCAGTCTCAATGGCCTGAAGACGGGCAATGCGATGGACACCAGCATCAGCAGATTGTCTTTGAACCAGGTTTTCTTGTCTTCCGCCAGCAGGATCGAAACGACGTAGTCGACGATGAACACCATCCAGATGATGTTGATCACCATTTCACACAACAGGATATGCGTCCTCGCCAGCACTTCCCACGAATACGCGAACAGGAACACCAATGCCAATGCCGTCATGAACCATTCCGTCGCACGACGCCATTTGTTCAACGTCATACCCTTTCCTTTCTTTCCGACCGCCATCGACTGCCATCATGCGGATCTCCCCGCACGCGTGGCTGTCAGCCTTTAAGAGGCATGCGATTGTCAAGCGACTGACCGTTGGCGTAGCAGCGTACATTGCCCAATGCGATGGCGATGATGCGGCGCTCGGTGATCTCAAGATGGTTGCCTCCCGCCACATGTGGTGTGATGAGGCATCTCGGCTCGCGCCACAGCGGCGAGTCGGCCGGCAGCGGTTCCGGTTCGGTCACGTCGAGCGCGGCGCCACGGATTCGTCCTTCCGCGAGCGCGTCGGCAAGCGCTTGGCTTTCAATGGCGTTGCCGCGGCCCGCGTTGATGATGATGGCGTCGTTTTTGAGTTTGCTGATGCGTTCCGCATTGAGCAGATGGCGCGTTGCCGGAGTGGATGGCACGCTCATGGCGATCACATCGGCGTATTGCAGCACGTCGTCGAGGGAATCGAAACCGACCATATGATCGACGCCCGGCGCTTCGACGGCGGGATTACGGCGAATGCCGATGGTTGTCATTCCGACGTTTTTGCAGAGTCGTGCGAAGTGTGATCCGATGTCGCCGGTTCCGATGACGAGCGCCGTTTTTCCGTTGGGGCTGATGGCGCGGCCCGCGTCCTGCCACATGGCGTTCGGGTTGCTTGCCGCGTAGATGTGCAGGTTCTTCATGATGGCCCACATCATGGCGAACATGTGTTCGGAGACGCTTTGCCCGTAAGCTCCGGTGGCATTGGTGAGCATGGATCCGGGCTGTAGGATGCCGGGTCGCTGGTATTTGTCGACGCCGGCACTCCAGGTTTGCAACCATTCGAGTTTGGGGCATTGCGCGCATTCCTCGGGCGCGATGTTGCCGATGACCGCGGTGGCTTTGGCTTTGAGTTCCTCCGGTACTGCGGCGGTCCAGCTCATGCTTCCCCGTTGGGTCGAATCGCCGACGAATTCCTGTGGTATGTCTTTCGCGGCACGTATGAATTGCACACGTTCGGATTCGGTCAACGGCAGGCAGTTGACGATCAGTTTGCGGTCGTTCCATATTCCCATGCGTTTTACCCTATGGCAATCGTCGGATATAGGGTTTCACGTTGGGTTCTGGGTCAGACGCCGAGTTCGTCGGTGTCAAGGATGATGGTGACCGGACCGTCGTTGGCGAGCCGCACGCGCATGTGGGAGCCGAATCGTCCTTCTTTTACTTCGAGTCCTTGCGCGCGCAGGGCGTCGTTGAATCCGTGCCATGCTTGTTCGGCGTGCGCGGGCGCTCCGGCTTTCACGAAGCTTGGGCGGTTGCCTTTGCGCACGTCCGCGTATAGCGTGAATTGGGAGATGGACAGCACACTGCCGTTCACGTCGTGGATGGAACGGTCCATTTTGCCGTTCTCGTCTTCGAAGACGCGCAGGTTGGCGATTTTGCGGGCGAGCCAGTCGATTTGTTTCGCTCCGTCCGTGTCTTCCACTCCGACAAGCAGCACATAGCCGATGCCTATATGCTGTGGTTCGAATGTGGTGTCGACTTCTCCGCTTGTCTCGTCGACCACGTCGACGGTTCCTTCGCTGACCTTCTGCAATACGATGCGCATATTCCGTCCCGTTCTTTTCAGCCGGCGTAGTCGACGATGGCTTGCGTGACCTGTTTCAGGTAGTCGAGCGACGTCTGCCAATCGTCCGGCACTTCGATGGAATGGTTGGCACCAGCGTACGTGCGCACATGGTCGGTGAGCAGATGCGCTTTGGCATCATCGTAGTATGGGTCGGCGTCACCTGCGCAGATTAGCGGCATCGGGCTGCCGGCAGTTCCCGGCAGCGGCGCGGGAATGACCGACTTGTGCTTGTCGAATGGCGGCGGATTGAGTACCGGGGTGAGCAGCACCACGCGCAATCCTAGTTTTGCGGAATGCGGATATGAGAGTGTGGAGAGCGATTTGGTGACGACCAGCAAATGCGGCTCCTCACCCGATTCGGCAGCATGTTCGAGCGCCGCCTTGCGCCATTCGTCGACCACGCGTTCCATGCAGGCGATCATTTCCGGAAACTCGACGCTTTCTGTCAGTTTCAGGTCGAGCCGGTCCACGAACCATCCATTGGCCGCAAGCGCCTGCGCTGCCCAGTACAGCAGCGGTCGGTCTACGGTGTATCCAATGCCCGGCATGATAAGCACGTGCTTGCCGGTTTCGGTGTTCTTCACACGGTTCTTACCCCATGGTGTGACTGCTGGTGTGACGTTTTTCGTTGTTGGTTGCGTGCCGTTCTTGCCCATGCTGTGTTTGATTCGCCTTTTCGTGTGTTCCGTCCGTCTTGGCCGGTCGTTGCGGCCGGCGTCGTTTCCCGTATTGCATGCTAGGCGGCGCCGGCTACAATCGTTTCCGTCAGTTCACCATGCATTGGTTGTTGTGGATTTTCGTGGCCATGTCGTTCGTTTCGGCGTCGTAGATGTTCCAGTTAGGTTTTCTCATCCCATATTTCATGGCGGCCTCTTTTCGGACGACTACGTTCATTGTATGAAGCATTGAACGCACAGCAGTCGAAACGGCCAAAACATCAGCCGAGCAGCTCATACACATTGCGCATGGCGAGCAGCCCGTCCGTCATCCACCGGTAGGCTTCCGTCATGTCACCGGAGAAATCCACATCACGGCGCACCCAAAGGTGTCGGTTCTTCTTGTCGGCATCCGGTTCGTCCCACATCACCTCGCCCAGATTTGCCAGTATCCGTTCAACGGAATCCCTCATAGCGTAAAGTTTCGTGTACTGGAACGTGTCGGTGAAGCACAGATCGACCGCAATATAGCCGCCTCGAATATTCAACGCCCCATTCGGGTGACAGAAGCCCAAGCCCACGCCGAAACTCGTCCACGTGTCGCTGTTCGTCTTGCGGCCGGACGGATCGCCATACACGTCGACAAAGTCGAGTCGCGTTGCGGCATATTCGTATAGGCCGTTCCAGAAGCTGCGCCGCAGCGAGATATTACCGCTGACTTGCCGCAGTTCGTCTAAGGTTCTGCCGTCCGCAACTTTCCACACTATCCAACCGTTGATCTGCTTATTCTCGCCGGTTTCAAGCATTCTGGCGCGGCGGAATGCGCCGGATGGGCTGTCGAATATCTCGCCATTGGACAGGCGGATGCGGTGGTCTTCGGTTACGGTTGCCGTGGCGGTTATGCCGGCATACCGGCTTTCCAGTACGGCTCCAGCTGCAAGAATGCCCCGCTTGCATAGATCAGCGAAATCAACGGCATTCTGTTCGCGTTCTCCCTGGTTCACGTTCCGATTGCGCAGAGTCTGCATAACCTCATTCCCCGCCGTGGGGCGTGCCCACACCTGCAATGCGAGATCGGCAAGTCGGGTGCCTCGCTGCGCGATTGTCTGTTCGTTCCATTGCGAAGCATCGTGCAGTTCTGCGGAAATGGATAGGTATTCGCTATCGTATCCGCCGATTGCGCGGTTTTTCTTTTGTTCGAATGTTCCGTCAGAAAGTTCCGAGTTGTATGCGGTCAATGTCAGATTGCCCAAACTGTTCACCAGCAGTGGGAATCGGTCGGGGTCGGCAAGCATATTGCGCCATTCGGCATGTGCCATGGCGTTCTGCGGCATGATGTGTTCGACGGTGTATTCGCTGAAGGATCGCGGATCCTTGGGGTGGTTGTGGTTTTCCAATCCGCCAAGCAGATATTTGCACCGCGGAGCCGGGCGGTACAAATCCTCGCCGAGCAGCGCCTGCCTGAATTGTTCGTCTGTGGGCATGCGCGTGGCTTTGGCGGTTTCAGTGAGCAGCAGCGCGGCGAAGGTTTCGACCAAATCGTGTTCGGCTGATTCAAGTTTGGCAATCAGAGACGGAACGAGCTTGTTCAATCCGTTGCTGGATACCGAGCAGATCATTCTGCGGAACAGATACGATTCAAGATCCGCAAGCATGCGCAGCAGTCCATCACAACTTACGCGATCACGCTTCCATGCCGCGAACATGTCCATAACCAACGGGTCCGTAACCGTGCTGACCAGTTTTTGAATTGATTCGAGACGGCGGTCCACGTTCATATCGCCGCTGCCAGCGGCGGCAACGCCTTTGATAGCGGCATAGTATTTGGCGTATTCCAGCATGTTCGCCAGAAGATTACGCGTGCGTTCCATGCGCAGCAAGGAACTGTCGGCCGCGAAACGTTTGAATTCCGCGTACATGACGCGGCCTTTGAGCACGGGCTTTTTCAATGTAACGACCATCCAGTCGTGCAGGAATGCATCGAATGAGAGGTTGCCGAGAACACGTTCCATGGGCAGCCAATAGTCTTCGTATAAGGTTTTCTGCTCGGCCATGGAGCACCCCATGAGCATGTAGTTGCGTACCAGGTCGGAAGTCTCCAGATCAAGCCCGGTGGAATTCATTGATTCGAATACCAGTTGCGGTTCGTCACGATCTTGGTCCAAGGTGACAGACACGACTTCGAGACGCTGCAGACCGTTCCACACCACGTTCGCATCATCGATTGCGGCGACCAGTGAACGGAACAGATCGAGGTTCGTTTCCAGCCGGGAACCCATATTGGCATGGTCCGGCCGATCTGGGGCGATCGCATGGTCGCACATGCTGTGCAGCACTTCCCTATCGTCGCCGGAAAGCGTCAACTTGTAGCGGCCTTCGCCGGTTGCGTACTTGTCGACAATATAGCCACGGTCGATAAGCATGTCTGTGGAGAATCGCAGGTTCTCAGGGTGTTCGCGAGCATATTCGGCCAGTGCGATAAGCAGCAGGGTCACCGAGGTGAGGCGCTGCTGGCCGTCGATGAGCTGGCATCGGCTGACACCATCCGGGCCGATGCCGCCGTCCTGCATCCACACGATCGACCCGGTGAAATGGGTTCTGTCAGGATTCCTGCCAGCCGTTACGATGTCGGCCCACAATTGCCGGCACTGCGTCTCGCCCCATGAGTATCTGCGCTGATACACCGGAACCACGAACCGAAGCGAACCGGTCAATAAGTCCAGCAGGATTTTCTTGCCAGCGTCCATGGTGCCACCTCTCGAAACATTGATTTTTCACCCTCATTTCCCATGAAATGAGAACAACAGCCACGTGACACCGCAAGCAATGCGTCTCTATGGCAGGTAGTGCCCGAAGGTTTGCGCACTTAGGGTCGTGCCCGTCCATGGGACGATGA